>NZ_HE997173.1:949731-1041365 GCF_000312405.1 Limosilactobacillus ingluviei str. Autruche 4 | reverse complement strand
TTTTTAGATATGTCGTGTCTCATTTGCGTAAATGGCGATTTTAGCCCCGCCCAAAGGGCCCAATCGCTGATGGCGACCTACCAGGCTAAGCATTCCCGGCGGTGGGCCTTCCAGGAGGAATTGGCAAGTTTTGGGTTTCACTATCAAAAGAAACGGAAGTAGGAGATGCAATGATGTTGGATAAGCAAGCGATTTACCAATTACTCCAGCAAAAGGGCTATTGGCACGAAATTACCGAACACGCCGCCGTCTTTGATATGGCCAGTCTGGCCGACCTGAATTTGCCCTATCCGGACCAGGATGCCAAGAACCTCTTTGTTCGGGATGACAAACACCGCCATTACTACCTGCTGACGGTCAAGGGCGCAAAGCGCGTTGACCTCAAGGCTTTTGCGCGGGCGCAAGGTTTGCGGCGGTTAAGTTTTGCTTCGCCTGCTGATTTACAGCGCTTATTGGGGGTACAGCCGGGGGCCGTGACGCCGTTGGGGCTGTTGAATGCGCCGGGCGGCCCGGTTGATTACTATCTCGACGTTGAGTTGACCGAGCCGCCGGCCTTCTTGGGTGTCCACCCCAACGATAATACGGCGACGGTGTGGTTAAAGAGCCAGGACCTGTTGGCGTGGTTGACGGACCATGGTGTGCAGTGTCAGGTTGTAACGATGCCGAGCTAGCCTGACTGCGAGTAGCTTCTTAGCAGAACATGAAGCGGGATTGATTGTCCCTTCCGTTAGCAGACGCGGTAAGGTTGCCGCGGGTTGAAAAAATATGGGTTGACGGTTCCAAGCGGAGCCGTTTTTGTTTTGCTATGGCATCCTGTCATCATAAATCTTATAATAGAAACAAGAGATGAATTCAATTTAGGAAACGGGGGGATTGCTGATGAGGACCAAGTATTATCAAATTCCGGCGGCGGAAGTGATCAAGCAGTTGGACACGACGCCGCAAGGACTGACGACCAGCGAGGCTCAACGCCGTTTGCAAGCGCAAGGACCCAACACTCTGCCGGCTGGCAAGCAGCTGTCATTGGCCCAAAAATTTCTTGCCCAGTTTAAGGATCTGATGATCTTGATTCTGTTGGTCGCAGCCGGCGTGGCGGCCCTGGCGGGCGAGGGCCCCGATGCGCTGATCATCTTAGTGGTGGTGATCTTGAATGCGGTCTTTGGGGTCTTTCAAGAGACGAAGGCGGAAAACGCGATTGCGGCGTTGCAAAAGCTGAGTACGCCGACGACCAACGTTTGGCGTGATGGGCAGGTTACCCAGCTGTCGAGCAAAGAATTGGTGGTCGGCGACGTGATCTTGTTGGAAGCGGGCGATATCCTTCCGGCCGACGTCCGCTTTTTGACGACTCACAACCTCAAGGTCGAAGAGGCCGCCCTGACTGGTGAATCCGTGGCGGTTGATAAGCACCCTGCCGCGCTGGGCGCTGATGCCAGTGTGCTGGGCGATCAGCACAACATGGGCTTTATGAACACCAATGTAACGGCGGGGACGGCAACTGGGATCGTGGTCGCCACCGGCGTGAACACGGAAGTTGGTAAAATTGCCAGCCTGCTGAACAATGCCAAACCAACGGTGACGCCACTCCAAAAAAGCATTACCCACTTGAGCAAGGTTTTGTCGGGCTTAGTGTTGGCAATTGCGGTGGCGATCTTTGCAATTGGCATGGGAACCGGGCGGGAGAGTTTGTTAGACATGCTGCTGACGGCAATTTCCCTGGCGGTGGCGGCAATTCCGGAAGGCTTGCCCGCGATTGTGACGATCACCTTGGCCCTAGGGACTCAGACGATGGTCAAGCGCAATGCCTTGATCCGCAAGCTGCCAGCGGTAGAAACCCTGGGGGCGACCGAGATCATTGCCTCGGATAAGACCGGGACGCTGACTAAAAATCAGATGACCGTCGAGCAAGTGATGGTCAATGGGACCCTGCAGGCGGCCGCCGCGTTTGACCCGGCTACCAGTGCCCCACTGCAAAAGGCGATGATCCTGGCCAACGACGCCCAACTCGGGGCCGATCACACCCTGCTGGGGGACCCGACCGAAACGGCCTTATGGCAGTTTTGGGTGGATCAAGACGTTGATCTGGCCGCTGTTCGGGCGACCTTCCCCCGGCTCGATTCGCTGCCCTTTGATTCGGAGCGGAAGTTGATGTCGGTGTTGGTAGAAGATGATGCTCAGCCGACTCTCTACACTAAGGGAGCGGTCGATGAACTGCTGGCCCGGGTCGACCGGATCTTGGATCACGGCCAGGTGCGGCCAATTACCGCAGCGGACCAAAAGCAGATCCTTGCCTTTAACGATCAGCTGGCCAAGCAGGCCCTACGGGTGCTGGCCTACGCCTACCGGCCAATGGCAGCCATCGCAGCGGACCTGACCAGCCAAACCGGTGAACAGCACTTGATCTTTATCGGCTTGACCGGGATGATCGACCCGCCACGTCCGGAAGTTAAGGCGGCGATTGCCGAAGCTAAGCAGGCAGGGATTCGGCCGCTGATGATCACGGGGGATCACAAGGTGACGGCCCAAACAATTGCCCAGCGCCTGGGGATTTTGACGCCCGGCGATGAAGATGGCGCGATTACTGGGGCAGAATTAAACCAGCTCAGCGATGAGGAATTGCGGGCCACCGTCGCTAAGTACCACGTCTACGCCCGGGTGGCGCCGGAACACAAAGTCCGGATCGTCAAGGCCTGGCAGGCCCACAATAAGGTGGTGGCAATGACCGGGGACGGGGTCAATGATGCGCCGGCCCTCAAGGCAGCCGACATCGGCGTGGGGATGGGGATCACCGGGACGGAAGTTTCCAAGAACGCCGCTGACGTGGTGCTGGCTGATGACAACTTTGCGACAATTATCGCAGCGGTGCGGGAAGGACGAAAGGTCTTTGCCAACATCCAAAAGGCAATTCAGTACCTGCTATCAGCTAACCTCGGTGAGGTCTTGACCCTCTTTGTCATGACGATCATGAACTGGTCGATTTTGCTGCCGGTTCAAATTTTATGGATCAATCTGGTAACCGATACTTTCCCAGCGATTGCCCTAGGGGTCGAGCCAGCTGAAGGGGACGTGATGAAGCAAGCGCCCCGCGGCTTGCACGCCAGCTTCTTGTCTAACGGCACCGGGGTCAATATCATCTACCAGGGCCTCTTGGAAGGGGCATTGACCTTAGGCGTCTACTGGTGCGGGCTGACCTTCCCAATTCACGCTAACAGTGCCCTGGCCCACGCTGATGCCTTGACGATGGCCTACATTACGTTAGGTCTGATTCAATTGGTTCACGCCTTTAACTGCAAATCGCTGCATGGAACGGTCTTTACCCGCACGAGCCTGGCCAACCGGGCCTTCAATGGGGCGATTGTTGTTTCAGCCTTGGCTCTGATCGCCACGGTGGCCGTGCCACAGCTGAACGGAATTTTCCACACGACGCACCTGGATGGCCACCAGTGGGCGATCGTCGCTTGCGCCGGGCTGTTGATGGTTGCGGTGGTCGAAGGGGTGAAGGTGGTCCAACGGCGTTGGCCAGCCCCTAGCCGGCGGAAAACGCAGGCCTAAGCAGTTCGTTACCGGGGGCAAACAGCGGTTATTGGCAGAAGATGATTAAACAGCAACGGTTGCCAGTTTGGCAGCCGTTTTTGCTTTTCCAATATGTATTTGGCCAACAAAAAAGGGCCCCTGAAAGGAGGCCCGGACCAGCTGGTGTTTGGTTCACGACGCCAAACTGCACACTGGTGTAATTATCTTGTTACTCATATTCTAGCACGTAAAAAAACATGTACAATAGCTACGCACACTTTAAGCCGGGAGTCACGACCCGGACTTGTGTAGGAAGGAGGTACCTTCCATGTTTCATGGGTGTGTTGTTATCTTGTTCGTGCCTAGTGGGCTCGTTAAGTGGCTTTTGAAGTGAGTGGTGAAAGCCCTGCCGAAATAGTACCACAATCAAAAAGCAATGCTTCAGCGCTCGTAGTTAGGTAGCTGCGATGCGCTGTTTCTCATGGTCATCACGCTGCGGCGGGGTGGCTTTTTTTGCTACTATGTTGTCCGTAGATTGTCCGCACTTTTGTTGTAAAATCCTGTTTTTACCTGTGCAAACAAAAACAGGAATGTTGAGCTACCGGCGTTTTAACCACCGTTCAACATTCCTGAAAGCTTTAAAAATGGAGATGAGGGGAGTCGAACCCCTGTCCGAGCATATCGCCATCCTAACCTCTACGCTCATAGATCAACTATTTGAATTTAACCTGCCAAAGCGCCGCTAATCAAGGCTAACATGGCAGGCGAGCTGGGAAGATCTCTTTTGCTGACCACCAGCTGAGGCCACCAACGTAAGTCCACTGCTAATGAAACCCGGTACCGCACCATGGACGAGCCCGGCCGGATTTACGCATGCTTACCGGTTAGGCAGCGTATGCGTAGGATTGTGAATTATTGTTTGCAGTTATAATTTAAAAACTGAGCGTTTTAACAAGCGCCACCTTCAAACGCAATTAGAACTCGACCTATACCCGTCGAATCCAAAAAACATCCCCAAAATTAGGTTACAAACAGTATACAGAAGTTTAAGCTTTATTTCAACTTTTTGGAATTCACTAAAAAATCACGGTTTCCTGGTTATAATAGATGCAAATTTACTAACGGAGGAAATTATTCATGAAAATTCTGATGATTGAAGACAACCAATCCGTCTGCGAAATGATGGGGATGTTCTTTAAAAAGGAGAAGTGGGAGGCGGAATTTGCCTACGATGGCGAAGCCGCCGTTGAAGTATACGAAAAGGACCACGAAACGATCGATATCGTCCTCTTGGACTTGAACCTGCCGAAAAAAGACGGGATGCAAGTGGCGGCCGACATCCGGCGGGTTTCCCCGACGGTGCCGATTATTATGCTGACGGCCCGTGATTCCGAATCCGACCAAGTGCTGGGCTTGGAAATGGGGGCGGACGATTACGTTACCAAGCCCTTCTCACCGATTACGCTGATTGCGCGGATCAAGGCCCTTTACCGGCGGGCTCAACTGGGGCAAATCACCCAACGGGCCTCGAAGGTTACCAGCGATTTTGACGTCCAAACCGCTCACTTTAAGATGAACGTCAAGACCCGGGAAGCCTTCTTAAACGATAAGCAGATTCACGACCTGACGCCGAAGGAATTTGACCTGTTGAAGGCCCTGGCTTCCAAACCCAAGCAGGTCTTTACCCGGGAACAATTACTCCAATTAGTCTGGAACTATGAATTTTACGGGGATGAACGAACGGTCGATGCGCATATCAAGAAGTTGCGCCAAAAGATGGAAAAGGTTGGCCCCAAGGTGATCCAAACGGTGTGGGGCGTGGGTTACAAGTTTGATGATTCTGATATCGAGGGTTAACCGATGCGCTTAGTATGGCGACAAATGTTGGGGATCCTGGTGGTCGTGGTGGTCTTGTGTACCACGTTGACGATTTCGTTTGTCGGGATCACCAACCGGACGGTGTACTTGAATACGTGGCGGCAACTGTCGCAAAATGCGGACAGTTTGATCAATGATGATGAAATCATTTTTAACAAAAAGACCGGGCAGATTGTCGGGATCGAAAAGAGCCAGGTCGACTCCAAGGCCCGGATGCTGATCCGTCAGCACGTGAAGTTTGCCATTTATGATGGCAAGCACGCCTTGCGCTACACTAACGAGCCTGATTATATTCCGACCATCAGCGCAAAAGAGTGGCAAACGATTAAAACGGGGCAAGCCATTCAAAAGCGGGCGAATGTGGCTAAGACTACTAAAAAAGTGACCATCAAGCAAACGACGCCCCATTCGTCCAAGGATGAGAAGCTCGTGGCTCCGCCCGAGATGACAACGGTCATCAAACCCTACTTTTACAAGGGAAAGCTAGTCGCGGCCGTAGCCATTGGCACCTTTACTTCGACGATGCGTGAAAATATGAATCAAATCATCAATGACTTGTTGATCTCCTTTTTAATTGCGGTGTTAGTCGCTTTGGTGATCTCCTTCTTTGTTTCGCGCTCCTTGACCCGGCGGATTGACGCTATGAACAAAGCGACCCGCCAGGTGGCCCGCGGGGACTACAATATTCACCTCGAAAACCGGCAAAAAGATGAACTGGACGAACTCAGCCATAATTTTAACGTGATGGCCCGTTCGCTGCAGGAATCCCAAGAGGAAATCAAGGAACAAGAGGAGCGGCGCCAGCAGTTTCTGGCGAATGCCGCCCACGAGATGCGGACCCCCTTAACTACCATTAACGGGATTTTAGAGGGCTTGGCTTACGACGTGATCCCCGAAGACGAAAAGAAGCATAGCATTGAACTGATGCAGCGCGATACCAAGCGCTTGATCCGCTTGGTCAACGACAACTTAAACTACGAAAAGATCCGGACCAACCAGATTTCTTTGAATCGCAAGGTCTTTGACGCGGGGGCAGTCATTACCAACCTCCGCGATCAACTGACCAAAAAAGCCGCAGCTAAGGACAACCAGTTGGTGGTGACCGCGCCGCCAGAGCTGCGGGTCTACGCGGATTACGACCGCTTTGTCCAGATCCTGTTCAACATTATTCAAAATGCGATTCAGTTTACCGACCATGGGACAATTACGATCGGCGGCCGCTTGGTGTCGCATGGGACCGAGTTTACCGTCCAAGATACCGGGATTGGGATGACCGACGAGCAGGTCGCCCACATCTGGGAACGCTTCTATAAAGCTGATCGGTCGCGGATGAGCACCAAGTATGGGGAGTCGGGGATCGGCATGGCAATCGTTCATCAATTAGTGAAGCTCCACGGTGGGAAAATCCGCGTGACATCGCGCTTAAACCACGGCACGACCTTCACCTTATTCTTCCCGGACCGGCAATCGGCGCCCCACACCGGGGTGAAGAAAAACCATGAAAATGGGAATGAAAGCGATAAATGATTTGCAATCGATTGACACTTCCGGTAAAATGATAAACGTTTTCAAAAAGCACTGATTGGTAACAACCGGCGCTTTTTAATTTCAAAACGATGAAACCGGTTGCGACCGGTTTTAGCCAGACGTCCCGCACCGGGACAAGAGAGAATTGATTTTTTATAGGAGAGTTTTTTACATGGCTTATTTAATTGCATTGATTCCAGCGTTAGGCTGGGGGTTCATGCCAATCATTACCGGTAAGATTGGTGGTTCATCGGCAAACCAAACCTTTGGGATTGGGGCCGGCGCGTCAATTGTCGGCATCATTGCCTTTTTGATCATGCGGCCGCAGGTGTCGTTAGCGGCCTTCCTCTTTTCGTTAGTTTGTGGGGCCCTGTGGTCAACCGCCCAAGTGGGCCAATTCGTTTCCTTTAAGCGGATGGGGGTTTCTAACACGATTCCGCTCTCGACGGTCTTCCAACTGGTTGGGAACTCAATCATTGGGGTCTTGTTCCTGGGCCAATGGTCGGGGGTCAAGGCTCTGATCATTGGCTTCATCGCCTTGATCATCGTGGTGATCGGGGCTTTGATGACCTCGGTTTCCGATGGGCAATCAGAGAAGAAAGTAACTACAGCGAACTTTTTATTCTTGCTGATGACGACGGTCGGGTACTGGATTTATTCGACGTTCCCGAACTTGCCGTTGGTTAAGAGCCAAGATCCGGTCGGGGTCTTCCTGCCAGAAGTGCTCGGGATCTTCATCGGGGCTTCGTTGTACGCGACGATTGCCACGAAGGGGGCCAACTGGAAGCAAAAGGAAAACTACCTCAACATTCTTGGGGGCCTGTCCTGGGGGATTGCGGCCTTTGCCTACATCTTTGCGGCCCGCGAACTGGGGAGCAACACGGCCTTCATCTTTACCCAATTAAACGTGATTATTGCCACTTTCGGGGGGATTTTGCTGTTGCATGAACACAAGAGTGCCCACGAAATGAAGTTTACGGTCGCCGGGATTGCCCTGATCGTGATCGGGAGCATTTGCACGATCTTTGCTTAATTTGATGATTAATCAAGTCAGGTTGCGGGGCGACCTGACTTTTTTGTTTTGATTTTTTTTGAAGTTTTTTGAAGTTAGGAGTAGTCAAAAGCGCTGCTCGCCCAGTATTTTGCGTGAATTTACGAACAAGCGCTATCTAACGAGAAGCAACTTGTAAGCGGTTTCTAAAATAAGAAGTGGAATTAACAGTTTGAGAGGGGGATTTCAATGGATTCCACAGCACCGAAGCCGCGCTGGAAGCTTAAGATGCCTGGCGCCTTCACCATTTTATTCTTTCTGACGGTGATTGCGGTGATGCTGACCTGGGTAGTTCCGGCCGGGAGCTATTCCAAGCTGCAATACACTAATAATCATCTTCAAGTTACTTCGCCAACCGGGAGCAAGGAAACGTTGCCGGCAACGCAAAAGACCCTGGATAAGTTGAACGTCAAAATTGACATCAATCAGTTTACGTCCGGGGCAATTGCCAAGCCCGTTTCGATCCCGAATACCTACCAACGCCTTAAGCAGCACCCTGCTAGCTTGTATAGTGTCTTCACCAGTATGGTCGAGGGGACAATGCAAGCTGTTGATATTATGATCTTTATTTTTGTTTTGGGGGGCTTGATTGGGGTCGTTAAGGAATCAGGCTCCTTTGAAGCGGGGCTGATGGCCCTAACCAAAAAGACGAAGGGGCGCGAATTTGCCCTGGTCTTCTTAGTGGCTATCCTGCTGATGCTTGGGGGAACCCTGTGTGGAATTGAAGAAGAAGCGGTGGCCTTCTACCCCATCCTGGTTCCCGTGTTCTTAGCGATGGGCTACGACTCCATCGTCTGTGTCGGGGCAATTTTCCTGGCCAGTTCGGTGGGGACGACCTTTTCGACGATCAACCCGTTCTCCGTCGTGATTGCTTCCAACGCCGCGGGGACCAACTTTACCCAAGGTTTGCTCGGCCGGGTGATCGGGCTGGGCGTGGCAGCGGTTTTCGTGACCTTGTACTTGCATTGGTATGCCCGCAAGGTTCAAGCCGATCCGACCTTCTCTTACACCTACGAAGACCATGAAGCCTTTGATGCGATGTGGTCAATGGAAAGCGATGCCGTTTCGCCAGCCTTTGACTGGAAAAAGAAAATTACTTTGACCCTGTTTGCCGTCGCCTTCCCGATGATGATTTGGGGCGTGATGGCGAAGGGATGGGGCTTCCCGAACATGGCGGCCTCCTTCTTGACGATTGCCATTATCATCATCTTCTTGAATTGCTTTGGCAAAAACGGTCTGGGCGAAAAGCGGGTCGTGGATGCCTTTACCAATGGTTCTGCCAGTCTGGTCGGGGTTTCGATGATCATCGGGTTGGCCCGTGGGATCAATCTGGTCTTAAACAACGGCTACATTTCCGACACGATCCTTTACCAATCAACGAAACTGGTCGAACACATGTCAGGTTCGCTCTTCATCATTGTGATGATGCTGATCTTCTTTGTCCTGGGCTTCATCGTGCCATCCTCATCCGGGCTGGCCGTTTTAGCCATGCCGATCATGGCCCCGCTGGCCGACACGGTCGAAATTCCACGTTACATCGTGGTCACGGCCTACCAACTCGGGCAGTACGCAATGCTCTTCTTGGCACCGACCGGGTTAGTGATGGCCACCCTGCAAATGCTTGATATGAAGTACTCCCACTGGGTCCGCTTCGTGTGGCCGGTCGTGGTCTTCGTCCTCGTCTTTGGGGCGATGCTGTTAGTCGGCGAAGTCTGGCTCGCCTAATTGAGCCAACAGCTGGTTGCGACCGGCTGTTTTTTTATTTCCCGGGAAATTTCTGCTGCAACCAGCCAATTTGTTTTAGGAAAGCACGTTCGCGTGCTACACTAGATAAAGCAAAGCATATTGATGTGAAAATGGGGGATTGATGCCATGATTTATCGTCAAGCGGACCAGCAGTTTGACCTGGTCGCCGACTACCAGCCAACCGGGGATCAGCCCGAAGCAATTGCCACTTTGACCAAGGGAGTTGAAGCCGGGCGCAAGGCCCAAATTCTGTTGGGGGCGACCGGGACCGGGAAGACCTTCACGATTTCCAATGTGATTAAAAACGTCAATAAACCCACGTTGATCTTGTCGCACAACAAGACCTTGGCGGGACAATTATACGGGGAAATGAAAAAGTTCTTCCCCCACAATGCGGTGGAATACTTTGTTTCTTACTATGATTACTACCAACCGGAAGCCTACGTCCCGTCCAGTGATACTTACATTGAAAAGGACGCCTCGATTAACGATGAAATTGACCAACTGCGCCACTCGGCGACGTCTTCGCTGTTGGAACGCAACGATGTGATCGTGGTGGCTTCCGTCTCCAGCATCTTTGGGCTGGGGTCACCGGCTGAATACCAAAATCACGTCGTCTCCCTGCGGGTTGGACAGGAAATCAGCCGCGACCGCCTGCTGCGTGAATTGGTGACGATTCAATTTGACCGCAACGACATTGATTTTCAGCGCGGCCGGTTCCGGGTTCGGGGTGACGTGGTGGAAATCTTCCCGGCTTCGCGGGAGGAAAAGGCCCTGCGGGTCGAATTTTTTGGTGACGAGATCGACCGGATTCGGGAAGTCGATGCCTTGACTGGGGAAGTGATCGGTGATTTGGAGCACGTTTCGATCTTCCCGGCGACCCACTTCTTGACCAGTGAGGAAATCATGGACGTCGCTCTGCCAGAAATCGAAGCGGATATGAATACCCAGGTGGCCAAGTTCGAAAAGGCCGGTAAGCTCTTGGAAGCCCAACGCCTCAAACAACGGACCACTTATGATATTGAAATGATGCGCGAGATGGGCTACACCAACGGGATCGAAAATTATTCCCGCTACATGGACCGCCGGCAACCGGGCGAGCCGCCGTATACCCTTCTGGACTTCTTCCCCAAGGATTTCTTATTGGTCGTCGACGAATCCCACCAGACAATGCCGCAGGTGCGGGGGATGTACAATGGGGACAAGGCCCGCAAGCAGCAGCTGATCGACTACGGTTTTCGCCTGCCCTCGGCCCTGGATAACCGGCCGTTGACCCTGGGGGAATTTGAATCGCACGTTCACCAGGTCATTTACATGTCCGCCACGCCGGGCCCGTACGAAGAAGCCCAAACCGACCAGGTGGTACAACAAATCATCCGGCCGACCGGGCTGTTGGATCCAACGGTTGAAGTCCGGCCGATCATGGGGCAAATTGACGACCTGGTCGGGGAGATCAACCAGCGGATTGAAAAGCACGAACGGGTGCTGGTGACGACCTTAACCAAGAAGATGTCCGAGGACTTGTCGGATTACCTCAAGGACCTCGGCCTGAAGGTCAAATATCTTCACTCTGACATTAAGACCCTGGAGCGGACCCAGATTATCCGCGACTTGCGCTTGGGCAAGTTTGACGTCTTGGTGGGGATCAATTTGCTGCGGGAAGGGCTGGATATTCCCGAAGTTTCCCTGGTGGCGATCTTGGATGCCGATAAGGAAGGCTTTTTGCGTAATGAACGCTCCTTGATCCAAACCATCGGGCGGGCTGCCCGAAACGCCCACGGGGCGGTAATCATGTACGCCGATACGATTACCGATTCGATGCAAAAAGCCATTGATGAGACCAAGCGGCGGCGGACAATCCAAGAAGCTTATAACCAAAAGCATGGGATCACCCCTAAGACGATCATTAAGCCCATTCAAGAGGCGATTTCCGCGGTCAAGAAGGTGGAAGACACCGAAGCCGATCAGTCGGCTGAATTTACCGCCCAAGACTTCGGCCGCTTAACGGCCGAAGCCCAAGCCCAAATGCTGGCGGAACTGACTGAGCAGATGCGCGCGGCGGCCAAGCGCTTGGACTTTGAACAAGCGGCGACCCTGCGGGATACGATTATGGAATTAACGGCACAACAGAAAGGACAGGGACAAACCAACCGTGGCAAACACTAACAACAAAATTGTGATTAAAGGGGCCCGGGCCCACAACCTCAAAAACATTGATGTAACCATTCCGAAGAATAAACTGGTCGTAATTACGGGTTTATCGGGGTCGGGCAAGAGCTCCTTGGCCTTTGATACCCTATACGCGGAAGGCCAGCGCCGCTACGTGGAAAGTCTGTCGGCTTACGCCCGGCAGTTCCTCGGTCAAATGGACAAGCCGGATGTTGATTCGATCGATGGCTTGTCGCCGGCCATTTCGATCGACCAGAAGACGACGTCGCACAACCCGCGCTCGACGGTCGGGACGGTCACTGAAATCAATGACTTCTTACGGCTGTTGTGGGCCCGGGTCGGCACCCCCATCTGCCCGAACGATCACATTCCGATTTCCAGTCAGTCCCCGGAACAGATGGTCAACCGGATCCTGGAACTGCCCGAACGAAGCAAGCTGCAAATTTTGGCCCCGGTGGTGCGCGATAAGAAGGGGACCCAAAAGAAGGTCTTTGAACAGATCAAAAAAGACGGTTTCGTCCGGGTCCAAGTCGATGGTGAGACCTACGACATTGAAGAAGCGCCCGAATTGGATAAAAACAAGCAGCACCAGATCAACGTCGTCGTCGATCGGATCGTGGTCAAGGACGGGATTCGTTCGCGCCTGTTTGATTCCTTGGAAGCGGCCTTGCGGTTGAGTGGCGGCTACGTCACCGTGGATGTGATTGGGGAAGCGCCGCTCTTCTTTTCTGAACAGTATGCCTGCCCAATCTGTGGGTTTACAGTTGGCGAATTGGAACCGCGCCTCTTCTCCTTTAATGCGCCGATTGGGGCGTGTCCAGCCTGCGAAGGTTTGGGATTGAAGCTGGAAGTTGACGAAGATCTGGTGATCCCTGACCGGACCAAAACGTTGGCCCAGGGCGCTTTGGAACCGTGGAACCCGATTTCTTCCAAGTACTACCCAGAAATGCTGGCCCAATTCTGTGCGTCAGCCGGGATTGACCTGGATACCCCGTTTGACCAGCTGCCCGCGGCCCAACAAAAGCAATTGCTGTATGGCAATGGGGATACGACCTTCCACTTCCACTACGAGAATGACTTTGGTGGTGTCCGGGACGTCGACGTGCCCTTTGAAGGGGTGGTCAACAACGTCAGCCGCCGTTACCGGGAGACCAATTCCGACTTTACTCGCGAACAGATGCGCAAGTACATGACCGAATTGCCGTGCCCGACCTGCCACGGCTACCGCTTAAATGAACGGGCCCTGGCAGTCAAGATCAATGACCGCAACGTCGGGGAGGTCAGCGACCTGCCGATCAGCCAGGAACTGGCTTTCTTTAGCAACCTGAACTTGACGCCGGCCCAACAAGAAATTGCCCGGCCGATCTTAAAGGAGATCATCGACCGGCTCAGCTTTATGCAAAACGTCGGGGTTGACTATTTAACTCTCTCCCGAGCGGCCCGGACCCTGTCGGGGGGTGAAGCCCAGCGGATCCGGCTGGCCACCCAGATCGGGTCGAATCTGTCCGGGGTGATGTACGTCTTGGATGAACCATCGATTGGGTTGCACCAACGCGATAATGACCGCTTGATTGCCTCCTTAAAAAAGATGCGTGACCTGGGCAATACCTTGATTGTGGTCGAACACGACGAGGATACGATGCGGGCGGCCGATTACATCATTGACATTGGCCCCGGGGCCGGGGAAAAGGGGGGCCAGGTCATGGCCGCCGGTACTCCCAAGCAGATTATGCGCTCGCGCAAGTCCTTGACCGGGCAATATTTAGCCGGAAAGCAACAGATTCCAGTCCCCGCCACCCGGCGGCCGGGCAACGGCCACTTCATTACGGTGACCGGGGCGAAGGAAAATAACCTCAAGGATTTAACGGTCCAATTCCCCCTGGGCGACTTTATCTGTGTGACCGGGGTTTCCGGGTCCGGGAAATCGACGTTGGTCAACCAAATTCTCAAGCGGATTTTAGCCCAAAAGCTGAATCATAATTCGGCCAAACCGGGACGCTACCAAACGGTCAGCGGCATTGAAAATATTGAAAAGGTCATCGATATTGACCAATCACCGATCGGCCGGACGCCGCGTTCGAACCCGGCGACCTATACCGGGGTCTTTGATGACATCCGCGACCTCTTTGCCCAAACCAACGCCGCCAAGGTGCGGGGCTATTCCAAGGGGCGCTTTAGCTTCAACGTTAAGGGCGGCCGTTGTGAAGCCTGCCACGGGGATGGGATTATTAAGATCGAAATGAATTTTCTCCCCGACGTTTACGTCCCGTGTGAAGTCTGCCACGGGACCCGCTACAATTCTGAAACCCTGGAAGTCGAGTACAAGGGCAAAAACATTGCCGATGTCTTAGAGATGACGGTCAGTGAAGCGCTCGACTTCTTTAGTGCGATTCCGAAGATTCGGCGGAAATTGCAAACGATCGAAGACGTTGGCCTGGGCTATGTGCACCTGGGGCAACCGGCGACAACCCTGTCGGGGGGTGAAGCCCAACGGATGAAGCTGGCCAGTGAATTGCACCGCCAATCCCACGGCAAGAGCTTCTATATTTTGGACGAACCGACGACCGGGCTGCACATGGCCGACATCAAACGGTTGTTGGCGGTGCTGCAACGGTTGGTGGACGCCGGTAACACCGTCTTAGTCATTGAACACGACCTCGACGTGGTCAAGTCGGCCGATTACCTGATCGACCTCGGCCCAGAAGGGGGCGAGGCTGGGGGCCAAATCGTGGCCACTGGGACCCCGGAGGCCGTGGCCCAAGTGCCGGGCTCGTACACCGGCCAATACCTCAAGCAGATGTTGGCGCGCGATGCCGCCCGGGCCAAGCAAGCGTAGTTAGTTTTTAAGCTGGGAAGTCGCCCGTGTGGCGGTGACCTGGCTTTTTTATTTGTTTCCCATGAACCGCCGGTAACCGTATTCAAACGGTGGCGAAACAACTATAATGGGGACAAGCAGAACAGCAGGAGGAAAAAGCAATGAAAACAATCACGATGCCGGGTGTTGGTGGGGGGATTTCTCAAGTCGCCCTCGGGATTATGCGGATGGGCAACCTGGCCCAGCCTAAGTGTGATCAGGCGCTGCAAGCCGCGTTGGCCAGCGGGATCAACTTTTTTGATGCGGCCGACATTTACGGGCGTGATCCCGAATTGGGCCGCGGGTCGTCCGAAGTCCACTTCGGGCAAGCCTTACGCCACGTAGGGGTTGACCGGGAGCAAATCTGGTTGCAGTCCAAGGGGGGCATTTTTGCCGATTAATTTGACCACCTGACCCGCTATGAGGCCAGCCAGCAGCACCTGATCGCGGCGGTCGAAGGAAGTTTGCGCCGTTTGCAGGTGGACTACCTGGACTTTTTCTTGATTCATCGCTTGGATCCCTTAGTGGAACCGACCCAGGTGGCGGCGGCCTTTGATGTCCTGCAGACCAGCGGCAAGGTACGCCACTTCGGGGTGTCGAATTGCAACCCCCACCAAATCGAGCTGTTGCAAGCGGCGATCGACCAACCCCTGTTGGTTGATCAGCTCCAGTTTGGCCTTGGCCATACCCAAATGATTGATGATGGACTCAACGTCAATACCGAACTGGCGGCGACCACGGATGGCCTCTTGGAATACTTGCGGACCAAGCAGTTGACTTTGCAGACCTGGTCACCCTTCCAGTACAGGACCTTTGCCGGGACTTTCATCGATACGCCAGCCTTTGGGCCCTTGAACGAAGTCCTCGCCCGCTTAGCGGCCAAGTATCAGGTTACGAAGAATGCAATCGCCCTGGCCTGGATTTTGCGCTTGCCGATGCCGGCTCAGGTTTTGATTGGGACGATGACGCCGGCCCACATCACGGCCAGTGCCGCCGGCAGTGAAGTCACCTTGACCCGGCAAGAATGGTACGACCTCTACTTGGCGGCCGGCCACCGGCTGCCGTAGAAAAAAAGGCCGGGTAAGTTGAAAATCCGTGAAATGACACGCCCGGTATGCTATGATATTCAAGTGTGTTTTTGAGCAGGCGAAGTAAGGAGTGGGATGATGGAACAGCAATTTGAAGTCGTGGTGATCACGGGGATGAGTGGGGCTGGCAAGACGGTCGCCGTCCATGCCTTTGAAGATCAGAATTACTTTGTGATTGACAATATTTTGCCCAGCTTGGCTTCGCAATTTATCAAGGTCATCAAGGCCTCTGGTGAATTTACCAAAATGGCGATGGTGATGGACGCCCGGGCCAAGAGCTTTTATACCCAGATTTTACCGTGTCTGGCGAAATTGCGGGCCCTGCCCGATTTGAACGTGAAGGTCTTATTTTTGGACGCGGATGACGTCAAATTGGTCTCGCGGTATAAAGAAACGCGGCGGGCCCACCCCTTGGCCGAACACGATGGGGTTTTGGCCGGCATTCAACGGGAGCGGCAGTTAATGGCCGAACTGGTCAGTGAAGCGGACGTCAAGATTGACACCACTGCCCTGACCCCGCGCAAGCTCAGTCTCCGGATTGCCGAGTATTTTGGGAACGGGAGTGGGCAGACGCCGTTTTACGTCCAGGTGGAATCGTTTGGGTTCAAGTATGGTCTGCCCTTGGACGCCGATATTGTTATGGACGTCCGCTTTTTGCCCAACCCGTATTATTTGCCGGAGTTAAAGCATTTAACCGGTAATGATCAACCGGTGCAAGACTACGTAATGCAATTTGACCAAGCCCAGCAATTTTTTCAACACCTCCTGGCCTTGATCAAGGGGGCCTTACCCGGCTATATCCAAGAAGGCAAGTCCAGCTTAACGATTGCGATTGGCTGTACCGGGGGCCAGCACCGCTCGGTGACGATTGCCAACCGTTTGTATCAAGCATTGCAAGCAGCGGGCTACAATACTTACCTGGATCACCGGGACGTAGCCAAAGCCAAGTAAATTTTTAGAAGGAATTGATATTCATGAGACATCGACCCAAAGTGGTGGTGATCGGTGGCGGGACCGGGCTGCCAGTCATTTTGCGCGGCTTGCGCGACCAAGATATTGAAATTACGGCGGTGGTAACGGTCGCCGACGACGGGGGGTCTTCCGGGATCCTGCGCAACTACGTCAACGTGGTGCCACCAGGTGACATTCGCAATGCCTTGGTGGCCTTGACGAACTTGCCAAAGTTGGAACGGGATATTTTTCAGTACCGCTTTGACAGTTCCGACCAGTTCTTGGCCGGCCATGCCATCGGCAATCTGATTATTACGGCCCTAGCGGAAATGAAGGGGGACATCTACCAAGCCGTGCAGGAATTGGCCGAGATGATGGACATTCGCGGGCACATCTATCCGGTGACCAACGAGCCGTTAACCTTAAACGCCGAGTTTACCGACGGGACGACCTTAAGCGGAGAATCGGAAATTACGGCGGCCCATAAGCAAATCCAGCGGGTCTGGGTGACGCCCACCAACAATGCTGACCAACACGAACCAGCGGCAATGCACGCGGTGATTGAAGCCATCCACGATGCCGACCAAATTGTCCTCGGCCCCGGAAGTTTGTTTACCAGTATTTTGCCGAACCTGGTGATCAAAAACGTCGGGCAAGCCGTTCGCGAATCCAAGGCGGAAGTGGTCTATATCTGCAATATTATGACCCAAAAGGGGGAGACCGATCACTTTACCGATGCGGATCACGTCCGGGTGATCAATGCGCACTTAGGTGAGCATTTCATCGACACGGTTTTGGTCAACATCCAACCGGTCCCCGAAGACTACATTAACTTTCAGGCGTGGAATGAAATCTCCGAGCCCGTTCAGCACGACTTTACTGGGTTGCGCGCGCAGGGCTGCCGGGTGATTTCAGCCAATTTCTTGCGTCTGCGGGACAATGGGGCCTTCCATGACCGGGATAAAGTCGTCGCGGAGCTGATGAACCGGCTCCATGACGTCCACTAAAATTTAGCAATTGGGCTGGAGCAGTTTGCTTCCATCTTGTTCCCAGCGGCGGGGAATTTGCCAGCCCGAAGGAGGATAAAAAATGTCGTACGCCAGTGAAGTTAAAAAGGAATTAACCGGGATCAAGGTCCACGCCGATAATGCCAAGGCGGAACTGATGGCTTTGATCCGGATGAATGGGTCCCTGGGGATCGCCAACCAGCAAATGGTCCTGTCGGTGCAAACAGAAAGTCCGGCGATTGCCCGGCGGATCTACTCCCTGTTGAAGGAATTTTTTGCCGTGGAATCGGAAATCGTCGTCCGGCGCAAGATGAAACTGAAAAAGAATAATACCTACGTGGTGCGCTTGCGCTACCGGGTCCAAGAAATTTTGGGCACCCTCGGGATTTTGGATGGCTTTAAGATTATGGAACGGGTGCCGACCGGAATGTTAAAAAACGACCTGATGGTCCAATCCTATTTGCGGGGGGCCTTTTTGGCCGGTGGCTCGGTCAACAACCCGGAAACGTCACGCTACCACTTGGAAATCTATTCTTTGTACGAAGAACACAATGAAATGATTGCCAAGTTGATCAATCAGTTTGGGCTCAACGCCCGGACGACCAGCCGGCGCAGTGGTTACATCGTTTACTTAAAAGAAGCCGAAAAGATTGCCAACTTCTTGCAATTGATCGGAGCGACTTCTTCGATGCTGGAATTTGAAAACATCCGGATCGTGCGCGATATGCGCAATTCGGTCAACCGGCTGGTCAATTGCGAAAATGCCAACATGGATAAGGTTGCCACGGCATCCAACAAGCAAGTCGAAAATATTCGCCTGATTGAAGCCCGGGTCGGCTTAAGCAGTTTGCCCGCCAAGTTGCAAGACATTGCCCGGGCCCGGCTGGCCCACCAAGAGGTCAGCTTAAAAGAGCTGGGCAATTTGGTGCCGGGCGGTCCGATCTCTAAATCGGGGGTCAACCACCGTTTGCGCAAGCTGAATGCCTATGCCGAAAAATTACGTGCCAAAGCTTGATCACAAGGTACGTTTTGGTAGCGTTACCACTAGCTCAACCACGCGCTTGTTCCCGATTGACGGGGGCTGGCGCGTTTGTACTTTTTTCACAAAATCTGGTGAATTCGGGGTGAAAAACTGTACTTTTTGAGCAAGCGTGTTAAAATAATACTCGTACATTAATTATTTGTTTTCCTAAAAGGAGGAACTTACAGTATGACTGTTAAGATTGGTATTAACGGTTTCGGCCGGATCGGTCGTTTGGCTTTCCGTCGGATTCACGAATTGAACTCTTCCGACATCGAAGTTGTTGCCATCAACGACTTGACGACTCCTTCCATGTTGGCTTACTTGCTGAAGTACGACTCTACGCACGGCAAGTTCCCAGGTGAAGTTTCTGCTTACGACGAAGGGATCATCGTTGACGGCAAGAAGTACCCAGTTTACGCTGAACGCGACGCTAAGAACATTCCTTGGGTTAAGAACGACGGCGTTGACTTCGTTCTGGAATGTACTGGTTTCTACACTTCAGCTGAAAAGTCCCAAGCACACTTGGATGCCGGTGCTAAGCGGGTTCTGATCTCTGCCCCAGCTGGTAACATCCCAACGGTTGTGCCAGGGGTTAACCTGGACACGCTGAAGGCAGAAGACAAGATCGTTTCTGCAGGTTCCTGCACGACGTCTTGCTTGGCCCCAATGGCTTACTTCCTGAACAAGGACTTCGGTCTGAAGGTTGGGACGATGACGACGGTTCACGCCTTCACTTCTACGCAAGCAATCTTGGATGGCCCTCGTGGCAAGAAGATGCGTAACAACCGGACTGCTTCTACCAACACGATTCCTCACTCTTCTGGGGCTGCTAAGGCTATCGGTCTGGTAATCCCTGAATTGAACGGTAAGCTGTCTGGTCACGCCCAACGGGTTGGTGTGGTTGACGGTTCCTTGACTGAATTGGTTTCCATCCTGGACAAGAAGACCACGGTTGAAGAAATCAATGCCGCAATGAAGAAGGCAACCGAAGGCAACGAAGCTTACGGTTACACTGAAGACCCAATCGTATCTTCAGACATCATCGGCTCCACGTTTGGTTCTGTCTTTGACCCATCCCAAACGGAAATCATGGAAGCCGAAGACGGTACGCAATTAGTTAAGACGGTTGCTTGGTACGACAACGAATACGGGTTCACTTCCAACATGATCCGGACCCTGATTCACTTCGCTACCCTGTAATGGTTGGCTAAGGGCAAATTTTTTAAGGTGGGAGGAGGCGACTCCGCCCACCTTTTTTGAAAAAGAGAGGAGTTAGCAAGTTTATGGCTAAATTAACCGTAGCAGATCTTCAATTAGAAGGTAAAAAGGTATTAATGCGTGTCGACTTCAACGTGCCGGTTAAAGACGGGGTCGTTGGGGATGACAACCGGATCGTGGCAGCTTTGCCAACGATCAAGTACGTCTTGGACCACAAGGGGAAGGCAATTCTCTTCTCCCACCTGGGCCGGATCAAGAAGGAAGAAGACAAGCCCGGCCTGTCGATGCGGCCAGTCGCTGAAAAGCTGTCCAACCTGCTTAACAAGCCGGTAACCTTTGTGCCGGTAACCCGTGGGGCACAACTGGAAGAAGCCATTGACCAAATGCAAGACGGTGATGTTTTGGTTGTGCAAAACACCCGTTACGAAGACGTAATTGACGGTGAATACGTTAAGCATGAATCCGGCAATGACCCTGAATTGGGCAAGTACTGGGCTTCCTTAGGGGATGTCTTTGTTAACGATGCCTTTGGGACGGCCCACCGTAAGCACGCTTCCAACGTGGGGATTGCCACGAACATGCCAGGCAAGGCCGCGGCTGGGTTCTTGATGGAAAAGGAAATCAAGTTCTTGGGTGACGCTGTGGACAACCCGGTTCACCCCTTCGTTGCTATCCTCGGGGGTGCCAAGGTTTCTGACAAGATCGGCGTGATCACCAACCTGTTAGCCAAGGCGGACAAGATCATCGTTGGTGGGGGGATGGCCTACACCTTCAAAGCCGCTAAGGGCGAAAAGGTGGGGAACTCCCTGGTTGAACAAGACAAGATCGACTTGGCCAAGGACTTGCTGGCGAAGGCCGACGGCAAGTTGGTCCTGCCAGTTGACGACGTGGTAGCCGACAAGTTTGCCAACGATGCCAACAGCAAGGTCGTTGAAGGCGATATTGAAGACGGCTGGATGGGCTTAGACATTGGTCCAAAGTCCGTTGAACTCTTCAAGAACACCCTGGCCGACGCGAAGACGGTCGTTTGGAACGGGCCAATGGGCGTCTTTGAAATGCCAAACTTTGCCAAGGGGACGCTGGAAGTTGGGAAGTTCCTCGGGACCTTGTCTGATGCCACGACGATCGTGGGTGGGGGTGACTCCACGGCGGCCGCTAAGCAACTCGGGATTGCCGACAAGCTGACGCACATCTCCACTGGTGGTGGGGCTTCCTTGACTTACCTGGAAGGCCAACCATTACCAGGGATCGTGGCTTTATCTGAAAAGTAATCTTTTTATAATACGAGGCGCTCTTGAAAGAGCGTCTCTTTTTTGTTTGCGATCAAACCGGACGTTTATGATAAAATAGATCAAAACGTTGGCAAATAGCCGAAGAAGGGAGCGGTTGAATGCGCAAGCCGTTAATTGTTGGCAATTGGAAGATGTACAAGACGATCACCGAGGCGGTGGCCTACGTTGATCGAATCAAGGCGCAGTTGCCACCGGCCGACCAGGTGGAGGTGGAACTGGCGGTGCCGACCCTGTTTTTGCAATCGCTGGTGGAACGCACCCGGGGGACCAATCTTAAGATTGCGGCGGAAAATTGCTTTTACCAAGATGAGGGGGCTTTTACCGGGGAGACCAGTCCCGTGGCCCTGCGTGAATTGGGTATTAAGCACGTCATCCTTGGTCACTCGGAGCGGCGCCGGCTCTTTTACGAAAGTGATGCCGTCGTCAACCAAAAAGTGCACGCCGCCCTGCAAGCTGGGATCTGCCCCTTGCTGTGCGTGGATGAAACGATGAAGCGCCAGGTTCAAGGCGACCGGGTCCAGTGGGTGGTCAGCCAGGTCCTGACCGGCCTGGCGGGCGTGACCGCAGCCCAATTGTCCCGGGTGACCTTGGCCTACGAACCCAGTTGGGCGATCGGGGCCGGCAAGGCGGCTGCGACCCCGAGCGAAGCGAACGAAGGGTGTTATTTGATTCGCCAGACCCTGGCCAGACTGTATGGTGAATCAGCGGCCGCTCGGGTCCGGATCCTCTATGGCGGCAGTGTCAACCAGACCAATCTACCGGCGCTCTTGGCCCAGTCCGATATCGATGGGGTCTTGATTGGCCGGGCCAGCCTGGATCCGGCAGTCTTTTTACAAATGGTGGCGGTGGCCCAGCAAATTACGGATGGAAATGACGAAGGGAGTTCGAAATGATTACGCGTGCCTTAGTGGGGGATGCTTACACCCCCGTAAATGCGACGGAAGTTGCCTACTTACCCCAAGCCTTGATTGAAATTGATGCCAGCGGCCGGATTGACCGGGTGACCCCGGCGACTGATCCGACCTATGCGGCTCGGCTGAAAGCAGCGGAGGTCCAGCACTTGGTTGAACATTTGCCAGCCGACCAAGTGATTTGGCCCGGCTTTGTTGATCTGCACGTCCACGCGCCCCAATGGCCTCAAGCTGGCTTGGCCCTGGACAAACCGTTGGCAGCCTGGCTGAATGATTACACCTTCCCCTTGGAAGCTAAGTATGATGATCTGGCCTTTGCCAAACGGGTTTATCACGAACTGGTCCATGAATTGTTAAGTCAGGGGACGACGACGGTCCTCTTCTTTGGCACGATTCACACCGCCGCTAACCTGGAGCTGGCCCGCCAATGTATGCAGCAAGGCTTGCGGGCGGCGATTGGCCGGGTGGCCATGGATAATCCCGACCAGACGCCGGACTACTACCGCGATGCTTCGGCTGGCGAAGCGGTGGCGGCGACCGAACGCTTTATCCACCAACTCAAAGCGCTCGGGGCGGAAAATCCCCTGGCCCCGCTGCCGGTGATTACCCCGCGCTTCGTGCCGTCCTGCAGCGATGAAGTCTTGGCCGGCTTAGGCCGCCTGGCGCACCAGTATGATCTGCTGATCCAAACCCACGTCAGTGAAAGCAACTGGGAGCATCAGTACGCCATCGATCGCTTTGGGATGCACGACGCGGCTGTCTTGGACCACTTTGGCCTGTTGACGGAAAAGGCGGTCTTAGCCCACGGGACCCAATTGGCCCCAAAAGACCAGGCCTTGCTGCGCGAGCGGGGGAGTGCCTTGGCCCACTGCCCGATTTCCAACGCCTACTTTGGTAATGGGGTACTGCCGGTGCAGGAATTACTGGCGGCGGGCAATCAAGTGGGACTTGGAACCGATATTTCTGGCGGTTATTCCCCGAGTCTGTACGATAATCTGCGCCACGCCGTTGCCCTTTCCCAGGTGCGCAACGACGGGGTGACTACTCAGGATGCCGGGGCCGTGGGGTCGCGCATCAGTATGACGACGGCCTTTTACTTGGCCACGCTCGGCGGGGCCCGGGCCTTGCACTTGCCAGTCGGGCAGGTGCAAGCGGGGTGCTTGGCCGATCTGCAGGTGGTCAGCGACAGGTTTACCCGGCCGGCCGAAAGCCCGCAGGACCGGTTTGAACGCTTAATGTATCAGACTACGGCCCGGGAATTGCGCCAGGTGATCGTGCATGGTGAAACGGTGATTGACCACGCCGGGTAGAAAAAAGCGGGACCAGAGCACAGCTGCTTTGGCCCCGCTTTAGCGGTTAATGACGAAAAATTTGCTTGAAGTTGCGCCACCAGCGCCCCTTGACTTGGTGGTTGGCGACGGGTTGGGTGACCTCTACGCAGCCCAGGTAGGCGCCTTGGTCATCGTGCAGGGCGTAAAAGGCGATGTTGACCGGCTGGCCGTGGTGGGTAATCAAGAGCGAAATTGACTGCCGCTCCCCGTGGTGCATCTGGTCCAAGACCGCCTGGACCCGGGCCTTAGAATGGCTGGGGTGGACGGCTAAGACGTGCTTGCCCAGGTCGGCTTCGGTCCGGGTAAAGAGGCGGTGGTCGTTCATTGAGGACCAGCGGATGATGTCGTCTTGGTCAAGCAAGTCAAATTCGACTGGAATGGTTTGAAAAATTGCGCTGAGCTGTGCCAGGGTCAGTTGGCCCCCGGGCAAGTGAATGGTTTCCATGCAAGTAAGCCTCGTTTCGTTAATGTTAAGGTAATAATAACGATGTGCTCCCGGCAATCTTCAAGAAACGTCAAAATTGATGCTCGATCAATCGCTTGATAAGATTGAAGGGGAAGAATGTGACAGATGATGCCGAAAAGTCGGATGGAAGTGTTTAGTGATGGGGTGTTGGCGATTGTGATCACGATCATGGTCTTGGAGCTGCACGAACCCACCGGGGCTAGCTTTGCGGCCTTAAAGCAGGTCGCGCCGACCTTTGTCGCCTACCTGCTCAGTTACGCTTACGTCGGAATCTACTGGAATAATTACCACCACCTGGTGGCTGCGCTCAAGCAAGCCTCGGGGGAAATTTTGTGGGCCAACCTCTTTTGGATCTTTTGGATGTCCTTGATGCCTTGGGCGACCCAGTGGCTGGGCAGCCATTTATTTGCGACGGCGCCGACCGTGGTTTATGGGGGCGTGCTGTTGATGTGTTCGCTCTCATATTACCTTTTGCAGACCGCCGTCTTGCGCCAAGCCGGTCGGGACTCGGCGTTGGTGGCCTTGTTTGGGCGCGATTTAAAGGGCAAGCTCAGCGTGGCCACGTACCTCTTGGCCACCTTGAGAGGCTTTGGCTGGCTGGCCGTTAGCTACTTGCTGTTGACCATCATGGCGGTGGTTTGGTTGATCCCCGATACCCGGATTGAACGTTTTTACCAACAACGGGCCACGCAGGGATCTGTGAAGTAAGCGCCGTAAAAAAAGTTGCGAAAATTGCGGCGATCAGATCAACGATGGTAGCGGTTCCGCCAAAACGGGTGGGCAATCCTACTTGTTTTAAGCTGAACAAAATAATACAATGGACAATGTAAGTAAAAATACTATGCAAACCATTCCAGAGGAGAGAAAAAAATGTCATTAATTACTGATATTTACGCTCGTGAAGTCCTCGACTCACGTGGTAACCCAACTGTTGAAGCCGAAGTTTACACCGAAGCCGGTGGTGTCGGCCGCGGGATCGTGCCTTCCGGGGCTTCAACTGGTGAACACGAAGCCGTTGAACTTCGTGACGGCGACAAGGACCGTTTTAGCGGCAAGGGCGTGTTGAAGGCCGTTGCCAACGTTAACAACGTCATCGCCAAGGAAATCGTTGGGATGGAAGTAACTGACCAAATCGCGATCGACAAGGCTATGATCAAGTTGGACGGGACGCCGAACAAGGGCAAGCTTGGGGCCAACGCCATCTTGGCTGTTTCCCTGGCTGCTGCCCGGGCTGCCGCTGACGAACTCCAAGTGCCACTGTACAACTACTTGGGCGGGTTCAACGCGCACGTCTTGCCAACGCCAATGATGAACGTCATCAACGGTGGGGCACACTCCGACAACAAGGTTGACTTCCAAGAATTCATGATCATGCCAGTTGGGGCAAAGAGTGTTCGCGAAGCCATCCGGATGGGTTCCGAAACTTTCCACGCCCTGAAGAAGGAACTGGAAAAGGACGGCAAGGTAACTTCTGTTGGTGACGAAGGTGGGTTTGCCCCTGACTTTGCCAACAACGAAGAACCATTCCAATACCTGATCAAGGCCATCGAAGACGCTGGCTACAAGCCAGGTAAGGATGTGGCGATTGCCTTTGACGTGGCTGCTTCTGAACTTTGGAACGACGAAGACAAGAAGTACAAGCTGCGTTGGTCCACTGGTGAAGAATACACCACCGAAGAATGGATTGAATACCTGTCCGGGATCATCGCTAAGTACCCAGTTGTATCTGTAGAAGACCCAATTGACGAAAACAACTGGGACGACTGGGTAACGTTGACCAACAAGCTGGGCAAGCAAGTTCAATTGGTTGGGGACGACTTCTTCGTAACCAACACCGACTACTTGGCTAAGGGAATCAAGATGGGCGCTGCCAACTCCATCTTAATCAAGCTGAACCAAATCGGGACGCTGACGGAAACGGTTGAAGCCATCGAAATGGCTAAGGAAGCCGGCTACACGGCTGTTGTTTCCCACCGGTCCGGTGAAACCGAAGACACGACGATCGCTGACTTGGTTGTGGCCTTGAACGCTGGCCAAATCAAGACTGGTTCCATGAGCCGGACGGACCGTCTTGCTAAGTACAACCAACTGATGCGGATCGAAGACAACCTGGGTGACGTGGCTCAATACAAGGGGATCCACTCCTTCTACAACTTGAGCGAACAAGCTCGCCAAGACATCGAAAACCGTTAATCAACAGTTAACGATCCAAATTAAAAGTGCCGTGGGGCTTTCATTATTGAAAGCTCACCGGCGCTTTTTAGTTTAATTAAGAATCGATGAGAAGCCGTTGATTGAACTTTTAGATGGCTTCCCCTATAATTTTAAGCAGTGCTGATTGACGGGGATCTGCGCCAAGATCAAGGGTCAACAGCGAATAGGAGGAAAGAAAATGGCAAAGAATAAAATCGGGGCCCCAGCCCTTAGCCGGACGATGACGGCGGGTCAGATGGAAATGATTTCCCTCGGGGGCGCGATTGGGGTCGGCCTCTTTATGGGCTCGACGGCGTCCATTAAGTGGACTGGGCCGTCCGTCTTGCTAGCTTACGCTTTTGTGGGGCTGTTGCTGTATATCGTGATGCGGTCCTTGGGGGAAATGATCTACTTAAATCCGGGAACCGGGTCCTTTGCGGATTACGCGACGGAATACGTGCACCCCTTGGCGGGTTACCTCGCGAAGTGGGCCAACGTCTTTGAATACATTGTCGTCGGCATGTCCGAAGTGGTGGCGGCGACCGAATACTTGAAGTATTGGTGGCCGCAGATCTCGCCCCTCTGGTCGGGGTTGATTATCATTGCCTTTTTGGTATTAGCCAACCTGGCCAGCGCCAAATCATATGGTTCCTTGGAATTTTGGTTTGCGATGATTAAGGTTGTTACGATCATCTTTATGATCATCCTGGGCCTCTTGGTAATCTTCTTTGGCTTTGGTAACGGCGGCCATCCGACCGGTTTTTCCAACCTATGGGCCCACGGTGGTTTCTTCACCGGTGGGGTGAGCGGCTTCTTCTTCTCGATGTCGATTATTGTCGGTTCCTACCAGGGGATTGAATTACTGGGGATTTCGGCCGGGGAAGTGGCTAATCCGCAAAAAGCGGTCGTTAAATCCGTCAAGTCTGTCCTTTTGCGGATCTTGATCTTCTACATCGGGGCGATCTTTGTGATTGTTACGATCTACCCGTGGAACCAACTCAGTTCCCTTGGCTCGCCATTTGTGTCCACCTTTGCTAAGGTTGGGATCACGGCCGCGGCGTCGATCATTAACTTCGTGGTTTTAACGGCGGCCTTGTCCGGGGCGAACTCGGGGATTTACTCGTCCAGTCGGATGCTCTTTAAATTGGCCCACGAAGGCGATGCGCCCAAACTCTTTGGTCGCCTGTCCAAGCGGATTGTCCCAGACGCGGCGATCTTAGGAATCTCTGGGGGGATTTTGCTTGGCTTTATCATTGACTTGATTGCCGCTTCGCAAAACAAGTCGATGTCAGATCTGTTCGTGATCGTCTTTTCTTCGTCGGTCTTGCCAGGGATGATTCCGTGGTTTGTGATTCTGTTGGCGGAATTGAAGTTCCGCAAGCACAATCCGAACCTGATGGTTGACCACCCCTTTAAATTACCGCTGTACCCGTTCTCAAGTTACTTTGCGATCGTGGCCCTGTTGGTAATTGTGGCCTTCATGTTTGTGAATCCGGATACCCGGGTCTCGGTGATTGCCGGGTTGGCCGTCTTGGTGGTGGCCACGGCGGTTTACTTGATTCGTTACCGGGGCAACTTGCGCAAGGAAAATTAATGATGATCAGCAGTCGGCCTTCGTTTTTGGGCGGGCTGCTTTTTTGGAGGAAAAAAGATGTTTAATGAAATTCATCACCTGGCTATCATTGGCAGCGATTATGCGAAAAGCAAGCATTTTTACGTTGATTTACTAGGGTTTACTCTCATCCGGGAAAATTACCGGCCCGATCGGGGTGATTACAAGCTGGACCTGGCCTGCGGCGACCAAGAAATCGAACTCTTTATTCGCCCCGAGGCACCCCAGCGGCCCTCGTATCCCGAAGCCTTGGGCCTGCGTCACCTGGCCTTTCGCGTGGCGGATGTCGCGGCGACCGTGCAAGCCTTGACGGCGAAGGGGATTGAAACGGAACCGATCCGGGTCGATCCCTTTACCCACGGCAAAATGACCTTTTTCTTTGATCCGGATGGCTTACCGCTGGAAATTCACGAATAACGGGGATTTGCAACCGTTCTCACCGTCCACAGCACCGCAAAGCGTGGTAAACTCGGTAGGGAAATTAATTTTGAGGTGATGCAATTGGAGCGCCGGCGCTTTTACAGTCCTAATTACGGCAACAGCCGCCAGATCGGGCGGGCAATTATGATTGGCCTAGTCACAGGGCTAGTGGTGAGTTTCTTTCGTTTGAGTATTCAATGGGGGTTGACGGGGGTTCAGACCGCCTTTGGTTACTTTCACCATCACCCGTGGGGCTTGCTGCCCTGGACGGTGGGCTCAATCATTTTAGCCTTGCTGCTGGGCTATCTGACCCAACACTATCCGAACATCAAGGGTTCCGGGATTCCTCAGGTCGAAGGTCAATTAATGGGCCAGTTTGAAGAAGCCTGGTGGCCAGTGCTATGGCGGAAATTCTTTGGTGGGATCTTAAGTATCGGTTCTGGTCTGTTCTTGGGCCGGGAAGGACCCTCGATCCAGCTGGGGGCGACCGTCGGCCAGGGGATTGCTGAACACGGTCAGGTCACACCAGTTGAGCGGCGAGTCGGGATTGCCAGTGGGGCGGCAGCGGGCCTGTCGGCCGCCTTCAATGCCCCGATTGCATCATCAATGTTTATCCTCGAAGAGGTTTACCATAATTTTTCGCCCTTGGTCTGGCTGTCGGTCTTCATCAGTGCCCTGTGTGCCAACCTGGTTTCGATGCAATTCTTTGGTTTAAAGCCAGATTTGAACGTCCCGCACGAAAGTGTCTTTCCCTTGGCTCAGTACTGGCAATTAGTGGTCTTGGGCTTGTTGTTGGGGCTTTTGGGCCGTTTGTACCAGCTGGTGATCTTAAACTTGGGGTCCTGGACGCGGCGGCTGAAGTGGCTCAAGCCGGCTTGGTACCCGGTGATTCCCTTTGTCCTGGTAATTCCGATTGCCTGGCTCTGGCCGCAAACCCTGGGTGGGGGGAACGAATTGATTGTGGGGCTCGCCCAAATGCAGCCCGGCTTGCTGTGGTTGGTGTGGTTGTTTGTCCTGCGGTTCGTCTTTTCTATGCTTTCATACGCCTCGGAGCTGCCCGGGGGGATCTTTTTGCCGATCCTGACCTTGGGGGCAGTTTTTGGGGCGGTGTACAGCGCGGGGATGGCGCAGCTGGGGCTGCTCCCGCTGCACTACCTGCCTAATTACGTGATCTACGCGATGGCGGGCTACTTTGCCTGCATTTCTAAGGCGCCCTTTACGGCGATCCTGTTGATTACCGAAATGGTCGGGACGATGGCGCACTTAATGCCGTTAGCGGTGGTCGCGATTATCGCCTACTTGGTCGATGACCTCTTGGGCGGGCGGCCGGTTTACTACGCGATGTTTGAAAACTTCATTCACCAGCGGCCCCACGCCAAATTGCGTGGCTTGACCCAAATGACGACGACCATCTTTGCCGGGGCGCAGCTCGACGGGATGGCGATCAAGGATTTTGCCTGGCCGGTGGGGAGTTTGGTTCTGGCGGTGTACCGGGGAGAAGATCAATTGGTCCCGCGGGGGGATACCAAGCTGCAAGTTGGTGACACCCTGGTGATTCAATTAACCGGGGCCCAGCACTTGCAAGAACAAGCGCAAATTAACGCCGCGGCCCACCAGAGTGCCCGCAAATAAACAACTGCCCCCGCCGGAACAACTCCGGCGGGGGCAGTTGGGCTTTATGCTGCTGGGGGTTTCAATTGGCGCACCAGTAACAGTAAGCAGCCGGTGGCCAAGAGACAGTAAAATTCGGCGTTCCAACCGAGCGCGGGCAGACCAAAGTGTTCTAAAGTCTGGGCCGCGCTCAATGAGGCAATCGCAATGCCAACGTTATAGAAAATCGCGTTTAATGAGGAGGCTAAGGTGACCGCCGCCGGGTGGGCCTGGTTGGCCCGGTTCAAAAAGAAGACCTGGGCCGGGGCACTAAAGAGGGGGATCAAAAAGCCCATCAGCAAGAGCACTGTCAGCCCCCCGAGCTGACTACGCATCAACGGCGCGAAGAGGGCCAGACAGCTGATTTGCAGGATGTAGACGGGGATCAGCCGCCTCATACCGTTTTTGGCCGCCAGCCGGCCCGACAAAATACTGCTGAGCACGTCTAAGATTCCCAGTACGGCTAAAATGATGGTCAAAGCAGTGACGCTAAAGCCCAGCGTGTCCTGGAGCAAGGGCCGAATGTAAGTGTAGTAACCGTACAAGGTGGCCGCCCCAAAGGTCACGAACCCAATTCCCAGCCAAATTTGCCGGTCGCCAAACAGTTTTAATTGGGCCTTGATGCTGCCGGGGGTCCCGGGCAGGTGGTGGGGGACCAAGAAGACGGTTGCCACAGCCACAACGGCGGTGACGGCGGTCACCAGGTAGAACGCCGCTTGCCAGTGCCAATGGGCGGCAATAAAGGTCCCAAGCGGCACCCCGGCGACACTGGCAATCCCAAAGCCGGTGTAAATCCACGCCACAATCTGGGAACCACTGGCTTGGTTCGGCGCCAGATCATAAGCAATGACCAGCAGCAAGGATTCCAGTAAGCCGGCGACCGAGGCGGTTAAGATCCGGGCCAACAAGAGCCAGTTAAAGCTCGGCGCCCAGCAACTGATTACGGTCCCGACCAAAAAGACGCCCAGTAAGGTCAGCAACAATTTGAAGCGATCAAAGCGGGCGGTGGCCATCGTGATGAGCGGGGTCAGCAGTGCATAGGTCCAGGCAAAGGCTGACACCAGCCAGGCGATCTGGGCCAAGGATTCGTGAAAGGAATTGGCGATCAAGGATAAATTCCCGACAATCATAAACTCATTACAACCGAGCATAAAAGAAATTAAGACAAAATCGGCCGTCAATAAGCGCAGACGGCCGGTTGAAATGGTCGTCAAAATAAAACCTCCAATCTTTTTTCTAACTATCTTCATTGTACGGGATTTTCGTGGGCGGTGCCAATTTCGGCACTTAAATTAGGCAAACGTCCAGAAATATGGTATGATCATTAGGATATGTTGTGGTTGAAATTAGGAGGAAATATTCAATGTTAATGACCCTCTTCTTGATCGACTGCGTGGTCCTAATTGCTTGCGTAATGATGCAGCCAGCAAAGACTGATAATGATGCGATGTCCGCTTTGACCGGTGGGTCCGGGGATTTATTCTCCCGGCGGAAAGCGCGGGGCTTTGAAGCCGTAATGCAGATTGTCACCACCATCGTGGGGGCGCTCTTCTTTATCTTGGCGCTGGCGATCATCTACACGTCATCACATTAGCCGTCGCGTCGAACATAAGAAATATTGCACGAAGAGGCTGTGGCAGTTGTCACGGCCTTTTATGATGAATGAACAACCGAGAGGAATCTTTAATGACAGATTTACAAGAACAGATTTTAAAAGTCTTGGGTCTTAACCCAACGATCAGTCTGTCGGCAGAAAAAATTGGCCGCCTGATCAAAAAAGCCTCGGCAGATGATTTTACCCCCTTGGTCCAGGCCCTGGCCAAATTAGAGCGGGAAGGCTTGGTAGAAGTCACGGATCAAGGCGAATTTAAGCTGGTTCCCCAACAAGAAGAAATCGTGGGGGTCTTCCACGCCAATCCGAAGGGCTTTGGCTTTGTCGCTTATGATGATGATTTGCCGGATATTTACGTCAATCCGGACCACACGGCCCACGCCTTGAACGGCGACCAGGTTAAGGTAAAGATCTTGCGGGCCGGGGATCCGACCAAGGACCAAGGACCAGAGGGGGCCGTGACCGAAATTCTTGAACACCACTATGATCACGTGGTGGGCGAATTTAAGCACCTGACGATGGGCAACTTCATTGGGGAAATCCTCCTCAAGGACAAGAAGCTGACCAATTACCGCTTCTACGTGACCGACCAAGGCCTTAATCCCCAGGATAACGAAGTGGTTACCGCTACGATTACCAACTACCCGAGTGACGAAGCCCCTGAAATCATGACCGGGGCCGTAACCGAAGTGATTGGGGATAAAGATGAGCCAGGGATTGACATCCTGTCAGTGGTCTACGCTCACGATGTGCCCCACGAATTTCCCCAGGAAGTAATGGACCAGGCCAACGCGATTCCGCTGACGGTGCAACCCGAAGAAAAAGTTGGCCGCCGCGACTTGACCGATCAACCCCTGGTGACGATCGACAGCATTGAATCCAAGGACTTGGACGACGCCGTGGTGGCATGGCAACTGCCAAACGGCAATTACCACTTGGGGGTCCACATTGCGGACGTCTCGCATTACGTTAAGCCGGGGACGCCTTTGGATCAAGAAGCCTATAAGCGGGGGACGTCGGTTTATTTGACCGACCGGGTCATTCCGATGTTGCCGAAGCGTTTATCAAACGGGATTTGTTCCTTAAACCCGAACGAAGAACGGTTGGCAATGTCGTGTGAAATGGAAATCAACCCGCAAGGCGAAGTGGTCAAAGAAGAAATCTTCCCGTCGGTGATCCGTTCGCACGCCCGGATGACCTACAAGGCGGTTAATAAGATCTTAGAGGCGCACGATGAAAAGACCCGGGCCCAGTACGCCGAATTAGTGCCGATGTTTGAAACCATGGCCGACTTGCACCGGATCTTGCTCAAGCACCGGCACCAACGGGGCGCGATCGACTTTGAAGCGCCGGAAGCCAAGATTATTGTGGATGAGACCGGCCACCCGATCGACATTGAATTGCGCGACCGGGGCTTGTCGGAACGGATGATTGAATCCTTTATGCTGGCCGCCAACGAAACGGTAGCAGAGCACTACTTTAAACTCCACGTTCCCTTCCTCTACCGGATCCACGAGACCCCGGATGCGGAACGGTTAAAGAGTTTTGCGGAATTTTTGTCGGTCTTTGGGATCCAAATGAAGGGGGACTTAAGTGCCGCTTCGCCAAAGATGCTGCAAAAGGTCTTAAAGGACGTGGCCGGGACCCCCGAAGAGCAAATGGTGCAGGTAATGATGCTGCGCAGCATGCAGCAAGCCAAGTATGCGGACGAAGAAGTCGGCCACTTTGGCTTGGGCGCCAAGTACTATACCCACTTTACTTCGCCGATTCGGCGGTACCCGGATACCACCGTTCACCGCTTGATTCGCTGGTACGCGGAACACGGTACCGATGCGGCGGCTAAGGCCAAGTACGAACCCGTGCTGGGCGAAATCGCTGAACACACTTCAATGGCTGAACGCCGCGGGATTGACACCGAACGTGACGTTGACAGCATGAAGAAGGCGGAATACATGGAAGACCACGTGGGCGAAACCTTTGACGCGGTCGTGTCTTCCGTCATGAAGTTTGGTTTGTTTGTGGCCTTAGAGAATACGGTGGAAGGTCTGATCCACATCAGTGCGATGCAAGATGATTTCTACGAATACATCGAAAAGCACATGGCCTTGGTCGGGCGGCGCAACCACCACATCTTCCAAATTGGCCAGCCGGTCAAGGTAAAGCTGTTGCGGGTCGACAAGGACCAACGCGAAGTTGACTTTGAACTGGTTAACCCGGGTGAAGCGCCCGTTACCAAGCTGCGGGCGCCCCGCCAAGATGACCGGCGCGGTGGTGGCCGCAACCGGCGGCGCAACAATGACCGGCGTGATCACCGTCGGCATGATGATCATTCCCGCTCTGATCGGCGCCGGGACAATGGGGATCGGAACAGTTACCAAATCAACCGCGGTCAAACCCGCCACAAGGGGGATCGGGAGCCGGGGCAACGGCGCCGGCGTCACCGTTAAATTGAACCAACTTGCAACGTTGAAAGGAGGTTTCAGCGATGGCTCAAAAGAAAAAAGCCGCGTTAGATGCCAATTTAGTGGCCCAAAATAAAAAGGCCCGCCATGATTACGCGATCACGGCGACGTACGAAGCCGGCTTGGTCCTAACCGGGACGGAGATCAAGTCGGTCCGGGCCCGGCGGGTCCAACTTAAGGACGGCTACGCCCAGTTTCATAACGGCGAGCTGTGGCTGATGAACGTCCACATTAACGAGTATAGCAATGGGAATGTTTTTAACCACGATCCCTTGCGCAACCGGAAACTTTTGTTGCACAAAAAAGAGCTGCAAAAGCTGCGGGCAACGCTCACCACTAAAGGAGTGACCTTAGTGCCATTAAAGATGTACCTTAAGCACGGCTTTGCCAAGGTCTTGTTAGGGGTCGCCAAGGGGAAGCATGAGTACGATAAGCGCAATGATATCAAGCGGCGGGAACAAGAACGCCAAATCGAGCGCGTTTTAAAACATTACTAACCAAACAACGGCGATTTCTCCAAGTTCGAGAAATCGCCGTTGTTTAAGTTAGTGTAATTTTTGCCAGTGACAGTCACGGAGGGTCGTGCCCATTGACAGGCCTGGTTCAGCTTGGGGTCGCCACTTGAATTTGCGGCGCAATGGCTGGGGATCCGGCCGTTTGGCCCAGTGGTTCAAGACGCACGCCACTAGGATTGCCAAGGGTTCGTCTTGGGGGTGGTTAATCGTAATGGCCAAAAAAGAGGCACCGGTCTCAGCGGCGGGTTCCATGGCAAAGACCTGGTGGCTGCCCTTGAAGACGCGGTAGTGATTGGTGAGGGCATTGCCGACAATGACCCAATTCAAGCCCCGGATGTAGACGACTTCCCGCACAAAGCCCAGGGATTTGCCAACGACGCCGACTTTTTGGTGGTTGACATAGAGGGCGAACTTGGGCAAGAGCCCTAACGACAGTTGGCTGACTTCGGCGAGCAGATCGCCGCGCATGTTGTACAAGGAGAGGGCATCTTGCCGCAAGCCCCATTTACCGGCTAAGAGGTAGGCGGCTTGGTTGTTTTCATCGTGAATCACCGTGGCTGGTTGACGATCAGTAGCGTGATCCCGCATGTAGAGCGTTCGCACGGGAGTGCCTCCTTTCATTGGCTGATTACCTTGTATTTTATCAGTGTCCGCTGATTTTGAACAGCCTGTCAGCGGTTTCATCTTTTCTCCCGTCCCGCGCAGAAGTATGCTAAAATTAAAAGCGAGGTGCATGATTTTGAAACAATTGATTCATAATGATTGGTGGCCCGTCTTGGCGCCCCAATTTGAAAGTCCAACTTATCAACATTTGCATGATTTTTTGGTTCACGAGTACACCACTCAGACGATTTATCCGGAAATGCATCACATTTTTACGGCGTTTGAGTGGACCCCGTTTTCGCAGGTCAAGGTGGTGATCTTGGGCCAAGACCCGTACCACGGTCCGCACCAGGCGCACGGGTTAAGCTTTTCCGTCTTGCCGGGGGTGGCGATTCCGCCGTCCTTACAAAACATTTATAAGGAGCTGCAAGCGGACTTGGGCTATCCCCCGGTCAACCACGGTTACTTAAAAAAGTGGGCTGAGCAGGGGGTCTTGCTTTTGAACTCGGTATTGACGGTCCGGGCCGGTCAAGCCTACTCGCACCAAGGTAAGGGGTGGGAAGCGCTGACCGATGCGGCAATTATGGCCTTGTCCAAACGGCCGCAACCCGTCGTCTTCATCCTGTGGGGGAAGGCAGCCCAACGCAAGAAGCAGTTGATTGATTTGGACACGAATCTGGTTTTGGAATCCGCCCACCCCAGTCCCCTGTCAGCCTACCGGGGCTTCTTTGGTTCACGACCGTTCTCAAGGACTAACCAAGCCCTGGTGGCGATGGGAGAAACGCCAATTGATTGGCAGTTGCCAGCGACCGTTGATGGTGAAGCGTAGGAAGAAAAGGAGTCTTTGCAATGGATATTTTTGAAAAGTTAGCACAAGATTTAAAGGGCCAAGGCCGGCGGATCGTTTTCCCGGAAGGCAGTGACAAGCGGATTATGGGGGCGGCTGTGCGGCTGAAGGCCGATGGGGTCGTGGACCCGGTCTTATTGGGGAACCAAGCTGAACTGAAGCAAGTGGCCAGTGAAAACAACTTTGATTTAAGCGGGATTGAAATCTTGGATCCCGCGACCTACCCGGCGGCTGACAAGCAAGCCATGCACGATGCTCTGCTGGAACGGCGCAAGGGGAAGAACACGCCGGAAGAAGTTGACCAAATGCTGACCGACGTTTCGTACTTTGGGACGATGCTCGTTTACTTAGGCAAGGTTGACGGGATGGTCTCAGGGGCGGTTCACTCAACGGGGGCCACGGTCCGCCCGGCCTTGCAAATTATTAAGACCAAGCCCGGCCAAAAGCGGATTTCGGGGGCCTTTATCATGCAAAAGGGTGAAGAACGCTACATCTTTGCCGACTGTGCCATCAACATCGAATTGGATGCGGAAACGATGGCGGCGGTGGCCTTGCAAAGTGCGGAAACGGCGGAACTCTTCGGCTTAGACCCGAAGGTAGCGATGCTGTCCTTCTCGACCAAGGGCTCAGCCAAGGGTGAGATGGTGACCAAGGTGGCCGAAGCCACGAAGCTCGTGCAAGCCCAAGCCCCAACCTTAGCGGTGGATGGGGAATTGCAATTTGATGCGGCCTTTGTTCCGGAAGTGGGGGCCCTCAAGGCGCCTGGTTCCAAGGTTGCCGGTCACGTCAACGTCTTTGTCTTCCCAAGTCTGGAAGCGGGGAACATTGGTTACAAGATTGCCCAACGGTTTGGTGGTTTTGAAGCCGTGGGCCCAATTTTGCAAGGGTTAAACGCCCCAATTGCCGACCTTTCCCGGGGCACGAGTGAAGAAGACGTCTACAAGGTCGCTTTGATTACGGCGGCCCAGGTTAAGTAGGGTGACGGGTGTGAAGATCGCATTAGCAAATCGGGAAGCAACCATGGCCTTGGGTCGCCGTTTGGCCCCGCTGTTGCAAGCTGGGGACGTTTTGGTCTTAAATGGTGACCTGGGGGCAGGCAAAACAACCTTTACGAAGGGGTTGGCCGCCGGGCTGGGGATCCAACAGATGATCAAGAGTCCGACCTTTACCATCATTCGTGAGTACCAAGGCGGCCGCTTGCCGCTTTACCACATGGACGTTTACCGCTTGGAAGCGGGCGGTGGCCAGGACTTGGGCTTAGAAGAGTACTTTGATGGGGATGGAATCAGCGTGGTTGAGTGGGCCCAATTTGTGGCCGATGAATTGCCAACCGAATACTTATCCCTGACCTTTACCCGGACCGCGACGGAAAATGAGCGGCGGTTAATGGTGGTTCCCCATGGCACGCGCCTGACCCACGTGGTGGAGGAATGGCTCCATGGCTGAAGCAGAAATCACGATGCGCCTGGCACAACGCGCGGATGCGGCGGCCTTATTGGCCTTTTTGCAAGGCGTTGCTCCGGAAAGTGACGCAATTTTGCTGCCCGGCTTGGACCGCGTCACGGTCGCTGAAGAAGCGGTGCGGCTAAGTGCGGTGGCAGATCGCGACGATTGTTTGATTTTATTGGCCTGCTTGGGGCCAGAAATCGTCGGGGTGTTAACCATCATGAATCTAGCCGCCACGCCAGGGGTCGGTGAAATGGGGCTGGTAATTGCCAAACGATACTGGCACCAAGGGATTGGCCGCTTGCTGATGGAAGAAGGTCAGTACTGGTTTGAAAATTACAGTACCTTGGACCAATTGATGTTGACGGTGTTTGATCATAATATCTGGGGGAAAAAGCTGTACCAAGATATTGGCTTTCAGACGGTCGGGACCCTGCTGGAACCGGCGGCCGATGGGCAGGTCAAGCCGGCCACCAAGATGGTTTATCCTTAAAAAAGAGTAGCGCTGGGAGGGGCGGCCTTCCAGCGCTACTCTTGTTTTAGTGAACCGGCTTGATAAAGGGGGTTAATTTTTTGGGGCCAAATTGCCGCGCCTGGGTTAATAAAATATTGGCACAGGCTTGGGCATCATCTAAGGCGTTATGATGATGGTGCAATTCGATTTGCAAGGCATCGGCCACCGTATTGAGCTTGTGGTTAACCAGCTCTGGATACAGGGTCTGGCTGGTCCGCAATGTATCCAAGGTCAGGTATTGCGCCGGAGCCAGGTTATAATGGGCCAACGTGTTCTTTAAGACACTGTTATCAAAGCTGGCGTTGTGGGCAACGACTAGTTTTTCCGGGGTAAAAAAGGAGTGGATGTGTTCCCACACCGCGGGAAAAGTCGGCGCATTGGCCACGTCCTGTTCATGGATGCCGTGGATTTGCACGTTCCGCCAGAAAAAAGGCGTTTGCGGGTTGATCAAGGTATAGAATTGATCCGTAATTTGACTGTCCCGGACCACGGTTAGGGCCAAGGAACAGGCACTGAACCGCTTGCCGGACGCGGTTTCAAAATCAATGGCGATAAAATTCATGTGGGCGCCTCCGTTTTTATTGCGTTAATTTAATAATAAAGCATTGGTGCCAGCCAGTGCAAACCGGATGCAATGGTATATAATGAAACGGTTAAACTTATCCTGCCCCGCGCGGGTGGGAACAGACAGAAAGGAATTAATGAGACATGACTTATCAATTAACGGCAGACACTTTTGCGGGCTTGACCTTGTTGGCCAATGAACCGTTGGCCAAGTACACGCACACCAAGACGGGGGGCCCGGCGGACTGGTTGGTGTTCCCGGAAACGGTAGCCCAAGTGCAAGCAATTGTGACTTATGTCCATGACCACCAGATTCCATTAACGGTGTTGGGCAACGCCAGCAACTTAATCGTCAAGGACGGCGGGATTGCTGGGTTGGTCATGATTTTAACCAAGATGAAGCACATTGAAGTCCATGACACGATCGTCACGGCCCAAGCCGGGGCGGCTTACATTGATACGACGATCGTGGCGCGGGATCATCATTTGAGTGGCCTGGAATTTGCGGCCGGGATTCCCGGCAGTGTCGGGGGCGCCGTCTTTATGAATGCCGGGGCGTATGGTGGCGAAACCAAGCACGTGGTGAAGTCAGCGACGGTCCTGACCCCGGCCGGCGAAATCAAGGCCCTGTCCAACCAAGAACTGGACTTTGGCTACCGGCACAGTGCGGTGCAAGACGACAACTTGGTCGTCTTGGCGGCTGATTTCCAACTGACGCCGGGGGACTTTGACCAGATCAAGGCCGAAATGGACGACCTGAATGCGCGGCGCGCGGCCAAGCAACCGTTGGAATTGCCTTCATGTGGGAGTGTCTTTAAGCGCCCGACGGGTTACTTTGCTGGAAAATTGATTCATGATGCCGGCTTGCAAGGTTACACGGTGGGGGGCGCGCAAGTCTCCACCAAGCACGCGGGCTTTATTGTCAACATTGGGAACGGGACGGCCACGGATTACTTAGCGGTGATTCGGCATGTGCAAGCGACCGTGAAGGCCAAGTTTGGCGTGGACTTGGAAACGGAAGTCCGGATTATCGGTCGTGATTAGCCCGGTTTGGCCCGGCCAATAAAAGTGCTATAATGGGGCAGACAATTAAGCAGGGAGGAATGTGGAATGGATTGGATTGCGACACTCCTCACGTGGCGAAACTTAATCAGCCTGATTGATATTTTAGTGATTTGGCTGGTCATCTATGAATTGATGGTGCTGTTGAAGGGGACCCGCGCGGTGCAACTCTTCAAAGGGATTTTGATTATTATCGTCATCAAGTTGATTTCGTGGTACGTGGGCTTATCAACGGTGTCGTGGGTAATGGACCAAGTGATCAACTGGGGGGTAATTGCGATGGTAATTATCTTCCAGCCCGAAATTCGGCGGGGGCTGGAGCACCTGGGGCGGGGCACGATGTTGACGCGCAACCGGGTCGCCAATCAAGCTGAAGAGGAAATGATCAAGCAATTGGATCAAGCGATTCAGTACATGTCCAAGCGGCGGATTGGGGCGCTGATTGCGATTCAAATGGAGACCGGCTTAGAGGAATACATTGAGACCGGGATTCCCCTGGATGCCGAAATCACCGGGGCCCTGCTGATCAATACCTTTATTCCGAATACGCCGTTGCATGACGGGGCCGTGATCATCAAAAACAATCGGGTGGCCGTGGCGGCGGCCTACCTGCCGCTTTCGGACAGTAAACTGATTCCTAAGGAACTCGGGACGCGTCACCGGGCAGCCGTGGGAATTTCCGAAGTGACGGATGCGTTGACGATTGTAATCTCCGAAGAGACGGGGGAGGTTTCCCTGACCAAGGATAATGAGTTGTTGCGCAACATGTCGCAGAAGAATTACTTGAAGTTTTTGCGGGCGCAATTATATAAAGAAGAGGCTGGCAACCGGAATTTATTGACGGATTTGTTGACGCGCTTCAAGGGGGTTGGCAAGTGAAACAGCAAGAAAAGGGCTTCTTTAATAGTACCTGGTTTTACCGCATTATTTCCTTGATTTTGGCCTTAGTGCTGTTTATGTACGTCAATGGCAGCAAAGATGGCTTTTTGCGGCAAACGACACGGGATGGCAATACGACGGCGTTAATGTCTAATAAGACCGTCACGATGAAGATGCCGTTGGATTTGACGGTTGACAGTCAGCGCTACGTGGTTTCGGGGTATCCCCAATACGTGAAGGTCAAAATCAGTGGGCCAGCTGCGTTGGTGACGACGACGACCAACACCCAAAACTTTAAGGTGTACGCCAACCTACGGGAGCTGGGCAGTGGCAAGCATACCGTAAAATTGAAGACCTCGGGCTTAAACGACGAGCTGCGCGCTACGATTAATCCGGCAACGATCGATGTGAACATTCAACCGCGCACGACGACGGTCAAACCAGTCGAGGTGCGCTTGAGTGCCAAGACGGTGAATGGCAACTACCGGGTTGGGACGCCCAAGGCCGCTTTGAATACGGTGCAAGTCACCGGAGCCAAAAGCGAGGTTAAACGGGTGGTCAAGGTGATTGCCATGGTGAATGTGCCTAAGGATGCTACCAGTGATTTGCATCGCCAGGTGACCTTGCAGGCGATTGACCGCCGCGGACGGACGGTTAACGTGGTCGTCATGCCAAGTACCTTGAACGTGACGGTCCCGATTGACGCGGGCAAGGCGGCGAGTGAAACCAGCACTAGCAGCCAGGCGGCCAGTGAGACCTCGGCGTCGGCCAGTTCAGCGGCCGACCAAACCGCGACTGATCAGACCCAAACCAGTAAGACGCAGACTAGTTCGAGTGTTAAAGCCAGCAGCAACAGTGAAGAATAATTAAAGTGCCCCGCCGGTCGTTTGGCAGGGGCTGAATTGGAGGAAATTCGTAATGAAGTTAAAGTATTTTGGGACCGACGGGGTTCGCGGGGTTGCAAACCAAGAATTAAGTCCGGAATTGGCCTTTCGGGTGGGGCGTGCCGGGGGGTACGTTCTGACGCGGCACTCTGACCGGAAACGGCCTCAGGTGTTAGTATCGCGGGATACCCGGATTTCGGGGGAGATGTTGGAAAGTGCCCTGATTGCCGGACTTTTGTCGGTTGGGATTGAAGTCTTGCGCTTAGGGGTGGTGACGACCCCGGGGGTAGCTTATTTGGTCCGGGCCCAAGAAGCGGATGCCGGGGTGATGATTACGGCCTCGCACAACCCGATTGAATATAACGGGATCAAGTACTTTGGGAGTGACGGTTTCAAACTTTCTGATGAATTAGAATACGAAATTGAACAGCTCTTGGATGCGCCCGCCGATGAACTGCCCCGCCCCGCCGCGGCCGGGTTGGGGGTCGTGGATGATTATAAAGAAGGCGCCTTAAAGTATACGTCCTTCTTGGAACAAACGATTGCTACGGATCTGACCGGGTTAAAGGTGGTCGTTGATGCGGCAAATGGGGCAACGAGCGGCTTTATTGCCAATTTATTTGCTGACCTGAATGTTGACTTGATTCCGATTCATGATCAACCAGATGGCTTGAATACGAACTTAGATTGTGGCTCAACCCACCCGGCCAGCTTACAAGCCGCCGTGGTTGAACACCAAGCTGATCTGGGGATTGCCTTTGATGGGGATGGCGACCGGTGTATTGCCGTTGACCACGAAGGCAAGCTGGTTGATGGTGACAAGATCATGTACATTTGCGGCAAGAACATGGAAGAAAACGGCCGCTTAAAGCAAGATACGGTCGTTACAACGGTCATGAGCAACTTGGGGATGTACAAGGCGTTAGAAGCGCACGGGATGAAGAGCGTCAAGACCAAGGTGGGCGATCGCTACGTGGTCGAAGAAATGCTCAAGCACGGCTACAACCTCGGGGGCGAACAATCTGGTCACATTATCTTCTTGGACCACAATACGACGGGGGATGGGATGTTAACGGCCTTGCAATTACTGCAAGTGGTTAAGTCCACGGGGCGGACGCTCAAGGACTTAGCGGCCGAGGTGACCACTTATCCGCAAGAATTGGTCAACATCACGGTCGCGGATAAGGAAGCGGCAATGACCAATCCCCAATTGCAAGCGATTATCGCCGAAGTGGAAACGGAAATGAACGGTGACGGCCGGATTTTGGTGCGGCCAAGCGGGACGGAACCGCTCTTGCGGATCATGGCCGAAGCGCCAACCAAGGAATTGGTGCACGACTACGTCAGCCGGATTGCGGCGGTCGCTGAAGCTGAATTTAAATAAAACCATCCGATGTGGCGGGAAAGGCAGCAGCCTTCCCGCTTTTTTCGTGGGCAAGCGCCTAGACCACCTGACCATTCATCGCTAGACCAATTAGAGGGAGAATATTTGACAAGCGTTAATAAACCCACTAATATACTAAGAGTTAGTGGATTAAATTAAACAAATTGGTTTGGAGAACTGATCTATACCAATAGAAAAGGATGGAAAAGCATTATGTGTGGAATTGTTGGGGTTACGGGGACTGATAAGTCAGTCGCCATCCTGATTGATGGTTTAAAGCGCTTGGAATACCGGGGGTATGATTCCGCTGGGATTTACGTTAACGATCAAGCAGGACATGATTTTTTGATTAAGCGCGCGGGGCGGATTGCCAACTTGGAAGGGGCCTTAACGCCTGAAGTACAAGGCTTAGCCGGAATTGGGCATACCCGGTGGGCCACCCACGGGGAACCGAACCAAGCCAATGCGCACCCGCAATACTCGGCGGACCAACGCTTCTACTTGGTTCACAACGGGGTGATTGAAAACTACAAGGATCTTAAAGCAGAATACTTAAGTGATGTTCAATTTAAGAGCCAAACTGACACCGAAGTCATTGTCCAATTGGTAGACAAGTTTGTGACCGCCTACGAAATGGATACCAAGGCGGCCCTGTTGAAGGTTTTGCGTTTGATCTCGCGGGATTCTTCGTACGCGTTTGCCCTGATGGACCGCGAACAACCAGATACCTTGTACGTGGCCAAGAATAAGAGTCCGCTCTTGGTCGGGATTGGCCAAGGTTACAACATGGTGGGGTCCGATGCGATTTCGATGTTGAAGCAAACTAATGAATTCATGGAAATCGAAGACCATGAATTGGTCATCGTCAAGCCTGATCACGTGACGATTGAAAGTTTCACGAATGAAGAAAAGCACCGGGATACCTTTACGGTCGACATGGATCCGGATGCGGCCGACAAGGGCGCTTACCCCTTCTACATGCTTAAGGAAATCGATGAACAACCAGCGGTAATGCGGCGCCTGGTTCAAGAATACCTGGGGGCGGATGGCCAACCCCAAATTGATACCGAACTGTTGGCCCAAATGAAGGCTGCCGACCACCTCTACATTATTGGGGCGGGGACCAGCTACCACGCTGGCTTGATTGGGGCCCGCTTGTTTGAACGGTTGGCGCATGTTCCAACGACGGTTCACATTTCATCCGAATTTGCTTATGAACAACCCCTGTTGAGTGATAACCCATTCTTTATTTTCCTTTCCCAAAGTGGGGAAACGGCGGACAGCCGGGAAGTGCTGGTGCACGTCAACGAAAATCATTGGCCAAGCCTGACGATTACCAATGTTGATAAGTCGACCCTGTCCCGGGAAGCTACCCACACCCTCTTGTTGTACGCGGGGCCAGAAATTGCCGTGGCCTCCACCAAGGCCTACACGGCTCAAGTGGCGGTCCAAGCGATCTTAGCCAAGGCCTTAGGTGAATTTGTGGGCAATCAAGCGGCCCAAAGCTTTGATATCAAGGATGAATTGGCCAAGGTTGCCAATGGGATGCAAGCCTTGGTTGACAGCAAGGAAGAGATTGAAGCAATTGCGGCCAATGCGCTGGCTAAGCCACGCAATGCCTTTTACATTGGGCGGGGGATTGACTGGGCGGTTTCCCTGGAAGCGGCGCTGAAGTTAAAGGAAATCTCCTACGTGCAAGCAGAAGGCTTTGCCTCGGGCGAATTAAAGCACGGGACGATTGCTTTGATTGAAAAGGACACGCCGGTGGTCGGGATTATCACCCAGGACCGTACGGCCGGCTTGACCCGGAGCAACTTAGAAGAAACGGCGGCCCGGGGGGCCAATGTCTTAACGATCGCTGCGCGCCACTTAGCCAAGGAAGACGATGCGATCATCTTGCCGGATGTTGATCCAATGATTGCCCCGCTCTTAAGTGTCGTACCAGCGCAACTGTTGGCCTACTACACCAGCTTGGGTAAGGGCTTGGATGTTGATAAGCCGCGGAACTTAGCGAAGAGTGTGACGGTGCAATAATTTATTGATCTGATCGCATAGAAAACAACCTAAGAAACTATCTTTTCGGCTAAATCTTAGCAAGTAGCAACAAAAAAAGCGCTAGAAATCAACGTTTTCAGTAACGTGGTTTCTAGCGCTTTTGAATTTTTAAGACTTTTTTCCCAACTTCTTTTTGTGTGTTAATCGGGATCCTTAAGCGACTTGCCCGCCCGGGTGGCCTGGAAGCCCTTGAAGGCGGCAGTAATCGTCTGGTACTCGGCGTCGCTTAAGGCAACGTTCATTGCTTGGGCGTTGGCCTCGACTTGCTGAGCCCGTTTGGCCCCGGGAATCACGGCGCTGATCAATGGGTTTTGCAAGTACCAGGCCAAGATGACCTGGGTGACGGTGGCGTTGTGGGCCGCGGCAATTGGCCGGACTTGCTCCACTGCCGCTAAAATCTGGCTGAAGCGGGGCTCCTTAAAGTCAGCAATCTGGCTGCGAATGTCATCGGCCGGAAATTCCACCAGGTGATCATACTTCCCGGTCAGCAAACCAGACGCCAGGGGGAAGTATGGCACGAAGCTGATCTGGTGGTCATGCAAGTAATCGAGCAGACCATCAGTCAGGTGGTCTTGGTGCAAGAGGCTAAACTCGTCTTCTACCACGTCGACATAACCATCGGCGTTGGCGGCTTTAATTTGGGCCAAACTGAAGTTGGAGACCCCGATCGCCCGGATTTTTCCTTGCTCTTTTAAGCGTTGCAACGCCCCCACGGCTTCGGCTTTGGGGGTGTCATGATCAGGGAAGTGAATATAGTAGATATCCAGGTAATCAGTTTGCAGACGTCGCAAGCTGGCTTCAACTTGGGCGGTCAAAAAGGCGGGATCATTATTGATGACTTCTTCACCGCTAGAGAAATCATGCGCCCCTTTGGTAGCGATCACCAAGTCTGGGCGGTGATGATGTTGGATGACTTCGCCAATCAATTCTTCGGAGTGCCCTAAGCCATAAACATAGGCAGTATCTAATAAATTAATCCCATTGGCGATGGCCGCGTCGACCAGTTGCTTACCGGCGTGGTCGTCAAGGGCGTGAAAAAGATTATGCCCCCCGACCGCATTGGTTCCCAGGCCGAGCGGATTAGCGACCACTTCTGATTTACCAAATGTAACAGGTTTAATCCTCATTGCGTACACCTTCCTTTGAAATCGGTTGCAAAAGTTGGTTTTATTATACCGCGCTTGGCGGGGGGTTCAAAGTCTATCCCGATTTGAAATTAAAATTCTAATCTGTTCTGCTTGAGGACGAATGTAGCCGATTAGAGCGCGCGTCGCAAATTAACGTTTGTTATAATATAAGTATAAAGAAAACGCTTACAAACAGGGAGGGGTGAGTAAAATGTTATTCCAAGTGTATGGCGATGGAGCCCTGTGGCAATTTTGTGGTTGGTTGATGGTCTTTGTTGGTTTGGTACTAGCCAATGAAATTGCGCGGCGCTCAAAGGCTGGGGGGATTTTCTTCTTCCTGGTGTTGCCAGCTATTCTTTCGGTTTATTTTATTACGATTTATGTTTGTGCCGCCCAGGGGCAAAGTTGGGCTTTGCACAACCAAACCTATGTGCATATGAACAGTTGGTTCCACTATGCTAAACTGTACGCAGCCACGGCCGGTTGTATCGGATTTATGATGTTAAAGTACGATTGGTGGTTGGGCAAAGCGCATTGGTTTAAGTGCTTCCCGTTTGTCATCGTGGCGATCAACATCTTAATTGCCGTTGGGAGTGACTTCCAATCTGCCATCACTGGCTTGATGCACTTGGCACACGGCCAATCGCAATGGTGGCTGTCCTCAGAAGGCGTCTGGCTCTATGGCGGCTGGTGGAACATCGTCAATGGTCTGGCGGGAATTTTAAACATCTTCTGTATGACTGGTTGGTGGGCGATTTATTCTTCCAAGAATCAACAAGATATGTTGTGGCCTGATATGACCTGGCTGTTTATCTTAGCTTATGATCTGTGGAACTTTGAGTACACGTACGTCAACTTGCCAACCCACGCTTGGTACTGTGGGGTTGCCCTGTTGCTGGCGCCAACCTTTGCCGCGGCGTTTTGGAACAAGGGAGGCTGGATTCAAAACCGGGCCTTTACTTTATCGATTTGGTGTATGTTTGCCCAAGTCTTCCCGCTGTTCCAAGATACCGGGAAATTTGCCGTTTTGCCCGTCCTGTACCGCGATGGCGTGATGAATGCGGCGGTGCACCCAGGGGCGGCAGATCCGGTGGCGATGGGTGTGATTGCGATCATTGCCTTGGCAGTCAACGTGATCGTCTTGGGGATCATCATTAAACGGGCTAAGCAATTGGGGATCAACCCATACACGCACGAAGTCTTTGTGGGCACCAAGGACTACGATGAAGCCTATGCGCGTTCTCTTTAGTTGCAATAGTGAAGTGCATATAATATGTAGAAGTTTGCTTTAAGCAGGGCTTGGTTAGCCGGTTGGCTAACCGGGGCCTGCTTTTTTGTGCGGTTAAGTGACACGAAACCGTTTTTTTACTTTTTTGACGAAAAAACCTTGATCTCCCGCGCCCTTTCTAGTATTATAGAAAAAGTGCTGAACGACCGGGGCGAGAAAGCCACTCCCCCCAACGGTTTAGCTGGTCAAGCAATGAAGTGGAAGGTTGCGACACACCCGGTTGCTTTGCCACAGGATGTGGCGGTAATTTCCACGGAGCTAGTCAAATTTCAAATCTGACGAAGGAGGGAATACAATGGCAAAACAAAAGATTCGTATTCGTTTAAAGGCTTACGAACACCGCGTTTTGGATGAATCAGCTGACAAGATTGTTGAAACTGCAAAGCGGACTGGTGCTCAAATTTCAGGTCCTATCCCGCTTCCTACTGAACGGACTCTCTACACGGTTATCCGTTCACCACACAAGTTCAAGAAGTCTCGGGAACAATTTGAAATGCGGACCCACAAGCGGTTGATCGACATTATCGACCCAACGCCAAAGACGGTTGACGCTTTGATGAAGCTCGACTTGCCAAGTGGTGTTGACATTGAAATCAAGCTTTAATTTTAAACGTAACTACATTAAATAAACTAAAATCAAATTAAATTGGAGGTGTACTCATGACCAAGGGAATCTTAGGTAAAAAGGTCGGCATGACTCAAGTCTTCACTGACAACGGTGAATTGGTTCCAGTTACTGTTATTGATGTAACGCCAAACGTTGTTCTGCAAGTCAAGACGGTTGAAAACGACGGTTACAACGCCGTTCAACTCGGTTTCGATGACAAGCGCGAAATCTTGAGTAACAAGGCCGAACAAGGTCATGTAGCAAAAGCTAACACGAATCCTAAGCGCTTCATCGGTGAAATCCGCGACGCAGAATTAGGAGACGACATCAAAGTTGGTGACGAAATCAAGGCGGACGTATTCGCAGAAGGCGAAACGGTCGACGTTACGGGTGTCACTAAGGGTCATGGTTACCAAGGTAACATTCACAAAGATGGTCAACGGCGTGGGCCTATGGCACACGGTTCCCGTTACCACCGGCGTCCTGGTTCCTTGGGTGCGATCATCAACCACGTCTTCAAGGGTAAGAAGTTGCCAGGTCGGATGGGTAACAACACTCGGACGATGCAACACTTGAAGGTTGTTAAGGTTGACTTGGAAAACAACGTTCTGTTGATCAAGGGGAACGTACCAGGCGCAAACAAGTCCTACGTAACGATTAAGAACTCGGTTAAGGCAAACACGAAGAAGAGCCTTAGCAAGCAACACAACAACTAAGAAAGGAGGAAGTTAAGATATGACTAGCGTTGCATTATACAACCAAGACGGTAGCCAAAACGGTACTGTTGAATTAAACGATGCGATCTTCGCGGTTGAAGTTAACCAAAACGCAGAATACGAAGCTATTCTTCGCCAACGCGCTTCGCTGCGCCAAGGGACTCACGCCGTTAAGAACCGCTCTGCCGTTCGCGGTGGTGGTAAGAAGCCATGGCGGCAAAAGGGGACTGGTCGGGCTCGGCAAGGTTCCATTCGCGCCCCACAATTCCGTGGTGGTGGGATCGTCTTTGGCCCAACCCCTCGTTCCTACAACTACCGGCTGCCACGCAAGGTTCGCCAACTGGCTATCAAGTCTGCTTTGACGGAAAAGGTAGCTGCTAACAGCTTTGTAGTTGTTGATGGGTTGAACTTTGACGCACCAAAGACGAAGGAATTCGCCGGTGTATTAAACAACTTAAACGTCAACGAAAAGACGCTGATCGTTGTAACTGACGATGACAAGTTTGCAGCTCTGTCTGCACGGAACTTGGCTAACGTGACGGTGGTTACTCCAGCCGGGGTTAACATCTTGAACGTTGTCGATGCTCAAAAGATCGTCATCACTAAGTCAGCTCTTTCTCAAGTAGAGGAGGTGCTCGCATAATGGAAGCACGCGACATCATTTTACGTCCTGTAATTACGGAAGCATCAACTGCTGCCATGGACGCTAAGCGCTACACTTTCGACGTTGACTTACGAGCAACCAAGACGCAAGTTAAGAATGCGGTCGAAGAAATCTTCGATGTAAAGGTTGTGAAGGTTAACATCATGAACGTTAAGGGCAAGCAAAAGCGCCAAGGCCGGTTTGTCGGCTACACGAAGCGCCGTCGCAAGGCCATCGTTACGCTGTCCGCTGATTCCAACGAAATCAAGTTGTTCAGCGATGACAACGAATAATTTTTAAAGGTTAGGAGGAAAACACAGTGGGAATTCGTAAGTACAAAGGGACCACTAATGGTCGCCGGAATATGAACGGATACGACTTCGCTGAAATCACGAAGACGACTCCGGAAAAGTCATTACTGGCACCATTAAAGCACACTGCTGGTCGTAACAACTACGGTCACATGACTGTTCGTCACCGTGGTGGTGGGACGAAGCGTCAATACCGGATCATCGACTTCAAGCGGATCAAGGATGATGTTCCAGCAACGGTTAAGGCAATCGAATACGATCCAAACCGGACTGCCAACATCGCATTGATCGTCTACGCTGACGGGATCAAGTCCTACATCTTGGCACCAAAGGGGCTTAAGGTTGGGATGACGGTTCAATCCGGTCCAGAAGCCGACATCAAGGTTGGTAACACGCTGCCACTGAAGAACATCCCAGTTGGGACTGTTATTCACAACATTGAATTGAAGCCAGGCAAGGGTGGTCAATTAACCCGGGCCGCTGGGACTTCTGCTCAACTGTTGGGTAAGGAAGAAAAGTACGTATTGGTTCGCCTCTCATCTGGTGAAGTTCGGATGATCCTGGCTGCTTGCCGGGCAACGATCGGGGCAATGGGGAACGACGAACACGCCCTCTTGATCAAGGGGAAGGCCGGTCGGTCACGTTACGCTGGTCAACGGCCACACGTTCGTGGTTCTGTAATGAACCCTAACGACCACCCACACGGTGGTGGGGAAGGTAAGGCACCAGTTGGTTTACCATCACCACTGTCTCCATGGGGTAAGAAGACTGTTGGTAAGAAGACTCGTTCACACAAGGCTCGTTCCAACAAGTTCATCGTTCGTGGTCGCAAGCGTGGTCCACACACTCGTTAATATCTAAACTTACCCGAGAGGAGGTACAAAAATGGCTCGTAGTTTGAAAAAGGGACCGTTCGCTGATGCTCACCTGTTAAAGAAGGTTGAAGCACAAGCTGACAGTGAAAAGAAGACGGTCATCAAGACCTGGTCACGTCGCTCTACCATTTACCCAAGCTTCATTGGTTTAACCTTTGCAGTTTATGATGGTCGCAAGCACGTCCCAGTGTACGTACAAGAAGACATGGTCGGTCACAAGCTTGGTGAATTTGTGCCAACGCGGACTTTCCATGGTCACGCATCTGACGACAAGAAGACTGGTAAGAAGAAGTAAGGAGGGAATTGAGAAATGGCTGAAAACGTTACTTCAGCTAAGGCAACTGCCAAGATGGTTCGGATCTCTGCCCGCAAGGTACGCCTTGTCTTGGACACGATTCGCAACAAGACGGTTGCTGAAGCCTTTGCTATTCTGAAGTTCACTCCAAACGGTGCTGCTTCAGACGTCGAAAAAGTATTAAAATCTGCTGTTGCAAACGCTGAAAACAACTTTGACCTGGATCGGGCTTCATTGGTTGTTAGCGAAGCCTTTGCCAACGAAGGACCAACCTTAAAGCGGTTCCGTCCTCGTGCCAAGGGTTCTGCTTCACCAATCAACAAGCGGACCAGTCACATCACAGTGGTTGTTACAGAAAAATAGGAGGAATGAATAGTGGGTCAAAAGATTAATCCTAATGGTTTCCGTGTTGGGGTCATTCGTCCATGGACTGCTAAGTGGTATGCAGACAAGAACTACGCTGCTTACTTGAACGAAGACCTCCGGATCCGTCAATACATCGAAAAGCGACTTGCTGATGCCTCTGTGTCAACCATCGAAATTGAACGGGCTGCTAACCGCGTCAACGTTTCAATTCACACTGCACGGCCAGGGATGGTCATCGGTAAGGGTGGTTCAGAAGTTGAAGCACTTCGCTTGGAACTGAACAAGTTAACTGGCAAGCGGGTTCACATCAACGTAATCGAAATCAAGAAGCCTGACTTAGATGCTCACTTGGTTGGGGTTAACGTTGCTGAACAACTTGAAAACCGGATCGCCTTCCGGCGGGCAATGCGTGGTGCTATCCAACGCGCTATGCGGGCCGGTGCTAAGGGGATCAAGATCCAAGTTGCTGGGCGTTTGAACGGGGCAGATATGTCACGGATCGAATCCTACTCTGAAGGGACTGTTCCGCTGCACACCCTGCGTGCCGACATCGACTACTCCTGGGATGAAGCCCGGACCACTTACGGTCAACTCGGGATCAAGACCTGGATCTACCGCGGTGAAGTTCTGCCAGAAAAGAAGAATGGAGGGAAGTAAAACATGTTAGTACCAAAGCGTGTAAAGCACCGTAAGGTTCAACGTGGCCACATGCGTGGTGAAGCTAAGGGTGGCAAGACCGTTAGCTTTGGTGAATTTGGTCTGCAAGCGTTGGATTCCCACTGGATTTCTAACCGTCAGATCGAAGCTGCTCGTATTGCAATGACCCGTCACATGAAGCGTGGTGGTAAGGTTTGGATCAAGATCTTCCCACACCTTTCATACACTAGCAAGGGTGTTGGTGTCCGGATGGGTAATGGTAAGGGTGCTCCCGAAGGTTGGGTTGCCCCAGTTAAGCGCGGTAAGGTTATGTTTGAAGTTGCCGGGGTGCCTGAAGAAGTTGCCCGCGAAGCCCTTCGCCTTGCCGGTCAAAAGCTGCCAGTTCGCACTAAGATTTTAAAGCGTGAGGAAGTAGGTGGACAATCTAATGAAGACTAAAGATTTTGTACAAGAACTGAATGGATTAACCACTGAGCAATTGCTGAACCGGGAAAAGGAATTGAAGGAACAATTGTTTAACTTACGTTTCCAATTAGCAACCGGCCAGTTGGAAAACACTGCAAGCCTTAAGAGCGTTCGCAAGGATATTGCACGGGTTAAGACGGTTCTTCGCCAACAAGAATTAAACAAATAAGAATACGAAAAGGAGGATTAGCGCATGAGTGACGAACGTAATGCACGTAAGGTGTACCAAGGTCGTGTCGTTTCTGACAAGATGGACAAGACGATTACTGTCGTAATTGACACTTACAAGAGTGCTCCAATTTACGGCAAGCGGGTTAAGTACTCCAAGAAGTTCTACGCCCACGATGAAAACAACGAAGCTCACGTAGGTGACACCGTTCAAATTATGGAAACGCGGCCATTGTCCGCAAAGAAGCGTTTCCGTCTTGTTAAGGTTGTTGAAAAGGCCGTTATCCTGTAAACCTTAACCACATTCGTATTCTTAATTCTTACTTAGAGATGGAAGGAGGACATTAACCGTGATTCAACAAGAAAGTCGGTTGAAGGTCGCTGATAACTCTGGTGCCCGCGAAATCTTGGTTATCAAGATTTTGGGTGGTTCTCGGGTTAAGACCGGTAACATTGGTGATATTATTGTTGCTACTGTAAAACAAGCAACACCAGGTGGCGTTGTCAAAAAGGGTGACGTTGTAAAGGCAGTTGTCGTACGGACTAAGCACGGTCTGCACCGGAAGGATGGTTCTTACATCAAGTTTGATGAAAACGCAGCTGTTTTGATCAACAACGACAAGAGCCCAAAGGGTACCCGTATTTTTGGCCCAATCGCTCGTGAGTTACGTGATGACGACTACATGAAGATCGTCTCACTGGCCCCAGAAGTTCTGTAAGATTACCGAAAATAAGGAGGTGCACTACCACATGTTTTTAAAGACAGGTGACAAGGTTCGCGTCATCACCGGTAAGGATAAGGGCAAGGAAGGCACGATCAAGAAGACCTTGGCAAAGGAAAACCGCGTGATCGTTGAAGGTGTTAACATGATTAAGAAGCACCAAAAGCCAACCAGCATGAACCCTAACGGCGGCATCGTGGACACCGAAGCTCCAATTCAAGCTTCAAACGTGATGTTGATTGACCCATCCACCAACGAACCAACTCGGGTTGGCTTCCAAGTGGTTGATGGCAAGAAGGTTCGGATTGCCAAGAAGTCAGGCAAGCAAATTGACTAATTTTTCTGGGAAGGAGGAATAACTAGATTATGGAAAACCGTTTAAAGGCTAAGTACGAAAATGAAGTTCGCCCAAGCCTGATCGAAAAGTTTAACTACTCTTCTGTAATGGCTGCCCCAAAGATTGACAAGATTGTCTTGAACATGGGGGTTGGTGACGCTACGCAAAACTCCAAGAACTTGGACGAAGCTGTCGAAGAATTAGGTCTGATCTCAGGTCAAAAGCCATTAATTACGAAGGCAAAGAAGTCTATCGCCGGCTTCCGTCTGCGTGAAGGGATGCAAATTGGTGCCAAGGTTACCTTGCGTGGTGAACGCATGTATGACTTCTTGGACAAGCTGATCAACGTTTCATTGCCTCGGGTGCGTGACTTCCGTGGGGTTTCCAACAAGTCCTTCGATGGTCGCGGTAACTACACTTTAGGGGTTCGGGAACAACTGATCTTCCCAGAAATTGATTACGATAACGTTAAGCGGGTTCGCGGGCTGGATATCGTCATTGTTACGACTGCTAACAGCGACGAAGAAGGTCACGAATTATTGGCACAATTAGGTATGCCATTCGCTAAGTAAAAGGAGGTTCCACAATTGGCTAAAAAATCAATGATCGCTAAGTGCAACCGTCCAGCCAAGTTCTCAACGCAAGAATACACGCGTTGCGAACGTTGTGGCCGTCCGCACTCAGTTTACCGTAAATTCCACTTATGCCGGATTTGCTTACGTGAACTTGCCCATGATGGTCAAATTCCTGGGATGAAGAAGGCTAGTTGGTAAACAAATCAACGACAAAAGGAGGAAAAAACACGATGTCTATGAGTGATCCAATTGCAGATTTCTTAACTCGTATTCGGAACGCCAACTTGGCACACCACGAATCAGTTGAAGCACCTGCATCAAAGATGAAGAAGGACATCGCCGAAATCTTGAAGCAAGAAGGCTTCATTCGCGATGTTGAATACGTAGATGACAACAAGCAAGGCATCATCCGTGTCTTCTTGAAGTACGGCAAGGACGGCGAACGGGTTATCTCTGGTTTGAAGCGGATTTCCAAACCAGGGCTGCGTTCTTACGTCAAGGCTGATGCTGTGCCAAAGGTCTTGAATGGTTTAGGGATTGCCATTATCTCAACGTCCAACGGCGTTGTGACTGACAAGGTTGCCCGGGCCAAGAAGGTCGGTGGCGAAGTCATCGCTTACGTATGGTAATCAAATTTAACGGTTAGGAGGTGTAGAAATGAGTCGTATTGGTTACAAAGAAATTGACCTGCCAGAAAACGTAGAAGTTACTCAAGCCGGTGACGTGGTTACGGTTAAGGGTCCTAAGGGTACGCTTTCCCGTGAAATTTCACCATTGATTAAGATGAGCGTTGAAGGCAACGTGGTGAAATTTGAACGTTCCGCTGAAGACAACAAGACGCGCGCCCTGCACGGGACGACGCGGGCAAACGTCAACAACATGGTTGAAGGGGTTACGAACGGCTTCAAGAAGACCATGAAGTTAGTCGGGGTTGGTTACCGGGCCCAATTCAAGGGTGACAAGCTGATCTTGACGGTTGGTTACTCCAACCCGGTTGAAATGGACAAGCCAGCGGACCTGGACGTTAAGGTTCCTGACAACACCACGATCGAAATCAGCGGGATCGACAAGCAAGCCGTTGGGGACTTCGCTGCTGAAGTCCGGGCCGTTCGGTCACCAGAACCTTACAAGGGTAAGGGTATTCGCTACGAAAACGAACACATCTCCCTTAAGGAAGGTAAGACTGGTAAGTAATCGTTACTTGCTAGCAAGTTAACTAATCATAAAATAAATTTATAGAGGTGAAAATTGTGATTTCTAAGCCAGATAAGAACAAGATCCGTCAACGTCGCCACAAGCGCGTTCGCGGGAAGATCTCTGGTACTGCAGAGCGCCCACGTTTAAGTGTTTACCGTTCCAACAAAAACATTTACGCTCAATTGATTGATGACGTAAAGGGTGTGACGCTCGCAAGTGCCTCAACTTTGGACAGTGAAGTAAGTGGCAAGACCAAGTCTGAACAAGCTGCCGGCGTTGGTGCTTTGATTGCCAAGCGCGGGGTTGAAAAGAACATTTCCGTTGTTGTTTTCGACCGGGGTGGCTACCTGTACCACGGTCGGGTACAAGCCTTGGCTGAAGCTGCTCGCGAAAACGGTCTGCAATTCTAAGAAAAGGAGGAATAACCCGTAATGGCATCATCATCATTTATTGATCCAGCTAAGTTGGATCTGGAAGATCAAGTCGTTTCCATCAACCGGATCACCAAGGTTGTTAAGGGTGGTCGTCGTCTGCGTTTTGCAGCCTTGGTTGTTGTCGGCGACAAGAACGGCCACGTTGGTTTTGGGACTGGGAAGGCCCAAGAAGTTCCTGAAGCAATTCGGAAGGCTTCTGCCGCAGCACAAAAGAACTTGATCGAAGTGCCAGTAGTAGGTACTACGATTCCTCACGAAGTAATCGGTACTTACGGCGGTGGTAAGATTTTGCTTAAGCCTGCTGTTGAAGGTTCCGGGGTTGCTGCTGGGGGTGCAGTTCGTAACGTTATGGAACTCGCCGGGATTGACGACGTTACTTCCAAGCGGCTTGGGAGCAACACGCCAATCAATGTTGTACGGGCAACCTTTGAAGGTTTGAAGGCCTTGAAGAGTGCGGAAGAAGTTGCTAAGTTGCGTGGCGTTTCTGTTGACCACTTGGCAGAATAGGAGGACATATCATGGCTAAAGTTAAAGTTACTTTAATCCGGAGTGCTGCCCACCGCCAACCAACTCAACGTCGGACTGTTAAGGCGCTGGGCCTTGGCAAGATTAACAGCTCCGTTATCCTCCCAGATAACGCGGCTACTCGTGGGGCAATCTTTAAGGTCGCTCACTTAGTTTCGATTGAAGAAGTTAAGTAATTAAAAACTAAATAAGGAGGTGCCTATCACATGAAGTTAAACGAATTGCAACCTGCTGAAGGTTCTCGTTTTAAGCGTCTGCGCAAGGGACGCGGTCTTTCATCCGGCCACGGTTTTACGTCTGGTCGGGGGACCAAGGGTCAAAAGGCGCACGGTAAGACGCGTCTTGGCTTCGAAGGGGGCCAAATGCCACTCTACCGTCAAAAGCCAAAGCGTGGTTTTACCAGCATGAACCACAAGGATTACGCCTTGGTTAGCTTAACGACTTTAAACACCCGTTTTGAAGACGGGGCTGAAGTTACGCCAGAAGCTTTGATGGCAGCTGGGATCGTTAAGAACCAAAAGAGCGGGATCAAGGTTCTGGGGAATGGTCAACTCACCAAGAAGTTAACGGTCAAGGCCCACCAATTCTCTGCTTCTGCTAAAGCAGCGATTGAAGCAGCCGGTGGTACGACTGAGGTGATTTAATGTTTTCAACCGCCAGAAATGCATTCAAGGTTAAAGAAATCCGTTCGCGGATTCTTTTTACCTTGTTTGTGTTGGTTGTTTACCGGTTAGGTGCATCAATTACGGTTCCGGGGGTTAATGCCGCTGCCTTGACGCAACTCTCTTCATCGGGATTAGCGTCGATTCTGAATACGTTCAGTGGGGGCGGGCTCCAGAATTATTCGTTATTTGCAATGGGGGTTTCACCTTACATCACGGCCCAAATTGTGGTCCAGCTGCTGCAAATGGACATCGTACCGAAGTTCGTGGAATGGAGCAAACAAGGTGAAGTGGGACGTCGGAAGTTAAATCAGGCGACCCGTTGGTTAACTATTGTTCTAGGTTTCGTCCAGTCAATTGGGATTACCGCTGGATTTAATGCGCTCAGCACAATTAAATTGGTGAACAATCCTGGGGTTGAAACCTATTTAACGATCGGTCTGATTCTGACGGCCGGAACGATGTTTGCCACCTGGATGGGTGACATGATCACCGAGCGGGGGTTAGGGAACGGGGTTTCCGTTCTGATCTTCGCCGGGATCATCGCTTCGATGCCTTCAGGGATCAGCCAACTCTGGAACGACCAAATTACTGGTGAATCCGGTACGGACCTCTGGATGGGGATTGGGTTCATCGCCTTGGTTGTGGTTGCCCTATTGATTATCGTGGCGTTCGTTACTTGGGTGCAACAAGCGGAACGGCGGTTGCCGATCCAATACACCCGACGGACCACGACTTCACCAAAGAACAGTTACCTGCCGTTGAAGTTAAATGTTTCCGGGGTGATTCCGGTGATTTTTGCCGGCTCCTTTATTTCCACGCCCCAAACGATTCTGATGGCTTTCCAGAAGAATCATGGTGGCGATACTTGGTATCAAGTTATGACGGAAATCTTTAATTTACAGTCCACGGCGGGGATCAGCCTGTACATCTTTTTGATTGTGATCTTTACTTTCTTCTACGCCTTTGTTCAAGTCAACCCTGAAAAGTTAGCGGAAAACTTGCAAAAGCAAGGGAGTTACATCACAGGAGTTTGGCCGGGGAAAGGAACCCAGGACTATGTGTCCGGGCTCTTAATGCGGTTGAGCTCAGTGGGGTCACTTTTCTTAGGGCTGGTTTCATTGATTCCACTGCTGGCCAGCAATATTTGGAACCTCAGCCAGTCAATTGGCTTAGGGGGGACGAGTTTGCTGATCGTGGTGCAAATCGCTTTGGACGTCAACCGGCAATTAAATGGTCTTACAATGAAGCGCGAGTACATCGGCTTCATTCACGATGGAGAAGCTTAAGGGGGAATCATCATGAGTATGAACCTTGTATTGATGGGGCTGCCGGGTGCCGGTAAAGGGACCCAGGCCCAATACATTGTCAAAGATTTTGACATTCCACATATCTCAACCGGGGATATTTTCCGGGCTGCAATGAAAAACGAAACACCAATGGGACTGCAAGCCAAGCAATTCATCGACAAGGGTGAATTGGTACCGGATGAAGTTACCAACGGGATCGTTCAGGAACGCTTAGCCCAAGATGACGTCAAAGATGGCTTCATGTTGGACGGCTTCCCACGCAACCTGGCCCAAGCCGAAGCTTTGAACGCTATGCTTGAAGCGGACGGTAAAAAGTTGGATGCCGTGATCAACATTCACGTTGATCCAGAAGTGTTGGTCGACCGCTTAAGTGGTCGTTACATTTGTAAAGAATGTGGGGCAACCTACCACAAGTTGTACAATCAGCCCAAGGTTGAAGGCACTTGTGACGTGTGTGGTTCCCACGACTTCTACCAACGCGACGATGACAAGCCAGCCACGGTTAAGAACCGGTTAGCAGTCAACATTAAACTCAACACGCCGCTGATTGATTTCTACGAAAAACAGGGCTGCCTGTACCAAATCGATGGCGAGCAAGATATCGATAAGGTTTACCAAGCCATCAAGGAAGTTTTGACGAACCTGTAGGCGAAAGAAAGGTTTATCTTGCATCACGGGATAAGCTGTGTTAAACTATGCAAGGTTTATCTAGCTCGCAGTGGGTAGCGGATTTCCGCTTCCCACCTTTTTACGTAAATTCTGAGAAACGGCAAGGAGGAACCGCGCAGTGGCAAAAGCCGATGTAATCGAAGTCGAAGGGAAGGTTACTGAAACCTTACCCAACGCAATGTTCAAAGTTGAATTGGAAAATGGGGTTGAGATTTTAGCCCACGTTTCTGGGAAGATTCGGATGCACTACATCAAGATCTTGCCTGGGGACCGGGTCAAAGTGGAAATGTCCCCGTATGATCTGACCAAGGGCCGGATTACTTTCCGCTTCAAATAAATCTGGATTTTAGGAGGATTATTTACAATGAAAGTACGTCCATCAGTAAAGAAGATGTGCGATAACTGCAAGATTGTCAAGCGTCGTGGCCGGGTTATGGTAATTTGCTCTAACCCGAAGCACAAGCAACGTCAAGGCAAGTAATTTAACTTTTTAAAGGAGGTGCAATAATGGCTCGTATTGCAGGTGTCGATTTACCTCGTGACAAGCGAATCGTGATCGGCTTAACTTACATTTTTGGGATTGGTAACACTACTGCGCACAAGATCTTGGAAGCCGCTGGGGTTTCAGAAGATATCCGGGTTCGTGATTTGACGCCGGATCAAGAAGAAAAGATCCGTTCGCAAGTGGAAAACTTAAAGGTTGAAGGGGATCTTCGGCGTGAAGTTTCCTTAAACATCAAGCGGCTCCAAGAAATTGGTTCTTACCGTGGGATGCGTCACCGTCGTGGGTTACCAGTTCGTGGTCAACACACGAAGAACAACGCCCGGACTCGTAAGGGTAAGGCCGTTGCGATCGCTAACAAGAAGAAGTAATTATATAATATAGTAAAGGAGGTTAGTTAGTTTATGGCAACCAAAAAGGGTACGCGCAAGCGTCGTGTAAAGAAGAATGTCGAAACTGGGGTTGCGCACATTCACTCCACGTTTAACAACACTTTGATCATGATCACCGATGTTCAAGGGAACGCGGTAGCTTGGTCTTCAGCTGGTGTCTTGGGCTTCAAGGGGAGCCGGAAGTCAACGCCATTTGCTGCTCAAATGGCATCTGAAGCCGCTGCTAAGCAAGCCATGGAACATGGTATGAAGACGGTTGAAGTTGAAGTTAAGGGTCCTGGTTCTGGTCGTGAATCTGCCATCCGGGCACTGCAAGCAACTGGGCTTGAAGTTACTGCTATCCGCGATGTAACTCCAGTGCCGCACAACGGTTCTCGTCCTCCAAAGCGTCGTCGTGTTTAATTTGCATCACCGGCGATGTTTCTGTCGACCAGATGCCTTTTTTATGAAATACGATCCGCGTTTGAAAGGGGTACTAGAGTAGAATGATCGAATTTGAAAAACCAAACATTCACAAAGTTGAAGAAACCGACAACTACGGTAAGTTTGTTGTTGAACCGTTAGAACGCGGTTACGGGACGACGCTCGGCAATTCTCTTCGGCGTGTAATGCTGGCTTCTTTGCCGGGGGCGGCAATTACGAGTATTGACATTGACGGTGTTTTGCATGAATTCAGCACCGTTGAAGGAGTTACGGAAGACGTAACGCAAATTGTCTTGAACTTGAAGAAAGTTGCTTTGAAGATCGAATCCGAAGACGCCAAGAACCTTGAATTGGATGTTAAGGGTCCGGCTGAAGTAACCGCCGCTGATATCCAGGCTGATGGGGACGTGACGATCTTGAACCCAGATCTGCACATTGCTACCGTTGCCGACGGGGCTGAATTGCACATGCGGATGACGGCTGACACTGGTCGGGGTTACAACTCGGCTGATGTTAACAAGGCACGGATGGATCTGGCGATCGGTGTTTTACCAATCGACTCAATCTACACCCCAATTGAACGCGTTAACTACACCGTGGAAAATACGCGGGTGGGTCAAAGCAATGACTATGACAAGTTAACCTTAGACGTATGGACTGATGGTTCCTTGACGCCAACGGAAGCAATCAGTTTAGCCGCTAAGATCTTGACTTCCCACTTGACGATGTTTGTCAACCTGACCCAAGAAGCACAAGATGCGCAAGTGATGGTTGAACGGGAAGAAACGCACCAAGAAAAGGTACTGGATAAGACAATCGAAGAACTTGATTTGTCAGTTCGTTCTTACAACTGTCTGAAGCGGGCAGATATCCAAACCGTGAAGGACTTAACGGAACGGACCGAAGCTGACATGATGAAGGTACGTAACCTTGGTCAAAAGTCACTGGAAGAAATCAAGCTCAAGTTAGCTGACCTTGGCGTTGGTTTTCGCCAAGAAGACTAATTAAATTTATCAATTAAAGGAGGGACACTCATGAGTTACCGTAAATTAGGACGGACTAGTTCACAACGAAAGGCTTTATTACGCGATTTGACGACTGACTTGCTGGTTAACGGCTCCATCAAGACGACGGAAGCCCGGGCAAAGGAAGTTCGGAAGACGGCGGACAAGATGATCACTTTGGCAAAGCGGGGCGACTTGGCTTCCCGGCGGCGTGCAGCAGCGTTTGTTCGGAACGTGGTTGCTGACGTTAAGGAAGACGGCGATGACGTAAAGATTCAATCTGCTTTACAAAACCTGTTTGAAGAAATTGGGCCAAAGTATGCTGACCGCAACGGTGGGTACACGCGGATCCTGAAGACGATGCCTCGTCGTGGGGACGGTGCACCAATGGTTATCTTGGAACTGGTTTAATTTCGGTTAAATCTGCGTAATAAAATCACTACGGCTGATGGTATAGAGCGTTACGATGGTGGGGCAACCCTAGTCTAGCTTGAAGGCGAGCAATCGCGCACCGCAGCTGTAAGTGATTTTTTTGTATACATAATTTTTGATCTGCCAGAGTTGGGAATTTAGTCGTTCTTTGGTAGAATTAAAGGCATTGTAATAACCGTAAGAAAGGAAAAGGATGAGGGCGATGATTGAAGTTTCTAATTTAACCTTTCAATACCCGCGCCAAGACCAACCTGTTTTACAAGGGCTAAGCTTGACGATTCCAACGGGGCAATGGTTGGCGGTTGTGGGCAAAAACGGCAGTGGCAAGTCGACTTTAGCCCGGTTGATTGCGGGCTTGTTACCGACGCCTGCTCAGACGATCCGGGTGAACGATCTGCCGGTAGATGAAGCGCACTTGGCGGCCTTACACCATCAGATTGGGTTTGTTTTTCAAAACCCTGATAATCAATTTGTGGGGGCGACGGTTGAAGCCGACGTGGCTTTTGGGCTAGAAAATCGCCAGGTGCCAGCAGCAGCAATGGAACCACGGATTGAACAGGCACTAGCTCAAGTCGGGATGACAGCCTACCGCCATCATCAGCCCGAGCAACTGTCCGGTGGCCAAAAGCAACGGGTTGCGATTGCGGGGGCCCTCGCTTTGCAACCCCAGATTTTGATTTTAGATGAGGCAACCAGCATGTTGGATCCGCAGGGGCGACAGACGGTCTTGCAACGCTTGCAACAGATTCATCAAGCCCAGGCGTTGACCATCATTTCAATTACCCATGATCCGGTTGAAGTGGCGATGGCCGATCAAGTTGCGGTCCTTGATCAAGGCCAAATTTTGCGGTTAGCAACGCCAGCGGTAGTCTTGAATGACCAAGCCCTTGTCCAACAGGTCGGCTTGGTGCAGCCCTTTAGCATGCAATTGCGGGATCGCTTGCAACACTACGGGGTCCCGGTACCAAAAGAATATTTAACAAAAGGAGCGTTAGAGCAATGGTTGAAGCGGCAGTTAGCTACCAAGGCGTAACCTTTCGCTATCATGAAGCCGGTGCGGCCGCCCTGCAGGATTTTACGGCTACGGTTCCCAAGGGGCGCCTAACGGCCGTCATCGGCCACACGGGGAGCGGCAAATCGACCTTGATGCAATTAACGGATGGTTTGTTAACCCCTACCGCAGGGCAATTGGAGGTGTTAGGGCAAGTTATCACCCCCCGCACCAAGAGTAAAGCCCTCCATCAGTTACACCGTCAAGTTGGGTTTGTCTTTCAATTTCCGGAACATCAACTGTTTGCCGAGACTGTGTTAGCGGACGTGATGTTTGGTCCGCTGAATCTGGGGCAAACTCCGGCGCAAGCTGAGAAAGCTGCCCACCAAGCCCTGGTTCAGTTAGGGGTTGGGGAGGCCTTATGGCAACGCTCCCCCTTTGAACTTTCGGGGGGCCACCAGCGCCGGGTCGCGATCGCGGGGGTTTTGGCGATGCGCCCCCAACTGTTGATTTTAGATGAACCTACCGCAGGGTTGGATCCTGATGGTCAACGAGAATTGTTAGCGTTGGTTGAAAGATTGAAAGGCCAGGGCCTAACGATCCTGTTGATCACGCATCAAATGGAGCAGGTTGCCCAATTAGCCGACACCGTGTTGGTCTTGGCTCATGGCCAGTTGCAATTTAGTGGTCAACCACGGGCGTTATTTGCCCAGCCCGAGTTTCTAACGACCCAGCAGTTGGCCTTGCCAGCCGCTGTTGCCTTTGCCAAGCAGTTGCAAACGGCCGGGATCAGTCAGTTTAATCAATTGCCATTGACACTTGACGAACTGGCCCACGCCCTGGCCCGCCAACTTAAGGGGGACCACCATGAACAATAAAGTTTTATTTGGGATGTATTTGCCGGGCAATTCGCTCATGCACCGGTTGGATCCGCGTTTGAAGTTGGTTGGTTGTTTTTGGTTTGTCATCCTAGTCTTTTTTGCCCGGACGTGGTGGACTAATTTGCTTTTAATTGGCGCGTTAGGCTTGGTTATCTGGTTGAGCCAGGTTAAGTTTAGCAAGTATTGGGCTGGGATTCGGCCGTTAATGTGGATTATTCTGTTTACGGCGGTAATTCAGGCCCTGTTCTCCAGTGGGGGACAAGTTTATTGGCACTGGGGCTGGCTGGCCGTAACGTCAGCGGGAGTGGCCCAAGCCGGTTTTTTGGTTTTGCGGTTCTTTTTAATTATTACCAGTTCGACGGTCGTTACGGTCACCACCACCCCGTTGCAACTGGCGGATGCTTTAGAAGCATTAATGAAGCCCTTGAAGTATTTGCGGGTTCCCGTCAGTCAATTGGCGATGATGGTGTCAATTGCGCTGCGGTTTGTGCCCACGATTATGGATGAAGTCGGGATGATCATGAATGCTCAGCGGGCCCGGGGGATGGATTTTAGCTCGGGCTCGCTGTTTACCCGGGCCAAGCGACTCGTTCCGGTAATGATCCCCTTGTTTGTAGCGGCTTTTAAGCGAGCCGAAGAATTAGCGGTAGCAATGGAAGCGCGGGGGTATGATCCCAACCAGGCTCGGACCAAGTTTCGGCAGTTGCATTGGCAACGGCACGATACTTTGGGAACCGTAGTTTGGGGCCTGCTAACGGTGGCGCTGGTGGCGTTAAGATTCGTGAAGTGAGGAAATATGATGTATCGATACAAAATTACCTTTGCCTATGATGGCACTAATTTTGCGGGGTTTCAGATCCAACCCCACCAGCGGACGGTGGAGCAAACCTTAAAGACGATCATTAACCGGATGGCCAAGCAGCCCAATCCCCCGTTGCACGTCATTGGCTCCGGGCGGACGGATGCGGGCGTGCACGCCTTAAATCAGGTGGCCCACTTTGACTTTCCCACCTATATTCCGCCGGCCTCGATGGTGCGGGCGCTAAACAGTCAGTTGCCCTTAGATGTGATGGTCAAGCAAGCTGAATTGGTGGACGAAAGTTTTCATGCCCGCTACAATGCGCACCGGAAACGGTATCGTTACCGGGTCAGTCAGGGGGAATTTGTTAATCCCTTCCGCCGAAATTACACGGCCCACTATAAGTACCCGGTGGATGTGGCAACAATGGACCAAGCTGCCCAAGCCTTGGTTGGGGAGCATGATTTTACCAGTTTCGTGGCGTCCGGCTCGCAAGCCAAGAGCAATGTTCGCACGATCTATGAAGCACGGGTTTGGCGGGATCCCAATAATGACGAAATCTGTTTTGATTTTGTCGGCAATGGTTTTTTATATAACCAGGTGCGCATTATGGTGGCCTTGTTGTTAGAAATTGGGAATGGACAACGGCCAGTTAGTGATGTGGCCCGGGTTATCGCGGCCAAGGATCGCCAAGAAGCGCGGATGACGGCGCCAGCCGAAGGGTTGTATTTAGTCCAAGTTGACTATGGGGAACCTGCAGAAAAAGATTGACGTTTCTAGCAAGATCGAGTACACTGTTAGTTGGTATTTCTTTTCCATTAATTACTCGGTACACAATTAATTGTAAAAGAAAGACAAAAATTGGAGGACTTATATCGTGAGAACGACATACATGGCAAAACCAGGTGAAGTTGACCGTAAGTGGTACATCGTTGACGCTAAGGATATTCCTTTGGGTCGGCTGGCTTCGACCGTTGCATCTATTTTGCGCGGGAAGAACAAGCCAACTTTCACCCCTCACGTTGATACTGGTGACAACGTTATCGTGATCAACGCTGCCGAAGTTAAGTTAACTGGTAAGAAGGCAAGCGGCAAGATCTACTACCGTCACTCCAACCACCCAGGTGGTCTGAAGCAACGGACGGCAGGTGACTTCCTTGCCAAGGACCCTGAAAAGATGGTTGAAAAGACTATCAAGGGGATGCTTCCACACACCCCACTGGGTCGCAAGATGGGTATGAAGCTGCACGTGTACGCTGGGACTGACCACAAGCACGCAGCTCAAAAGCCCGAAGTACTTGACATCACTAACTTAATCTAAGGAGGGAACGGAATTGGCTCAAGAAGTACAATACAGCGGTACTGGCCGTCGGAAGAACTCAACTGCACGGGTTCGTCTGGTGCCAGGTTCTGGTAAGATCACTATGAACGGCAAGGCAATCGAAAACTACATTCCGTTTGCCAACTTACGTGCCATCGTTAACCAACCATTTGCAGCTACTAAGACGGAAGGTCAATACGACGTCTTGGTAAACGTCCGCGGTGGTGGGTTCGCCGGCCAAGCCGGTGCTACGCGGCACGGGATTGCACGGGCATTGCTCGTTGTTGATCCAGACTTCCGTGACGCCTTGAAGAAGGCGGGTCTCTTAACGCGGGACCCACGGATGAAGGAACGTCGTAAGCCAGGTCTGAAGAAGGCCCGGAAGGCTTCCCAATTCAGCAAGCGTTAATCTTTGGAGGACACGTTTGTTTCAAACACCGGCTTCGGCTGGTGTTTTTTTATACACTCAGTTCTGCGGAATTGGTTTAACCAAAATTAATCTTTTTCTTCACGAAAAGCATGAAAATTTGGTCGCGGATGCGGTAAGATTGTAACAATAGGAATGAGCAAACAGCCCGCGCAGGAAATCATTGCGGGTAGGGAGGAATTGTTTTGGCACGGAAAAGAAAAGGACGCCGGAAGCGCTGGTCGTGGGGTGTAGCAGTATTGGCGGTGTTAGTGATCTTTATGGGGGTCTACGTCGGCCATCACTTCTACGTTCGCTACCAACAAGCCCAAATTATCAAAAAGGAGCAAAATGCCAAGCGGCTGTTTATCCAAGCGATTGCGCCGGAAGCGCAAGCCATGCAAAGCAAGTATCATGTTTATGCCTCAATTACCATGGCCCAAGCAATTTTGGAATCGGATTGGGGCTCCAGCAAGTTGGCCGCGGATTACCACAACCTCTTTGGCATTAAAGGGGAAGGGACCAATTCCAAGGTGCTGAGTACCAAGGAATACACCAATGGCAAATGGGTGGTCATCAAGGGCCGCTTCCGGGTATATGATTCGTGGGCGGAGTCAATCAAGGATCATACCCAGTTAATGGTGAAGGGGACGGCGTATAACGAGCAAAATTACCAAGCGGTGATTGACGCAACGAACTACCAAGAAGCCGCCCGGGCCTTGCAAAAGGCCGGGTATGCGACCGATCCGGATTATGCCGCGAAGCTGATTAATGTTATCAAGACTTACCAATTAGATCGCTATGATCAGTAACACACCAGTTTAAAGGGGGATCACGATGGAAGAGTTAAAAACGCGCATTAAAGAAGTCGGGACGGTGCTGCCCGGGAATGTATTGAAGGTTGATGCTTTTTTAAATCATCAAATTGATGCTGGACTAATGCAACGGATTGGGCAAGCATTTGCCGCGCGGTTTGCCGATGCCGGGATCACGAAAGTCTGGACTGTGGAATCATCGGGGATTGCGCCAGCGGTGATGACGGGCTTAGCGTTAGGCGTGCCGGTGATCTTTGCTCGGAAGCACAAGAGTTTGACGTTAAATGAAGGTCTTTATACGGCGGAGGTTTACTCTTATACCAAGCAGGTGGCCAATAAAATTACGATTGCTCAAAAGTATGTGGCCCCGGATGACAAAGTCTTGATCATTGATGACTTCTTGGCGAATGGTCAAGCAGTCAGTGGGCTCTTGGCTATTGCTAAGCAGGCTGGTGTGACCGTAACCGGGGCGGGAATTGTGATCGAAAAGACCTTCCAACCGGGGCGCTTAGCATTGGAAAAGCAGGGGATCCCGGTCGTCTCATTGGCGAAAATCAAGTCGTTGGCAAACGGGCAAGTTGAATTTGCAGAGGAGGATTAAGGATGGCAAGGGCAGTTTTAACGCCGGGCCAGGTGCTCGGGATAATGGGCTTTAACGCTGATAGTTTGGCGATGGTAAATGCTGCGCACGAATTGGGCTTAAAGGTCTATGCCTACGTTGATACGCCCCAACCTGAATTGACGCGCCAAGCGGACTTTACGATTGTGGGCAATTACCGGGCGAAGGAGAAATTAAAGACTTTTGGGGAAGCCTGTGACGTGGTAATCTACACCACACCCAACATTGATGCGATTGTTTTTCACTACTTGAGTCAGTTGACGCAAGTGCCGCAAGGGATCGATGGCTTGGAAATTATGCAGGACCGGTTAATGGAACGGGTCTTTTTCGACCAACTAAACGTGAACAGCGCGCCGTATGTAACGGTGATCAGCCTGGAAGACATCTACCAATCAATTGATTCAATTGGTTATCCGGCCGTCTTAAAGCCTATTCAACGGGGGATGGGGGCCGAGACTATGTTGATTCGCAAGGAATCCGATATTGCACGGGCGGCCAACTTTATGGTGGCCGGGACCTACTTGTTAGAATCCTGGATTGACCATGCGCATGAATACTTGTTGACCGTGGCGGCCCAGGGTGATCAAGTGGTGACTTATCCGGTGGCCGGCGTGGAATACACCCCTGACCGGCAACTTTTAGGGGTGAAGGCGCCCCTGAATGTTGCCCAGGATTTAGCGGGAGAAATGGCCCGGATTGCGCAAGCGGCCGTCAAGCAACTTGGTTACCAAGGGATTCTGACCGTTGAATTTTATGAAAATGCCAGCGGCAGCCTCTACGTCAAAGGGTTGGCCCCCGGCTTATTAACGGCTGGCAACGTTTATGAAACAGCAGCCAGCGTGAGCCTCGCGGCGCAACAAGTTCGCTTGGCAGCTGGCTTACCGGCCCATGTGGTCACCCCGGCGCAATCTACCTTGATGATGGTGGTACGGGGGGACCAATTAGCGGCGGTTCAGCGGCAACTACCGTTGAAAGACTACTGGTCCTACCGTTTCTTTAACCTCAATCAACCCCAAGCGGAACAAATTGTGGGGTTGACCTGGCTGAGTGGGACGGATCTGTCTTTGCGCGAACTGACGGAAAAGATGGAAGCGACCGCAATTTGGGATCCCACTCCAATGGCGGAACCTGAATAATTTAGTAAGTGGCAGTGGGGGCGGCCCTGCTGCCTTTTTCGTTTCAGCCAGCGGGACTTCCTGTTATAATAGAGCTTGACTGATTTTTTTGAGAAAGGATGAACAGTGGCGTGAAAATGCAATCAGCACTCGATGGAATGAATGAACAACAACGACAGGCCGTGTTGACAACGGAGGGCCCGCTGTTGGTAATGGCCGGCGCTGGTTCGGGCAAGACCCGGGTGTTAACGCACCGAATTGCCTACTTGATTGAGGAACAAGGGGTGTTGCCATGGAAAATTTTGGCGATTACCTTTACCAATAAGGCTGCCCGGGAAATGCAGGAACGATTGACGAAGTTGTTAGGCCCAAGTGCTTCGGATATTTGGGTTTCAACGTTCCACGCTTTGTGTGTGCGAATTTTGCGGCGCAATATTGACAAATTAGGCTATAATACCGCCTTTACGATTGCCGATCCGGGGGAACAACGGACGTTGATGAAGCGCATCTTCAAGGAAATGAACTTGGATCCCAAGAAATTTGAACCCCGGAACTTCTTGAGTGCTATTTCCAACGCCAAAAATGCCTTAGAGACCCCGGCTGCTTACCAAGCCAAGTACCAGGATCCATATCGTAAACTGGTCGGTGAAGCTTATGGGCGCTACCAAAAAGAATTGGAAGCCAACCAGACCTTGGACTTTGATGATTTGATCATGAAGACGATTGAATTGTTTAAGACGGAGCCAGAGACCTTGGCTTACTACCAAGATAAGTTTAACTACATTCACGTTGACGAATACCAAGATACCAACGACGCTCAGTATCAGTTAGTCCACCAACTGGCGGCGAAGTACGAAAATCTGTGTGTCGTGGGGGATGCCGATCAGAGTATCTATGGTTGGCGGGGGGCCAACATGAATAACATCCTGAACTTTGAAAAGGATTACCCAACGGCCCAAACGATTATGTTGGAACAAAATTATCGCTCGACGCAAACGATTTTGGATGCGGCTAACCAAGTGATTGCCAACAACGTTAACCGGAAAGATAAAAAGTTGTGGACCCAAAATGGCCAGGGGGACAAAATTTCTTATTACCGGGCCCAAAGTGAGCACGATGAAGCCTACTACGTGGTCAAACAAATTGAAAAGCAACGCCAAGCGCATGGGTATGCGTACGGTGATTTTGCCATTCTCTACCGGACCAATGCGCAGTCCCGGTTGATTGAAGAAACCTTTATGAAGTCCAGCATTCCATATACGATGGTGGGCGGTCATAAGTTCTACGACCGGATGGAAATTCGCGATTTACTGGGCTACTTAACGTTGGTTGCTAATCCAGATGATTCACTGAGTTTTGAACGGGTGGTGAACGTGCCCAAGCGCGGCATTGGGGCTACCAGTTTGAACAAGCTGCGCCAGTTTGCTGCAGACATGGGCTGGTCGTTGATGAAGGCGGCCGAAAACGTGGAACTGGCCAACCAAATCTCCCCGAGCGTGAAGAAGAAATTGACTGGCTTTGCAGAAGAAATGCAGCAACTGCAAACGCAAGCGGCGAACCTGACGTTAACCGAGTTGACGGATGCGATTTTAACGCAAACGGGCTACCGGGCGAGTCTCCAAGCCGTTGCCAATAAAGATTTGCAAGCCCAGACCCGCTTGGAAAACTTGGAAGAATTTAAGTCCGTCACCCAAGAATTTGATCAGAAGCATGGCGATGAAGTGACGACCACCCAGGAACAGTTGACCCAATTTTTGACGGACCTGGCTCTGGTTTCGCCCCAAGATGAGCTAGAAGACCAAACCAATACGGTGACGTTGATGACCTTACACGCCGCCAAGGGGCTGGAATTCCCGGTGGTCTTTTTAATCGGGATGGAAGAAGGTATCTTCCCGTTGGCCCGGGCGAAGGAAAATCCGGAAGAAGCAGAAGAAGAACGCCGTTTGGCTTACGTGGGGATTACCCGCGCCAAGCAAAAACTTTACTTAACCAATGCCAACTCCCGGGTCTTGTACGGGCGGATTCAGCGGAACCCGGCCTCAGAATTTGTAACGGAAATCAGTGATGATTTGTTGCAACAAGATAGCCCAGCAGTGCGGTCGAAAGCCCCGTTTACTCGACTCAAGCAGGGGCACAGTACGCGCTTGGCGACAACGACAACGTATGCGGCTAAACAGACGCATTCAACCAAGCAAGTTGCCAACCAAGGGACTGGCGCCGAAAAAGGCAACTGGCAAGCCGGCGATAAAGTAATGCACAAGAAGTGGGGGCAAGGGACCGTGGTTGCCGTTAACGGCACTGGTACGGATATGGAATTAGACATTGCCTTTCCGAACGAAGGGGTCCGGCGCTTATTGGCCTCGTTTGCTCCAATCAAGAAGGTCGAGGATTAATGATGAGCGAAGAACAACGTCCGGTTGCCGCCTTAGATCTGGCGGCAGCCAAAACGGAAATTGGTCCCTTACGGACTCAATTGAAGCAGTGGGGCCGGGAATATTATGAACAGGATCAGCCCACGGTTGAAGATTACGTTTATGACCGCGCTTACCAACGTTTGGTGCAGATCGAAGCGCGCTTTCCGCAGTTAGTGACGCCGGATTCGCCCACCCAACAAGTTGGGGGGCAAGGGGCCACCCAACTGGCCAAGGTGCCCCATGAAGTCCCGATGCTATCGATGGGGGATGTTTTTTCCCCGGCGGAATTGGCTGACTTTAATGCGCGCCAACAAGCGGGCTTAGCCGTTGACAGTTTAGCTTACAATTTGGAACTGAAAATTGATGGCTTGTCGCTGTCCTTGGTTTATGAAGCGGGCCAACTGGTCCAAGCATCCACGCGGGGGAACGGGCAAATTGGGGAAGATGTGACAGCCAACGTCAAAACGATCCAAGACGTGCCCCAAACGTTGCCGGAACCATTGTCAATTGAGGTTCGCGGGGAATGCTACATGCCCAAAGCAGCCTTCTTGGCTTTGAATGAAAAACGCGAAGCCGAGGGCCTGCCAACCTTTGCCAACCCCCGCAATGCAGCGGCCGGCAGTTTGCGCCAGTTGGATCCTACGATTACCAAACAACGCCAATTGGCCACCTTTATTTATTACGTTCCCGACTTTGCCACCTTGGGTGTGACCACCCAAGCGCAAGCCTTGGCCCGCTTGCAAGCCTTAGGGTTTGCGGTTAACCCGCATTCCCGGGTGGTGACGACGCCGGCAGAAATTGAGTCTTACCTAACGGAATACACAGCCCAACGGGATGATTTACCGTATGGGATCGACGGGATTGTTGAAAAGGTTAATGATTTGGCAACGCAAGTCCAGTTAGGTAATACCGTGAAGGTACCCCGGTGGGAAATTGCCTATAAATTTCCGCCCGAGGAAGCGGCGACGGTGGTGCGCGAAATTGAGTGGACCGTTGGGCGCACGGGAAATGTAACGCCCACGGCGGTGATGGATCCGGTCCAATTGGCGGGGACGACGGTGGCGCGGGCCTCGTTGCATAACCCGGATTACTTGGCGGCTAAGGATATTCGCCTAGGTGATACGGTCATGTTGCATAAGGCCGGTGATATTATTCCCGAAATTTCCCGGGTAATAATGGCGAAACGGCCGGCAACCAGCCAACCTTACCAGCCGCCGCAGGACTGCCCAGTTTGTGGGGCCGCCTTGGTCCACTTAGCGGATGAAGTTGCCTTGCGCTGTGTTAACCCGATGTGTCCGGCCCAACTCAAGGAAGGACTCGCTCACTTCGCCTCCCGCAACGCCATGAATATTGATGGGCTCGGTCCCAAAATTATTGAAGCCCTGTGGGAACGTAAAATGGTGCAAAACGTCGCCGACCTGTACCGCTTGACGGCTGCGCAATTATTAACTTTACCTAAATTTGCGGAGAAATCCGCGACCAACCTATTGACAGCAATTGACAACAGTCGGCATAATTCAGTCGAACGTTTGCTGTTTGGGTTAGGCATTCGCCACGTGGGGGCCAAAGTCGCCCAGTTGATTGCCCAACACTTTGGCGATTTAGCCGCGGTCATGGCGGCTGATTCGGCCGAAATTGCGGCTATTCCGGGTGTCGGCGCAACAATTGGGGACAGTGTGGCTACCTACTTTGCGAATGAAAAAGTCCAAGCTTTAGTGGCCGAGTTAGCAGCAGTCGGGGTCAACTTGACCTACGAAGGCGCCCCGGTGATGGTGAACGATACTTGGCGTGACAAACGCGTCGTTTTAACCGGGAAATTAAGTGCCTTTAGCCGGGCGGAAGCAACGGCGTGGTTGGAAGCCCGCGGGGCAACGGTGACCGGGAGTGTCTCCAAAAAGACCGATCTGTTGATTGCCGGGGAAAAAGCGGGCAGTAAACTGAAAAAGGCCAATGATTTGCAAATTCCAGTCTGGGATGAGCAACGCTTTGACCAGGCAATGAAGGAGGAAAATTAGACCGTGAAAAGGAAAAAATGGTGGGTTGTCCTGGCCACCATCGGGGTCAGCATCAGCTTAGCGGCCTGTGGTAATAAGAAAAGCAACAATGTAACGACAACTGGCAGTACCAGTGGGACTTACCAAGCCGTGATTAAGGGTGGGCATTACCAAACCAGTAAGGCGCGGGGAGTGGCCGTCCAGCAAAATGATAATACTTACAACTTGAAGAGCTTTGAAAATGGTTTGACCAATGTGATTGCCAAGAAGTTCTTTTCCCCGAAGAACTACATTTTTCAGGAAGGCCAATATTTGAGTGCCAGTACCTTAGGTGATTGGTTAGGCCGGCAAACCAGTAAGAATCCGTTGGGCTTGAATCCAGCCCAAGGCAAGAAGAGTGATCCTAACCCCTTGTACATTCAACAAATCGAAGAACAGGATTATGTCCAACAAAGTGGCAATTCCTTAAAATTGAAGGGTGTGGTGATCGGGGTCGGCATCAACTCGGAATATCAATACCAAAAGAAGAACGATGGGCCGTACTATACGAAAAAAATTTCCGATAGTGAAGTGCAAGCCCAAGGTAAGGCCGCTGCCGCGAAGATTGTAAAGCGGCTACGGGAAAAGAAAGACCTCCAAAACGTCCCGATTGTGGTCGCTTTATACAAGCAAGCGCCTCAAGACAGCTTGGTTGGCGGGACCTTCTTTGCTTACACGAAAACCAATAGTGCCCAGGTCGGCAGTTGGACAAAGTTGAATTACAAGAATGAGGTCTTGCCAAAGGCCACCTCAGCTGCAGAAGCCAACTCCAACAGCACTGGGACCAGCGGCTCGTTTTCCAACTTTAAGAGCCAAGTGCAAAACTTTTTCCCGAACATTAGCGGGGTTACGGCCCAAGCCCAATCAAAAGATGGCACCTTACAAGGCATGCACGTGACGATTACGACTCAGTTCTACAGCCAAACGGAAATCAACAGTTTTACGGGTTACATCGTCCAAGCGGCTAAGAAGTACCTGCCAAACGGGGTCCCAATTGATATCAAGATTCAATCCGATTCGAATATCCAAGCAGTGGTTTACCGGGATGCCGGTTCCAACAAGTGGAATTCGCACATTTTCGGCTCCTATTAACCGCCCGGTTCAAAACCGTGATCGTCCTTTGGCTTCGGTCACGGTTTTCTGCTTGGCGCTTTGCAAGAAATCCCTTGACAAAGCGGCATCGAAGCGCGGCTTGTGATAGAATAAAAATATTGTAAAGAATTTGGAAAAGAGGTTAGGAGAATGGCTGAGAAGTTAGGCCGTAAGGCGGCTGAACACGTGGCAGAATTGGCGAAGCTGTCCTTTACGGATGCGGAATTGGACCAATTTGTGCCCCAATTAGAAGCGACGATGCACCTGTTTGATGACCTGCAACAAATGGATACAACGGGGGTGACCCCAATGTATTCGCCCACGCAAGAAGTCAGCGTGATGCGCGAGGACGTGGCAGTCGCAAGCAACCAACGCGATGCACTGTTGGCCAATGCCCCAGAAACGGAGCAAGGCTTGATTAAAGTGCCAGCGATTATTGATGAAAGCGAGGATTAACGGATGGCTTTTTACGATACCGATGTCACCCAATTACACGATGACCTGGTTAACAAGCGGGTTAGCGCCACGGAATTGACCCAGGCGGCGTTTGCGCGGATTAAGGCTACGGACGATCAAGTCAAAGCGTTCTTGGCCTTAAATGAAGAAGCGGCTTTAAAGCAAGCCGCTGCCTTAGACCAAGCGGGGATTGCCCCGGACCAAATGCTGGCGGGGATTCCGCTGGCCGTTAAGGATAACATTGTTACGAAAGGGCTGACGACGACGGCGGCGTCTAAGATGTTAGCTGATTTTAAGCCGGTTTATGATGCAACGGTCGTCGAAAAGCTCCACCAAGCTGGGGTAATCAACGTCGGTAAGACCAACCTGGATGAATTTGCGATGGGGTCGTCCACGGAAAATTCGGCCTTCCAAACGACTAAGAACCCGTGGGACCTGACCCGGGTGCCAGGGGGCTCGTCGGGTGGTTCCGCTGCGGCCGTTGCGGCGGGGGACGTGCTAGGGGCCGTCGGGACCGATACAGGGGGCTCGATTCGCCAACCGGCGTCCTTTACTGGGGTCGTGGGGATGAAGCCAACTTACGGGCGGGTTTCCCGTTGGGGGGTCATCGCCTTTGGTTCCTCCTTTGATCAAGTTGGGTGGTTGTCGCAAAGCGTTAAGGACAACGCCTACATGTTAGAAGCGATTGCCGGCCTTGATGCCAAGGACATGACCAGTTCGCACCTGGCCGTGCCACACTACGCCGCTAATCTCGCCCAGGCTGACGTTAAGGGGCTCAAGATTGCCGTGCCAAAGGAATACTTAGGTGAGGGGATTGATGAAGACGTCAAGGAAGTCATCAAGGCGGCCTTGGCCCATTATGAATCCTTAGGGGCCCAGATTGATGAAGTCTCGATGCCACACACCAAGTACGGGATTCCTGCTTACTACATTTTGGCTTCCTCCGAAGCGTCCTCAAACTTGCAACGCTTCGACGGGATTCGTTACGGCTTCCGGGCTGATGATGTGAAGAATCTGGAAGACGTTTATGTTAAGACGCGTTCCGAAGGGTTTGGACCAGAAGTAAAGCGCCGAATCATGCTGGGGACTTTCTCCTTATCCGCGGGGTCATATGATGCCTACTTTGCCAAGGCGGCGAAGGTCCGGCGCTTGATTGCAGATGACTTTAACCAGGTCTTGGCGGATCATGACGTCATTATGGGGCCAACGGCGGTTTCGACGGCTTTCAAGGTCGGTGCGGAAATTACCGATCCAACCAAGATGTACTTAAACGACCTGCTGACGGTGTCCGTCAACATGGCTGGTCTGCCGGGGATGTCAATTCCGGCTGGCTTCTCTAAGGCTAACGGGATGCCAGTTGGGCTGCAAATTATCGGGAAGGCTTTTGATGAACAAACCGTTTACGATGCCGGGTACGTCTTTGAACAAACGACTGATTTCCACAAGCAAACGCCACAATTAGGGGGGCAAAACTAAATGAATTTTGAAACCACTATTGGTCTGGAAGTCCACGTGGAATTAAAGACCAACTCCAAGATTTATAGCCCGTCCCCGGTTAACTTTGGGGCGGCACCAAACGAAAATACCAATGTGATTGACTGGGGGTACCCCGGGGTCTTACCAAGTCTGAACAAGGGGGTAGTCAAAGCCGGGATCATGGCCGGCTTGGCCTTGCATGCTGAAATTACCAAGCAGATGCACTTTGACCGGAAGAACTATTTCTACCCGGACAACCCGAAGGCATACCAAATTACCCAATCAGAAACGCCAATTGCCCACGACGGCTGGGTTGAAATTGAAGTGAACGGCAAAAAGAAGAAGATCGGGATTGCCGAAATGCATATTGAAGAAGACGCCGGGAAAAACACCCACACGGGCCAGTATTCCTACGTCGACTTAAACCGGCAGGGTACGCCGTTGATCGAAATCGTCTCTAAGCCCGACATTGCGTCGCCAGAAGAAGCAGTGGCCTACTTAGAAGCCTTGCGACAACGCATTCAATTTACCGGGATTTCGGATGTGAAGATGGAAGAAGGGTCGATGCGGGTGGATACCAACATTTCCGTGCGGCCATTTGGGAGCGATAAGTTCGGGACCAAGACGGAAATGAAGAACATCAACTCCTTTAACTACGTGCGCAATGCCCTGGAATTTGAAGAAAAGCGGCACCAAGCAGTGATTCTCTCCGGGGGCACGATTGTCCAAGAAACCCGGCGGTATGATGAAGCCACGAAGGGAACCATTTCGATGCGCTCCAAGGAAGGGAGCGATGACTATCGTTACTTCCCCGAACCAGACTTGCCGCCACTGGAAGTTTCTGATGAATGGATTGATGAAATTCGCCAAGCCATGCCGCAAATGCCCGGTGAACGGCGGGAACACTACGTCAACGACCTGGGCCTGACGGATTACGATGCGATGGTTTTGACGCAAACCAAGGAAATGGCGGACTTCTTTGAAGCGGCGGTGGCTACTGGTGCCGATGCCAAGCGGATTGCCAACTACTTGATGAACGACGTCAACTCCTACTTAAATGATGAACACGTTGATCTGCAAGACACTAAGCTGACGCCGGACCACTTGGCCGGGATGGTGAAGTTGATTGACAACGGTACGATTTCTTCGAAGATGGCCAAAAAGGTCTTTGCCGGGATTATTGACGGGGAAGAACCGGCTGCCTTTGCCAAGGCCCACGGCTTAGTTCAAATGTCTGATCCCGCTGAATTAAAGCCAATCATCGATGGGGTCTTGGATAACAATGAACAATCGATCATTGACTTTAAGAACGGGAAAGACCGGGCAATTGGCTTCTTGGTTGGTCAAATCATGAAGCAAACCCGCGGGAAGGCTAATCCGAAGGTGGTCAACCAAATCTTGATGCAAGCCTTAAACGAACGGTAAGAAACGAGGGATGGTCATGCACAAACGCGCGCGAATTATCTATAACCCAACTTCGGGGCGGGAAGCATTGCGTGGCGACCTGGTGGACATCCTGGCTGTTTACGAACAGGCGGGGTATGAGACCAGCGCCTACGCAACGACGCCGGAACCCAATTCGGCTAAAAATGAAGCCACCCGGGCGGCCAAGGAGGGCTTTGATTTGATTGTGGCGGCCGGGGGTGATGGGACCCTAAGCGAAGTTATCAACGGGATTGCGGGGTTAAAACAGCGTCCTACCTTGGCAGTGATCCCGGCCGGCACGACCAATGACTATGCGCGGGCCCTGCGGGTACCGCGTGAGGACCCAATTGCGGCCGCGAAGTTGATTCTCAAGGCCAACAACCGTTTTAAGATTGATGTCGGCAAGGCCAATGACAACTACTTTATGAACATTGCGGCGGGGGGAACTTTAACGGAGTTGACCTATGAAGTTCCGTCGCAAATGAAGTCTTTGTTTGGCTATGCGGCCTACTTTGCCAAGGGGGCTGAATTATTGCCCCAGATCAAGCCAGTTGAGATGAGCATCAAATACGACGGCCAGGAATTCCGGGGCAAGGCTTCGACGATCTTTTTGGCCTTGACCAATTCGGTGGGGGGCTTTGAACAGATTGTTCCCGATGCTTCCCTTGATGACGGGAACTTTTCTTTAATTATCGTCAAGGACAGCTCGCTGGTGGGGATGTTGCAGCTGATGACCAAGGCTTTAAAGGGAACGCACGTGGATGATCCGCGGATTATTTACGCTAAGGCCAAGGACGTCATGGTCACCCCGCTAGACGACCAAGATCGCTTAATGATCAACCTCGATGGCGAGTACGGTGGCGATGCGCCAATGCACTTTGTCAACCTCAAGCAACACTTGGAAGTGATCGCCAACCTGGACGAAATTCCGAATGATGCCTTGACGGCCGATATGAAGAAGTATGAAGACGACTTTGTGCGCGGGGTTGATGAACTAGCGGATCAAACGGCCCACTAGTTTGGACATTCCACCGGGAACTTAGTAGAATAGAAGGGCTGGGATTTTCCCAGCTCTTTTGCGTACATAGGAAAACAGGAGGAACCACGCATGAAGTTACAGCTACCGGTCCACAAGAACGAACACCGCACGGGGACCGTAACGGATCTGACCTACGAAGGCAACGGGGTGATCAAAGTTGACCATTACCCGATTTTTATCCCGAACGCCCTGCCGGGGGAAACGATTGAGTACGTCGTCACCAAAGTTAGTAAGAACTTTGCTTGGGGGCGGGCGCTGGCTTGGCAAACCAAGAGTGCCGACCGGGTTGAGCTGGCCGATCAGCGCTACTTGCAGACCGGGATTGCGCCCTTGGGGCATTTAAGTTATCCAGCCCAGCTGAAGTTTAAGCAGAAGTTGCTGGTCGACCTCCTAGCCAAGGCCCATCTGCCGTTGGAAGTGGCACCGACCTTGGGGATGAAAACCCCTGTGCGTTATCGCAACAAGGCCCAAGTGCCGGTGAAATTAATCCGGGGACGCTTAGAGACCGGGTTTTACAAGCGGGGCAGCCATGATTTGGTGCCAATTGAAGACTTCTTGATTCAAGATCCGGTGATTGACCAAACGATCGCGGCGGTCCGGGATGTTTTACGCCGCCACCAGATTCCAGCCTATGATGAACAAACCGGGCACGGCGTGATCCGGACGGTGATGGTGCGGCGGGGGTATTATTCCCACGAGGTGATGGTGGTCTTGATTACCAAGACCAAGCACTTGCCGGCCCAACAAGCCCTGACAGCTGAAATTGTTGCCGCCGTGCCAGAACTAAAGAGTTTGGTGCACAACATTAACGAAAAGCAGACGAATAAGCTGTTGGGGGATCAGAACCGGGTCTTATGGGGCCAAGCCACGATTAATGATCAGCTCTTGGGGATCGACTTTAAGATCTCCCCACTATCCTTTTACCAGGTTAATCCCCAACAAACCGAAAAGCTGTATCAAACTGCAATTGAGCAAGCCAAATTGGACGGTAGTCAGACCGTGATTGATGCCTATTGTGGAATCGGGACGATTTCTTTGGCGGTAGCTAAGCACGCCAAAAAGGTTTACGGGGTTGAAATCGTACCGGCCGCGATTGCCGATGCCAAGCAAAATGCGGCCTTAAATGGGATTGATAACGCTGAATTTGTGGTGGGCAAGGCGGAAGAACAAATGGCCAAGTGGCAGGCCGCGGGCCTAAAGCCGGATGTTTTGATTGTTGATCCACCACGCAAGGGGTTAGCGGAAAGTCTGATTGAAGCCGCGGGTCAAATGGGTCCCAAAAAGATTATTTACGTCTCGTGCAATCCAGCCACGCTGGTCCGCGATTTGCAGCGCTTGGCGGCGGTGGGCTATCAGGTTACCAAACCAATTCAGCCCGTTGATCAGTTTCCACAAACGACCCATGTGGAGAGCGTTTCTGTCCTTGAGCGTGACGAGTAGTCACGCTCAAGGCCTTGGAAAAGATCTGATTTTAGCGGACTCAACCTACAGTTTGTGTAAAAAAACGATGGTTCCAGTTATGCTTGAGTCATGAAAGGAGGGCCCGATATGGATCAAATCAAAATTGGAAAATTCATAGCATCCTGTAGAAAAGAATTGGGCATGACTCAGGCAAACCTTGCTGAGAAGCTCGGAATTAGTGATCGGGCAATATCAAAATGGGAGACAGGCAAGTCGATGCCTGATTCAGGGCTCATGTTGGAGCTTTGTGATCTTTTAAAGATTAACGTCAACGAACTTCTGTCGGGCGAAAGAATTATGACCGAGGCATATGACAAACGGGCAGAGGCAAACCTGCTGGCGATGAGGCAAGAGGTTGAGAAAAAGAACCGCCAGATGCTTAGGATGGAATACTGGCTTTCTTATCCGGCTCTGATTGCTGGGTTGGCCATGGTGTTAGTGGCGGCATTCATAGAGATACCGGTTTGGCTACGAATTTTACTCACCGGGTTTGCACTCGTGATTATCCTTACGGTTGCCTTGATCGCCGTGGGGATTGAACAAACGGCCGGCTATTATGAATGCCAGAATTGCCACCACAGATATGTCCCTACTTACTGGCAGACAATTCTTGCGATGCATAGGGGACGGACAAGGTATATGAAATGCCCGGAATGTGGAAAACGAAGTTGGCAGAAAAAAGCTCTCACAAAAGAAGGCTAGGATAGACTAAGGCTCCTTACTACCGGCAAATGAGCTGGTGACGAGGAGCTTTTTTTATGGATTGGGGGTCTTAAGTCCGTTGGCTTACAGCCGGACCTGTCGATCTGGAACGCATTTTAGTAGGGGTGGTAGCGGGTTTTCCTAACCACTTAGCACCTCAAAATAACCACCTAGCGGGAATCGATCCTTCCAAAATATTACTTTTAGTACGGTCACCTTTTAAAAAAGTTAACAGAAGGTATAACTAAATTATTTCATTTTTGAGTAAAAGGAGCTTCCGCTTTTTCTTGTCACAAAATGTCAATTTAAGTTAGAAAAAAAGTAGTTGCTCATCAGTGACATACTTCATGAATACCTCGTAAGGTGTTTGATAGCCCAATGACTTGCGAGGAATGTTGTTCCGGTAGCTCATTATTTGAGCAACCTCTTCATCAGCTAGGTGGCGGAGATCGCGACCTTTGTGGAGCCCATCGCGCCACAGAAGGCCGTTGTTGTTCTCGTTTAACCCCCGTTGGTTAGGTGCCCCCACCTCGGCAAAGTAGGTCTGGAGGTCAAATTGGTTGGCAATTGCTCGCCAGTCAGCGAACTCCTTCCCATTGTCGAAGGTAATCGACTTGAAGTAGTGGGGTGGAAACTTTGCCAGCCATTCCTGTAAGTGCTGGATCACACTGGTGGCCGTCTTACTATGGACGTTAAGAATCACTTCGACTTTGGAAATCCGTTCGACCAAAGTCATAACGGCGCCCTGATGTCCTTTGCCCTGGACGGTGTCGGCTTCAAGGTGGCCGAATTCACGGTTAAAGTTGGGAAAGTCAACAGCCCGTTGGTGAATGCTTTGGCCAAGTTGACCAGCCTTCCCCCGCCGTTCTACGTAACCATTGGGGCGACGTTTGCCTTTCATCGGCAAAGTACGCACATCAAAGGTACCCCGCTCAAAAAGGCGGTAAAGCGTCCGCATACTACAGCTGAGTGGTCGTTCAGCGCGTCCCATGATTGTGTCTGGCGTCCAGCCTTGAGCCACCTTGGCTTTGATATAAGTTACCTCATCAGTGGGCAATTGAATGGCCTTCCGACCGCAATGAGCCTTGTTTTTACGATAGTGTTGGCAATACTCTTGGAGCGTGTGGCCGGCGGCCAGAAAGCGATAAACTCGGTAGACGGTTTCTAAGCTCCGGTGCAAAAGTTTGGCAGCTCGGTAGGCTTTTACTCCTTGGTCACGAAAATTAGCGATCATCGTTAGTTCGTCTATGGTAAGATGATGGTAGGTCATTTGTGGTGTCCTTTCTTTTGATGTATGGGTATTCAAAAGTCTACCACAAATGGCTTTTTATTTTTCTAACTTAATTTTACAAACCGCGAAATTACCAAACTTGATGACGGTCAAGTAACTTACTAGCTTCTTTTCTTATACTAAGGACAGTAAAAGGAGGTACCGATATGGTAAAAGTACAACGATTCCTGACTGAGCAACGGCAAGCATTGGTGATCGGCTTGACCGTTTTATTAATTCTGGCAGAAGCTTTTCGCTTTATCAGCTCAAATAACTTAATGTATCAGATCCTAATGGCCATTGCAGGGGTCATCGGTCTATTGCCGATTTTATTCACAGCCATCTCGTCATTAGAGGTACGGCTGATATCGATTGATGTTCTCGTCAGTATTGCGGTGATCGGTGCGTTTATCATTGGCGAATATAACGAAGCGGCGATTGTTACCTGGCTTTTTATGGTTGGTGAGGTATTAGAAAACGCTACTTTAAGGAAGACACGGTCGGCAATTAAGCAGCTAACCGAACTTGCTCCTCAAACCGCGGTGGTGATTGATGAAGATGGCAATACCAGTGACGAGGATGTGGACTTCATTGATCCAGGGGACATGGTCTTGATTAAGACCGGAAATCAGGTTCCAGTCGATGGCACGATCAAGACTGGGACTGCCGTTCTAAATGAAGCCAGTATTACTGGGGAGTCCCGGTTAGTTAAGAAACATCCTGGAGATGCAGTTTTTGCGGGAACCATTTTGGAAAATGGGACGGTGACGGTGAATACTACCGCGGCAGGCGAAGATACTACGTTCGGTAAAATTATTGAACTAGTGGAAGAAGCTCAGGATTCGCAAGCGAAGACGCAACGCTTTATTGATCGCTTCGCACGTTATTACACGCCAGTTGTGCTATTGGTAGCAATTATGGTTGGCTTGATTACACGAGACGTGCGGTTAGCAATTACCGTAATGGTTCTTGGCTGTCCAGGTGCGCTTGTGATTGGTGTCCCTGCATCTACTGTTGCTGGAATCGGTAATGGTGCTCGTCAGGGGATTCTCTTTAAGGGTTCCGATGTCATGGACCGGATGAAGCATATTGACGCGATTGCCTTTGATAAGACGGGTACCTTAACTGTCGGGAAGCCAGTAGTTACCAGTGTCAATGTTCTGAACGGAGACCGACAGACGATTATTGATCAAGCGGTAGCAGTTGAACAACGATCGGACCACCCGTTGGCACAAGCAATTAGCAAGCTAGATAGGAAGTACGATTATCAGCCAACCGATATTCAAACGATTAAGGGACAGGGAATCCGAGCGCAAATTGGTGAAGGTGAGTACTTATTAGGTAATCTAACCCTGATTAAAGACTTATTAGGTACCAGTTCAACTCTCGACCAACTCATTGATCAACTGACGAGTGATGGAAATTCGATTGTTATTTTTGCCAGCATGGATCACCATGAATTGGCAATCTTTGGTATCAAAGATCAGTTACGATCACAGGCACAATCGGCGTTACGACAATTAAAAGCGTTAGGGGTCAAACGACTCATAATGTTGACTGGCGATAATGAAGGAACCGCTCATCAGATCGCAGCTAACCTACCAATCGATGAAGTTCACGCAGCGATGCTTCCTCAAGGGAAAGCTGACTATCTCAAACAGCAACAGGCTGACGGTCATCGGATCGCATTTATTGGTGACGGGATTAATGATAGTCCGGCACTCTCCGTAGCTGATGTTGCAGTAGCAATGGGTTCCGGTACTGATGTTGCAATGGATGTAGCCGACCTAGTACTTGTGAAATCAGATCTGAATAGTCTAGTCACCAGTTTTCGCTTGGCACGGCGAACCATTACCAATATGAATGAAAACATCTTGATTGCCTTACTGACGGTAGTGCTATTGTTTATTGGACTTTTTGTTGGTTATATCGAAATGGCATCAGGAATGCTGATTCATGAGCTTAGTATTCTGATTGTTATTTTGAACAGTATGCGATTGATGAAACGAATTTCTCAAAATTGATGACAATCAATTTTTATTTACGGTGGCTAAATTACAATGAAAATAACAAAGGAGTGATAACCATGGAAAAAGTAGTGATGAAACTTGATGGTTTAACTTGTCCATCATGCCTAGCTAAGATTCAAAAAAGTGTTGAAAGCATTGACGGGACCGATGACGTGAAGGTACTGTTCAATGCGGGAAAGGTTAAATTTACACTAGATTTGGCCAAAGCTTCACCCGATGATGTTCAAGCAAATATTGAAAAAATGGGATACACGGTTCAGGGAATTAAGGTAAAGGAGCTATCAGATGACTAGTGAAGAACAGTATCAACAGGAACTAAAACAGAGCGATATTGATCACCATACACCAACGGCAGGGGCGATGACGGGTCATATCATTGCCAACTTATTAATTCATTCACTAAAGATTAGTCAGGCAAAGCTGTTTACGAAAGGGAATGCGGCATTGTTTTTATCCCAATATGGCGATGATTGGATTGCGCATGAACAGGAAGCATTTAATCACCTGAATCAGCTGCTAGTTCAGAATGGTGAGAGTATCCCAACGACGACGGATCATTTTCGTGAATTTACCATGCTAGAAGAAAGTGGTGCTGATAAGTATTTGCCAGGGGATGACCAATTATTTGCCTTGGTAAAGGATTTTGACACGCAGATTCTCTTTATCACGAAGGCCATTGCTCTTGGCAATAAAGAAGAATGGTCTGAATTAGCAGTAGATTTAACGGAATTATTGTCATGGATCAAAAAGCAAATTGCTTTAACCCAGCGCTTCTTGGGGCATGATTTACGGACGGGGTTGTATACTGAAGAAGATGATGACTTCTAACATTAAATGATGGAGGATACTCTAATGAAAGAAGAACTTTGTGTTCACCTGGTTCCGCTCTTTAATCAGTTAAGTTTAGAACGCCAGCGCCAAGTGGAACAGCTGGTTCATCACCAGCGTATTAAGCGCGGAACAATTGTTGTGAGTCCAGACAAGGATGACCGGTTAGTGATTGTAAAAAGTGGCCATGGTCGAATGTACCAACTAAGTGAAGATGGTGAAGAACGGGTGCAACGAATGCTGAAGACAGGTGATTATGTTGGTGAAACCTGGCTCCTGGGGGTTGCCAACCATAGTAGTTATGTAGAAATGACTACAGACAGTGATATCTGTATTCTTAATCGGCAAGACTTTATCCAATTGATTCACCACCGAAGCGAAATTGCCTTAAAACTAATGGCAGGACAGGCGGCAATGATTGAAAGTCTTCGTCAGCAAACACGGCTGATGGGACTGCCAAACATTGAAGAACGGGTAGTGACTTATCTGAAACAATTGATGGTTGATCAACAGAGTTCGGAAGTTAAGCTACCCTTGAAACTCAAGGACCTTTCTTCATACCTTGGGACAACCCCCGAAACATTATCGCGGACGCTTGCTCAATTGGAAGCGGATAGTAAACTCACGCGTCATTTGCGAACGATCCAAATTATTCATTTGTAAAAGGAAATGAGTCCAATACACATACAAAAGGCATTAAGCATTCAAAAGTTTTGAACGCTTAATGCCTATTTTTAACTCACCCGTGGGGGATGCTAGCCATTCAAGCCGCCATAGCTTATAGCCCTAAATATTTATCTTTAATCATTTCGGCTTTCTTAGCATGATCTTCAGGGTAGATGAAACTGTAATCAATGCCTAGTTTGGCTAGTTCATCAAGGATGGGACGTTTATATTTAGCCGGAATAATATACTTTTCCTTTTCATTTGGCAGATTGCAAGAAATAACTTGAATAAATTTAGTAACGCAGATTACGCAAAAAGATCTCAATCGGTGTTCGCCAATTTAAACATTTGAGTGGTCGGGAATTCAAATACCAGTTAATTTGAATCAATTCATCATCGGTAATCTCATCAATCGGTTGACCTTTGGGAATGAAGCGGCGTAGTACTCGGTTGCGATTTTCATTACTGCCGCGCGGCTTTGCCGGTGTTGATGATGTGGCCAAGAAATTAGGCATTAGCAAACGAACGCTGCAACGAAATTTAAAAGCAGAAGCAACCAACTTTCAACAACAATTAAATGAAACCCGTGAAATGTTGGCAAAAAACTATTTGCTTAATACAAACTTGTCAACCGATGAAATTGCATTTTTACTAGCTTATCAGGAAACGAATTCGTTTCAACGGGCATTTAATATATGGACTGGGCAAACCATTCATCAATTTCGACAGGATTGTCTTTCCTGATAAGTAATAAAAAACCAATTATTCTTTGTTGGCTAGTGGAGGGCGTTGCTGTGGATCTTCTGTGGGCCCTCAGTAACGGTTATTTGTTACTGTAAGAAGTACTGGTCTGGTCCCGGTCAAGGGGGAGAATTGAATTATATAAACGCTTAGGCAGCTAGTGCTCGATATTCGGCGGGTGCGCGGCTGCCTAATTTCGTTTGGGATCGTCTGTGATTATTGAAGTCGATATATTTCTTTATTGAGGTTATCAACTCTTCGTAAGGTTCAAATCTGTAATCGTAATAGGTTTCATCCTTATAGGGATTTCAGAAACTTTCTATTGGGGCATTGTCAATGCACTTGCCATTCGAGACACGTGGAGAGTGTGCCCGTCCTGGAGAAAACTAACTAAACCGCGTCATGGCGGGTTTTATTAAAATTTTGAGTGTACCTAACTTGAGAAGAAACCTTTCGCAAAGGAGACTCTTTTTTGATGACTTTTTTTAAAAGAATGTTGAAATATCGGCGCTTGTGATCTTTAAGTCGATCGGTTTCTGCAGACAGATAATGTGCATTCTTCAGACAAATAGGGAAGTGGTAGGAAGTTCTAGCTAATCAGCGGAAAGCCTTGGTAGATATAGGTTGGAGTAGGCGTAGAACGCTTTTTTCGTTCTATGATTCGTTGTATGATTAAGAAGAATCAATAATTGGGAGGGTGTCTAATGAATAAAAAGCACATGCTTGTGTTAACTGCTACAGGGTTAGCATTGATGTTAGCAGGATGTAGTCAACAAAGCTCATCGAATCATAGTAGCAATTCCTCAAGCCTACTGACTAGCAAGTCGAGTACCAAAATTAGTGCAGATAACTTAACACCGCAACAGATGGTTAGCCTGGTTACCACCTATGCTGGCAATAAGTATGGTCAGCAATGGTATCAAACTGCCAAGGATGCTAAAAAGAACGGTCTTCAGGTGGATCTTTATCCCGCATCCAACTATAAATTAGCGGATGATGGGCAAGGGGTTGCTTACAACGTTAAGGCGAGTGGTAAGTCATCTAACTTGGTTTATACTATTCAGGGCAATAGTGTTAATATCTACCAAGGAGCCAGTGCTAGCAAGAGTGGTAAAAAGCTCACCACCGTTAGCCGAGCAGACATGGTTAAAGACGTTAATAATCAGGGACAGGCTGATTTCGTTAATCAGCTAGCACAAAACGCCCAAGTCAATGATAAGCGTGGTAACGGTGCCACTAGTTCTCCAGACAGTCATTCCGCATCTGATACTTCTGGTAAATATGGTAATCAGGGTCCAGTGAACGTCCCAGATGAGATGCAGGGGACTTGGTACTCCGTTGATGATTACACCTCTGATGCTCCTTCCATTACTTTTGGTAAGAACACGATGCAATATCATGGCGGTGATAATACTACTAATGACGTTATCCATCTTTATAAACAAGATAGCTCATTTATGTATGATGAAGGTAATATGACCAATCAGGCGATTCAGGATGCCACCCAGAACTGGAGGCGAACCGACTTCTTTGATCATGATGGAATACACTGGCTTCACATGGAAGGTTGGTGTCAGAGTGCTGGTGCTGGTGTCGATTACGCAGTCCACACTGAAACCATTGATGGCCAGCAAGTCAAAGTATTAGTTGCGGCCAGTGGTGCTAGACCATGGACTGATAGCATCTATTACCAAACCCCAAGTCAAGCGCAGCAAAATAAGAACACCAAATTCGATGATTTACATTACCGCGACGATGAGGACGATTAACTAGCGTGCTTAAAATAGGTAATTTATAGATAAGGTGAGGTTTATTCGCTAATATATATTTTTATCGCCCTACTGGTGTCCAAATTTATTAAGGGAATCTTTTCATACGAGAAATTAGTGATATTGGAGCCTGTGGTTGGTGGGAATACGAAAAAATAATTTATCGTAAATGGGCGAGAATCCCTCCGCTTCAATAAGCCAGGGATGAATTGGTCTGGTCCCGGTCAAGGGGAAAATTGAATTATGTAAACGCTTAGGCAGCCAGTGCTCGATATTCGGCGGGTGCACGGCTGCCTAATTGCGTTTGAGATCGCTTGTGGTTGTAAAAGTTGAAGGACTCCTTTATTGAGGCTATCAATTCCTTGTAAGTTTCAAGACGAAATTGGGGCAGGAATCCCACTTGCAATTACTTCATCCGTGATGGCAATGTGGAAAGGATGGAAGCCGTCAAATTGACCGGATGCAAATACATAGCATATATACGGGAGAAAGCATCCAATTGTTTCGATAATTGCTTTAACAATGTTTTTTCGCGTTAAGCCAAAAGATTTAAATTTCTCTTTTCGAAGCATACAAACAATAGTACTTCCTAGCCCCGCTACGCCAAATTGTACTCCTGTCATCAGCAATAATCCCAATATCGATGTCCAACTTTTTTTGATTCATCGCAATTGCTCTCCTTTTCTTGGATTGGCGCACACCTTCACCATCTTTAAACATGAACTCGCTAGAGCGTTGATCAATGGTAATTTTGCTTTTTGAATTGCAAATTGTTAAGATAAGAATTACCCAATTATGAAAGCGGTGACAATGATAAGGCGGGAAGGTGAATTGGTTTGATTTCAGAAGCACCACAGGCCAAGGCGGTTGTGATCCTGGTTCACGGGATGCAGGAGTATAGTGAGCGCTATGCGGACTTTTGTAAATATTTGAATGGCTGTGGTTATAGTACGCTTCGCTATGATCTGTTGGGACATGGGAAAGAATTACCCGCCGCCGAACGGGGCTACTTCGGCCAAAGTGGTTGGCAGAATCTGGTGCACCAACTTCACCAGTATGTTCAGCAGGCCCATGTGCGGTTTCCCGGGCAGCGGGTGATGTTGTTTGGTCATTCGATGGGGACGATTGTTATTCGTAGTTACTTGCAGCACTATCATGACTTTGACGGGATGATCTTGACCGGCGTCCCGTACTACAATCCATTATGGCGGGGCGGTAAATTGCTTAGCAAGATAGTGATTCAATGGAAAGGTCCTCGGCACATCAGCCCCCTTTTGACCAAGCTAACAATTGGCGGATTTAACCGAAAGATTAGCCATCCCCTCACTGATGTTGACTGGTTAAGTTATAATCGTTTGAATGTGCAAGCGTATATTCATGATGCGGCGTGTGGTCACCCGTTTACTAGCCAGGGTTATCACGATCTATATGAGGGCATGCGCGAACTAGGCAAGTTACGTCATTTTACTAGTCCACATCCGGTGCCCATCTTATTTCTGAATGGGGCGGATGATCCTTGCGCAGGAAATATGGCCCAAGTAAAGCAGACCGCGCATGTATTGCAAAACGCTGGCTATCACGACCTCACTTTCAAACGCTATCAGAACATGCGGCATGAGATTCTGTTTGAAGCGAATGCCATGGTAGTCAAGCAAGATATTGTTAACTGGCTTGACCAAAACTGTGCTCGCCAGCCACCACAGGGACAGTAACGGAGTGGCCCTAAGTTTAACCGCTTTGAGCTACTGGAGGGCCTTGGCCGGTACAAAAAAAGCCGCCCCAACTAGCCTCGTTGAGGGCGGTAAGTCTGAGCAACTGATTAGCGTCGCTGGCCCAATTCCCAAAAGGCCAGTGCTGAGGCCGCGGCGACGTTCAGGGAATCGACCCCTGCCGTCATCGGAATCTTAATTGTAAAGTCACTGTGATCGATCGTGGTTTCCTGTAGGCCCGGCCCCTCTGAACCGAGGATAATGGCTAATTTTTCGACTTGGTGTAACTGTGGATCGTCAATTTTAATGGTATTGTGACGTAGGGCCATGGCCGCCGTTTGAAAACCGGCCTGGTGCAGCAATTCAATTCCGGTGGTGTACCAAGTCTGGGCGTCTACGTAAGTCCACGGGATTTGAAAGACCGTCCCCATTGCCACCCGGGAGGCCCGCCGGTAGAAGGGATCCGCCGAATCACTGGTGACAATGATCCCATCAATGCCTAGTGCGGCCGCCGAGCGGAAAATGGCGCCGATGTTGGCGGGGTTAACCACGCTTTCCAAGACGGCGATCCGGGGCTGGGGGGTAGGCAGGGCCGCTAAGAAGGTGGTGAGGTCCGGCCGTTTAATCCGGTGCATCGCCGCTAAGGCCCCGCGCAAAAGGTTGTAGCCGGCCAAGTGCTGCAGGACTTCCCGCTTGGCAACGTAAATCGGGGTTTGGCCCAAGCCAGTCGTTTGATTGGCCGCCATTTCGCGGTCTAATTCGGCTAAATCACGAGCCAGGACCTTTTCTTCAACCAGCAGTGAAGCGGGACGATAGCCGGCGCGCAAGGCCCGTTCGATTACCTTAGGACTTTCGGCGATAAAAAGACCGGGGTGTGGTTCTAAGGCATGGAAGAGTTGTGCCTCGTTGAACTTAACGTAAGGCGCAAGTTCGGGGGCGGTGAGATCATTGAGAAAAATTAAGTTGTGCATTAGCTGTCTACCTTGCTTTAATTGTTAATGTGTCACATTGTAGCACATTTAAGAAGCTATTGTAGGGGGATCTTTCGGAGGCTACTTTCGTAATTATGTGGACAATTCAACCATACACGGTTTATTTACAATTGCGTCAAACCGTGATTTTTCACTGTGATGCAAGGAAGGTCATTAATTTAAGCGATAATGAAAATTTCAAGGCTGCTTACCAGTGGATGATTAAACTAATTGGCTTGGTATCCGAGCAAAAACTTTCAGCGTGTACTGTCCGGTGGTAACTAGCAAAGAAGAATGATAACAAGTAGTAGAAAATTTTGATAATTTGTCTTTCACTAAACACCAAAATCCTAAGGAGCAATCTTGACAACGAATTTTTGATATTACGCCACGTCATGATGGATTGGTACCGGTGAAATTGTACAGGGATGTTTTAAGCAGTTAAAATTGGAGCAAGTATGTAAGTTTGACGACTGAAAAAAAGGAAATTGGGTGCAGTCGCTTCCTTCTCTTAGTTAGTTTTGTGTTAATTATTTGGCGCTAAAGAGCGACGCAATGGAGGTATAAATGAAAGTATATATCCAAAGTAATTCTCATAATATCCCCCTTAGTATTAATTGTTATGCGGCGATGAGCGGCTTTCACCAAATGGGATTTGAAGTGGTACCATTTCAACAATTAACCGAAGTGTTGCCACACATGACGCAAGTTGATCTTGTGGTTGGAGGGCTTAGAAGTGTTTGTCAACGATTGAAATTCTTAAAAATTGATTGTAGCGAGCTCAATTACCCTAAGTCATTACGACAATACTTAGGCCGTCAAATTTGGTATTCACAAATTAATACCATTAACCATCATCCAGAAACTTGGCCGATATTTGTTAAGTCTGTTGAAGGAAAGCGAATTACGGGAAAAGTAATTCGAACACCAAAGGATTTGATTGGCTTAGGATCGAGTTATGAAAATCCAACGGTAATTTGTAGTGAAGTTGTTGATTTTGTGGCTGAATGGCGTGTTTATGTTCGTTATGGGCAAATTGAAGGTGTTCGACCATATACTGGTGATTGGTACTATCATTATGATCCGCAAGTTATTGAAGATTGTCTTCAGGATTATCAAGATCAACCAGCCAGCTATTCACTTGACTTTGGCATTACCAAAGATGGACAAACACTATT
>NZ_HE997173.1:886704-949089 GCF_000312405.1 Limosilactobacillus ingluviei str. Autruche 4 | reverse complement strand
ATGGGACAAGCAAGCGCTGGTGGTAACGTTGCGCTGCCGCGGCTAATTGATCCGCCGTAATGTTTACGGTATCGGCAACAATAAATGGGGGTAAGACTTGCATGCCGACGTATTCCCCGGTCACGGTCAGCGGCAATAAAAATTCGGTGACCGTGTGCCCTTGGGGGCCGGTGGCTTGGTAATCGGTCAACTTTCCCCCCATTGTGGTGGCGATCAGCAATTCTTTCCCTTGTAAGGCCGTCCCACCCTCATAGGCCCAGCCGGCGGTCAGCACTTGGTCGAGCCATTTTTTCATCAACCCTGGGCCACTGTACCAGTACAGGGGAAATTGCCACACAATCCGGTCGGCTGCGCTCAAAGCCGCCTGTTCAGCGGCGACGTCAATAAGTTCAGTAGGGTACAGTTGATATAAATCGCGCACTTCAACCGGCGAATTGTGCACCAGGGCCGCATTCGCCCGCGAGTGGGCAAAGGCCGGGTGAAAGAGGAAAATTGTTGTTTTCATTTTGGCCATCCTTTCTGTGGCTGACGGTTTAATGCAGCGTGGCTAACCATTTGAGCAGTGCCTGGGCGATCGCGGTTTGTTGGGCATGATTGCTGATTGTCGCCGCTCGATCGCCCTTTTGTGGTCCGTAAGCGCCGAACCCGGCGTGGTTGCCCCCAGTAATGGTTTGCTTGGTCGTCTCACGCGGGAGATATTTCTGCGCCGTGCGGAACCGGGACCAGTTCAAGACGCCGTCCCGACTCCCCGTCAAGCTCAAGACTGGCAGACTGGTGTGATCAAGCCGGCCCTTTTGATCCGGGTAGGAAGCGAAGAAAAAGACGCCCTTTAGCGCCGCCGGATGATGTTGGTGGGCCCAACGAGCGGCCATCACCCCACCTAGGGAGTGACCACCAATGACGTAGGCCTGGTGGGCCGGAACTAGGGCGCGGGCTTGCTTTGGTGCTAAGATCGCTAGATTCAGCGGGAAGCGAGCAATTTTAACGGTGTAACCAGCTTGGGCGACCTGGTGCGCCCACGGGGCGTAACTCGCTGGTTCGACCAGCGCGCCGGGATAAAAAATTACGGTTAACTGACGTTGCCCGTGGGCCGGAAAGATAATTTGATCACGTTTGACCGTTGCGCTTTGCAGGGCTTGGCGGGTGGCGGCCGTTGGTTGGTAGGTATGGTGCTTGAGCCAAAGCCCGCCCATTACCCCGCTAAGGCTTAAGAGCAGCAAAATGATGAGCAGGCCGCTTTTAATTCGGCGGGAATTATTTTTCTTCCGCATTTTTCACCTTAAAGTAGGCATCAACGTAGATTTTATAGGCAACTGCTTTAATGATATTACGCAACATCCGCTTATATTCGCCTTGTTCTGCACCCACGGTGGCCAGCCTTGCTTTAAGGCCGAAGACGTAGGCCAGAACGTTTTCCAATTCCTCGGCAAAGTAATCATACGCCGTGGCCGTAGCATAGCTGGCGCGTTGCATTTTTAATGCCACCTTCAAATCACTAAGCGGCATCACATTTTTGGCGACGGCAATAAAGAAGAGCTCAGCGAGCTGGTCGGCGCCATAGCGTTTTTTGACCGGGCGGCGGATCAACTGGTGTTTAACGTAGTTGCTGATCATCGAGCTGGTGATTTTCACGTCGCCCAAAATCGCCAGGTGCTCGTTAAGCAATTCGGTTGTTTGATCCAAGTAGAGTTCGACGGTTGGTAATTCTTGGTAACGAGGCAGGCGAAAGTGCCGTACCGCGTGTTGAATTTTTGCTTCTCTGTTCATGCTTTTTAAAACCTCACTAAGCTTAGTATAAATTAAAAGAACCGCTGCTACAAGGTCGAACCGCTTATCGGTTTTTCAAAAACCGTTGACAATGTTTTTGGAATGCGATAAGCTGAGCATACAAAATGAGACGTTAGAAAGGAAATGTAGCAATGCGGAAAATTATTACGGATTCGGCGGCGAACCTGTTTGCCGACCAAATTAATGGCGTGCTCCACCAGAGTGTGGCCCTGTCCTTAACCAGCGGGGGGCAAAGCTTTGCCGACATCCCGGCCTTTGATCGGGCGGCGTTTGCGGCTTTTTCCGCGGGCAAGGCGATTAAGACGGCGTGCCCGAGTGCGGAACAGTACTTGGCAGCCTACGGGCAAGCGGATGAAGTGTTCGTCTTTACCATCTCGGCAGCGACGTCGGGCTCGTATAATGCGGCCCGCCTCGCTCAGATGATGGCCCAGGAAGTCCGCCCGGAACAAAAGATTGCCGTTTTCGATACGAAGGTGGCGGGGCCGGCCCAACGGATGGTGGCCCAAGAGGCTAGCGCGCTGATTCAAGCCGGTGCGAGCTTCGCTGAGATTGTGACGCAAATTACGGCAGCAATTGAGCACACCAAGGTCTTTTTTGCCCTTAAAGCGCTGAACAACTTGGCGAACAATGGGCGGGTCAATAAGGCGGCGGCCAAGTTGGCCCAAGCTTTGAAAATCAACGTGATTGGCTGGGCGGATGAAGCGGGGGAAGTGCAACCCCTGGCTAAGGCGCGGGGCGAAAAGGGAGCCCGCAAGGCGCTGTTACAGCTACTGGCCAAACATCATTTTGACGGCCAGCACCTGGTCATTGACCACGCTGATAATTTAGCTGGTGCGACGGCGCTGCAAGCTGCCGTCCAAGCTCAGTACCCAGCCTGCCAAGTAGAAATTGGGACTTGTAATGCCCTGTGCAGTTTTTATGCCGAACAGGGCGGTTTAATGATCGGAGCAAAAATGGAATCATAGGGATGAAAGTGGGAAATAACCTTCTCGGCAAGCCGGATGGATAAGCTAGGACGAAGGTTGGCGCGGTACGCGTCGTTCTTCGTTCGTACTTATCCATCCGGCTTGCGGTTATTTCCCACGTGATCTGGGTAATATTCGAAAAACCAACAGAAGCTGGAAGAGTTGAGCGGTTCGCCTCGTTGGGGCGGCCGTTTTGCTATAATTAAAGTAAGTTTGCCGAAGAAAGGGAGGAAGAAGATGGATTATGCCCAAGTCAGCGCGGCCTTTGCGGCGGCCGCGGATGCGAAGCGGGCCCAAGGGATGGCCCATTACATGCGCGATCAGTTTGCCTTCTTTGGGTTGAGTGCGGCGCGGCGCCGGGAACTAGCCCGGCCGTGGTTGCGGGCGGCCAAACACGCCGAGCAGGTAGATTGGTCCTTTATTGACCAGTGTTGGGCAGCCCCCCAACGCGAACTGCAATACTTGGCCTGTGATTACTTGGTGCTCGTCACACCCCTGTTGACGCCGGCGGACTGGCCGCGGTTGGCCCATTTGATCTGTACCAAGTCCTGGTGGGATACGGTCGATATTTTGATCAAACCGGTGGGGGCCTTGGTGGCCCGTTTTCCGGAGTTGCGGCGCGCCGTGTTGGCCTGGTCGCGGGCCGATAATTTTTGGCTGCGCCGGGCAGCAATTGAGCACCAATTATTACGCAAGCAGGCCACGGATGAAGCGTTATTGGCCCAAATTATCGAAAATAATTTGGCGGTGCCGGAATTCTTTGTGCAAAAAGCGATTGGCTGGGCTTTGCGTGACTATGCCAAGACTAAGCCGGCGTGGGTAATGGCCTTTTTGCAAACGCACCAGGCCGCAATGTCTGCTCTTGCTGTACGCGAAGCTAGTAAGCACCTGCCGCCGGAATGGCGCCAAGCCTAAATTACTTTTTCTCTGCAGATTAAACCTTGGTTATAATTAAATGGTCGGCGCGACTTTTCGTGACCGGCCAGTTGTTTTTTCGGGGAAATTCTTGGCTTTTCCATGGTTTTCTCCCCGGTGGGTTTGGTATGATTGATGAGGTCGTTTAGTGACCCGTACATAGGTTGGCTTGCTGAACTTCGGCAAACCAGTTTTGAGGAGGAATTTTCAATGGTGGATTTTGAACTGGTGCCAGGCGTGAATGTTCACGTGCTGGCGACTGAACAGTTCAAGCAGACGAAGCTGCTGCTCAATTTTTCCCGGTTGCAAACGCGTAACAATGCGGCTGCCCGGAATCTGCTGGCCAACGTTTTGACAACCAGCAGTCAACTTTACTCGACCCAAACCGCCTTAGCGCGGCACTTGGCCAAGCTTTACGGCGCCAGTGTTGGGGCGTATGTGACCCGGCTTGGTCATGCCCACACGGTCCGTTTTAAAGCGACTTTTATTAATGAACAATTTGCGCCCAACCTCTTGGATGCGGTGGTACAAACGATGGGGGAATTACTCTTTCACCCCTTGGCTGATGGGATGCGGTTTGATGTGCCAACTTGGCAGTTGCAAAAGACTAATTTAGTGGCGACTTTGCAATCCTGGGATGACGACAAGCACTTTTATGCCTTGCGCCAATTAGAGCGCTTGTATTATCAAACCGGTTCGGTAATGGAAGTTCCGAGCACCGGGACCAAGGCGCAAGTCGCCGCTTTGACGAACGAAGCGACTTACGCGGCCTACCAGACGATGTTGGCTGATGATCAGGTAGATATTTTCGTGATTGGGGCCGTTGATCCAGACCAGGTGGCCGCTAGTTTGCAAAAATTACCGTTTCAAGCGCGCCCGGCGTGTTTGCCGGCCAACTTATTCCATAATCAACCGGCTGAACCGTTAAAGAAACTGACGGAACACCAACCTTTGCAGCAGGCCCATTTAAACTTGGCTTACCGCCAACCAGTGTACTTTGGGACGGCGGACTATCCGACCGCGCTAGTGATGAATGGGTTGTTGGGTGGCAGCCCGTATTCCAAGTTGTTTGTCAACGTCCGCGAAAAAGCCAGCTTGGCCTATTCAATCAGCAGCAGCTTACGGCCGTTTGCTGGTCACCTGGTGATTCAAGCCGGGATTGCGGCCCAGCAGGCCCCCGCCGCGCAACAATTAATTGAAGCCCAGGTGCAAGCTTTGGCCGCGGGCGATTTTGACGTGGCGACGTTGGCCAAAGTTAAGGCGGGCTTGCTCAACCAGTACTTGGCCAGTCAAGATGATGAAAACTACCTATTGGGCCGGGCCCTGGCGAAGACCCTCTTGCAACAACCAACTAAATTGGATTACCCGGCCGCTTTAGCCGCCGTCACGCCCGCCCAAGTCGCGCATTTGGCGGCGCAGTTGGAGCCAGCGGCGGTCTATTTGTTAAGCGGGGATGAATAATGGAAAAACGAACTTACGCAGAATTTAATCAATCCTTATATGAAACGACCTTGGCCAACGGACTCAAGGTCCGCTTGATTCCGATGGTGGGGTACCACAAGACTTACGCGATGCTGACCACGGATTTTGGCGCCCTTGATCGCACTTTGCCGGCGGTCGTAGGGGGACAAAGCTTACCGGCGGGGTTGGCGCATTTTTTAGAACATAAATTGTTTGAAAAGGCCGATCATGATGCCTTTGACTTGTTTGGGGAATTAGGGGCGGATTCCAATGCCTTTACGTCCTTTACCCAGACCAGTTACCTGTACTCGACCACCAGCAATTTCCGGGAGAACCTGGAAGTACTGTTGGATTTTGTCCAGACCCCGTACTTTACGGCGCAAACGGTCGCTAAGGAAATTGGCATTATTTCCCAGGAAATAAAAATGTACAATGATAACCCCGACAGTCGCCTGTACATGGGGATGATGGGCAACCTCTATCCCCATGATCCGCTGGCGGATGATATTGCCGGGACCGAAGAGTCAATTAAGACGATTACCCCGGAATTGCTGTACCAGACTCATGCGGCTTACTACCGGCCGGAGTACCTGACCTTACAAGTGGCAGGGAACCTTGATCCGGCGGAAACTTTGGCTTGGATTGAACAAAATCAAGCGGCAAAGCAATTTGCCGCCCCCCTGCAAGAACCACTGACCTTTACTCCGGCCGACCCCAGCGGGCATGACCTGTTGCCCTACCGGCATTTAACGATGCCAGTTTTGCGGCCGAAAGTGATGGTGGGCTTGCGCGGCCATTTGCCAGCGGGCACGCCCTTGGCCCGCTTAAAGAGTCAAGTGGCAATCAGCATGATGCTGGAATTATTGTTTGATGATACGGGGGAACACTACCAGGCCTTGTATGATCAAGGGATCATTGATGATTCCTTTTCGTTTAGTTACGAAAGCAATCGTGGCTTCGATTTTGCCCTGTTTGCGACCGAAACGACGCAGCAAGCGGCTTTTCGCGGTGCAATTGCTAATTTGGTTGAAAATGCGCCAGCTGAACTGGCAAGGGTACAAACTCAATTTGCCATGCTCAAAAACGCCACGCTTGGTCGCTTGATTGGGGCCTTGGATTCACCAGAAGCGATCGTCAACCGGTTTGCGACTAGAGAAACCGGGTCGCTGACGATTTACGATGAAATTCGGGTCTTGCGGGCTTTAACGTGGGCGGATATCCAGCAAGCCGCGGCTGACTTTATGGATCATGACCGTCTGTCGGTTTACGAAATTGATGCGGAAAATTAACGTCGCAATTAACGGATCTTTAAAATTTGCGGGGCGCTAGATGTGCTATACTAGCCTAGGTTATTAGTGAAAAGAATTGAGGAACAAAGTTATGAGCGAAAATGAACAGCAGTTGCAAATTGGTCAACGGCTTAAAGAGGCCCGGGTTGCCAAGGGGTATACCTTAGATGATTTGCAACAGGCGACGAAGATTCAGAAGCGGTATTTAATTGCGATTGAAGATGAAAATTTTGCGGAACTACCCGGTGATTTCTACGTTCGGGCATTTGTGAAGCAGTATGCCGATACCGTTGGCTTGGACGGCAATGAATTATTAAAGGACTACGATGATTATTTACCCAAGACCAAGACGACGGAATACTCCGAACACCTTTCCCAAGCGGTCGAGACGCGGCGCGGCAGTCACCGGGTGACAACTGATGGCTTTGATCAGGCCCGCAAGTACATCCCAACCGTGATTGTCGGGGCGATTGTCGTCATTATTTTAGGGGCGATTTGGGCGACCACGATTATTAAGAACCGGGCTGATTCGGCAACCAAAATTGATTCCAGTTCGGTTTCGGTTTCTGGTGAATCCAGTCATGCGCCAAAGAAGGCTGCTTCCAGCAAGCCTAAGGCCAAGAGTCAAAAGTTGAAGTTCAAAGAAACCTCGCGGACCACGACTAGTGTGGTCTACACGACAAGTCAAACCTTAAGCAAGGACACTAAACTGACGATTAAAGCGGCGAACACGGCCGTGTATGCCGCCGTTAATGTTGATAACGTCAGTCAGTTGGCGAAGACCTTGTCAGCGAAGGAAACCGGGACGGTGACCTTAAGTAAGACGGCCAAGCGAATTGTGATCACTTTGGGCTCCGGCAACGGGGTAACGATCAAGCTGGGCAACCAGACGTTAAACTTTACCAATGACAACCAATACCCATCAACGCGGGTTATTACGCTGAGCCTGGGCAACAGCACAACGCAAACTAGTGCAACTACGTCGAGTTCAACGGCTACGACCAACCAAACCAACCGGACCACGACGACTACGGGGACGACGAGTACTGGGCAAACGACCCAACGGACGACCACAACTTCGACCAGTACCCCAACGACCACTACCCAGACGACGACTTCAACCACTACGCCGGCGGCCACTACGAATAATCAAACTACGGCGGCCAGTCATTAAACATTCTTTGAGGGGGATTTAGTTTGAATTTACCAAATAAATTAACCGTGGTGCGGTTAATCATCATTCCATTTTTCTTGTTACTGATGGTCATTCCCTTGGGGTGGGGTGAGATCAGCTTTTTAGGGGCGACGGTTCCGGTTGCCCAGTTCTGGGCGACAATCCTGTTTATTGCGGCAACGATTACCGATAATTTAGACGGGCGGATTGCCCGGCGGGATCACTTGGTGACCAACTTCGGGAAGTTTGCCGATCCGTTGGCCGACAAATTATTGGTCATGACGGCCTTTATTGTCTTAACGGCCAGCGGCAGTGTGCCAGCGTGGGTGACGTCAATCATCATCTGGCGGGAACTGTCCGTGACGGGGCTGCGGTTGCTGATTGTCGAACAAAATGGCGAAGTCATGGCGGCCAAGATGCCGGGGAAGATCAAGACGACGACCCAGTTCATTGCGATCATCTTCTTATTGTTAAACAACGCCCTGTTTGCCATTTGGCACATTCCCTTTGGCGAAATCATGCTTTATCTGTGCTTGTTCTTCACGGTTTACTCTGGGGCTGATTACTTTATCAAGAGCAAGGATATTTTTAGCGACGGGTTTAAATAAGGACTGCAGAAGTTGGCTTCGGCCAGCTTCTTTTTTTTTAAATTTTTACCAGAAAAAAAGTGTAAAATGGACCTAAAACGCGTATATAAAGAGTAGGAGGGGAAAAATGGAAGTAGAAATTATTTCCGTGGGTAACGAACTGATCCTCGGGCAGATCGTTAATACCAACGTTGCCTATTTAGCGGACCAGCTGCGCCAATTGGATTTGGTGGCCAAGTGGCAAACGACGGTGACCGATGAACCAGCTCAAATTGAAGCAGCCGTCAAATTGGCCTGCCAGCGGGCGGACCTGGTTTTGGTGTGTGGGGGCTTAGGGCCCACGGCGGATGATCAAACCCTGCCGAGCGTGGCCCGCGCGCTGGGCGTTGATTTAACCTTGGCAACGAAACACTGGGCGGCGATTCAAGCGGACTTTGCCCACCGTCAAGTGGCAATGACGCCGGAAAATATTCGCCAAGCTTACTACTTGGCCGGTGGCGAACCGCTAGCCAACCCGGTGGGGCTGGCCTTGGGATCCTGGTTGGTGAGCGAGCAAGCGGCAGTGGCCGTCTTGCCCGGGCCCCCGCGGGAATTTAAGGCAATGGTGCAAGCCAGTCTCCTGCCTAAATTACGGGCTCACTACGGGACGACGACTCCAGTCCAGACCCGGGTGCTGCACTTTGTGGGCCAGCCGGAGTCCTTATTGATGGACGAAATTGCCGCTGCGTTAGGGGATTTGCCGGTCGTGGCAACGTCTTACGTCCAACCAGCTGAAATCCAAGTTCGTTTGCGGGTGACTGGAAAAACGCCGGCGGTTGCCGAGCAGCTCTTGGATCAAGCGCAACAGGCCATTGTGGCTAAGGAAGGCGCGTATTACTTTGGCAGCGGCCCGGCGGTGACCTTAGCTGGGCAAGTAGTCGCCTTGTTACGCCAGCGCGGCGCCAAAATTACGGCGGCCGAAAGTCTGACCGGGGGGCTGTTTCAGAGTACCCTGTGCAGCGTCAGCGGGGCCAGTGCCGTCTTTGATGGGGGCTTTGTGACTTATGCCGCCCGCGCCAAGCACCAGCTGATTGGGGTGCGGCAGGCCACGATTGAACAGGCAGGCGTGGTCAGCGCGCAAACGGCAGCGGAAATGGCCGAGGGGGCCCGGCGGGCGTTGGCCGTCGATTATGGAGTCGCCTTTACGGGGGTGGCCGGCCCGGAACCCTTAGAAGGACATCCTGCCGGGACGGTCTTTGTGGCGATTGCCCAGCAAGGCGCGGCCCCGCGGGCTTGGCAGTTGCGCTTAAATGGCCGCTTGGGTCGCCAAGCGATTCGCCAACAAAGCGTGGCCTTGGTCCTTTTAGCGCTCTACCACCAATTACAGGGCAAAAATTAGAACGCAGGTTCGTAAAATGCTTGGTTTTTAGCCCAAAAACTGATATGATGGAAACATGGATTTGATAAAAAGGAGTGAAGCTTGTGGCTGACGAACGAAAAGCAGCGCTGGACAATGCCCTGAAGAAAATTGAAAAGAACTTCGGGAAAGGCGCCATCATGCGGATGGGCGATGCCGTTGATACTAAGGTAGCAACGGTTTCCAGTGGTTCTTTGGCAATTGACGAGGCCCTCGGGGTCGGGGGCTACCCGCGGGGCCGGATTATTGAAATGTACGGGCCCGAAAGTTCGGGGAAGACGACCGTCGCTTTGCACGCGGTTGCTGAAGTGCAACAACAGGGGGGCACGGCGGCGTACATCGACGCGGAAAACGCCATGGATCCCGAATACGCCAAGGCCTTAGGGGTTGATATTGATAATTTGCTCTTGTCCCAGCCTGACACAGGGGAACAAGGGCTGCAAATTGCCGATGCCTTGATTTCCAGTGGCGCGATTGATATTGTCGTGGTCGATTCAGTGGCGGCCTTGGTACCCCGGGCTGAAATTGAAGGGGAAATGGGGGACGCGCACGTTGGGCTGCAAGCCCGCTTGATGTCCCAAGCCCTGCGGAAGTTGTCCGGGACCATCAATAAGACCAAGACGATTGCGATCTTTATCAACCAGATTCGGGAAAAGGTCGGCGTCATGTTTGGGAACCCTGAAACTACGCCGGGGGGCCGGGCTTTGAAGTTCTACTCCACGATTCGGTTGGAAATCCGGCGCGGTGAACCAATCAAGGATGGTTCCGATATTATTGGGAACCGGGCCAAGATTAAAGTGGTCAAGAATAAGGTTGCGCCACCGTTTAAGAAGGCGGAAGTTGACATCATGTACGGGGAAGGGATCTCCAAGATGGGTGAACTGCTTGACATGGCGGCCGAAAAGGATCTGATCAAAAAGAGTGGGGCTTGGTATTCTTACGGCGAAGAGCGGATTGGTCAAGGGCGTGAAAACGCAAAGAAGTGGCTGACGGATCACCCAACGGAAATGCAGACTTTGATGAAGCAAGTGCGGATTGCCTATGGGATGGACCAAGCACCAGCCGAAGATGAAGCAACCACGCCAGAAACGGCCAGTAACCCCAAGGAAAAACATTAAAGAAACGCAACTAAACCTTGAGTTGGAATAAGTAAGGCCGGTCCGGGCGCTTTCCGGTGGCCTTACTTTTTATTTTTCAGCCGGAGCGAAGGCTTAATGTTGACACCCCTTTTCGTCCCGTTTAAAATTAAATCTGTACGTGAAATTTTCGCGTATTTTCGAACTTTTTAAAAGACCAACAACGAATAATAGTTGATTTGGAGGGAAAATGGGTATGAATAACTTATTTACCGCCGTCATCGCTATTGTTGTCGGGATTATTGTCGGTTATGTAATTCGAAAGTCAATTATTGAACGTCAGATTACACAAGCGCACAATAGCGCCGAGGAGATTATTGCTTCCGCTAAAAAGGAAGCGGCGACCGCCAAAAAAGAGGCTATCTTGGAAGCCAAGGAAGAAAGTCACCGCTATCGTGAAGGGGTCGAACAAGAGTTAAAGAGCCGCCGCAGTGAAGTGCAAAAACAAGAAGAACGCTTGCTGCAACGGGAAACGACCTTAGACCGGAAGGACAGTCTGCTTGAACATCGAGAAAATGCTATCAGTTCGCGCGAACGGAAATTAGACCAGCGAAACGAGCAAATTCAAAAAGATCAACAACAAGTAGCAGAACTGGTTCAAGCTCAACAAACCAAGTTGGCAGAAATTGCCGAGTTGACCCGTGACCAAGCACGGGAACAGATTTTGAACCAATTAAAAGACGAGCTGCAAGTCGAACGCGAAACGATGATCCGGGACAGCGAACAAGAGGCCCAATTAGTGGCCGATCGCAAAGCCAAGACCCTGATTGTCGATGCGATTCAGCGTTCGGCTGCAGATATGGTATCAGAAGCCACGGTTTCGGTTGTTAATTTGCCAAACGACGAAATGAAGGGGCGGATTATTGGGCGGGAAGGCCGCAATATTCGGACCTTAGAAACCTTAACCGGGATTGATCTGATCATTGACGATACGCCGGAAGCGGTCGTGTTGAGTGGTTTTGATCCGGTCCGGCGGGAAATCGCCAAAATGGCTTTGGAACACTTAATTCAAGACGGGCGGATTCATCCGGCCCGGATTGAAGAGGCCGTCGAAAAGGCCCAAAAGGATATGGACAACCACCTGCGCGAAGTCGGAGAACAAACCGTTTTTGACCTCGGGCTGCATTCCATTCACCCGGATCTGATCAAGACGATCGGGCGGATGCAATACCGAACCAGCTACGGGCAAAACGTCCTGCACCACTCGATTGAAGTCGCTAAGCTGGCCGGGATCATGGCCGCCGAATTGGGCGAAGACATCACGATGGCCAAGCGGGCTGGATTATTGCACGATATTGGTAAGGCGATCGACCACGAAGTCGATGGCTCCCACGTTGAACTGGGGGTGGAATTGACCCGGAAGTTCAAGGAAAGTCAGGTCGTGATCAACACGATTGCCTCTCACCACGGCGACGTGCCGGCCACGTCGGTAATTGCCGTGCTCGTCCAGGCCGCGGATGCGATTTCTGGGGCCCGGCCCGGCGCACGGAGTGAATCCTTGGAACAATACATCCAACGGCTGAAGCAATTAGAAGAAATTGCCAATGCCCATGGGGGCGTGGATCACAGCTACGCGATCCAAGCCGGCCGGGAGTTGCGGGTGATTGTCAAACCAACTAAGGTCAATGACCGGCAAGCAACGGTCCTGGCCCACGATGTGAAACAAGAAATTGAGGACCAACTGGAATACCCAGGTCACATTAAGGTGACGGTGATCCGTGAGGTTCGGGCCGTTGATTACGCCAAGTAACCGGGGGCTTTGTAGTCAAACGGGCCCGCGGGCCCAGAGAAATGAATCAGCGCCAAGCGAAGGATGAGCAGCCAATGTAAGCCCTCGTTGGCGCTGATTTTCAATCACGGGAAAAATAAGGAGGATAAGGTGGCAAAAGCAAAACAAACGCCAATGATGAAGCAGTACCAAGCGGTGAAGGATCAGTATCCAGATGCCTTTTTATTTTACCGGTTGGGGGATTTTTACGAACTATTTAATGAGGATGCGATTAAGGGGGCCCAAATCCTGGAGTTGACCCTCACGACCCGTAACCACAGTGCAGCTAACCCGATTCCAATGTGTGGGGTACCGCACCGCGCGGTTGATAATTACATCGATATTTTAATTGATAAGGGTTATAAGGTCGCCATTTGTGAACAAATGGAAGATCCTAAACAGGCCAAGGGAATGGTCAAGCGGGCCGTTACCCGGTTGGTTACCCCGGGGACCAAGATGGATCTCAAGGGGGATGCCGCCCAGAGCAACAATTATCTAACGGCCGTTTTGCCGCAAGCGCCGGGCTTTAAGCTGGCCTACGCTGACTTGACGACGGGGGAATTAAAGGTAACCAGCCTCGCTACCGAAGCGGCGGTAATTAATGAATTGATCAACCTGCAGACCAAGGAAGTCGTTTATGACCAGGAATTACCGGCGAGCCTCACCACGGTCCTGACCAAGCAAAACCTCCTCTTGTCCCACCAAACGCCGCAAACGGGGCAAGCAGAAATCAGTTACTTGACCCAGGCGCTGACCGACGACGGGGAGATTGCGGTGGTCACGTTACTGGTTTCTTACTTGTTAACGACCCAAAAGCGGGCCCTCGCCCATCTGCAAGTCGCCCAAGCTTACGAATTAAATGCCTACATGAAAATTGACCACAATTCGAAGGCCAACCTCGAATTGATGATCAACATGCGCAGTGGCAAAAAGCAAGGGACGTTGGCCTGGCTGCTGGATGCCACCAAAACGGCGATGGGGAGCCGGTTATTAAAACGCTGGTTGGACCGGCCGTTGATTGATCAGGCCAAGATTGAGGAACGCCAGGATAAGGTCGCTGTTTTATTAGACCACTACTTTGAACGCAGCAACCTGCAGGCCGAATTGACCAAGGTCTATGACTTAGAACGTTTAGCCGGGCGGGTAGCTTATGGCAGTGTCAACGGCCGGGACTTAGTGCAATTAAAAACGTCCTTGCAACAAGTGCCGAAAATTAAATACGTTTTGGAAACCTTGGCGGCGCCAGTCTTTGACCAACTAACGGCGGGATTGGATCCGCTGAGCGATATTGCGGCTTTGATTGACCGGGCCGTGGTTGAGGATGCCCCGGTGGCAATTACCGAGGGGGGAATCATCAAGCCGGGTTACAATCAGCAATTGGATACCTACCGCGATGCGATGGAGAACGGTAAGCAATGGATTGCGGAACTGCAAGAAAAGGAACGGGCCGCAACCGGGATCAATAACTTAAAAATTGGCTACAACCACGTCTTTGGTTACTACATCGAAGTGACTAAGGCCAACATTGCCAAGCTGCCGGCTGATCGTTATGAACGCAAGCAAACCCTGGTCAATGCCGAACGGTTTGCCACGCCGGAGCTCAAGGCAAAAGAAGCAATCATCCTGGAAGCCCAAGAAAAGTCAACGTCCTTGGAATATGATTTGTTTGTAGCCGTCCGCGACCAAGTCAAAGCCCAAATCAGCCGCCTGCAGGCCCTGGCTGCAAACTTGGCAGAATTGGATGTCTTGCAGAGCTTTGCCGTGGTCAGTGAAGATTACCACTTTGTGCGGCCAACCTTAAATCAACGCCACGAACTGAAGATTTCCGGCGGCCGCCACCCGGTCGTGGAAAAATTCTTGGGCCACCAAGCTTACGTTCCCAATGACGTGGTGATGGATCCGCAAACGGCGATCCTTTTGATCACCGGGCCCAACATGTCGGGGAAGAGTACCTACATGCGGCAATTAGCCCTGATTGCCGTGATGGCCCAAATTGGCTGTTTTGTGCCCGCGGATGCGGCCGACTTGCCGATTTTTGATCAAATCTTTACCCGAATCGGGGCCGCCGACGACCTGGTCTCGGGAGAAAGTACGTTTATGGTCGAAATGATGGAAGCCAATAACGCCTTGCAAAATGCGACCCCGAATTCCTTGATCCTCTTTGACGAGATCGGGCGGGGCACGGCCACTTATGATGGGATGGCCTTAGCCCAGGCAATTATTGAATACGTCCATGATCACGTCCACGCTAAGACCCTTTTTTCCACCCACTACCATGAGCTGACGCAACTGGATCAGCGCTTGGCGCAACTGAAAAATGTTCACGTCGGCGCGAGTGAAGAAAACGGTGAGCTGGTCTTTTTGCACCGGGTGGAACCCGGACCGGCTGACAAGTCCTACGGGGTGCACGTGGCGAAATTAGCGGGGTTGCCGGCCAGTCTCTTGGCCCGGGCGGATGTAATTTTAGGTCAGCTGGAAAAAGGGACCACGGCGGCGGCCCCAACGCCAGCCACACCTCCGGTTGCGCCATCCTCAGCCCCACAGTTGGTGGAAGAAGCCAGCGGACAATTAGAATTGTTCGGTCCGGCCCCCACGCCGGCCGCCAAGCCAGCGGACAAAAAAGCCGGCCAGGTGTTGGCCCAACTCAAGGAATTGGATTTGATGGGACTGACACCAATGGAAGTCATGAATCAGGTTTATCAATGGCAAAGAAAGTTGAAGTAGGTGAACGCAATGGCGCAAATTCAAGAATTACCGGCCATTTTAGCGGACCAAATCGCGGCCGGGGAAGTAATTGAACGGCCGGCGTCGGTCGTCAAAGAACTGGTGGAAAATGCCATTGACGCGCACAGCCGCCGTATCGACGTTTTAGTTAAAGAAGCGGGCTTAGCCGAAATTCGGGTGATTGACGATGGCGCAGGGATTCCGGCGGACCAAGTCCCGCTGGCCTTTCGCCGCCACGCGACCAGCAAGATTACTTCTAAACGGGAATTGTTTCGGGTCACGACAATGGGCTTTCGGGGCGAAGCCCTGCCGAGTATTGCCTCGGTGGCGGACCTGACGATGGTGACGGCCGTGGCGGGCGCAGATGGCTACCAATATCACGTCCGGGGCGGCGAAGTGCTGGCGCAAGGCGTCGCGTCCGCCCGGCCTGGGACGGATGTGACCGTCAGCCAACTTTTTTATAATACGCCGGCGCGTTTAAAGTACCTAAAGTCGCCCCAAACTGAGTTGAGCCAGATTGTCGACATGGTCTACCGCTTGGCCCTGGGCAATCCGACGGTCGCCATTTCCCTAACCAATAATGGCAAGGAGCTGTTTCGCTCGGCCGGTAACGGCAATCTCCAACAGGTAATTGCGGCTATCTATGGGGTTAAAGTGGCCCGTAAAATGGTGGCCATTGAAGGCCAGGATGATGATTTTACCATTCATGGCTACGTGTCCTTGCCAGAGTTGACCCGGGCGGGGCGCAAATATCAGACCCTGCTGATCAACCACCGTTACGTGCGTAACTTTAATTTGACCAAGGCCCTCATTGAAGGTTACGGTTCTAAATTAATGGTTGGTCGCTATCCCTTCGCGGTCATCGATATTAATTTGGATCCGTTATTGGTCGACGTGAATGTTCACCCGGCCAAGCGGGAGGTGCGGTTGAGCAAGGAAGCGCAACTAGGACAATTGCTGACCACCACGATTCAAGCTCGGCTGGCCCAGGAAAATTTAATTCCGGATGTGGGAGAAAAAACGGACCAACTCTTGGCCGGCAGTGCGGCTGCGGAAGTGCCACCGGTGGTCCAAGAGCAAGTGGTAGCCTATCAAGAACCCGCGGCGCCGCTAGAGGCCCAAGCTTTGCCGCCTGCCCCGGCCCAAACCCCAAAGCCAACCGCTCGAGCCGTGGCACCCATTATTATCCATCAGGTTAGTGAGCTGCAAAGTCCACTGGTGCAAGAATTTGATGCCCGTTACCAAGGTGAAGGGGATAAACCGCCGTTTCCAACGCCGGCGCCCGTGCCTACTTCCTCAGCTGCGCCCGCCCCGAAGGCCGAACAGGGCACCTTACCAATCGACGACACTAGCAGCGCCCAGCGTTTCCCAACCTTGCGCTACATTGGGCAGTTACAGGGGACCTTTTTATTGGCGCAAGCTTCCGATGGCCTCTACATCGTCGATCAGCACGCGGCCCAAGAGCGGATCAACTATGAACGCTTTCGGCGCGAAATCGGGGAGGTTAGCGCGGATCAGCAGAGCTTTTTGACCCCCTTGATTTTAAACTACTCAGTGGCAGAGGCTCTGAAAATTAACCGCCACCTGGCGACCCTGGCCGGAGCGGGGCTACACCTGAGCCCCTTTGGCCAAAACAGTTTCATGGTGGCCAGTCACCCGACCTGGTTAATCGAAGGCCAAGAAGAGGACACGATTCGGGAAATGGTCGATTGGGTCTTGGCCGATGGGCGCTTAAGCATCGCGGATTTTCGGGCCAAAACGGCCATTATGATGAGTTGTAAACGGGCGATCAAGGCCAACCACCACCTAGCGGACCGCGAAGCCGTGGCCCTCTTAGCGGCCTTGCCGGATTGTGAAAATCCCTTTAATTGTCCCCACGGTCGGCCGGTCTTGATTCATTTAACCGACCGGGACCTGGAAAAACTGTTCAAACGAATTCAGGAAAGTCACGAACCATTTGCGGGCGAATTTGATGACCATGAGTTTTAAGCGGGAAGCGGGGGGCTTCTCAGAAAGGATACGGAATGTACGAATACTTAAATGGGCAGGTTGCAATGGTCACCCCGACCTATATTGTCTTAGACGTGAATGGCGTCGGTTACCGGATTGCGGTGGCCAATCCCTACGCGTATGAAGTAGACCAGCAAACGGCGGTCCGGGTGTATGTTTACCAAGCCGTCAAAGAAGATAGTCTGACCCTCTTTGGCTTTAGCGATCCCAATGAAAAGCAGCTCTTCGAGAAACTTTTGGGGGTCTCGGGAATTGGCCCCAAGAGTGCCCTGGCCATCCTGGCCAACCCCGATCACCAGGCCTTGATTCAAGCGATTGGCGACAATGACGTCAATTACCTGACCAAGTTTCCGGGTATCGGGAAAAAGACCGCCGCGCGGATCGTTGTTGAGCTGCAAGATAAGGTCGATGCCCTGTGGCCGGACTTAACCCTTGACTTTACGGTTAGACCGACCAGCGCTGCGCAAAGTCCCGCCCTGGCCGATGCTTTGGCCGCTTTGGCTTCATTAGGCTATGCCGAACGGGATATCAAGCGGGTGGAAAAACAACTGCTAAAGGAACCAGACCAGCCGACGGCCGAATACTTGCGGGCGGGGCTGCGTTTGTTGAATAAGTAGTCGAAAGGAGGAACTGCCATGGCAGATGAAGCACACGGCCTGATGGGTGCCGACGTCGCCAGTGATGAAGAAGGGCAGCTGGAAGTCAGCTTACGCCCGCAACGTTTAGCGACCTACATTGGCCAAGCCAAGCTCAAGGCCGAATTGCAGGTTTACATTGAAGCCGCCAAGGGTCGCGAAGAAGCCCTGGATCACGTTCTTTTGTATGGCCCACCAGGGTTGGGGAAGACGACCTTGGCGATGATAATTGCCAATGAAATGGGCGTCGGGATCAAGACGACCTCGGGGCCGGCGATTGAAAAGCCCGGGGACTTGGTGGCCTTGTTAAACGAATTGCAGCCGGGGGATGTCTTATTTATCGACGAAATTCACCGCTTGCCTAAGGTGGTGGAAGAAATGCTCTATTCGGCCATGGAAGACTTTTACATCGATATTGTGGTCGGCGAAGGTCCCACCGCTCACCCGGTTCACTTTCCTTTGCCACCCTTTACCTTGGTCGGCGCGACGACCCGGGTGGGGTTGTTAACGGCGCCGCTGCGGGATCGCTTTGGGATCATTGAGCGCTTGAACTACTACACGCCCACTGAATTAGGCCAGATTATCAACCGCAGTGCGGCCATTTTCCAAACCGCCATCGACCCCGCGGGGGCGAAAGCCTTGGCCTGGCGCTCGCGGGGGACCCCCCGGATTGCCAACCGCTTGTTGAAGCGGGTCCGGGACTTCGCCCAAGTGGCGGGGAAAGCGACCATTGATGAAGCCAGTGTTGACCAGGCGTTAACCTTGCTTGACGTTGACCAGCGGGGGTTGGACGCTACCGACCGTAAGATGTTGCTAACGATGATTAATTACTACGGTGGGGGACCAGTCGGGGTCAAAACAATTGCGGCCAATATTGGGGAAGAAGCGGCGACGATCGAAGAAGTTTACGAACCCTACTTGCTGCAGATTGGTTTTATCAGCCGCACCCCGCGCGGCCGGCTGGTCACTCCCGCAGCATACGAGCACCTCGGGATCGCTTTTCCAAATGAGGGGGATTAGTCATGAGTGAATTAGTGCCTTATTTGACGGCGCCCTTTGTGCCGGTGAAGCCAAGTGAGCTAACCGCCGCCGGGATTCGCACCCTGGCCGTCAACCTGGTTGATTACCAGATGCAACCGGGCCTAGCGGCCATTAAGGACCAGGGCGGGCTGGCGACGGTATTGAACTGGCCGGGGAAGTTGATGACCTTTGCCGGGGTTTTTGGTCCCTTGCTAAAGGTGAAAAAGAATACCGCCCGGGTCGGGATTCACTACGTTGATCCGCACAACCAAGCCAAGTTAACCTTAACGCCGGAGCAAGCGGCCGCCTGGCAACAGGCGGCCCAAGCCCAAGAGCCAGTCGCAATGTACCAAACTCCCGACTATTATGCGCCGGTCGATGACTTGCGCCGGGCGGTCGAAGCCAATCGGACGTGGGCCCAAGCGGCGCCGGGGGTCTGGTACCCAGTCTTAGGGGCCGGGCTGACCGAATTGCGGCAAGCGAGCCTGGCGGCCCGCCCGGCGAGGGCCGGCGCCCTACTGGTCAATCTACCGCCGGCTTCAGAGCAAGCCGAGTGGCAGCGAATCGTCACCCTGACCCAACAGCTCTTGCCAGCGGGGACCAAGACCGCGGTAGTGGCGAATGATTTCGCGGTCATCCAACTGGCGCACGCCTGTCAAATTGACCGAATTATTACCCCGTGGCCACTAAAAGCCGGCTGGGCGGGCAAGGTGTTGGTGAACGGTGAGGTGTTGAACTTGCGTCATCACGCTTTTGCCACCGATGTTCGGCAATTGGGGACGACAGGCTTCCAATTGGCGAGTCTGCACCAGATGTTGCACGCCAACGTGGCCGTGGCCAAACAAGTATTGGCCCTGACCAATTTACAAGCGCTGCAAGCGACCCTGGCTTAATGAGCAGAATGGCGCTTGCTTTTCCCGCCATTTCTGGTATTGTTGTAAAAGAACGCAGAAAGAATAGAAAGGAAGAAGTCTGTTGCAAAGCTCTGGAATGTCAAGTATCTTATTAATTGTTTTAATGGTGGCCCTGATGTATTTCTTCATGATTCGGCCCCAACAAAAGCAACAAAAGAAGCACCAATCAATGATGAGTCAATTAAAGCCGGGCGATCACGTGGTGACGATCGGACGGCTCCACGGGGTCGTGGCCGAAATTGACCAACAAAAGCGGACGGTAACGCTGGATTGCGAAGGGGTTTACCTGGTCTTTGATCTGGGCGCTATCCAACGGGTTGAAGCCCAAGCGACTGAAGCTCCGGCCTCAGCTGCCGATGCTGAAGCGGAAGCCAAGGTGGAACCAACGGCCAAGGCTGACGTTGAGCAGCCTGCGGAACCGGAAGAAGTAGCGCCGGCTGAAAAGGCCACGGAAGACAAATAAGAATGTTGGTCATCAGACAGCTTGATCCACTTGGGACCAGGCTGTTTTCTTTTGCGCAACTGACTGCCGGGAAGCCGGAAAGTTTGTTATAATTGGGAACAGTGACTAACGCTAACGGTAGAAAGGAAGCCAATTATGGACACACTGGCAGCAATTTATGCACAGATTGAAAAATACTCGCGGATCATTATTCATCGCCACCAACGCCCGGATCCCGATGCGATTGGTTCGCAAGTCGGGTTAGCCGAAATTTTAAAGGCGTCCTTCCCATACAAAGAAATCTATGTGGTCGGCAAGGAAATTCCCAGCTTGAGCTGGATTGGCACGATGGATGAAATCGAAAGTGACGAGTACGCCAACGCCTTGGTGATCGTCACCGACACGGCCAATGCGCCTCGGATTGATGACCGGCGCTTTGATAACGGGAGTCAACTGATCAAGATTGACCACCACCCTAATGATGAACCCTACGGGGATTTGATGTGGGTGCAAGATCAGGCCTCTAGCACTTCGGAAATGATTTACGACTTTTATCAGCACTTTACCGCAAAGCTGACCTTACCGAAGGCGGCGGCGAACGCCCTGTACGCGGGAATCATTGGCGATACCGGTCGGTTCTTGTACCCGGCAACGTCGGCCCGGACGATGCTGGTGGCCGGGGCGCTGATGGCCGCTGGCGCGGAGGCGGCCAAGATTGGCCAACGAGAAAACGAAATGTCGCTGCCGGCGGCCCGTTTGTCGGCTTACGTCTACCAGAACTTACAAATTCAGGCCGGGGCCGGGTACTTGATCCTTGAACAGGACGTCTTGGACCAATTTGGGATCACCGAAGCCGGCACCTCGGCGATCGTTTCGTTGCCGGGGCGGATCAGTGATGTACTGGCTTGGGCGATCTTTGTTGTGCAAGGGGATGGCCATTACCGGATTCGGCTCCGGTCCAAGGGTCCCGTGATCAATGAATTAGCCAAGGCCCACCACGGGGGCGGACACCCCTTGGCCAGTGGCGCCCAAGCGGCTGACCACGCCGAAATTAAGCAGGTCATTGCTGAATTGACCCAATTGGTGAAGGAGTACCGGCCTGGCAAGCAGAAAGGATGACAAAATGCCAAAACAATTTGCTGAATTAAACTTAGCGCCGTGGTTGATGGCGGCGATTGACGATTTGAAGTTCCACCAGCCCACCCCGGTTCAAGAACGGGTGATTCCGCTGGTCTTGCAAAAGAAGAGTGTTGTGGGTCAATCCCAGACCGGGAGCGGGAAGACGCACGCCTTCTTGTTACCGATCTTTACCCAACTGGACCCGGCCAACCAACGGGTCCAAGCCGTGATCACCACCCCGAGCCGGGAGTTGGCCTACCAGATTTACGCAGCGGCCAGGCAGTTAAACCGCTTTGCGCCGACTCCGCTGACGATTCACAATTACGTGGGCGGGACCGATAAGGCCCACCAGATTGAACAATTGGAACGCAAGCAACCGCAGTTGGTGATTGGGACGCCAGGCCGGATTTTGGATCTGATCAATTCCCAAGCCTTAGACATTCACTTGGCGACCCAGTTTGTGATTGACGAAGCCGACATGACCTTGGACATGGGCTTTTTGGAACCAGTCGACCAAATCGCGGCTCACTTCCCGAGTGACCTGCAGATGATGGTCTTTTCTGCTACGATTCCCCAAGGGTTGCGGCCGTTTTTAAAGAAGTACCTGGAAAACCCGGTGGTCGAAGAAATCCCGACTGAAACGGTCATCAACCCGAACGTGGAAAACTGGCTGCTGTCAACGAAGGGCCGCGATAAAAACGATCTGGTTTACCGCTTATTGACAATGGGGGATCCCTTCTTAGCCTTAGTCTTTGCCAATACCCGGGAGCGGGCGGAAGCCTTGCACGCCTACTTGATGGAGCGGGGCTTAAAAGTGGCCTTGATCCACGGGGGCTTGGAACCCCGGGAACGCAAGAAGACGATGCGCCAAGTTCGCAACATGGACTTCCAGTTTATTGTGGCAACGGACTTGGCGGCCCGCGGGATCGACTTAGACGGGGTGTCCTTGGTCATTAACGATGATATTCCGAGTGACTTGGAATACTTTGTCCACCGGGTCGGGCGGACCGGCCGGGGGAATTTAACCGGGACGGCGATCACCCTGTATGCGCCGGCCGAAGACGAACTGGTGGCCAAACTGGAAGAGCGGGGGATCAAGTTTACCCCCAAGACCTTGCAAAACGGCCGTGTCGTAACGACTTACGACCGCAACCGGCGGCAAAGCTACAAGCGGCGCAAGGCCGCTTTGGATCCAACCTTGAAGGGGTACGTGAAGAAGACCAAGAAGAAGGTTAAGCCTGGCTACAAGAAGAAGATCAAGTCCAAAATCAAGGAAGATGAACGCCAAAAGGCCAAGCAAGAAATACGTCACAAGCAACGCAAGGCCAAGCGCGCCCGCCAAAAGCAACACCGCTTGGAACGGGCCCGGCAAAAGCAAAGCTGAGATTACAAGCAGTGACTCTTACGGGAGTCCTGCTTTTTTGCTTGAGCGGAAGGGCGACTTGGCGGCGAGACAGTTTGGTTTTACAATTAAATAAACATCGAAAAGCCGACTGGGATGAAGACTGGTTAAACTCTTCGGCCCAGCCCGGCTTAAATTACGAAAGGAATCAGCCATGAGTGAAGCACAAAAACGACCGGGAACGTTAGACATCATTGAAGAAATTACCCGCAAGGATGGGTCGACATATTATGAAATTGGTAACATGGTGCATAATGGTCGCTCAGAACTGGCGGCGGAACGGGGCTTTATCCAGCAAGTCCGGATTTTAAAGCTCAATATTCCCCATTCCCAAAACGTGATTAAATACGAAGAATACATTAATGAGCACTACTACGTCCAACCTGAAGCAATGGATCATTTTGAAGAGTGGGAAAAGCCGGCGGCAATGGCCGACCTGGTAGCGGCCATCTTAAAGGAAAATCACGTGGGGTAAGCAATAGCGTTTCGGGAGGACCGAAGCGCTTTTTCACTCGGCTTTTTTGGCCCGAGAGTGGTCAAGCTTGGGTAAGACGCTTATAATTGAAAGGGAAAATTTAAGACCGTGTAAAACAAATGACAGAGGAGGATTTCAATGAAATCGCAAGGGCCACTCGCCCACGCCCAAACCCCACCGCGTTTTGTGACCGGGGTCGATGGGCTGCGTAGTCTGGCGGTAATTGCCGTCATTATTTATCACCTGTTGCCGAATCGAATGCCCGGGGGCTTTTTGGGGGTGCCCTTGTTCTTATTGATTTCGGGTTATTTTGTGACCAATCAGCTAACGAACCGTTGGCAGCAAGGCCAAGGGGTGCGCTTAAGGCAATTTTACCGGCGCCGCTTCAGTCGGCTCTACCCGCCTTTAGTGGGGATGTTGATGGCGACCAGCGCCTATATCACCCTCTTTGATCGCCCCGCCTTGGTTCACCTGCGGACGATTGTGGTCACGAATTTGACCTGGGTTTATAACTGGTGGGCCGTTGGGCACGGCCAGTCGTATTTTGATCGCTTTACGGCCGTCTCGCCCTTTACTCACCTGTGGACGCTCGGGGTGGAGGCTCAGTTTTACCTGCTTTGGCCGGTCTTATTACTGGCTAGCTTAAAGCATTTGGGCCTGACCAAGACTCGCTGGCTGACCTTGGGGTTGGCGATCGCATCGGCCGTGGCCATGGCGATTTTGTACGATCCAGCAAACATCAACCGGGTCTACTACGGGACGGATACCCGGGCCTTTGCCATGCTGTTGGGGAGCTGGCTGGCCCTCGTTTGGCCCCGCCAGCAGCTGACGACCCAGCTGCAGCCTTCTGCCCGCCGGATCTTAGAAGGCGTGGGGCTGGTGGCCTTAGGGTTGACGGTGGCCAGTTTCTTGGTGGTGAACGGAGAAGCGGCCAGTACCTACCGGGGCGGCATGTTTGTGACCAGTTTACTTGGGATGATCCTCTTGGCAACGATTGTTCACCCTGGTGCCCGGGTGAACCAGTGGTTGACCAATCCGGTCTTTCGCTACCTTGGCCAACGTTCTTACGGGATTTACATCTATCAATTGCCGGTGATGGTCTTTTACGAAGCCTTGTTTCCGGTGGGGAATCATCCCCTCCTCAGTGCTGGCACCGAGATCATTCTGATCTTGTTGATCAGTGAATTATCTTACCAATTGATTGAGTTGCCGACCGCCCGTCGTAATTGGCGCGATTGGCTGGCGTGGCGGCCCCAGACTAAAATGGCCTGGGGCAGTTTGGTGAGCGCGCTGGTAATTTTGGGGGTGGCCCTGGTTGGGATTTTTGGTCCCCAACCGCAGCCAACCAAATCGGCCCTCCAAACCCAGTTACAGCACAGCAAACAGGCGACGGCTGCCCGCAACAAGCAAATCAAAGCGGGCAAGGTGCCGCAAGTCGACGTTTCCAGTCCGTCCTTACAAAAGAAATACCAGTTGACCAAGCAACAGTTGGCTAAGGCCAGCACGTGGCAGGTAACGGCGGTCGGTGATTCCGTGATGGTGGATGCGGCTGGTGACCTGCAAGAAGTGATGCCGCATGCAATTGTCGATGCCCAAGTGGGGCGTCAAGGTGACGGTGGGCTAAGCGTCTTAAAGGATTTAGCCGCCAAAGATCAACTCGCCCCCAAGGTAGTCGTCAACTTAGGGACCAACGGGGCAATCAGCGCTCAGACGGCTCGCGAAATTATTGCGACGGTCGGCGACCGGCAGCTGTACTGGATCACGCCCCACGTACCGACCAAGCCGTGGCAAAAGCAAGTCGTCAAGCAGGTGCACGAATTGGCCCGGACCCGCAAGAATGTGCACGAGGTCGCTTGGAACGCCAAGAGTGCTGACCACCCGGCTTGGTTCGGCAAAGACAATGTTCACATGAATGAGGTCGGGAACGCCCAGTTTACCCGCCTCTTGGTAGTCACGATGTTAAAAGAGGGAAAGTAATATGATTAAGATGATTGCCTTAGACCTAGATAACACCTTGTTAAACAGCCAAAAGGAGATCAGCCCAGCTAATGAGCGCGCGCTGAAGCGCCTGCACGAAAGCGGGATTAAAGTGGTCCTGTGTACGGGCCGGCCGATCAATGCGATTGGCCATTATATCGACCAATTGGATCTTCACCAGCCGGATGACTTTACGATTACCTTTAACGGGGGGCTGGTCGTTAATAACCAGACGAAGCAACCATTATACGCCCAGGGGACGACGAAAGCGGACTTGCAAGCCGTTTATGACTATTTACGCTCACAAGGGTTACCCATGGACGTCTTGGATTTTGACCGGGTTTACGAATTGACGGAATTGGGGCCGGCCCGCTACAAAGGAACGGTCAAAAACATTGAATTCGTTGACACGACGATGGCCGACCTGCCGGGCGCTGAGCATCCCTTTGCCAAGGTGGTCTTGGCAACTGAGCCGGCTAAGGTGACCCAAGCCAAGGCCCAGGTGCCAGCGGCCGTGACGGCCAAGCTGCGGGTGGTGCAATCGCAACCGCATATCTTGGAATTTCTGCCGCTCGGGGTCAATAAAATGGTGGGACTAAATCATCTCTTGGCCCACTTTGGTTGGCAAGCCGCGGAGCTGATGACCTTTGGCGATGCCGATAATGATTTGGAGATGATCATTGGCGCCGGTGATGGCGTCGTGATGGCCAACGGGCTCCCGGCCGTCAAGGCGGTCGCCGACCACTTGACAACGTCGAATGATGAAGACGGGGTGGCGGATTACTTAACCAAGACATTTGTAAAAGAATTGCAATAAAACAAGTAAAAATGAAGATTCCTGGTTTTAAAGGGGGGTTAATTTAACCCTTTAATGAGCAAATCAGGAATTTTTTTGTGGGCGCCGCCCGGCAAACCGGTTGACGGCCCCAACAGCCAACCCGGTGGGCGCCATGGGATTACGCGCCAGCGTGGCGGGAGCGACTGGTCAATGTTACAAAAGATTACAAAAAAGCCCCCCGCTTCGGGCAAAAAGCAACTCTCCTGTGACCTCCTGGTAACATTCAGTGCTTATGATAGAGGGCGTTGAAGAAATGAACGGTTTAAGTAAAGGATGGTTAAGGAACCTATGTTAAAGAAGAGTGTGTTGACAACTGCTGCTGTAGCATCATTAGGATTGACGGCTGGAACCATCGCCGCCAACGCGGACACGATCTACACCGTCCAAGCGGGGGACACGCTGTCCAGCATTTCCCAAAAGTTTGCTAAGGACAACAGCTTGGTAACCAAGTTAGCCCAAGACAACAACATTCAAAACGTAAACTTGATTTACGTGGGACAAAAGCTGGTGATTAAAGACAACGGTGAAATCAAGCCGGCCACCGCGCAAGACGTGGCCGCCAATGCGACTACGCCAGCCCAAGCCACGGCGAACACAGCTAACAGTGGTTACACGTCGAGCGTGGCCGGCAACGATGCCGCCGCAAAGGCGTGGATTGCGGCCCGTGAATCCGGGGGCAACTACAACGCCCGCAATGGTCAATACATCGGGAAGTACCAATTGTCAGCCGCTTACTTGGGCGGTGACTACTCCCCAGCCAACCAAGAACGGGTTGCTGATCAATACGTCGCCTCCCGTTACGGCTCTTGGAGTGCCGCGCAAGCCTTTTGGCAAGCCAACGGTTGGTATTAAAAAGGTTAAGTGCAAAGTAAATCCCCTGGCGCCAAATGGTGTCAGGGGATTTGTGTTATGGCAAAGTTTTCAAGGTTTGGCCAGTTTTTAAATTAACTGGCAGGACGGTTGAAGTCGGGGTGAATTCGCCGGCCATGCGGTCCGCCAACAGCTTAACGGCGTAGGTGGCCATTTGTTCAATCGGCTGGATGATTGTGGCCAGTTCCGGCACGAGTTCTTGGGTCGCTTGGGCCCCATCGTAACCAATGATTTGCAAGTCAGCTGGGACCCGGTAGCCCCGGGCGCGCGCTAGACTAAGCAGGCGGGCGGCGTCAAGATCGTTGCTGGCAAAGATGCCATCGACCGCGGGGTGTTCATCAAATAAGCGTTCAAATCGCGCCGTTCGTTCGGCGGGCGGGCAGTCAAAAGCGGTGGTGTAAGTGATGGCCGGTAAATGGTGGTCGGCCATCACGGCTTGAAAGGCCTTTTCCCGCTGATTATCGTGCCAGTTGGAAGGGTTGGTCGTGTAGGTGTGAATAATGTGCTGACAGCCCCGCTGAATTAAGGCTTCGGTCGCCAGCTTTGCGCCCGCGTAGTTGTCGGAAGCCACGACCGGAATGTCAGCCCGCAAGAAGCGGTCGATCGCGACAATCGGTAAATTGGCGTGTTGGTATTCCTCCAGCTTATTATTATGCGTGGCGATGATCAGCCCATCGACTTGGTGGCCCATGAGTTGACTGAGGTAGCGCTCTTCTTTGGCGGTTTGGTTCAGAGCATCACTGATCAGTACCTTGTAGCCCCGCTGAAAAAGGGCGTCTTCGAGGTACATGGTTAATTCCCCAAAAAAGGGATTGGCCACGGAGGGGACTAAAATGCCAATTAAATTGGTGCGCTGGGTGTGCAATTGTTGCGCGATCACGTTGGGGTGGTAGTTGAGCTGGGCCATTGCGGCTTCGACTTTATCAATGGTCTTTTGGCTCAGGGAGCCGCGCCGGTTAATGACCCGGGAAACCGTGGTTTTTGAAACCCCGGCTAAAGCCGCCACGTCTTCAAGCTTCAGCTTCTTCATAATTAAATTCCGTCCTTTATGCAAAATCCTTTTTATTATAACATGATTAATCATTATCCAAAGCAAAAATCCCGCTCCCCTGGTTGGGAACGGGAGGTCAGCTTATTGCTTGGCGGCCGGTTGGTAAAGCTTTTGTACTGCTGCCACGTCCGCGGGTTGAATTGAGTAGTTGGACCCAGCCGGTTGCATGACGGAAATTTGGCCGGTGTGGCTCAGCCCGATCGCGTGGCCGAGTTCGTGTTCAGCGGTATTAACGATCCGTTCATGGGTGTAACCATACGCCGGATTCAGCAGGTAGGCGGTGTTTAAGTAGACGTGGCCGCGGATGAAGTAACCCGTCGTCGTGTTCACGGCCATGTCGGTCAAGCCAGCAGCTTGGTCATCCGTTTTATCCATGGTGGTGGCAATTAAATTGGCCTGACTTTTTTGGTTGACGATCTTAAAGGTGAAACAGCCGGTCGCGTTCCACGTCAGGATGGCTTCTTTCATTGCCGTTTGCAGGGTTTCATTTTGCATGTCTAAATAGATGGTAGCTTGATTAGTGGTCCACTGGCCACTGTCGGCGCCGTTGATGTCATTATGGGTGGCCTTGGCAGCTTGGTGGGTGGTTTTTTGCCCCGTCAAGCGCCGCCCCAGATTTGTCACGGCCTGTTGGGCTTGGGTCGCGGTGAGGTTAACCCGGTTTTGAAAGGGTTGATTGGTTTGGTAAAACCAAATGCCACCGCTAAACAGCAGAGTGTAAAAGAGGACGGTGACAAAGCGGTGAAATCGCATGGGGGCACTTCCCTTCAAAGAATTTGAAACCGATTTCAAAAGAAGAAGCCGGTCCTTGCCTATTTATGATACACTGGACGTACGAGAATTTGTAACTTTTTATCTGAAATGGAGGCACTAGGATGCGAAAGCCTTTTATTGCGGCGAATTGGAAGATGCACAAGACGGTCGAAGACGCCGTTAAATTTGTCGAAGAAGTGCAACACCGCTTACCAAGTGAAGATGTTTTAACTTGCGGGATTGCGGCGCACTTTTTAGCCCTGTACCCGATGGTGCAAAAGACCAAGGGGATCAACCTCGGCGTGATTGCCCAAAATTCCTACGGTGAATTTTCGGGGCCCTACACCGGCGAAGTCAGTCCGCGGGCCTTGGCGGCGGCCGGCGTCCAATACGTGATGTGTGGTCACATTGAACGGCGAACCCTGTTTCACGAAGACAATGCCATGGTAGCTAAAAAGGTGGCGGCGGTTTTGCAATGCGGGATGACGCCCATTATCTGTACTGACGAAACGATGGTCCAACAGGAATTCAACGGTGAAGTTCACTATGTCTTTGCCCAACTGATGGATGTTTTGAGTGAGGTTTCTTTTGATCAAGTGAAAAATATCATCATTTCCTACGAACCAAGTTGGGCCGTCGGGGTGGGGCAACACGCCAACCCGACCCTGGCCGAAGAAGGGTGTCGCTTGATCCGGCGCAGCATTGCGGATACCTACTCCTATGAGGTAGCCGATAAGATTCGGATCCTGTACGGGGGGAGCGTGAACCCCGAAAACATCCAGTTAATCATGAGCAAGCGTGATATTGATGGGGTTTTGATCGGGCGGGCCAGCCTGGATGCTGATAACTTCCTGACGATGGTCGACCGCGTCGCGGAACTCTACGCGCCCCAGAAACCAACTGCCAAGCAGCCGGCTAAAAAATAAACCAGGCCCCAAGAAAGGAGGGGGGATGATGACAAAATTGAAAGTAATGATCCCCCTGAGTACACGGGCGGGGGTGATCAAGTTTGCCCCGGTGATTCAATTAATGCAACAAGCACCCCAGGATTTTGAGCCGGTAATTGTGGTGGCTTCGCAACAATACCAACAATTGCACACGGTGCTAGCGGATTTTGCCTTAACCGCGGATTTTGAATTGGCCGTTAATCCAGCCGAACTGCGGGGGCGCCCGGACGAGTTGAGTCGCTTGGTGCACCACTTGCAGACAGTGGTGAATGCGGCCCAGCCGGCCTTAATTTTAACTTTAGGGGACTCGCTGGCGACCCTGGCCGCCAGTCTGGTCGGGTTTTATAACCGGCTCCCGGTGGCTCACGTGGAGGCGGGCTTGCGGACCTTTGATAAAGCCGAGCCCTTTCCGGACGAAATGCACCGTCAGCTCACGGACACCTTGGCGGATCTGTACCTGGCGCCCACCGCTGCGGCCAAGGAAAACCTCTTGTTTGAGCACCGGGCGGAAGCCCAAATCGTGGTGACGGGGAATCCAATTGTCGACGTGGTAAAGCAATGCTACCAAGCCGATTACACCAGTCCCTTGCTAACTCAGTTGCCACCCCAGCGGCGCTTGTTGCTACTGACCATTGGGCGGGTAGAAAATACCGGTCTGCCCCTGGAAGGAATTTTACGGACGATGCGCGATGTGGTGGAAACCAATCCCGACGTGGAATTGTTGTGCCCGATGGCCTTGGATTCGCGGGGCTTTCCCTTGGCCCAGCGGCTCTTGGCCAACCGGGCGCGGATTCACCTGGTACCTTTGCTGGCCCTGCGTGATTTTATCAATACGGTGTCCCGCAGTTACTTGATCGTGACCGATTCGGCGGGGACGGTCGAAGAAGCCTCGGTCTTTCACCGGCCGGTCTTATTGTTGCGCCAAAATACTGAGCGGCCCGAAGCCCTCTTTGCCCAAACCACCCGGGTGGTTGGGACCGACCCGACCAGTTTGCAACAAGCGGTCTTTGAGCTTTTGCACGACAAGCGGGCCTACCGGGCCATGCAAAATGAAGATGAGGCTCTCTTTGGTGACGGACACGCTGCCGAACGGATCTTAGCCGCCCTACAACAGCATTACGGATAGCATAAAGCCCCCGGGGATCCGGGGGCTTTGCTTATCCTTGTAGGATTTGTTGAACAATGGCTTTCATGTCGGCCGGGGCGACCTCGGCTTGGGATTGGGGCTGATTGGTGAAGAGTTCTTGCACCCCCGCGGTGAGGGGGGCGGCATCAAATTCGGCCAGTTGTTTGATCGCCGTTAACCCGGAGCTGACCGGGGCCGGGCTGATGGCATCCAACACCGTTTCGGGGAACTTGTACGGGCTGGCCGTTGCCAAGACCACGCACGGCCGCTGGTCGCCGGTGACTTGTTGGTATTGGCGGGCCACGAACGATCCCACGGCGGTGTGCGGATCAATCAGGTAATTATCAGCGTCAAAGACCCGCTTGATTTCGGCTTGCAGCTGCATGGGGGTGGCATAACCAGCGGCAAAAGTTGTTGTTAAACGCTGATGCACCTCAGCTGGCACGGTATAGTGACCGGTGGTTTGCAATTGGTTCATCAGTTGAGCCACCAGATCGGCGTCGTGGTCGCTGACGTCGAACAGCAAGCGTTCTAAGTTAGAGGAGACCAAAATGTCCATGGATGGTGAATTCGTGACGTAAAATTCGCGGCGCTTATCGTAGGTCCCAGTGGCAAAAAAGTCGGTTAAGACATTGTTGGCATTGGAAGCACAAATCAGCTTCCCGACCGGCAGCCCCAATTTTTTCGCGTAGTACCCAGCTAGGATGTCACCGAAGTTTCCAGTCGGGACGGCAAAGTTGACCGAGTCCCCGCTTTGAATTTCTTGGCGTTGCAATAATTGCCCGTAGGCGGCAAAGTAGTAGGCAATTTGCGGGATTAAGCGGCCAACGTTCATCGAGTTGGCGGACGAAAATTGTTGCTGGCGGGCAGCTAATTCGTGGGCCAGGGCCTGGTCGCTAAAAAGCTGCTTGACCGTCGTCTGGGCTTGATCGAAGTTGCCAGTTACGGCGACGACGTGCAGGTTGGCCCCGGCTTGGCCCAGCATTTGGGCTTTTTGGACCGGGCTGATCCCGTCGCGCGGGTAAAAGACGATCACTTGCGTCCCGGCCACGTTTTGAAAGCCACGCAGGGCTGCCGTACCGGTATCACCAGAGGTGGCCGTTAAAATGATCGTTTCGCTGTCTTCCCCGGTTTGGACCTTGGCTAGTTGCAGCAGTTGCGGTAAGGCCTGCAAGGCCACGTCTTTGAAGGCGAGGGTCGGGCCGTGGAACAGTTCTAAATAATAGTTGCCCCCGTGGCGCGCGGAAAGCGGGGTAATTTGTTGGTCATCCCATTGCGTACCATAAGCGCGCTGCACGGCCCCCGGCAAGGCGGCTAAATCGGGGAAAAACCAGGTTAAAACTTGCTGGGCAATGGCCTGGTAGGGCTGGGTGGTAAACGGAGCTAAATCATAGCTGGGCTGGGGAAACGTGCTGGGGACAAAGAGGCCACCATCCGGGGCCAAGCCCTTGATAATGGCAGCCGCGCTCGTTACGGGCTGGGCTTGCGGGTCACGGGTACTGCGGTAATTCATTTGATAGATCCTCCTTGGGCCAATTTTTCTGGTTACTTTTGCTTTATTATACCCCATTTGACCGGGTTTCTGTGGTAAACTTTAAAAAATGATGAGAAGAAATTAATTGTAATTTTAAAGAAAGGACGGGGAAGACAGGATGGAGGAAATTAAATTAGGGATGGTTGGCCTCGGCACGGTCGGCAGTGGAGTGTTGGAAATGGTCCAAAAGCACGCGGCGAAGATTTCCGCGGTGACGGGGCGCAAATTGGCCTTAAAGACGGTGGTCGTGCGTAATTTGGCCAAACACGCGGCGGTCGCCCAGCAGGTGCACCTGACGACGGATCTGAATGAAATCTTGACGGACCCCGAAATTCAAATCGTGGTGGAAGTCATGGGCGGAATTCACCCCGCCAAGGAAGTCATTACCCAGTTATTAACCGCCCATAAGCATGTGGTGACGGCCAATAAGGATTTGATTGCCACGGAAGGGGCCGAATTGATTGAGTTGGCGCGCGCCAATCACTGTGACCTCTTGTACGAAGCCAGTGTGGCCGGGGGGATCCCGATTTTGCGGACGATTGCCGACAGTTTTGCCGCTGACCAGATTACTGAGGTGAAGGGGATTGTCAACGGGACGACCAATTACATTTTGACCCAGATGGCCCAACAATATTGGTCATACGAACAGGCCCTGCAAAAAGCCCAGGAATTGGGCTTTGCCGAAGCCGATCCGACCAACGATGTCAAGGGCAAGGATGCCGCCTACAAGATGGTGATCCTCAGCCAGTTCTCCTTTGGGACCCGGGTCCCAGTGGCGGCCGTGGCAACCGAAGGAATCGACCAGGTGGCTGCCCAAGACGTGGCGCAAGCGGCGGCCTTTGGCTATACGATTAAACTGGTGGGGGTGGCCCGCTTAGCCGGGGACGGTTTGTTTGTTGAGGTTGCGCCGGCCCTGGTAAACCGCCACCACCCCTTAGCTGAAGTCAATAATGAGAATAACGCGGTGATGGTCAAGGGCCAAGCCGTCGGTGATACGCTCTTTTACGGTCCCGGGGCCGGGGGCTTGCCGACGGCGAATAGTGTCTTATCCGACATTACCACGGTCATGAAGAATATGATTTTAAAGACAAACGGCAATTCCTTTAACCGCTATTCTAAGCAATTGACCTTAGCGGAGTCAGCGGCGGTGAAGGACCGCTATTACTTGGCGTTGACTTTGCCGGACCAACCCGGAGAAATGCAAAAACTGACCACGGAGATGGCCAAACTCAACGCCAGCTTCTCACAGATCGTGCAACAAGCCGGCCAGAATGGCCAAGCCCGGGTGATGATCATTACCCACGAAATGAGCAAGGCGCAATTGGCCCAATTGCAAGCCGCCCTGGCGGCCTTGAAGACCGCTACGTTGCACTGTGCCTACCGGGTAATTGAGTAAAGGGGACGATGGCAATGCAAATTAAGGTACCAGCTTCTTCAGCTAATCTGGGGCCGGGCTTTGATTCAATTGGCCTGGCGGTCGATCGGTACTTAAAAGTAACGGTCTTAGAACCGACTAAGACGTGGGCGGTGGACCATGACTTGCCTCAGGTCAGCCATGGGGCGACAAACATGATTGTGCAAGCTGCGTTGCAACTAACGCCCGCCTTGCCCCCGCACCATCTCTTGGTGCAAAATGAAATTCCGCTTTCCCACGGCCTTGGCTCGTCTTCTGCGGCGATTGTAGCTGGAATCGAATTGGCCAATCAGCTGGCCGACCTCCAACTGACCCCGCTGGCTAAAGTTCAGCATGCGGCCAGATTAGAGGGACACCCGGATAATGTGGCCCCGGCTATTTTAGGCGGGGTGGTCGTTGGCACCAGTCTGGCCGAAAAATTTGTGGCTGTTCAGGCCCCGGTACCGCCGGTAGCCTTAGTGGCCTACATCCCGAAGTACAACCTGGCTACGAAGGCGGCTCGGGCGGCCTTGCCAGCGCACTTAGCTTTTGGCGTGGCCACACATGCCAGTGCGATTGCTAATACTTTAGTGGCGGCGTTGTTTGCCCAGCGTTATGATTTAGTGGGGCCCTTGATGGAGGCAGATCAATTCCACGAACCGGCCCGGGCGGCATTGGTGCCAGAGTTGGCCCAGTTGCGTGAAATTGGCCACCAAGTTGGCGCGGTGGCGACCTACCTCAGTGGGGCCGGGCCAACCGTGATGACCCTGTTGAAACCGACCCGGGTGGCGGCCTTTCAAAATCATGTGCGACAAGCCGGCTTGCCGGGCCAGGTCTGGCAGTTGCAAGTCGACCAAACTGGGGTCCAAGTAGTGGATTAAAAAGTGAAAAATCAGGGGCTGGAAGAAGGCAAGGCTTTTTTCCAGCCTTTTTAGTTGCCCAAAAAGCAAAAAAATTTTTTCAGCCGTGCCCGCCAATTTTCTGAAAACGTAGAAGGGTTAATATTCATATTACTTTCACCTGATAGTTTGAACCTTCAAAATATTGATAAATCAGGTTTTGATTAATAAAAAATCGCCAAATTAGTTTGACAACCAAAATACTTTTTGCATATAATTCGACCATCGGATATTTTGATACTCGAAATACTTTTGCGAAGTGAGGTGCAAGCTGTGCCAGTGATGACAGCCCAAGAAGTGATGGACTTGATTCCCAATCGGTATCCGATTTGTTATATCGATGCGGTTGAGGAATTGGTGGCCGATCAGCGCATCGTGGCCAAGAAAAACGTCACGATCAACGAACAATTCTTTCAAGGGCATTTTCCCGATAATCCGGTCATGCCAGGGGTTTTGATCATTGAGACCCTCGCCCAAGCGGCGTCGATTTTAATCCTCAAGTCGCCCCAATTTTATAAAAAGACCGCCTACCTCGGTGCGATTCACAACGCCCGGTTCCGGCAGATGGTCCGGCCGGGCGATGTGTTGACTTTGACGATTGAAATGGAAAAGGTCCGGGCCAACATGGGAATGGTCGATGCCGTTGCGACAGTGGCCGGGCAGCGGGTCTGCACGGCCAAGTTGGTCTTTTTTGTTGCCGAGCGGCAAGCCAAGCTTTAGCGGCGGTTCGGTTTATAATGTATTTTGGAAATCAAATTATTTGAGCAATCAAAGAATTGAAAGGGGAATGCATTATGAACGAAAGTCGGGACTACCAAGCAATTAATCAAGCGTTGATCAAAGTTTACAGTGGGATCATGTGGATTGAAGAACATGAATTGCGCAAGAGTACCTTCGCCGATTTGACGATTAAGGAAATGCACGCAATTGATGCCATCAGCATGTACGACCACCAAACGGCCTCTGCGGTCGCGAAGAAATTACACTTAACGCCGGGGACGATGACGGCCACGGCCGATCGCTTGACTAAAAAAGGTTATGTCAAACGGGTGCGTGACGAGCAAGATCGTCGGATTGTGCGCTTGTATTTGACCAAGAAGGGCCGCGTCCTCTACCGGGCGCACCGGGCCTTTCACAATATGATGGTGGCCCAATTTTTGGATGGAATGACCGATGAAGAAATGAAGACCGTGCGCAAAGCGTTACGAAACTTGGAAAACTTTGTTGATGAACATGCCTAACATGACAGCACAAAATTTACGAATTGTCGCCACCGGTCGCGCTACCCCCGAGCGGGTGGTCACCAACCAAGCGTTAACGGCTTGGTTGGACACCAGTGACGAATGGATTACCACGCGGACCGGGATTGCCCAGCGCTACATCAGTACGGGTGAAACCACGGTCGACTTAGCCACGCAAGCCGCACAACAGGCCTTAGGGCGCGCCAAGTGGGCGGCGGCGACGTTGGATTTGATTATTGTGGCCACGATGACGCCTGCGACTTTGATGCCTTCCACGGCGGCCGCCGTGCAGGGGCGCTTAAAGGCGGGGCGGGCAACGGGCTTTGATTTGTCAGCGGCTTGTGCGGGGTTTATTACCGCCATGACGGTGGCTAATCAAATGATGGTCAATCCAGCCTTTCAGCGGGTCCTGGTGATTGGGGCCGATACGATGTCCACCTTGGTGGACTGGCATGATCGCGCCACGGCCGTCTTATTTGGCGACGGGGCGGGGGCCGTCTTGCTCGAACGCACGCCCGCGGCCGGGCCGTGGGGGATGTGCTTGACTACGGATGGTGAGTTGGGCGCCTACTTGACGGCCGGAAAGCAACAGGGCCAATGGGCGACCTTGCCCCATCCGCTGCCGACGTTGGCCCCGCTGACGATGAATGGCCGGGCGGTCTACAAATTTGCGACCCATCGCGTGCCGACAGCGATTGAACAAGCGTTGGCCCAGGCCGGTGTAACTAAAGCCCAAATTGACCATTTCTTGTTGCACCAGGCCAACGCCCGGATTATTGCCCAAGTTGCCAAGCGCTTGGGGCAGCCGGCGGCCAAGTTCCCGTTGAATATCGACCGCTATGGCAACACCGCAGCTGCCAGCGAACCGATCTTGTTGGATGAATGTATCCAAACGGGGCGTTTGCTGCGGGGGGACCGCTTAGTCTTGAGCGGCTTTGGTGGTGGGCTGAGTACCGCGACGATTGTAATGCAGTATTAAAAAATTAAAACAGTAACCAATTGGAGGAAATTAAGATGACGAAAGAAGAAATTTTTGCAACGGTTCAAGCAATTGCGGCTGAAGAATTGGACATTGACCAAGCCAAGGTAACCTTGGATGCCAAGATCAAGGACGATTTAAACGCCGATTCCCTCGACGTCTTTGAAATCATGAACGAATTGGAAGACAAGTTTGAAATTGAATTGGACGTGGACGAAGGGGTCACGACGATCCAAGACGTGGTCGACTTTGTGGCCAAGCAATTAGCGGCGAAGTAATGAAGACGGCGCTTTTATTTAGTGGCCAAGGCGCCCAGCAAAAGGGAATGGGGATCGACCTGATGGCAGATCCCCTTTTTGCTAGCACGATTCAAGCCGCCAGCACGGCGACGGGGTTAGACCTGGTCAAAATCATGCAGGACAAAGCCGACGAGTTGGCCCAAACCAAAAACGTGCAGCCCGCCCTTGTGGCAGTCAGCCTAGGGTTGTACCGGATGCTCAAGCGCGATACGAACTTGGCGGTGGCTGGGATGATCGGTTTGTCGCTGGGTGAATACGCCGCGCTTTTGGCCAGTGGCGGTTTGGAATTTACCAGCGGACTGGCCCTGTTGGCGGCGCGGGGGCGGTACATGCAAGCCGTTGCCGACACGACCCCGTCGGCGATGGCGGCCCTGCTAAAGCCGGATGTCAAGGCCGTGGCCGCCCTATGTGAGGAAATTAGCGCGACGGGCGAACTGGTGGCAATCGCCAATTGTAATACCCACAAACAAGTCGTGATTGGTGGGACCACGGCAGGTGTGGCCCAAGCCGTAACGGCGATTAAAGCGGCCCACGCGGCCAGTCGGGTGATCCCCTTGGCGGTCAGCGGGGCCTTTCACACCGCCCTGTTTGCGCCGGCTGGTCGCCAATTGGCGCCAAAGTTGGCCGCGACCCCGGTGTCGGACCCGCAAGTGCCAGTTATCAGTAATACGACGGGGCAACCCTTTAAAGCGGCCACCATGCGGGAGGTATTGGCCCGCCAATTAGCGGTACCGACGCACTTTGGCACCGGGTTGCAAAGTTTGGTCGCACAAACGGGGGCGCAAGCGACGTTGGAACTGGGGCCGGGCAAGACGTTAACGAGTTTTGCCAAGGTGGAAGTTCCCCAATTGGCCCACTACCACATCAGTAATTTGACGGAATATGAAGCATTTGTCACGGAGGTTGCGAATGGAACTGCAAAATAAAGTCGCCTTAATTACCGGGAGTACCCGGGGGATCGGCCTGGCGATTGCTCAGGAATTTTTGGCGGCGGGCGCCAAGGTCATTTTAAACGGGCGGGGGGACTTACCCGCTGAAGTCGCCGCCAACTTGTCCGGTGATTTTCAATACGTCGCCGGTGACTTGGGGACGGATGAAGGGATCGCGCAGGTCGCCCACGCGGCCCTGGCCGCCTACGGGCAGATTGATATTTTGGTTAACAACGCTGGGATTACCCGCGACAAATTGTTGCTCGGGATGAAGCCGGCGGACTTTGACGCCGTCTTAGCCGTTGATTTGCGGGCGCCAATGCTCTTGACCCAACTGGTCTTTAAAAAGATGCTCAAACAGCGGGCCGGCGTCGTGATTAATTTAGCCAGTGTCGTCGGCCTGCACGGTAACGCGGGCCAAGCCAATTATGCGGCGGCCAAGGCCGGGTTGGTCGGCTTTACCAAGACTTTAGCGCGGGAAGGGGCCGCCCGGGGGGTGCGGGCGAACGCGATTGCTCCGGGCATGATTGACAGTGCGATGACCCAGGCCTTGAGTGAAAAGATTCAAGCTCAGCTGATCGCCGAAATTCCGCTCCACCGCTTGGGTCAACCGAACGAAATTGCCCACGCGGCCCGCTTCTTAGTCGAAAATGATTACGTGACCGGACAAACCATGGTCGTTGACGGTGGCATGACGATGTAACGGGCCGCCCGTCAGGAATGAGCAGGTTGAAACAAAGTAAAGGGATGAACAAGCAGAAATGACAAGAGTTGTGATTACCGGATTGGGGGCAATTGCCCCAAACGGAAATGGTTATGAAACCTTTGTAGCAAATACCCTGGCCGGTAAGATTGGGATTAAGCCAATTACCAAGTTTGATGCCCACGCTACGGGAATCAGCGTGGCGGGGGAAATTAATGATTTTGACCCGCAAGCCGTTGTCGGCAAAAAGGCGGCCAAGCGGATGGATCTGTACTCGCAATACGCCGTGCAAACCGCCGAACAAGCGATGGCCATGGCCAAGATCACGCCCGCCAACACCCGTCCGGAAGACCTCGGGGTGATCTATGGTTCGGGGATTGGGGGCTTAACCACGATTCAAGACCAAATTATCAAGATGCACGAAAAGGGGCCCAAGCGGGTGTCGCCCATGTTTGTTCCGATGGCGATTGCCAACATGGCGGCCGGGAACCTCTCGATTCGCTTTCAAGCTCAAAACATCAGTACGTCAATCGTGACCGCGTGTGCCAGTGCTACCAATTCGATTGGGGAAGCCTTCCGCCACATTAAGGCCGGCCACGCCCAAGTTATGATCACCGGTGGGGCCGAAGCTTCCGTCAATGAAATCGGGATTGCGGGCTTTGCGGCCTTGACGGCGCTCTCGCCGACCAGCGACCCGACCCAGGCGTCGCGGCCGTTTGACCAGGCGCGCAATGGGTTTGTCCTTGGTGAAGGGGCGGGGACGTTGGTCCTGGAAGCCTTGGATCACGCCCAAGCCCGGGGAGCGCAGATTTTAGGGGAAGTTGTCGGCTACGGGACGACCTCGGATGCCTACCACATCACTTCGCCAGATCCAGCCGGAACCCAAGCTGCCCGGGCGATGACCTTGGCCATGCAAGAAGCCGGGCTGACCCCTGAAGACATTGATTACATCAATGCCCACGGGACGGCGACGGCCGCCAACGATGCTGGTGAAGCCCAAGCCATTCGGCAGGTCTTTGGCGACCATGACGTCTTGGTCAGTTCGACCAAGGGGATGACCGGTCACCTGTTGGGGGCGGCTGGGGCGGTTGAAGCCGTGATTACGGCGGCCGCTTTGCAAAAGGGCATTTTGCCGCCTAACGTTGGTTGCCAACACCAAGATCCGGCCTGCCCGGTTACCTTGGTCACGAAACACAACCAACACCACCCGAGCCGCTATGCCTTGAGCAACTCCTTTGGCTTTGGGGGTCACAATGCCGTTATCGCCTTTAAACGTTGGGAGGGATGAAAATGGAACTAACTGCGGTCCAAAAGTTAATGGAACAATTTGAAGATTCCACCGCCCGCGAATTGGAACTGACGGATGGCGACTTTCACTTGCGCTTAAGCAAGAATCGGGCGGCTAAGGCCAGCCCGGCGCCAGTTGAAGCTACGCCAAGCCCGGCGCCGGCGGCCCCTGCGCCCACCTCAGCTACCCCCCAAGCGGCGGAGGTGGCGCAGACGATCAAAGCGCCCTTAGTGGGAACGGTCTATTTGCAGCCCAAACCGGGCGCTAAGCCGTACCTCCAAGTCGGCCAGCAGGTAAATGCAGGCGACGTGGTGTGCGTGATCGAAGCGATGAAGATGATGACCGAGGTCAAAAGCCAGGTCGCCGGCACCGTCAAAGCAGTGCTGGTCGAAGACGAACAGTTGGTGGAAGTTGATCAGCCACTGTTTACGGTTGAATAAGTAAAGGGTGAAAAAGCGATGTTAACAGATTTAGATGTCAACCAAATTCAAGCCATCTTACCCCACCGGTACCCAATGTTATTGATTGACCACGTTGATCAAGTCATTCCCGGGAAAATGGCGCTTGCCAAGCGGAACGTGACCGTCAATGAGGAAGTCTTTAACGGCCATTTCCCCCACAACCCGGTCTTGCCCGGGGCGTTAATCGTGGAGTCTTTGGCCCAGACCGGGGCGGTGGCCCTGCTCAGCCAACCGGAATTTAAGGGCAAAACCGCCTATTTCGGGGGAATTAAGAGCGCGGAATTTCGCCGCGTGGTGCGGCCCGGGGATCAAATGAGCTTAAAAGTAGAATTGGAAAAAGTCAAAGGCCACATTGGGGTCGGCAAAGGAGTCGCGACCGTCGACGGCCAGCGGGCTTGCACGGCAGAACTAACCTTTATGATTGGGTAGGTGAACGGCATGTTTAAGAAGGTATTAGTGGCGAACCGGGGTGAAATCGCGGTCCGCATCATCCGGACCTTAAAGGAAATGGGAATCACGGCCGTGGCGATTTATTCAACTGCGGATCGCGATAGTCTGCACGTACAATTGGCGGATGAAGCGGTTTGTGTGGGGGGACCACGGACCAAGGATTCCTACTTGAACATGAAAAATATCCTGGCCGCGGCCGTGGGGACGGGCGCTGAAGCGATCCACCCCGGCTATGGTTTTCTCTCGGAGAATGCGGAATTTGCCCGCTTGTGCGAGGCTTGCGGGATCACCTTTATTGGGCCGCGCCCGGCGACAATTGATCTGATGGGGAATAAAGAACACGCCCGTGAACAGATGAAAAAAGCCGGGGTGCCGGTGATTCCCGGCAGTGATGGTTACGTTAACCGCGTGACGGATGCCCATTTGATTGCCAAACAGCTCGGCTATCCGGTCCTGCTGAAAGCGGCGGCTGGTGGCGGGGGCAAGGGGATTCGCCGGGTTGCCTCCCCAGCCGAGCTCCAGGAAGTCTTTGCCCAGGCCCAGCAAGAAGCGCGGGTTTCCTTTGGGGATGACCGGATGTATTTGGAAAAGATCATGACCGACGTTAAACACATTGAAGTCCAGGTCTTTCGGGATCAAGCGGGCCACGTCCTCTACTTTCCGGAACGAGACTGCTCAATTCAGCGCAATAAGCAAAAGGTGATTGAAGAAAGTCCGTGTCAGCTGGTGACGCCCGCCCAACGCCAAGCCCTGGGCGAGCTGGCCGTGAAAGCCGTCACGGCCTTGGATTATGTTAATACCGGGACGCTGGAATTTCTGATGGATCGGGCCCATCATTTTTACTTTATGGAAATGAATACCCGAATCCAAGTAGAACACACGATTACGGAAATGGTGACCGGCCTGGATTTGGTGAAAATGCAGGTTCAAGTCGCCGCCGGGGCTGATTTGCCGGTGCGCCAAGCCCAGGTGCAAATGCAAGGGCACGCGCTTGAATGCCGGATCAACGCCGAAGACGTCCGTCATCACTTTCGGCCGAGCACGGGGGTTGTTGAGGACCTCTATTTGCCGGTCGGCAACTTAGGGACCCGGATCGATACCGCCCTTTACCCGGGGGCGATGATCAGTCCGTATTACGATTCGATGATTGCCAAGGTCGTCGCCTATGGTGAAGACCGTACCGCGGCGGTTGCCAAGATGCGGCGCTTGTTGCAGGAAATGGTGATTAGCGGGGTGGCGACCAACCAGGCCTTCCACTTGGCGATTTTACAAAATGCGGGCTGGCTAAGTGGCCAAGCCACCACTAATTTCTTGGAACAAACGGTCCTGCCGGCTTGGAAGGAGGAAAACGATGAAGCTCTATGAAAAAGCCAATACCTTAAGTGAGCGGGTCGTCAAAGTCGATCCCCAAGCCGACGAACGGGTCCCGGAGGGGATCTACCGGCGCTGCCCGCGGTGCCAAACCGTTTTTGCGGCCGCCCAAATGGATCAGTACCAAACTTGTCCGCAGTGTGAGTACGGTTTTCGCCTGGCCGCGGCCGCCCGGTTAGCGTGGCTGGTCGATACGGCGGAGCCCTTTGATCAGGATTTGCAGACCAAGGATCCCTTGGCCTTTCCGGGTTATCCGACTAAAGTCGCCCAGGCCCAGGCGCGCACCGGGTTGAACGATGCGGTTTGGACGGGGCAAGCGACGATTGCAGATACGACCTTTTATTTAGCGATCATGGATCCGACCTTTATCATGGGCTCGCTGGGCACGGTCACCGGCGAAAAATTGACCCGCTTGATCGAGCGAGCGACGGCCCAGCGGCAGCCCGTGGTGATCTACACCGCCTCGGGGGGCGCCCGGATGCAAGAAGGGATTCATTCCCTGATGCAGATGCAAAAGGTGGCCGGGGCCTTGGCTCAGCACCACGCGGCCGGGTTACTGTCGATTGTCGTTTTAACCGACCCGACGACCGGTGGGGTGACGGCTAGTTTTGCGATGGAAGCCGATCTTACCCTGGCCGAACCGCGGTCACTGGTCGGCTTTGCCGGCCGGCGGGTGATTGAACAAACCACCCATGAGCAAATCGCCCACGACTTGCAACAAGCCGAAAATGTCCTGCGCCACGGTTTCATTGATCAAATCGTGCCGCGGGCCAAGCAGCGCACCGTTCTGGTGCAATTACTGAAGATGGGGGGACGCCAAGATGACGCAAACAATGACGGCCGCTGAGGTGGTCAAAGCTGCCCGCAGTGACCAGAAAGTCACGGGGCCGGAGTTGATTAACGGCTTGGTTACCGACTTCTTTGAACTGCACGGTGATCGCTTGGGCAGTGATGACCTCGCCATTATTGGTGGGATCGGGCGGTTTCACGGGCAGCCGCTCACGGTAATTGCGACCAACCGGGGCGCCACGCCGGAAGAAAAAATGGCGACCCACTTTGGCTGTCCCAGTCCCGGGGGATACCGCAAGGCGCGGCGCTTAATGGAACAGGCGGCGCATTTCCACCGCCCGGTCCTGTGTTTGGTCAATACCCCGGGCGCTTACCCGGGGCAAACGGCCGAAGAAAATGGGCAGGGGGCGGCAATTGCCCAAAATCTATTGACGCTCAGTCAATTACCAGTGCCGGTGCTGACCGTGATTTTTGGGGAAGGTGGCAGTGGCGGGGCCTTGGCGCTGGCCGGAGGTGATGAAGTCTGGATGCTGGCGCACAGTACCTATTCGATCTTGTCGCCGGAAGGCTTTGCTTCGATTTTGTGGAAGGATAGTCGCAAGGCTGATCAAGCGGCGGAACTCATGCAGCTGACGCCAACTGCCCTTAAGCAAGCAGGAATAATTGAAGGGATTATTCCCGAACCGCGCGACCACCAAAAAGTCATTGCCGCCATTGACAAAGTGATCGCACCACGTTTGCAAGCTTTGCAACAACTGGCAGTGCCGGATTTATTGGCCAAGCGGCAGCAACGCTACCGAAAATTTTAATGCAGTCAAATTTAACTTGAAGGGGTGAAAGAAAAATGGGAAAGTTATTAACGGGAAAGCAGATTTTGGTCATGGGGGTCGCCAACCAGCGCTCGATTGCCTGGGGATGTGCCCAGGTGATGGCTGAACAAGGGGCGGAATTGATCTACACCTACCAAAACGAACGCATGAAGAAGAGTGTGGCGAAGCTGGTGACTGATGATACGCGCTTAGTTGAATGCAATGTCGCCAGCGATGAAAGTATTCAAACCGCCTTTGCCACGATCAAGGCCCGCTTTGGTCAGCTGGACGGGCTGGTGCACGCGATTGCTTACGCTAAAAAAGAGGAATTGGGAGGCTCGATTACCAACGTCACCCGGGCGGGCTATGCCCTGGCCCAAGATGTGTCAGCCTACTCCCTGTTGGCCGTGATGAAGGAAGCCGAGCGCCAGGCCTTGTTGAAGAATCCGGCCAGTGTCGTGACTTTGACTTACTTTGGCTCCGAGCGGGCGATCCCGAATTACAATGTGATGGGGGTGGCCAAGGCGGCCTTGGAAGCCAACGTGCGCTATTTGGCCCGCGATTTGGGTACCACCGGGATCCGGGTTAATGCGATTTCGGCCGGCGCCATGAAGACTTTGGCGGTGACGGGAATCAAGGGGCACAGCGACCTCTTGAAGGTTTCCCAAGAACGGACCGCGGATGGCAAGAGTGTCACCCTGGCCGAAATCGGGGGGACCTGTGCCTTTTTGATGAGTGACCTGTCAACGGGGATCGTTGGGGACGTCATTTACGTTGATAAAGGCGTCCACTTAATTTAACACTGGGGCTGGGCTGCCAGCCTTCTTTTTTATCCACCTTGTAACCCATTGTGATAAAATAGGGTTACACAAGAAAGAGAGGAATTTTAATGATGCAACCAATGGCAATTAAAGAAATTACCCGGACCGGCCTAATGCTGGCCGTGATTATTGTGTTAGGCCTGTTTCCGGGGCTGCCGGTCGGCTTTTTGCCGGTTCCGATCGTCTTACAAAATTTGGGGATCATGTTGGCCGGGGAAGTCTTAGGGGCCAAGCAAGGCACCCTTGCGGCGGGGTTGTTTTTGGTTTTGGTGGCACTGGGCTTTCCCTTCTTATCCGGCGGCCATGGCGGGATTGCCAGTCTCGTAGGACCAACCGGGGGCGCGTTATTGGCGTGGGTCGTGGCGCCACTGGCGATTGGCTTGACCTTGCAGTGGCCTTGGTTTACGGCGACGTGGTGGCGGGAATGGCTGGTTTTGCTCGTCTTCGGGGTGGTACTGATTAACTTAGCCGAAGTAGTTTGGTTAGCTGCTTTCTTCCACTTTGGCTTTGGGCAGGCCTTGGTAGCCGAGTTGATCTTTTTGCCAGGGGATGTGCTTAAGGCCACTTTGAGTGTGATCGTGGCCCGGCGCCTACGGAAAATTTGGGCGGTGCGTTAAGCCTGTGGTAGACTAAAGCCAGCAAATGGGATGGGGGACAAAAAATGCAATCGACCAAAGAACAAGTGCTGGCCTACTTACTGAACCACGCGGGGACCTTTGTGACCGGCCAGGCGTTGGCGGACCAGCTCAACCTCAGCCGGGAAAGTATCTGGAAGGCGATTCAAGCCTTGCGCCAGGCCGGCTTTCAAATTCAGGGTCAGGCCGCCAAGGGCTATTGCTACCAAGGGACAGCGCAGTTGGCTGCCCAGGTGATTGAGCATGCCTGTCGCCAATTCAAGGGGGCGATTACCGTGCTGACGACGACCCCGTCGACGCAGGATGAGGCGAAAAATTATTTGAGCCGGCACACGTTGACGACGCCCCAGGTTTGGTTGGCTGAAGAACAGACCGCTGGTTACGGCCGGCGGGGGCGAGCGTTTTATTCGCCGGCCCAGCGGGGCTTGTACTTTAGTTTGGCCTGCCGGCTGGCCCAGCCCCTCCAGTACCCGGGCTTGTTGACCACGGGGATTGCCGAAGCCGTCCGGACGGTCTTGCAACAATTCTATCCCCAAGCCGCGTTGAGCCTGAAGTGGGTGAATGACGTTTATTGCAACGGGAAAAAAGCAGTTGGGATTTTGACCGAGGCAATGATGGATTTGGAAACCCAAACCGCCCAGACGGTGGTGATTGGTTGCGGGATGAACCTGACCGGCGACGCCTTTCCGGCTGATTTAACGGCCAAAGCTGGGGCGCTTGGGCCAGGCGAGAAAGTTGATCGCAATCAGTTGGCCGCGGCCCTGTTGGATGCAATCATCCAGCGGGTCGGTGATTATCAGACCGGGGCCTTTTTACCGGCTTACCGCCAGCATTCCTTGGTCTTGGGCAAAGAAGTTGAGCTGCGGGGGCACCACGAGACGATTACCGGCCCAGCGGTGGCAATTGATGCGCACGGCGCCTTGGTGGTCGCAACGCCCACGGGGCCCCGGACGGTCGTCAGTGGCGAAGTGGTCAAGGTGAATGTCCACCCAAACAATTGAATCAATCTGTCTTAGTTTAAATCGTCAGTGAGGAGCTGGCGATTTTTTTTAATTTCCGGAATCCCTTGGGCGCCAGGGGATTGAAGAAAGCGCTTTAGGAAAACGTTACACTAATTTGTCCCAAAGTGTTGACACCGCTACCAAGGTGGCATATTATACTTGGTGTATCGATAAACTGAAAACGGTTTCGAAGGAGAAGAAAGATGGATTACTTGATTGGGATTGACGTGGGGACCACGTCAACGAAAGCAGTGTTATACGACCAGCACGCGCAGGTCTTAGACAGTTTCAAAGCCGGCTACACTCTCTACCGGGACGCCAGCGGGATGGCGGAGCAAGATCCGGCAGCGATCGTGACTGCTGTTAAGACGGTGATTAAACAAGCCGCCGCCGCGGCCGATTTAAGCCAGGGAAAATTGTTAGCGGTTGCTTTCTCTAGTGCTAATCAAAGTGTCATCTTGTTGGACGAGCAGCACCAACCACTGACCCGGTCGATTACTTGGGCCGACACCCGCGCCCGCGGGGTCGCTGAACGGATGCGGCGGCACTTGGTCGCCAAGACCTTGTTCTCCCACACCGGGACGCCCCTGCACCCGATGTCACCATTTACTAAGTTGATTTGGCTGAACGAAAATCAACCCGCGCTGATGGCCAAAGCCGCCTACGTGGCCGACATTAAGTCCTACTTATTCTGGGAACTCTTCCACACCTTCAAGGTCGACATTTCGATTGCGTCATGTACCGGCTTGTTTAACCTCCACACCAGTGATTGGGATGAACAAGCCCTAGAATTAGCCGGTGTCAGTGCCGCCCAGCTGCCGGAAATCGTCAGCGGGACGACGCAAGCGGTTGGTTTGGTCCCAACGGTAGCGGACGAATTAGGGATTCCGGCCACCACGCCGTTTGTCTACGGGGCCTTTGACGGCGCCTTGTCCAACCTCGGGGTCGGCGCGATCAAGCAAGACACGGTCGCGATTACGATCGGGACCTCGGCGGCGGTTCGGGTCGCCACGGATCACCCGGTGATCGACCCGCAAGAACGGCTCTTCTGTTACGCAATCGACGAAGGCTTCTACGTGGTCGGCGGCCCGATCAACAACGGGGGCGACGTCTTCCAATGGGCGGTTGAACACCTGGTAGACAATTCTGCGGTAGCCCAAAACGGCGGCGATGCTTATGATTTGGCCAACCAAGTGATTGAAACGGCCCCAGCTGGCGCCCATGGCTTGCTCTTCCACCCCTTCTTGGGTGGGGAACGGGCCCCGCTGTGGGATGCCAATGCCCGGGGTTCCTTCTTCGGCTTGACCCCATTACACACCCGCGCCGACATGCTGCGAGCAGTGATGGAAGGGATCAACATGAACATCGCGACGGTCTTTGCCGCCGTCCGCGAGTTGGTTGGCGAACCAGCCAGCGTGACGGCAACCGGGGGCTTTGCCCAATCAGCAGTCTGGAAGCAAATGATGGCTGACATCTTAAATGTCCCGGTCAACATCCCGGCTTCCTTTGAATCTGGTTGCCTGGGGGCGATCACGATGGCGATGAAGAGCCTCGGGCTGATTGATGACCTGAGCGCCGTGACTGAGTTGATTGGGGAAGTTGAAAGCTACCAACCCCAAGCGGCCGCGGTGGCAACCTACCAAGAGTACTTGCCGCTCTTCAAGCAAGTGGAAGAACTGCTTTCACCGGCTTATGGCGTGATTGCCCAACTGCAAGAAAAAGAAGCACCTGGCACACACTAAGATTGAAGAAACTAACTAAAGGAGTGAAATTATGCCATTACTGATTGTTTTACTGGGGGTCGCCCTCTTGATCTTTATGATCATCAAACTGAAGTTAAACACCTTCGTTTCGCTGGTGGTTACGGCCTTCTTAATCGCTTTGATGCTGCAAATTCCAATTGCCAAAATCCCAACCACGATTGAAACCGGGATCGGGGGGCAATTAGGCCACTTAGCCGTGATCTTCGGGTTCGGTTCGATGCTGGGCCAATTGGTCTCCGACTCGGGTGGTGGTTACCGGATCGCCACGACCTTGATTCAAAAGTTTGGCCGCCGCTGGATCCAAGTGGCCGTAATCTTAGCCTCCTTCATCATTGGGCTGGCGCTCTTCTTTGAAGTTGGGCTGGTCGTGGTCTTGCCAATCATCTTCATTATTGCCCGGGAAATGGACATGCCGTTGATGTACCTCGGGGTTCCAATGGCGGCAACTTTAAACGTCACGCACGCCTTCTTGCCACCACACCCGGCCCCAACGGCGATTACCGATATCTTGGGGGCTAATTTGGGTCACGTGCTTTTGCTCGGGATCATCGCCGCAATTCCAACGATCATTGTGGCCGGTCCGCTGTACAACTACTTCCTGCACAAACTCTACCCAAAGGTTTACCGCAAGAACTTAGACATTGCTGTTTTAGGGGAATACAAGGAATTTGAACTCGATGAAACGCCAGGCTTTGGGATTTCGGTTTTGACGGCGATGCTGCCGGTTATCTTGATCGCCGTGGCCACGATCTGCTCCTTCATCTTGCCTAAGGGCAACCCGTTCAACGAATTCATCCAATTCGTCGGGGCACCGGATGCTGCGATGCTGATCTCCTTGCTCTTTGCTGTCGTCACGATGGGCTTGATGCGGAACAAGAAGATGGAAGAAATTTCCAACTCCATGGTCACTTCCGTGAAGCAAATTGCCATGATGCTCTTAATCATCGGGGGTGGGGGTGCCTTCAAGCAAGTCCTCGTCGACGGGGGGATCTCCAAGTACGTTTCCGACCTCTTTGCTCACACCAGCCTGTCACCAATCGTGGCCGCTTGGCTGATCACGGCGATCTTGCGGATTGCCCTGGGGTCCTCGACGGTGTCAGCGATGACCGCCGCCGGGCTGATCGCCCCAATGGCACACCAATTCGGGGCTAACTCCTCGATGGCCGCACTGATGGTGCTGGCGGTTGGTGCCGGCTCCGTCTTCGGTGGGCACGTCAACGACGCCGGTTTCTGGATGATCAAGGAATACTTCGGGCTCTCTTTGAAGGAAAACTTCATCGCGTGGACGACCTTGACTTGTGTCCTGGCCGTAGCCGGCTTAGCCACGGTCATGGTGATGGCGATGTTCGTCTAGGATCACCAAACTCTAACACTTTTCTAGGGACTGTCACCCGGGTGGTGATGGTCCTTTTTTGCATTGCCACTGCTTGTCTTTTCGCGGCAAACGGGTTAGCATAAACTAATATTGACTTTGCGGGGGAAATGAAAATGCGACAACACGTAACGATTAAAGAAGTAGCCAAGCAGGCCGGGGTTTCGGTGACGACCGTTTCGCGCTACTTAAACGGCCGCTACGAGCGAATGAGTGCGGCAACCAAGGAAAAGGTGGCCGCCACGATCAAAAAATTAAATTACGCCCCGGCGGCATCGGCCCGGCGGATGCGCCAAGACCAAAGCCACTTGGTCGGGCTGTTAGTCGGGGACGTCGGGAACCCCTTTTCAACCATGCTGGCCAAGGGGGTCTATGATGTCTTACAGCCAGCCGGCTACGACGTGTTGTTGATGAACACCGATGATTCAACGGCGACCGAAGCGCGGGCCCTCAACCGCCTGTACGCCCAACAAGTCGACGGGATTATTGTCCAGCCCAGCGCCAAGGACTTTGCCCAGTACCAGCCGGCGATTGATGCCGGGATTCCCCTGGTCGTGGTCGACCGGGAAGTGCCCAACCAACCGTTAGCCGTCGGCAAGGTCACCAGCCCGAATCTGACGGCTTGTTACGACCTGGGCTGCCAACTGGCGGCCCGGGGCTACCAAAATATCATTTCGGTTAGTGCCCAGTACGCCGAGGCTTCGGGGCAAATTCCCCGGATGGCGGGGCTTAAAGCGGCCGCAAATCAGACTGGGATCAATTACTTGAATCTAGCAACGCAAAAGGGGACCGACCAAGCGACCTTGGCCGATCAGCTGCAAAAATGGGTAACCAGCTTGCGGGGCAAAACGGTAATTGTGTCGTTGATGGGTCCGGTCTTGTTTGACCTGCTGGCGATCTTTCAGGACCTAAACTGGCACTTTCCGCAGGATGTGGGCTTGGTCAGTTACGACGACTGGGCCTGGTCGCGCTTTGTTGGCGACGGGATCTGCCTGGTCAAGCAAGACATGGAAACGATGGGCAACTTGGCGGCCCGGAATTTATTGAAGCAGATTGCGGCCGGAACGACCCGCTCTGCCACCAGCCTGGTGCCGGTGGAATTTATTGATGCACCATCGATTTAGCAAACCAGCCCCACGGTCAGGAGCGAACCTGGCGGTGGGGCTGGTTTTTGGTTAAACTGCTTAAAGCTAGGGCAATTTAACTGACAACAACTAGCTGATCATAATATTTCTGGGCTTCGGCTTGGGAAATTGACTGGGCATCAGCGATCATGGCAACGATCTCTGGGGTAGGCATACCACGTTTCTCTAACGCTTTAATCAGCCCTAACGTGTTTTTATTTCGTTCTGCTTCCCGACTCTTGCGCAGTTGACGGCGCAATTCAATTTGTTCCTTGATCGTCTTTTGTTGCCACTCAGCTCGCAAAGCCGCCCGTTCCAATGTTAAATTCTCTGGCATCATTTTCGCCTCCTTCAAAATTGCGGGACTAAATTTAGCCCCTATTTCTTATATACGTCTATACGTCATGAAAGCGAAAATTCACTTTTTCATTTGACCGAACGAGTGATTAAATCAGCGGGCCAGATCACGATCTGCAATTTTATGCAAACTTTCAACAATTTCTTCACTTTGTCGCTTTAACAGGTCTTTAGCGCCCATTAAATTAGTGGTATCCTTAAAGTAATGGAAACGGTTCTTTGGCCGGTTTTGGCCCAAAGAACAGGCATAACTTTAGAAGGGATTGAGTGCGGTGACCAAAAAATACGAGGGGATCATCCTGTTGCGGCCCGACCGCTTGACGCTGACGATTCGCGATGACCAGCAGGCCATCTTAACCCAGGTCAAGTCCGGCGCTTTGCGCGTGGGGGATGAAACAGTCGCTAACTACTTGGAAAATATGGGTGCGATCACGACCAACCTGACCGGCTTCTTGCGGGTGCTCAAGGAGTACGCCGTGAAGAAGAGTGACGTGGTCTTTTATGGTGATCTCGACGACTTGGACAGCGTCTCGGCGCAGTACGTGGCCGACCAGATTGAAGTCCGGGTGGGCTTGCAGATTCAGTGGTTGAATAAAAATCAACTCTTGGCCCAGACCCTGGCCCAGACGTGGCCCCGGCTCAAGCATGAACTGGGGGACCAACAGCTGACTGGCTATGTCCTGTGTGTCGGGCTGTCGACCAGCACCCTGGCTTATTTTAACCAGGGCCAGTTTGCGACCTGCTGGGATATTGACCTGGGCAAAGCCCGGATTAACCAGCTGGCCGAGAACTTACGGCAAACGACGGCGACACCGAGTGATATCATTACGGACTTCATCAGTTCGAAGTTGGAATACCTGGTGCCGGAATTAAGTGGTCAGCCGGCCCCGGTCCTTTTGGTGCAGGGGGTCGAAACCTTGGCCCAACGCTACATTACGGCGCCGGACGTCTTGGCGCCGGTGGACACGGCTTCCTTTAAGCGTCGCTTCCGGCGGATTTTGTCGTCGTCGGACCAATACATTATTCACCAGTACGACGTCGATGAACAAAGTGTCGATTGGGTCCTGCCCAGCTACCTGGTGGTCCGCCAAACGATGAAGCTGCTCAAGGCCCGCAAGCTTTACGTGACCAGCCTAGCCCAGCCAGACGGCCTGCTGCACTATCACACCGACCACACCCCGGTCCGCGACCTGGTCACTACGGCGGCGGACAACATGGCGGTGCGTTACGGGATTGATGTCTACCACAAGGATTTCGTGACCAAGGTTGCCATGCAGCTGTTTGATGCCCTGGCCCCGATCCACCGGCTCGATCGGCACTACCGGATGCTCTTGGAATTGGCCTGCAAGATTGATGACATCGGTAATTTCATCAATCCCCAGGGCCACTACCGGCATTCGGCCTACATTTTAGAGGCGAACCCCTTAATTGGGATTTCGGATGAGGACAACCACATCATTGCCGAAGTTGCGCGCTATCATTCCTCCGAGGCGCCAGAAATCGACCAGCACCACTACCGGGAGTTAAGCGACCAGCTGCGCTTGCCGATTGCCCAGTTGGCGGCGATCTTGCGGGTGGCCGATTCCCTGGATGATTCGCGTCAGCAAAAGATTACCGAAATCGGCCTCAAGCTCAAGGACGACCGCTTGTTGATCAAAGCCAAGGCCACCGACGATTTGGTCTTGGAAAAGTGGGCCTTCTTACGCAAGAACCAGCTGTTTACCCAGGTCTATGGCCTGCAACCGGAGTTAATCGTGAAGGGAGCTAAGTAAGATGAAGGAAGCAGAATTTTACCAACCAAGCAACTACGTCAACCGGGAGCTCTCGTGGATTGACTTTAATGGGCGGGTGTTAGAAGAAGCGGTCGCCCCGGAAAACCCGCTGTTGGAACGGGCTAACTTCTTAGGGATCACGCAAAGCAACGTCGATGAATTTTTCATGGTCCGGGTTGCTTCTTTGCATAAGCTGTCGGCCTTTAACGTCACGACGACCGATGCCTCGGGGATGACGCCTAAGGAACAACTGGCGGCCGTCAATGACAAGGAACATCAGATGGTCGAAAAACGCTACCAGGTCTACAACGAGCAATTATTGCCGGCCTTGGCCAAGCAGGAAATCTTTATCAAGCACGTCACGGATTTGAATGAAGCCGAATACGACTTTGTCAGCCGCTACTTTGAAGACGAGTTGATGCCGGTCCTCACCCCGATGGCCGACGACTCCTCGCGGCCCTTCCCCTTCATTGCCAACAATTCCTTGAACGTGGCGGTGAAATTGATTCGCGACCTGACCCAGCAGTTGGAGCCCCGCAAGGTTTTGGAAGGGGACCAAGAAGTTACCGAAAATCAAACCACGATGCACGAAAAGGGTGACCAACCGGCGGAAAAATTTGCGACGGTCCGGGTCCCCGATATCTACAAGCGCTTGATCAAGCTGCCCACCGGCAATGCCCTGGTCCTGATTGATGATGTCATCAAGGAATTTATCGCCAAGCTCTTCCCTGGTTACCGGGTCTTGTCGACGGGGACCTACCGGGTAATGCGGGACATGGACCTCGACGTGGCCGAAGAAGATACCTCCGACCTCTTGCGGGCCGTCCAACACCAATTGCGGGCCCGTGAGCACGGGAGCGTGATGCGCTTGGAAATCGAAGAAGACTTTGATGGTTGGCTGGAGCACCACTTGATTGACCGCCTCCAGGTCGATGAAGCCTGGGTCTACCGGGTCAACGGGCCGGTCGATCTGACCTTCTTAAAGAAGTTAAGCGGGATGGTCGAAGGGCACGCAGATTTGCGCTACGCTCCCTACCAGGCCTACCAGGATCCAGCCCTGGATATGGACCACAATATCTTTGCCGCGATCCGGGAAAAGGATCACCTCCTGCAGCACCCATACGATAACTTCCAATCGGTGGTCAACTTTATCCACCAGGCGGCCGAAGACCCTAAGACCCTGGCGATTAAGATGACCCTTTACCGGGTCTCGGGGAATTCGCCGATTATCAAGTACCTGGGCCAAGCCGCTCAGCAGGGCAAGCAAGTCACGGTCCTCGTAGAAGTGAAGGCCCGCTTTGATGAGCAAAATAACGTCCGCTGGGCCCGGCGCTTGGAACAAATGGGCTGCCACGTAATTTACGGGTTGGTCGGCTTAAAGACCCACTGTAAGATCGCCCTGGTCATCCGGCGCGATGACGATGGGATCCGGCGCTACATGCACCTGGGGACCGGGAATTACAACGACGTCACCGCCCACTTCTACACCGACATGGGGCTGTTGACCTGTGATTACGAACTCGGGGAGGATTTGACCAACCTCTTTAACGCCTTATCTGGTTTTGCGCGGACCCGGTACTTCCACAAGCTGCACACGTCGCCGGACGGCATTCGCGACTTCATCAACCAAAAGATTGACCAGCAGATTGCGATCGCCAAGCGGGGCAATCCGGCCCGAATCAGCATGAAGATGAATTCGCTCTCCGATAAGCAGATCATCGCCCACCTCTACCAAGCGGCGGCGGCCGGGGTCAAGATTCGCTTGTTGATTCGCGGGATCACTTGTCTGCGCAACGACCTGCCGATTTTGCACAATAACATTGAGGTTCACTCAATTGTCGGGCGCTTCTTAGAGCACTCGCGGATCTACTACTTCGAAGGCGACGGCCACGAGGAAATCTACCTGGCCAGTGCCGATATGATGACGCGGAACTTAAACCGGCGGGTCGAAGAGCTCTATCCGGTTACGGAAGATGACACCAAGGCCCAAGCGATCGCCATTTTCGAAGCGATGTGGAAAGACAACGTCAAGACCCGCGTTTTACACGGGACGGTCTACGAACGGCTCGAACCAGAGGGCAAGCGCTTTGACTCCCAAGAATACTTCGTTAAGCAAGCGCAAAAACAAGTCGCCGGCTTAGCGCGGGAGGCCAAGAACCACAAGCGCTTGTCGAACGTCTTTGAGACCTTGACCCGCCACGTCTCCAATTTGCACTTAAAGTCCACCGGAGGGGAAGATTAAGATGACCAAACTGGCAATTATTGATTTAGGTTCCAACTCCTGTCGCTTGCGGATCAGCGAAATTTACCCGGGCGGCAAGCACCAGCTCATAAAATACGAAAAAGAATTTGTCCGCCTGTCGGAAAATATGGGCCCAGCCAAGCTCTTGCAACCGGCCCCGGTGGAGCGGACCCTGGCGGTGTTAAAGCGTTTTGCGGCGGAATGCCAAGCGCAAGCTGACACCAAGTTGATTGCGGTGGCGACCGCAGCGGTCCGGCAAGCCACCAACCAGGCCGAATTTTTGGCCCGGGTGAAACAAGAGGTCGGCATTGACCTGCAAGTAATTTCTGGCGAGCGGGAAGCCTACCTCGATTACGTCGGTGTTTCGCGGACCTTGCCGATTGAAAATGGTTTGATCATTGATACCGGTGGGGCCAGCATGGAATTGATCCTCGTCGATGAAGGCCAGGCCGAAGAAGTGGTCAGCTTGCCGATCGGCTCCGTGCTCTTGTCCCAGCAATATCACTTGGGGGATGTGATCGACCCGGCCGACCTTTACGATGCCGTGGTCAAGGTTGACCAGGTCCTGTCGAGTCAGCGATGGTTGAACCGGGCCCGGCATACCCGGGTGGTGGCCCTCGGCGGTTCCAATCGGGCCCTGGCCAAGCTCTTCCGCTGGAAGTTGGCCTCTTCAGCGGCTACCGTCCAGCCGGTCCATGGCTTGAAGATGCAAACCCAAGATGCCTTTGCCTTGATGCACAGTCTGGTCGCGGCGACCAAGGAAGAACGGGCGGCGATGCGTGGCATCTCGGCGGCCCGGGCCGACGTGATTGTCGGCGGGCTCTTACCCCTGATGGCGCTCTTGCGGCAGTTGTCGATGAAGGAAGTCATGTTCTCCAATAACGGTTTGCGAGAAGGTTTGCTCTTTGAGTACCTGGACCACCAAACTGACGCAACTAAGTAATAAAAAAGTGGCGGATCCGCTGTGGTCCGCCACTTTTAGTGTTTAGCGTAATTTAACTTGGTCGAGGGGAATCAGGTGGGTCTTGTACTTGACCTTGTAGTAAATAAAGAGGATCAAGAAGAGCGGAACGCTCATGTAGGTAATCAGGATACTTTCCCAGTTCCAGTGGATAAAGGCGTCCACGTTTTGCCCAGCCACGGCGATCAGGCAGAGGCCAAAGGCGAAGAGGGGGCCGAAGGGGAAGAGCAGGGCCCGGTACTTGAGTTCGCTCAATTGGTGGCCCTGCTTTAAAAAGGCGCGCCGGAAGCGGTAGTGGGCGACGGCAATCCCTAGCCAGGCGATAAAACCACTCAGCCCGGACGCCGCGATTAAGTAACTGTAAGCGGCCGGCCCTAAGAACTGGGTTAAAAAGACTAGCAAGGAAACCGCCAGGGTACCGACCATCGCGTAGATCGGAATCCCGCGCTTGTTGACGTAACCAAAGATCCGCCAAGCGTAGCCTTCCTTGGCCTGGGTGTAGAGCATCCGGGTCGAAGCATAGAGGCCGGAGTTGGCCGCCGACAGCAGGGCGGTAAAGATCACCGCGTTCATTACGCTGGCGGCCGCGGCCAGCCCCGCCCGGCGGAAGACGATCGTAAAGGGACTCATCGCCACGTCCTGGACGTTTTGGCTCAGCAGGTTCTTATCGGTGTAAGGCAAGAGGCAGGCCATTACGAAAATCGACAGCAAATAAAAGATCAAAATCCGCCAGAAGGTCGATTGAATGGCTTTCGGAACGGCGTGGCCAGGGTCGGCCGATTCACCGGCGGTAATCCCGACCATTTCAGTGCCCTGAAAGGACATCCCGGCCACCAAAAAGACGGCAAACAAGCCCGGGAAACCGCCAACAAAGGGGGCTTGTTTATAGGTGAAATTGTGCAAGCCGACTGCGCTGTGACCGCCCATGATGCCGACGATGATTGCCAGGCCGATCACGATAAAAAGACCGATCGTGACGATTTTAATCAAGGACAGCCAGTACTCCATTTCCCCGTAGGAACGGACCGACAGCCAATTGATGATCGTGATCAAGATAAAAACGCCGAGGGTGAAGACCCAGCTCGGCACGTGAGGGAGCCAGAAATTTAAGACCACCCCACAGGAGACGGCGTCGACGGTAATCGTGATCGTCCAGTTAAACCAGTAGTTCCATCCCATCGCAAAGCCCAAGGCCGGGTCGACATAGTCCGTCGAATACTGGACAAAGGAACCGGTCGTGGGGCGGAAGGTCGCCATTTCGCCGAGGCTGGTCATTAAAAAGTAGACCATTACCCCCATCAGGGCGTAGACGAGCAGGGCGCCCCCCGGGCCGGCGGTCGCAATCGCGGAACCCGAGGCGATCAAGAACCCGGTCCCAATCGAGCCGCCCAAGGCGATCATCGTCAGGTGGCGGGTCTTTAAGCTGCGGTGCATCTCCCCGCTCGTGGTGGCGGGCAGTGGATCAGACGTTGCTTGCATAAAATTGAGGAACCTTCTTTCTTAAAATTCAATGAAATCGTTTCAATTGAAATAATTATACCATCTTCTGCGCACAGGTGGGGGCTAATCATCAGTAAGTAAGGAGCGTAAGCATTGAACTTACAAAAAGTAAATGATATAGTGGAAGAAAATCAGTGGTAAAAATGAGAAATGAGGTGAGAAAATGGCCAATACCCGCTTAAGCGATCTCCTGCAAATTTTAGTCTACTTAAAGATTCACGAGGGCGAAAAGCTCCCCAGCAGCCGGATCGCCGCCAGCCTCAAGACCAACCCCAGCTTGGTGCGTCAAATGATTGGTCAGCTCAGCCGGGCCGGACTGTTGCAGACCCAGCGGGGCAGTACCCAGATTCACTTTACCCGCCCGCTGACGGAAATCACGGCCTTAGACGTCTACCGGGCCAGCGAACCGGCCCATGACCTCTTAGTGGTCGACCAGAATACCGCCCAATCCTGCAGCGTCGGGGTGGCCTTTCCGAACGTCTTAGCCGGGCACTTTCAGGAAATTCAAGCGAGCGTCGAAGCCCAATTGGCCCAGCTGACGGTCGCCCAGTTGGTAGAGGAAACGGCGGCCGACATCGCCGCCCACGTAGCGGAGGAAGCCCAATGAAAAATTGGGTGCGGTGGTTAATTGTCATGCTGGTCCTCACCTTAGCGGGACTAGCCAGTGGGGTGGCCCACCACCGGCGTGTGCAGGCGGCCCGGCCGCTGACGGTGACCTTCTTTATCCACGGCTACGGCAGCAGTTGGCACGCAGAGCACCAAATGGCGAAGTACTTGGTCGGCCACGGCGCTAGCAACCAGATTATCCGGGCCAACGTGGCCCAGGATGGGACGGTGACCCTGCACGGTAAAATCCACGCTGGAGCCCGCAATCCCTTAGTCGAGGTCAATTACGCCGACAATAAGAACCCGGATCCCACGGCCGCGGCGACCCTTTTGCACCGGGTGATTCAGGCGGTCAACCGGCAAGCCAGCCTTAAACAAATCAACCTGGTCGGCCACTCGATGGGCAACCTCAGTACCCTGGCCTACCTGGATCGCTACGGGGAAACGCCGGCCTTGCCACCGGTCAAGCATTTGGTAATTTTGGCCGGGGGCTTGCTGCCGGGGCGGGAAGACGAAGTGGTTGTTCACCTGCGCCAGCGCGTGCCTCAAGGCCTAAAAGTCCTAAACCTGTACAGCACGGGCGACCAGCGGATTCCCAACGCGCGCTCCCGCCAGTTGAATCCCTTGTTTGCCCACCGGGCCGCGACCTTTCAGGAAGTTCAGGTCAAGGGGCTGTCACATAGTCAAATTCGCGAGAACAAGCAGGTGGATCGAATTTTACTGCAATTTCTCTTTAAATAAATAAGCAAGCGCCCCGCACCCGACTTCAGGTGCAGGGCGCTTCATTATTTCCCGGGAAATGCGGTGGCTTGGTGAAGCAGTTCCCGTTGCATACGGTCGGCTTCCTGGGTTTGGTACAGGCCGACGGTGTGGATTTCAGCGGGCGTGCCGTGTTGGTAGAGGTCAAATAAATCTTGGTAACGGGTCATGATTACGTCGACTTCGGTTTTAGCAATTACCTGATGGGTAAGTTTTACAGTAGTCCTCCTGATTTCCTCCACAGTTTTTAGGATGGTGAGAAAGCTGTTTGTTGGGGCTTTTGTTGGCCAATTTTACCAGTCGGGGTAGCTCGTTGTCGAGCCAAAGCCTAAGGTGGGACCTTCGGGGGTTACTTTGCAAACCACCCGTCCGCCGGGTAAAATGGAAAAAGAAGAAACAGTGAAGGGAATTTGCAATGACCGGATGGCAAAAAATTCAGCGGACTTACCGCCTCTTTATGCACCACTTCCAGATGGCCGAAGTTACGACCTCAGCAGCGGTGCTGGCTTACTATACCCTTTTGTCGATTTTTCCAGCCGTCCTGGTGATCGGGAACCTTTTGCCGATGCTTGGGCTTAACGCCAAGACCGTCTTAGCGTACTTGCAAACGGCGGTCCCGCCGTCAATTTACGACTTTATCCGCCCCTTGATTTACGACTTTTTGGACCGCGGCTCGGGCGGGTTGCTGACGACCGGGGCCCTGGTGGCCGTTTGGTCGACCAGCCAGGGGATTGCCGCCTTTCAGCGTAGTGTCAACCGCGCCTACGGGGTTGCCCGTTACCAAAATCCGGTGATTAACCGGGTCGCTTCCTTCGTGTGGGTCTTGGTCTTGTTGCTGTTTATCTTCATTTTGAACTTTGCTTACGGGCTGGGGGAACAGATTATGTTAGCCCTACAGGGGGTCTTTAACTTTAGTTCCCGCTACGTGAACTTCTTTGCCCAGGTTCGCTGGCCGATCACGTTTGGGGGGCTCTTTATTGCCTTAACCCTGCTGTATTACTTTGTCCCGAACGCCCGGGTGCGCCTGCGCTACGTGGTGGTCGGGGCCTTGGTAGTGGCCTTGGCCTGGATGGGCGTGTCGCGGTTGTTCTCCTTGTACACCCGCTTTTTCTCCCACAATATCACTTCCTACAAGACGATTGGGGCCTTTATCCTGTTGATGATCTGGTTGGATTTGTCGGGGATGTTAGTGATGTTTGGGGCGACGGTCAATGCGACCTTGCAAGATGCGATCGAAGGGCAAATCAAGGAACGGAAGTATTTTTGGCAAGTCTTTGCCGGAAGGGGGAATAAGTAGTGCCAACGATTACCCAAATTGCCGCCCAGAAGCAGGCGGGGCGCTATAATATTTACCTGGACGGGCAATATGCCTTTCCAGTTGCGGAAAGTGTCTTGATCAAGCACCGCTTGCTCAAGGGGCGGGTGCTGGACAAGGCGCAAATTGCCCAGATTACCACGGATGATGAAATTGCCAAGGCTTACGGTACGGCACTCGATTATTTGTCCTACCAGTTGCGGACCGAACATGAAGTCAGTCAGAAATTGCTGGGTCAGGGGGTGCCACCGGCGCGAATCGAAATGGTGTGCAAGAAGTTGCGCGCGGAAGGGTTGCTGGATGACCGGGCTTACGCGGCCGCCTTTGTTCGCACGGTGATGAAGACCGAGCTGAAGGGACCAGCGGTGATCCGCCAAAAATTACGCGCCAAGCGGGTCGGGGAATTAGAAATTGATGACGCCCTGGCCCAATTTACCCCCGACCAGCAGCGGGCCAACGCCACCAAGCTGGCGACGAAGCTCTTGGCCCGGTATGCGCGCCAGCCGGCCCGCCGTCAGCGCGAAAAGGTTCAGCTGGGCTTGCGCACCCAGGGCTACGAAAGCGACGTGATCTCAGCGGCGCTGGCGGCCGCCCAGTCACCAGCCGTGTCAGTCGATACGACCGAACTCTTGGCCCGGGAGGGTGAGAAGATCTGGCAGCGCTATGCCCGCAAGGCCAGTGGTTACCAGTTGACGATGAAGGTTAAACAGTCCCTCTTTCGGAAGGGCTTTGATTACGACGAGATTGAAGCTTGGGTCAATCAACAGCATCCCGAAGCATAGCAAAACGGCCAGTCCGCGCGGACTGGCCGTTTTTGAATGGGGCTTAAGAACTAGTGACTGTTAGTAAGTTGCGCTTGGTCGTAGTAGCGCTGGGCTTCTGCCTTTGAAATATCGTAAAAATCAGCGAGATCGGCAATAACGGTGGCATGATCAGCGCCGCGTTGTTGGGCCCGGGTGATGAGTTTGAGAATTGTCCGATTGCGTTCGGTACTTAAGCCTTGGTGGATACCTTTTTTCAGCCCTTGTTCTTCCCCAGCCTCAAAGCGTTCCTGCATTTTCAATTCATAAAGCATATTTTCCAGCCACCTTTCTTGGTCCATTTTGACAGTGATGTTAGCTTAGTGGCTGTTAGTAAGTTGCGCTTGGTCGTAGTAGCGCTGAGCTTCTTGCTTTGAAATACCATAGAGCTCAGCGAGATCGGTAATCACAGTCGTTTGATCCGCTCCGCGTTGGCGAGACCAAGTGATAAACTTCTGGACCGTTCGTTCACGTTCGGAGTTTAGTCCCTTTTGGATTCCTTGTTCTTCCCCGGCATCAAAGCGTTCCTGCATTTTCAATTCATAAAGCATATTTTCCAGCCACCTTTCTTGGTTCATTTTGATCGATTTGATTTCGGCTTGAATTTGTGCGATAAACTTATCCTTATTATTCACGTTCCCGGCCATCAGATCAAGAAAGGGACCCAGGGCGCCGGCGCGGCGGTGGTCGGTGGCCGTAGCGTTAAAGATCACGCTGTGTTGGCCGTTGTGCGCGGTCATCAAGGGATCGGTAATTTCCCGGTCTTCAAAGCGGTAGCGCGCCCAGCCGCGGCCGTAGTAGTCAAACTGGCAGAAAAAGATGACGTAGGTCGGGAAAGTCGCTAATTGGCGGTAACTGTCGCCAGAGCGTAGCAGCAACTGGTCCATCATGCCCTGGTAATAGCGAATCCGCTCGGCTAAGTCGCGTTCATCTTTGACTTGCATCTCTAAGACAAAGGTCCGCCCCGCTTCGTCTTGGGCGTAGATGTCGTAGCGGACCGCCCGGGCCAAGAGGCGCTGTGGACGTCTTGTTGGGGATTGACCAAGTGCAACGGGCCCACCTCCAGTTCGGGGAGGGCCCGCTGGACGAGCTCGGTACACAGGGTCGGATTTTGCATCACCATCTCAAAGATCAGATCGCTGGTGATCGTTTTGGCTTGCCAAGCCTGCCAGAGTTGGCGGGTGGTGGCCTGGAATTGCGCCAGACTGGTTGTCATAACATGACCTCCTGAAAATCAAGTAGTAGGGAAAGCTCCCCCTAACTTATATATACGTTTTTTGGCCCGAAAATTATTTTTGTGAACGGTAAAATTTTAATGAGAAAGCGCAACCCCACTGGCTACCCGTTTTAGCGGCGAAAAATTTACAACCGGAAAGTTAAATTTCACAAATTTTGCCATCGGCGCCGCCACTGACACACGACATATTTAT
>NZ_HE997173.1:859714-884605 GCF_000312405.1 Limosilactobacillus ingluviei str. Autruche 4 | reverse complement strand
TTTACAGATATGTCGTATCTTAAAATTGCAATTTGGCTCAAAAATAAAAAGAACGGGGACTTCGCGTTGGAAATCCTCGTTCTAGAAATTAGGCGGTTGCCTGTGGTGCTTCAATCAGCCAGTCGTCAGTGGTCGTGACGTACTTAGCGCTGATCGGCGTGGCATAGAGTTCTTCGCCATCCTTGGCAAAGAGGTGGGCGTTAGCGATTTGGTCCATCGCGGCTTGGACGGTCTTGGCGTCGAGTTGGTCAGAAGCATAGTGCAGCTTCATCACGTGGGTCTTGCCTAAGGAACCTTTAAAAGTTAAGTTCAACGTCTTCATAAATATTTCCTCCTTGGATTAGAAAAATTAAGCTAAGGTCAAGTCCAGCGCGGTGGTCAGGATGCCATCGCTGATTTGTTCACCAGTCAAGCTGGCTAATGCGGCCGCGAAGCCTTCGACCGCTGCCGGTGCCGGATCTTTGACGACGTTGTTAAAGTTGCGCCGGTAGCCGTCGGGGTGGTGTTCGCTGGTGCCGATGAATTGGAGCTTGTTGGACTTAAAAGTTTGTTGCATGATGAATCCTTCTTTCGTGTTTTAAGTGCTTGGTAAGTCGTGCACGCCTTACACTCCTAATAAACGATTGGGGGCCGGATTTTTAAAAGAGCAAATCAAAATTCTTTTTCTGGCCCCGGGCTAGTTAAAACACTAGGTAAAAATTGATGATTTTTACTAATCTTTTACTAAGACAAATCCCCTAAGCCCGCAAAAGGTGAAGATTTGCTTTAGAATCACGCTTGATAGCGCTATCAGTCAAGAAAGGGTTTTGTTCCCCATCTAAAACTGGTATTATAGAGGCTGTTTATAGTGTCTAAGTGAGAGTACCTGCTTAGACATCAATCAGTACCAAATGATGGTAACTTAAGCAAAGGATGGCTAGGAATGGAAAACAGCCAAAAAGTGGTTAAGCACCAGTCCCGCGGGTATCTTTTTGCCAAGCGGGTCACTGACGTTGTGCTTTCAGTAATTGCCTTAATCCTGTTAAGTCCGGTCTTTTTAGTGATCTGGCTGCTGGATTCATTCGGCGATAATAAGGGACCTGTCTTTTTTAAGCAGACCCGGATTGGGATGCACCACCAGCCCTTTAAGATTTACAAGTTTCGCTCGATGATCGTGAATGCGGATGAAATTTTGCATCAGGATCCCGAATTGTACCAAAAGTACGTGGCTAATAATTACAAGCTAGAGCCAGAAGAAGACCCGCGGATTACCCGCTTAGGGCGGATCTTGCGCAAGACTTCACTGGACGAAATCCCCCAGTTCATTAACATTTTGAAGGGGGAAATGAGTTTGATTGGACCACGGCCGGTAGTGAAAGAAGAAGTTGAAATTTATGGGGACCGCGCAGATAAGTTCTTATCGGTCAAGCCTGGGGCGATGGGCCTGTGGCAGGCTAGTGGTCGCAGCAATATCGGGTATCCGGAACGGTGTGATTTAGAGCTGAGCTACGTGGATCACGCTTCGTATTGGTATGACTGCCGGATTCTCTTTAAGAATTTAATTAGTATCTTTAAGAGTACCGGGGCCTATTAGAGGAGAGCATTGTGAAAGTTAAAATTTTAGTGGCAACGCATAAGAACTACGCCATGCCCAAAGATCCAGTGTATTTGCCGGTCTTTGTCGGTAAGGCCTTGCACCCGGATGTTAATCAGACCTACCAAGGGGATAATACGGGGGACAATATTTCTGCCAAGAATGCCAATTATAATGAATTAACGGCGATCTATTGGGGTTGGAAGAACCTGCCCGACTTGGATGCAATGGGGTTAGTCCACTACCGGCGGCACTTTAGCCTGACCGGCAAAAAGGATGTCCAAACGGTCTTAACCCAAGCGGACGTCGAAAAGTTGCTGGCCCAAGCTGATGTCTTGGTGCCCAAGCGCCGGAACTACTACATTGAAAGCAATGAGTCGCACTATTTGCACGTCCATGAGCATGAACCCCTGGAAGTTATGAAAGACATTATTCAGACTGATTACCCAGAATACGTACCGGCCATGGAGAAGGTCTTAAAACGGACTTGGGCCCACATGTTCAATATGTTTGTCATGAAGCAACAACCCCTGGACGAATACTGTACCTGGATGTTTGAAGTCTTGGCCAAGGTTGAAGCACGGATTGATATTACTAATTACACCCCGTACGAAAAGCGGGTGTACGGCTTCTTAAGCGAATTAATGCTGGATACCTGGCTGGAGACGCACCCTGAATACCGGGTCAAGGAAGTTAATTACGTCTTTATGGAACCAGTCAACTGGTTCGTGAAGGGCGGTAAGTTCTTAAAGCGCAAGATTTTTGGTCATGGGGAGCATTAAGCGCTGGAAAGCGCTATAATGGCGTAGGTGAAAAGAGAATTGTGCCAAACATCAATTGAGGAGGCCCATTTGTTATGAAGGGGATTATTTTAGCCGGGGGTTCAGGGACGCGCCTGTATCCGATTACCCGGGGAATTTCAAAGCAATTGATTCCGGTTTACGATAAGCCGATGATTTACTATCCATTATCAACGTTAATGTTGGCAGGAATCCGCGATGTTTTGATTATTTCTTCGCCCGATTACCTGCCGTTATTTGAAAATCTATTGGGGGATGGCCACACGCTGGGGATGAATTTCTCCTACCAAGTTCAAGATCAGCCGAATGGCCTGGCAGAAGCCTTTATTTTGGGGGAAGACTTTATTGGGGACGATTCGGTTTGCCTGATCTTAGGGGATAATATCTACTATGGTGCGGGCTTGTCTGAATTAGTGCAATCCGCGGCTCAAAAGCCGAATGGGGCGACGGTCTTTGGGTACCACGTGAACGACCCAGAACGTTTTGGCGTCGTGGAATTTGATGAGCAAATGCACGCCCTGTCGATTGAAGAAAAACCAGCTCACCCCAAATCTAATTATGCGGTCACGGGGCTGTACTTCTACGATAACGATGTGGTTGAAATCGCCAAAAACATCAAGCCGTCCCCGCGGGGAGAATTAGAAATTACCGATGTCAATTCTGAATACCTGCGCCGTGGTCAACTGGACGTGAAGTTAATGGGGCGGGGCTATGCTTGGCTTGACACCGGGACGCACGATTCCATGTTGGAAGCCGCCAACTTTATTGCGACGATTGAACGGCGGCAAAACCTCAAGGTGGCGTGCTTAGAAGAAATTGCCTACCGGATGGGTTACATTGACCGGGCGCAATTGGTTGAATTAGCCCAGCCGCTTAAGAAGAATGATTACGGGCAGTACTTGTTGCGGCTCGCAGAAGCAACGAAGTAAGGAGTAACGTATGGCTTTAAAAGTACTTGATACCAATTTACCAGATGCCAAGATTGTAGAAACCGATGTCTTTGGTGATCACCGTGGTTTCTTTACCGAAACTTACACTAAGAAGAAGTTTGTCGAAGCCGGGATTGACGTTGACTTTACCCAGGATAACCAATCCTTATCGGTGGAACCCGGAGTTTTGCGGGGCCTGCACTACCAAATGGCCCCATACGCGCAAACGAAGCTGTTGCGGGCGGTCACGGGGGCTATTTATGATGTAATCGTGGATATCCGCAAGGGTTCGCCGGCCTACGGACAGTGGCAAGGCTTTATCTTGTCCGAATACAATCACCGGCAGTTGTTGGTTCCGAAGGGGTTTGCGCATGGCTTTGTGACCTTGACCCCCAATGTCAACGTGGCGTACAAGGTGGATGGTTACTACGAACCGCAAGCTGACCGGGGGATTGCCTTTGATGATCCAGATTTGGCAATTGACTGGCCGATGCCAGTGGAACATCTGATTTTGTCGGAAAAGGACCAACACCACCCGCAATTGAAGGACGCTGAAATCAACTTTAGTTACCAAGGTTAATCAACAATGAGGCCACTGAGGACAACCGGGTGCTTGGTGGCTTTTGTTGATGGAAAGGGATTGTGACAATGGTCAGCTACGTTAAAAAACTAAAGGGGGGGGGTACGCCAACACCAACTGTTGGTGGCAATTTTATCCGTGGCAGTACTGTTCCTCGCAATAAATTTACAAGCGCAAGTGGGAACTCATGATGATATGTGGTTTAAGCAATTATTTGCAAGGTATGACAATAATCCCTTGCGCTTTACGCGAATGCATTATGAAACTTGGTCTTCGCGTAGTGTTATTGAATTAGCGTTGGTATATCTTGTTAATGCACCGTGGTTGTGGCGCCTACTAAATACGGTAATGATGACAATTTGCGCAGTTGTACCTGCCTTTTTGGTTAATTGGCGTCAACCTAAGAATACTGCTCCAAGCCAAATCTTGGCGGGGGCTGGACTAACGGTTTTAATTCCAGGAAGTCTTTATAATGAGACTGGCTGGATGGCGACAACTTTAAATTATGAATGGGTAGTAGCCTTTGATTTACTTGTTGTCCTCTCAATAGTAGCGCTTTTAAATCAATGGCGGCATCCAAAACTTTGGGGAGCTTTCGGTGTATTTGCAACGATTTATGGTGCAAATCAAGAACAAAGCAATGTTTTGCTCTTGTGTGGTTTGATGCTTACAATTCTTTACTTAATAAAACAAAAAAATTTTACGTCCGTAAAGGTGTTGAGCTGTTACGAATTAATTGTTCTTTTAGAGTTAGCCTATATTAAATTTTCGCCGGGTAACGTTGCTCGATACCATGATGAAGTAAAACATTGGTTTCCAAATTTTGAAAGTCTTTCGCTACTTAAAAAATTTGAAATCGGATACTCTACTACTTTAAAAGGCGTATTCTTTGATTGGCAATTGGTGACTTTATTATTGGTGCTGGCAATTGCTTTAGGAGTAGTGAGTGTTCAAGTTACTCATCACCGCCACTCATTGATGTGGTTAATTGGACTATTTCCCTTAGTGGCTAATCTAATTCTTACTAGCTATTATCCGTTATCCGGACCAAGTGGTAAATTAGTGAATTCCATCGATGCGAGAATGGGAAGTGGCATTTCATGGCACCACTTGCACACCTTTATACCAGATTTATTATTAACAGTACTTGCCGTAATGGCATTGATTGCGATTGTTTATGTTGTTCCAGATAAGTTGGAAAAGGTAGTTTTAGGGCTAGCATTTTGTGCGGGAATTTGCGCGCGGATTATCATGGGTTTTTCACCGACAGTAGCAGCTTCAGGTATGCGAACATTTTGGTTTACGTATCAGATCATGAATGTAGTGGTTTTATTCATGCTGAATAATCGTCTGATACCAAAAAATGTTAGTGCTTTTGGCAATTATGGCATTGCTAGCTTGGGACTGATGGGTTGGTTCTTATGGCTAGCATAAAAAGGAGTTACGAAAATGGCAAAATACTTAATCACTGGTGCCAATGGTCAATTGGGGACCGAAATGCGTCACTTGTTGGCGGCCAAGGGGGTAGATTATACTGCCTACGATTCAAAGACCATGGATATTACGGATCGTGAGCGAGTCTTGGAAGTAGTTGAGCAAGATCAACCCCAAGTGATTTACCACTGTGCGGCTTTTACCGCCGTGGATGCGGCCGAAGATGAGAAAAAGGACCTAAACTGGGCAGTTAACGTGGAGGGAACCAAGCACGTGGCAGAAGCGGCTGCACAGGTTGGCGCTCAATTGGTGTACATTAGCACGGACTACGTCTTTGATGGGACAAATTCGGGCGAATACGAAGTAGATGCTCCAACGAACCCACGGAATGAATACGGGCGCGCTAAGCTTGCTGGGGAACAAGCGGTACAAGCAGCTCTTTCCGATTACTACATTATTCGCACGTCCTGGGTCTTTGGACAGTATGGAAAGAATTTTGTATATACCATGCAACGGTTAGCCAAGGAACACGACCGTTTAACGGTAGTTGATGATCAGACTGGCCGGCCCACTTGGACCAAGACTTTGGCAGAATTTATGTGGCACTTAACGCAAACGCGAGCGCCATTTGGAATTTACCAATTATCAAATGATGATACTTGTACCTGGTATCAATTTGCTCAAGCGATTTTAGCGGACGCGGACGTTGAAATTGCCCCGGTAACCTCAGCTGAATTTCCGCAAAAAGCGTACCGGCCTCGGCATTCGGTAATGAGCCTAGCCAAGGCCAAGGCGACAGGCTTCACCATTCCGACGTGGCAAGTAGCCTTGACGCAGTTTTTACAAGAAGTTAACGAAGCAACGAAGGAACTTGATTAATGGGGTTGAATTGCGCTATATTTGCTACGTTAACTATTGTGAATGAAATTCCGGCGGAGAGATTTTTGTTATGAGTTTAACTGATTTGAAGGGACGGATAAGGGCGTTTAAAGTCACCGGGCCAGGGTTATACGCAATTGCCTTTGTGGCCTACTTAGTAATTTCCTTTATTCGTAATTCGACGTATGCAGACTACCTGCTGTCGTCAAACATGTTGCAGCGTTGGAATTACCTGTTAGCTGCGGTTTTACTGGTAAAAATTTATTTTTTTGATCAGCAATCAGTAAAGAAATTCTTCCTTAATTCAGTGGCAATCGGGATTGGGGTGGTTGTCTGGCGTCAAACCCATGCAATTGATGTCTTGATGTACTTGCTATTGATCTTAGGAGCGCGGGGAATTAGCTTTGCGGCAATCAACGAATGGTTTTTGAAGATTGGTACTTTGCTGTTGTTGTTTATGATGTTCTCAGTTGTGGTCGGACTGATTAAGGACCTGGTCTTTATTCGGGACGGGGTTGATCGGCACTCGTTGGGGATTCTTTACCCGACTGATTTTGCTGCTCATGTATTCTTTTTAATTGTTTCGTATTGCTACTACGCTTTTCGGCGCTTAACATGGTATCATTATTTGAGCTTTGTAATAATTGCAATTGTTTTGATGGTGGTGACGCAGGCTCGTTTGGACGTTTTAGCAATTTTACTCGTGATTCCCGTTTTTTGGATTGCTAAGCAAGCAGCCGCGGGGCATTTAATCGCTCAGGTGGTGGCATCATTTTACTGGATGATTGCGCCAATTTTAGCTTATGTTACAATGATTGCGGCAATTTTTTATTCTAACTCAAATCATCTGTTTACTTTGGTGGATCATGCGGTCTCTGGGCGGTTGCAATTATCGCACCTGGCGTGGAATCAATATGGACTTTCTGGTCTAGGCAATCATGTTTTAGAGCATGGGTTTGGGGCTGGCGCAGGCGCAAAAATGTTTTATGCGACTGGGATGGAAGGAAAGTATTTTTATATTGACTCATCTTTTATCCGGTTATTGATCATTTATGGACTAGTAGCGGTAGTTTTTTTTGTTGGTACCATGTTGCTAATTGGTCTGCGCTCCACCCTAACCCGTGATTACCGGCTTGCTGCAGTAATGCTGTTGCTTGCAATCAGTTGTGTAATTGAACAACACTTGCTGAACCTTGCGTTTGATCCCTTCTTGATCGCCTTGTTAGCAGAGATTGATCAAACCATTCAACAACCAAATACAATAGCGGAGGTTTAACTTTTGAAAGAATATCAATTAAAAGATGTTAAGGCATCTTTTATTAAAGCAGCCATTTTTACCGTCTTGATGGCCTTAATCGGTGGTGCAGGTATGTATGTAGTAGCAAAGTATAAGCAACATATTACTTATACGGCTGAGCGATATGTGGTGATTTCTCACCCAATTACAGTGCCAACTGCTACGGCTACTAATTCGCTGACAAATACGGATCAGCAAATGATGCTTACCTATGAAGAAATTGCTAATGATCCGATGGTAGCAAAGGCTACGCGCAAACATTTAACTAAAGCTCAACGTAAAAATTATAGTGTGGAGCAAATTAGTCAAGATCTGGACGCTAAAGCGAAGCCCCAATCATTGGCCTTACGATTAAAAGTGACTGCAAACTCACCCAAAAATGCGGTAGCCTTAGTTAACGCTGCTGCTGAAGGATTGCAGGAAACGTTGCCAAAAATTCAGTCGGGAGTAGGTGACATTAAATTATTGGCAAAGGCTACAACGGATAACGTAGAACTGAATAAGTCAATTAACGTTAAGAAGTATGCGGCGGCTGGCCTGGCCCTTGGGGGATTAGTTGGGATTATCATCTCGTTTGTAGTGATCACTTGGCGGCGAGTGCTAAAATAATCAATGACAGCGGCTGGGATCTTCCTTGTCGCTGTTTTCAGTATGTGAAGGGATCAAAATGAAACAACACTATGATTTTTCTTTAATTACGATTGTTAATAGGGAGACTGTCTATCGGGAGTTTAAGGCGAGTTTAGCTCAACAGACGGGCGTTGATTATGAACTGATTCGACTTGATAATGAACAGCAGCAATATCAGTCAGCGCGCCAAGCTTTTAATGAAGCGGCGCAAAGTGCTCAAGGAGACTACTTGGTCTTTTTGCATCCTGATATTCGTTTTTTAGATTCCCAAGCTTTGCAACGAATTTTGACTCAGATCAAGGCTTTGCCAAACCTGGGGGTTGCTGGTGTGGCCGGTAGTCCAAAGGAGTTAAAAAATGGCGATCGAGTTATTTTAACTACAATTGTTCAAGGGGGTGAGCAAGCCCCAGTAGGGGAACCAATTACGAAGCCGACTTTGGTCCAGACGCTGGATGAGTGTTTTTTTGTGATGACTAAAGCATTTTGGCAGGCACATCCTTTTACTGATTGCCCTGGATGGCACTTCTATGCTGTGGAACAGAGCTTAGTAGCATTGTTAGCAGGAAAGCAAAATTATGTTGTGCCCGCCCACTTGTGGCATACATCGGCAGGCGCCTCAGAAGATTATCACTATGTACAAATTGCGCGCCGGATGATCAAGCAATATGGTTCAGCCTTTCCAACAATTAATACAACGGTACGAAAGTGGGAGACACGGGGCTGGCAAGCTCAGGTTAAATCATTGTTATATCTTGGAAAACGTTATATTACAACTTATTTACGAAAGTAAGGGTGACTTATGATACAACCGTTAATTTCGGTTATTATTCCGATCTACAATGTTGAAGCATATTTAGAGCGCTGCCTAAATGCTGTGGCAAAGCAAGATTATCAGAATTTAGAAGTGATCTTGGTTGACGATGGTTCGCTGGATGATTCAGGAATTATTGCTGATCAATTTGCTAAGCATGATTCGCGGTTTAAGGTGATTCATCAAGAAAATGCGGGCTTATCGGCGGCCCGAAATCATGGGTTAGAAGTGATGCACGGGGAATACGTCACGTTTATTGACTCTGATGATTATGTCACGCCAGATTATATTTCTTTTATGTATCAACTACTCGCGGATACGAACTTTACGGCTCCGATGGCCTTGTGTTCGCTGATGAATGTCTATTCAGCAACAGGCCGTCGTCAAAATTGCGGTGATGGTAGCCGCGTAGTTTTGAGTGGCAAAGAATGCATTGAAAAAATGTGTTACCATGACTTGGTCGATACATGTGCTTATGCAAAATTGTGTAAGTCAGAAATGTATCAGCAGGTTCGTTTTCCGGAGGGCAAACTCTTTGAAGATATTGCTACTTCTTATCAGTTGTTTATGCAGGCTGAACAAGTAGCCTGTGGGTTTACTGCCAAGTATTACTATGTTATTCGTGATGATTCGATTGTTACGGCTGGCTTTAAGCCTAGCAAGTTGGATCTCTTGACGATGACCGATCAAATGGCTCATGATGTTAGAGCAACATACCCAGATTTAGCGGCCGCGGTGTTACGACGGCAAGTCTATGCCCGCTTTTCAACGCTAAATCAAACGTTACATGCGCAAAATGTTGGCCCAGTACAAAAGGAATTGTTATCGTATCTTTGGCAACACAAAACAACAGTGTTAAAGGATCCCAAGACTCCCCGGCGTGACCATGTGGCGTACTTAATGTTGGCCTTTGGCTTGCCATTTTACCGGTGGGCATGGGACTTTTATGCGAAGCGAAAGGGAAATTAGATGAAAACTTCAGTCGTAATCTCAGCTTATAATGGTAAGCGCTATATTATTGATCAGCTTGAATCGATTCGCCAACAAAGCCAGCCCGTCGATGAGGTCTTGATTGCTGATGACTGTTCTACGGATGGAACGCCGGAATTAGTTCAGACTTACATCGAACATCATCACTTAGCGGGGTGGCACGTTGAAGTCAATACCGTTAACAAGGGGTGGCGGCGGAATTTTATGGAAGCCATGTGGGCTAGTACGGGAGATGTGGTCTTTTCTTGCGATCAAGATGATCTATGGCACCCCGACAAAGTAAAATTGATGACGGCTACCTTAGCGGCTCACCCTGAAATCTCCTTGTTGACATCCAATTATGATGAATTTTTTCCCGATGGTAAACACCGTTTGGCCCCATGGCCGAAGCAAACCGGACTATTTGAAGTCCCCTTAAAGCGTAATTATATGTTGGTGAAAGCGCCGGGCTGTACTTATGCGATTCGACGGTCTCTATTAGAGGTGGCAAAGAAGTACTGGCGGCCCGCTTATCCGCATGATGCTCTGCTATGGCGGCTTAGTCAATTTGATCATGGTTTATATGCTTTAGCTCAACCACTGCTGCAATGGCGCAAACATGAAACCAGTACCTTTGCCAAGGAAAGCAAGGACTTAAAGACGATTGGTGCTAAAAAAGCCTGGATTAAAGTGGCCGATGCCGCAAACGAAACCCTACGGGAGTATGTAGCAAATGAAGTCAAGGGTGATACACGCCCTCAACGAGCAATTTTAGCGCGGACCAGCGAGTGGCTTAAACGGCGGCAACGCTTCTATGATGCTCAAAAACTTACCAGTGGGCTAGCGCTCTTGCCATACTGGAGCAGTTATCCGCGCATTCGCCAGTATCCGGGAGATTGGTACTTAATTTTTATCAAGAAGAAGTAGGAATTAATAAATGACAACGTATGTAATTACCCATAAGCAATTTAACTATCCCTTGCCAACTGGCTACCGGCCAATTTTGGTTGGGGCCGTTAAGAACGCCAATCCAGATCATTACTTAGCTGATGATGAAGGGGACAACATTTCCATCAAGAACCCATCGTTTTGTGAACTAACGGGGCTGTACTGGATGTGGAAGCACACTACAGATGAAACGGTGGGGTTGGCCCATTACCGACGGTATTTTTCCAAGTATTCTAACCGGGGACAGATGTATTTGGCAACTTTGGTGAAAGGGCAAGTCCGGCCGGTGGCAGAAACTGAGTTGACCAAATTATTGCAAAACTTTGACTGGGTGGTTGCTGAACCGGAAGTTGGCGGACCAGGAACAATCAAGGAACAATTTGGGACTTTCCATGAAAGTGATGATTTACAAACAACACGTCAGGTAATTAGTGAAATTAGTCCAGAGGTATTACCGTCCTTTGATCAAGTTATGAATCAAAAGCAAATCTCTTTTTATAATATGTTTTACACCCGGCGTCGAGAAATGACGGCGTATTGTGAATGGTTATTTAAAGTGCTTTTTGAAGTTGAACGGCGGACTGATATTTCTAATTATGACGCCTACCAACAACGATTGTATGGTTTTTTAGCTGAGCGGTTATTAAATGTTTGGCTGACTTACCGGCAGGCAAGACTTAAGTACTTGGCTGAATATCAAACGGATCAACTTAACCGTCAATATGCCTTTGATCGGTTTAAGCGAAAATTTCAGGGGTAAAGCGAATGAAGGGGCAACAAGCAGTTTTAATTTTAGCGCATAAAAATTTTCCTCAGCTTTTAGCACTAATGCAGAAATTAACGCCAACTTTTCGGGTGTATATCCATTTTGATAAAAAAATGGTATTGCGACCCCACGAAAAAAAGGAATTGGCACAATTTGAAAATGTAAGTTTCTTTTCTAAGTATGATGTGAAGTGGGGGAGTTTTAGCATTGTTTCAGCGACGCTAGACCTAATTAAAATGGCTCTGGCGGACCCAACGGTTGGCTACTTGCATTTGATTTCTGGACAGGATTGGCCCGCCCAAGCTCCAGCGGCGGTGGCGGCTTTTTATGATGCACATCCCGCAATTTATTTGGATTACTGGTTAGCTCAGACCCGAGAAAAGTCTCATGAGCAGCAAATCTGGTGGACAAAATTTTATTATAACTACGATCAGGTTAATCGTCGTTCCACTTTTGGTAAGTTATACCATCGCGTGTTGATTGCGGTCCAATTATTATTACGAGTCAATAAGTTAAAGCGCTTAGGGGTATCATCACAAGAAATTTATGCTGGGCAACAATGGTTTGATGCGCCGCGGGAAGCGTTAGCCTATGCGGTCCAAAAGTTTGAAAGCGATCCCCGGTGGCGACAACTGTTTACGACGAGCTTTTGTCCAGATGAATTTTGGCTGCAAACGATGCTTTGCAATAGTGAATATCAATCAGCAATTGTCAATGACCTGCACCGATATATTCTCTGGGAACATCGGGAAGGTAACTATCCGGCAATTCTTGACGACCGCGATTTAACAGCAATTAAGCAAAGTAAGGCTCTGTGGATGCGAAAAATTGAGTTGCCAATTTCAGCATCGTTACTAAAGAAACTTTAGCTTTTTTAGATACTAAGTTGTAGTTTCTAGGGATTTCATCTATCATTGACAGATAGATATCTGAACGAAAGAGGAACTGGTATGTCAAAGTATGATTATTTAGTCGTCGGGGCCGGCCTGTTTGGCGCGACCTTTGCGTATGAAGCGGCCAAGCGCGGCAAGCGGGTGAAGGTGATTGAAAAGCGTGATCACATTGCCGGGAATATCTACACCAAGGAAATTGCCGGGATTCAGGTCCACCAGTACGGCGCCCACATTTTCCACACTTCTAACAAGGAAATTTGGGACTACGTCAACCAATTCGCGGAATTCAACCGCTACACCAATTCACCAATCGCTAATTTCCACGGTGAAATTTACAACCTCCCCTTTAATATGAACACTTTCTCCAAGATGTGGGGAGTCAAGACGCCGGCTGAAGCCCAGGCCAAGATCGATGAGCAACGCCAAGAAATGGCAGGTAAGCAGCCGGCCAACTTGGAAGAACAAGCCATTTCGCTGATTGGCCGCGATATTTACGAGAAACTGGTCAAGGGCTACACCGAAAAGCAGTGGGGCCAAAAGGCGACCGACTTGCCGGCCTTCATCATTCGCCGCTTGCCAGTCCGCTTGACTTACGACAACAACTACTTTAACGATGCCTACCAAGGGATTCCGATCGGCGGCTACACCCAGATCGTTGAAAAGATGCTGGCCAGCGACTTGATCGACGTCGAAACCGGGGTCGATTTCTTTGCCAAGCAAGCGGAATACGAAGCTGCATTCCCGAAGATTGTCTTTACCGGGATGATCGACCAGTACTTCGGCTACCAGCTCGGTGAGCTCCAATACCGGAGTTTACGGTTTGAAACCGAAGAGTTGGATGTTGACAACTACCAAGGGAACGCGGTCGTTAACTACACCGATGCCGAAACCCCGTATACCCGGGTGATTGAACACAAGCACTTCGAATTCGGTAAAGGCGACGCCAACAAGACGATCGTCACTAAGGAATATCCGGCTGATTGGCACCGTGGGGATGAACCCTACTACCCGGTCAACAACCAGGCTAACAACAGCCTCTACAAGCAATATGCAAAACTGGCCGCCGACACTAAGCCGAACGTGATCTTCGGTGGCCGGCTCGGTCAGTACCGCTACTATGATATGGATCAGGTCCTCCACGCGGCCCTGGTTACCGTGACAAAGGAGTTTGGCAAGTAAGATGCAAGTGATTAAGAACTATTTGTATAATGCGGGCTATCAGATCCTCTTGATGTTTGCGCCGATTATTACGACCCCTTATATTTCGCGGGTCTTAGGGCCGCACGCTTCAGGGATCAATAGCTATACAAATGGTTGGGTCACCTTTTTTTGCTTGATCGGTCAACTCGGGATTACCCTGTATGGGAACCGGGAGGTCGCCTACCACCGCGATGATAAATTTGAGCGGTCGCGGGTCTTTTGGGGGATTGAGCTCTTGCAGCTGGGGACCATCTGTCTGGCCCTGCTGGCCTACTTAACGGTGGTTTTGCTGTTCTCGTCGACTTTCAAGGTCTTTTATTTGCTGCAGACCTTTTGGATCATTGCCGCCGGGCTCGATGTCTCCTGGTACTTTATGGGGATGGAGGACTTTAAAAAGACCGTCGTCCGCAATACGATCGTCAAGTTGATCTCGATTTGTTTGATCTTTGTCGTCGTCAAGCAGGAAAGCGACCTGTGGAAGTACATTCTCTTGTTGGGCTTGGCCCAGGTCGGCGGGAACATTACCCTTTGGCCCTACCTACGCGATTCGATCCAGTGGGTGGCGCCTAAGTACTGGAAGCCCTTCAAGCACCTGTACCCATCCTTGATCCTCTTTATCCCGACCATTACCACCCAGGTTTACTTGGTGGTCAATAAGCTGATGCTCGGGCGGATTGGGGCCCAGGATGCCTTGGGGCAATTTGATTACGCCGATAAGATTGTTAAATTGGTCTTAGCGATCGTGACGGCGACCGGGACGGTGATGTTGCCCCACGTCGCCAATAAGTTTGCCAAGGGAGATGTGAAAGGGGTTCGTCAAAGCCTCTATAATTCCTTTGAATTTGTCACGGCTCTGGCAGTGCCAATGATGTTTGGCCTAATGGCGGTCGCTAAGAAATTTGCCCCCTGGTTCTTAGGGGAGAAGTATGTTCCGACCGGGACGATCATGTTTATCGAAGCCCCAGTGATCCTTTTTATTGCTTGGAGTAACGTAATCGGTACGCAGTACTTGATGCCGGTTAAGCGGGTGAACGAGTTTACCGCGTCGGTGACGGCCGGGGCGTTGACGAATGTCTTGTTGAATTTCTTTTTAATTCCGCATTATATGTCGAATGGGGCCGCAGTAGCAACCGTAATTGCCGAATTTGCGGTGACGGCCGTGCAACTCCAATGTGTTCGGACCACGATTCGCCGCCGGGATTTGTTCCGCAACTTCTGGCGTTACCTTTTGCCAGGCGCTTTGATGTGTTGGGTGGTGTATCATCTCAATGAAATGATGAGTATGAGTATCATTAATCTAATTTTTCAAGCTGGAATTGGGATCTTAATTTATGGTTTGGGGATTACTATGTTAAACGCGCCAATTGTTGAACAAGCTAAAACGCTAATTGGGCGGAAGTAGAACTCGTGGTCACTAGGGTTGTGACTACGGGTTTTTCGTAATTTTTAGTGGTTGTATTAAATAGTAAGCATGTTTTAAAATACATGGGATGCTTGGGTTAACTTAATGAGGAAAGTAATGAAAAAGTTATCGATTGTAGTGCCTTGTTATAACGAGGCCAAAGCCTTGCCGCTTTTCTACCCGGCGGTCGAAAAAGTGGTGCAGGAAATGAAAGATGTTAACGTAGAGTACTGGTTGGTTAATGACGGTTCTAGTGATGGTACCCTAGGTGAGATGCGCGAGTTACACGCCCAGGATCCCGAACGGGTGCATTACGTTTCCTTTTCCCGGAATTTCGGCAAGGAAGCGGGCTTGTATGCGGGGTTAGAAGCGGCGACTGGTGACTACGTAGTTGTGATGGATGCTGATTTACAAGATCCGCCGTCGTTTCTGCCGCGGATGTATGCAGAACTTCAAAATGGGGAATATGATTGTATTGGCACTCGCCGGACTGACCGGACTGGGGAAGCCAAATTCAAGTCCTTCCTCAGTGATCAGTTCTACAAGGTCATTAACCGGATTTCCAATACTAATATCGTCCCCGGCGCCCGAGACTATCGGATGATGACTCGCCAAATGGTCGATGCGGTCCTGTCAATGAAGGAATATAACCGTTTTTCCAAGGGGATTTTCTCTTGGGTCGGTTTTAAGACCAAGTATCTGGATTACCATAACGTTGAACGGGTGGCCGGGGAGACTGACTGGAGTACCTGGCAGCTTTTTAAGTATGCGATGGATGGGATTTCTGACTTTTCCCAAGCACCGTTGTCGCTAGCGATTTGGTTGGGGACGTCTGCAGCACTTCTGTCTGTTCTAGGGATCATCTTTGTGATTATTCGCTGGCTGGTTGACCCGGCTTCCAGTGTCTTTGGCTGGGCCTCAATGGTCTGCATTATCCTATTGCTTGGCGGAATGCAACTATTATGTATCGGGATCGTTGGGAAGTACATTGGTCGGATTTATCTTCAAGTTAAGCATCGGCCAATTTACATTGTAAAGGAGAAGAAATGAAAACGCGACAACAGTCAATCCTGTACTGGTCGTTAGAGTTATTGATTTTGGCCCTGTTGGTGTGGGTGTGCTCGAAACTCGACTTTGTTTTTCGACCGGTGATCATCTTTATCTCGGTCACTTTTGTTCCATTAGTGATCTCACTATTCTTGTACTACATGCTTAATCCGGTAGTGAAGTTGCTGACTAAGTTTAAAATTGGTAAATTTCGCTTACCCCGGGGCATCGCTAGCCTTTTGGTGGTTTTACTCCTAATTTTACTGGTGGTAGGGGCCTTCATGGCCTTGATCCCATCGCTGGTCAACGAATTGACACAGCTAATTAAATGGTTACCGACGGCGACGAAGGATACCCAGGCTTGGATCATGCAGTTGTCGCACCACCCGATGCTAGAACGGGTGGATCTCAAGGGCTTGTACAACCAGTATAGTAGCCAAGTAGCGAAGTACGCCCAAGCCTTGCTGGCTAGTCTGAGTTCTAGTGCGGGAACTTTAATTGGAGCGGTAACCAAAGCAGTGGTGATTGCCGTGACGGTGCCGGTAATGTTGTTTTACATGTTAAAGGACGGCAACCGCTTAGTGCCGAGTGTGCAACGCTTCTTTTCTCAGCGGCATGGTGAAGAAGTGGCCAACTTACTCCACCAAATGAACGCCACTTTATCGGCCTACATTTCTGGCCAAGCAATTGAGTGTTTGTTTGTGGCCTTGGCGACGAGTATTGGCTACTTCATCATCGGTCAACCCTTAGCGATTGTTCTCGGCTTGATTGCAGGAATTACCAACATGATTCCGTATATCGGTCCCTACATCGGAATTGCCCCAGCCTTGCTAGTGGCTTTAACCGTAGCACCGGAAAAGATTATCTGGGTGATCGTAGTGGTGATTGTGGTTCAACAAATTGACGGGAATATTATCTATCCAAATATCATCGGGAAAACCTTAAACATTCACCCGTTGACGATTATCATTCTGTTATTAGCAGCTGGGAACATCGCTGGGATTGCTGGGATGATTTTATGTATTCCTTTCTATGCAGTGGTAAAGACAATTGCTGGTTACTTCTTCTCAATTTGGAAATTAAGGCAAAATGATGATAACTTTGAGTGAGTAAAATAATGTTAAAAGCAATAAAGAAAATAGATTGGTTGGTAGTGGCAGCATTCACCATCACAATGATAATTCTCACGATTATTTTGGCATTCGGGGGATATGCACCATTTGGTAATCATTCCTTGGCGGGAATGGACGCAAATATTCAATACTTGGATTTTTTTGCTTATCTGAAGGATGTGTTAGCTGGTAAAAATTCAGTTGCTTATACTCTAAGCAATACATTAGGTGGCAGTGCACTGTCACTAGTGGCATACTATTTAACTTCGCCATTAAATCTATTAATTATATTTTTTAAGAAGACGCAGTTAGTGGCCTTTTTTACATTATTGGTAGTGCTGAAATTAAGTCTGGCTTCAGCAACTATGGCGTACTTTTTAATCCACCGTTTTCGTACGTTAAAACCGCTTTTTACCATATTACTGTCAATTAGTTATGGGCTAATGCAATACAATATTGCTCAAAGTAATAATATCATGTGGTTAGACGGTGTGTACCTGTTACCCCTAATGCTACTTGTTGTGTATCAAGTAGCCAGTGCTTCCTCACATTGGTATAAGTTAGCCATTGTAGTAGCGGTCTCGTTAATCTTTAATTGGTACACCGGAATCCTGAATTGCTTGTTCTCTGCATTTTGGCTTAGTTTAGAGCTAGTAATGGTTAAGCGGAACTCCAAAGAGTTTATTACTGCTGTAATTAACTATGCTGGGGGAATGTTAATTGGCATTGGCTTATCCGCGTTTCTTTTTCTTCCTAATCTATATGCTTTGGTTCATGGATCACGAAGTGAATTTGATCGTTCCTTGTTAGGGTTAGGATTTATTGGTAATCCATTTGAGTTGTTTAATAGATTGGTTATCTTTTCAGTCAGCGACCCTAGTCACACTGCTTTATATTGTGGTTCTTTTGCTCTCTTAGGCGTGGGGAGTTTCTTTTTAAGTCCTGAAATTTCAAAGCGAATACGTTATGTAATTTTAATGGCTAGTGTGGTAGTGATTTTAGGCTTATATTGGAAACCTTTGTATTTGCTATTTTCGTTATTTAAGAGTGTCGAAAGCTATTGGAGCCGGTATTCTTACTTAGCGATCTTTTTCGTGTTATTTGTGGCTGCGATATTTTATAGTAAGTGGCCGATATTAAAGCGTCCGATTCAAACGCTTATGTTTGGTGGAATGGGCACCGCCTTAATCATTTTGGTGACAACCTGGGGAGAGAGTTTCCGTTCTGGGATTATCACGGTAGGATTTCTGGGCTTGGAAGCAAGCATGTTAGCTTTGTCGAAAAGACAAAGGATGATACCGTATACAGTCTTATTACTTTTACTGACTCTTGAACTAGGGCTAAACGCTGAAAAGTTATTTTCAATTTATACAGTTGGAGCGCAATCAGCTACTCAATATGCACGCTATATGAAATATGAAGCACGTCAAATTAAAAGCATCAAGCAAGATAAGGATAATTATCGAATTCTACAAACGGCGAATAGAACCACGAGAAAACAAACCGAGTTGACGGCAAATTACAATGAAGCTTTAGCTTTTAATTATTGGTCGCTTGCGGGATACAGCTCAAATCAAAGTGCTGCTCAACTAAATTTGTTAGAAAAATTAGGATATCGAAGTGAGGGAGGCCGAATTACCGTTGTTAACGGTCCAATTTTAGGAACGAACTCTTTACTAGGGGTTAAGTATTTCCTAGTAGGTAAGTTAGCAGATACAACTGGTCTAAAACTACTTGATCGTCCGATGGTGGGGTCTAAAAAAGTCTACTTAAACCCCTCCGCACTCCCAATGGCATTCACTTCGCAAAGTGATTTACGCAACCTTAAGCTGGGGGATAACCCATTTAAAAACCAAAATTTAATTTTCAAACAGCTAACGAACTCACAGAATAGCTTGTATAAGTCACTTCCCTATACTACTGCCCGAAGTGATCATCGAGCGGTATACAATGTTGCTACTTTAAACCAAGATAATCCTGTATATGGTAATTTAAAATGGCAAGCTAGTGATCCAAAAGCACAGTTATTTGTTAACGGCAAGTTAGTTACTCCGTATACGACATGGCTTTCACCAAGTGTCTTTAATATTCCAACTTTGTCTAATCATACAAAAGTTGAACTTAAAGGTATGGAATCCAACCAAAGCATAGTACCTCAATTTTATCAGCTAAATTTGGCAACTTTGACTAATGCAACTAGGCAAATTAAAGAGAACTCAGGTGTCAAAAAACTTAAAGTTAAAGCTGGGAACATTAAGGTCATTGCAAATGGAAAAACGAATAATGATAATCTATATTTAAGTATACCAACTGATGCGGCATGGCAAGCATTTAATAATGGGGAACCAGTTAAAGTTGAGTCATGGATAGGTGGATTAGTGATGATCAAGCTTCATAAAGGAGAAAATGATCTTATTTTAAAGTATAGATTACCAATGAGGACAATGGGAGCTGTGGTATCATTAACAAGTTTAGCATTTTTTATCATTACCTATGCTAGGGGCATTAGGGATGGAAGACATGTATAACATTGGATTAAAGACAGATAGTCTTGGAAAATTAAAGCAAGCTAAAACACCTTTATTTATAATTTTAATCATTATTATAATGTCGAGAGGGATTACTAGTAGCAATATTCAAAAGTTTAAAAATGATGATTCATAAATTGTGATGGGACAAGACTTTGTTCGAAAGGGTCAATTTAAATTACAATCACATCAAAAAATTACCGAAAAATTAATAGTAAGAAACTCATTCAATTCTTGGCAATTAGGATATTTAAGTGATCATCCAGAAAATTTGAAAATTACTGTCAATGGGGAGAATGTTTTTAACTTAGTTAATAAAAATTTCTCACCAGGAGTATATCAACTAACAGTTGAGAATATTTCTAATAGGCCAAATAATATTTATGTGCTTAAGGTTCCGTATTTTGATTTGTTACAAAAACCAGTCGATAATTATTCAGAGATATTTATTGGGATATCTGCTATAAAGAATAATTCTCAGCTAATGATAAAGCCTATGGATTGGTTTGTAATAGTTATTCTATTAGAATTGGTTACGCTAATCGAATGGGGAATTATAAATAAGATGTTAGGTGATTTTTAGGAGAGTTCCAGATGGCAAGAAAAGTAGAACGAATTGCATGGATTGATATGGCAAAAGCAATTGCGATCTTGTTAATGATCGTCGGGCATGAAATTAATAGTGGTGGGGTAAGGAGCTTTATTTTTTCCTTTCATATGCCGCTATTCTTTATTTTATCAGGCTATACCGCACATCGTGTAACAGCATGGCATGAGTTAAAGCGTGTTATACTTAAGCTTTTTAAAAGAATTTGGCTTTTGGCGGCACTGATGATTGGGCTGTTAGGGGTTGAGAATTACTTCCTTCATCCGGCAAACATAATGATGATCTTCAAGCTAACATTGGCAGGGATCTTTTGGGGCTCAAATGGGGGCCCCTTGGGTTTAAGTAACGTTGGGGTAATGTGGTTCTTATTTGCCTATTTTTGGGCGCGTATCTTTTTTGATTTAGTACGCTTAATCATTAAAGATGACCGTTACAATGGGATTGCTTTTGCTTTGGTAGCCTATGGCGGTTATTTACTTTCCCAAAAGATGTGGTTACCACAAGCGCTAGATATCGCTTTGGTGGCAGCTTTCTTTATGTGGGCAGGAGCAATTCTTCATGAACGCAATTTCTTTAATGATTCAAACGTTGAATTTTACGGTGCCTTGATCGCACTAGTATTTTGGTTGCTATGTATTCAAAATGGTTTATATTTAGAACTGTCGATCCGGAGTTATCCTAACTTTGTTATAACGTTTTTAGAAGCAGTGGCAGGAACGATAGTTGTATGCTACCTGTCACGTGGCTTATTAACATCGAAGCTGACTAACTGGCTAGTCGTTTTTGGTCGCAATACGATGATTCTTTTATGTGTCCACCATCTTGATTTATACTGGGGAGGTTGGGCAAAGTTAGTGTCTTGGTCATGGCTAGCGGCCCTACTTCGGTTAGGAATTGATATTTTCGGATTATTGATAGTTTTATCGGTTCACAAAATGATAGCAAGCCGTCAGCACTGATTTTTAAATTGATGAAAGGTTGAGATGATGACAACTTCAAAAGAACTAGCACAAGCCGTAAGCAAACGCCGGACGTTTGCGATTATTTCTCACCCCGACGCGGGGAAGACGACGATTACTGAACAACTCCTCCTCTTCGGGGGCGTGGTCCGCGAAGCCGGGACCGTTAAGGGCCGTGGCAGTAGCAATTTTGCCAAGTCCGACTGGATGGAAATCGAACAAAAGCGGGGGATCTCGGTTACTTCTTCTGTGATGCAATTTGATTACGATGGCAAGCGGATCAACATCCTGGACACCCCGGGGCACGAGGACTTCTCCGAAGACACCTACCGGACCCTGATGGCCGTTGACTCCGCCGTAATGGTGATCGACGGGGCTAAGGGGATCGAACCCCAAACCCGCAAACTCTTCCAAATTTGTAAGATGCGCGGGATTCCGATTTTTACCTTCATTAACAAGTTTGACCGCGATGCCCGCGAACCGCTGGATTTAATGAATGAAATCGAAGAAACATTGGGGATTGAAACTTACCCAATGGATTGGCCGATTGGGATGGGCCGGCAGTTCTTCGGGGTATACGACCGCTTTAACAAGCGGGTCGCCTTAACTCACCCAACTGATCCGGATCAACCCTACCTGCCGTTAGGCGAGGACGGGATGGTCGCTGGCGACAACCCGATTGCTGGCGAAGGGGAATGGCAAGACGCCCTCGATGGGATCGAACTGATTGAAATGGCCGGGACCGAATTTGACGAAGCTAAGATCGCAGCTGGGGACCAAACGCCGGTCTTCTTTGGGTCAGCCTTAACCAATTTTGGGGTCAAGACCTTCTTGGAAACCTACCTTAAGTTTGCGCCGGCACCAAGTCCACACAAGCAAGACGACGGTACGGCAGTCGAACCCCTAGCCCCAGAATTCTCTGGTTTTGTCTTCAAGATTCAAGCCAACATGAACCCCAAGCACCGCGACCGGATTGCCTTTGTCCGGATCTGCTCGGGTGAATTTACCCGCGGAATGGACGTGACTTTGGAACGGACGGGCAAGCCATTGCGGCTGTCGAACGTGACCGAATTTATGGCCAACACACGAGAAAACGTGGAAACCGCTGTCGCCGGGGACATTATCGGGCTGTACGATACCGGGAACTTCCAGATTGGCGATTCGATATACACTGGTAAGCAAGCGGTCAAGTTTGAAAAGCTGCCGCAGTTTACGCCAGAACTCTTTGTTCGTGTCTCGGCTAAGAACGTGATGAAGCAAAAGTCCTTCCATAAGGGGATTACCCAGCTGGTCCAAGAAGGGGCAGTGCAACTCTACCAAAGTTACACCACCAACGATTATATCTTGGGGGCCGTCGGCCAACTGCAATTTGAAGTCTTTAAGTTCCGGATGCAAAATGAGTACAACTCCGAAGTAATCATGGAACCTCTCGGCAGCAAGACCGCTCGTTGGATTGATCCTGAACAACTGGATCCGAAGATGGCCTCTTCGCGGAACATGTTGGTCAAGGACCGCAACGGCGATCCACTCTTCTTGTTTGAAAACCAATTTGCTGAGAACTGGTTCAAGCAGAAGTATCCAGATGTGAAGTTGACGGCGAAACTGTGAGAAGGACCTGGTGCTGAGAATTATTAAAAGATTAACTCGCGGGATGAGCTGTTGCCAAGGCAGTTTATAACTATTAGCTGGCAAAGTTAAATTACTATACGTTGAAGTGTTGGGAAATGAAATGAAATTGTTAAATCCCCGGTCAAAGACCACTCTGGCGGGGAAGAAAGCCAAGCAAAATCAAGCGCAACGCTTGTTAGTCTGATTTCTTTTGGTATAATGGTGATTAAAAGCAAGGTTAGTCATGCAGATGACTGAAATCCAGAGGACTGAGGAGAAATTTCAACAATGAAACAATTCAAAAAGAGTATTGTTGCTACCATCATGCTGGTAGCCATGTTGTTCTTTGTTGCCGGTTGTGGCAATTCTAAGCAAGCCGCCGACTCATCGGACAGCACGACTTCCAGCAAGGTCGTTAAGAAGAGCGTCAAGGCTGACAAGAAAGCGACGAAGGAATCCACGAAGGACTCCAAAGCGGACAAAGAATCTTCTGAAAGTGCGGCTTCTAGTAACAGTGCGAACAGCCAAGCAACAAGCAACAGTGAATCCAGTTCATCCTCCAGTAGCTCCGCGGTTGATTCCAGCCGCCAACTGGGCTTAGCCGACGTCGCCACTTGGACGGACGAAAATGGGGTTACTCACCACGTTGACAGTGACGGGATGGACCGGCAAACCAAGAATGGCCAAACTACTTACGCTGATTGGTCGGGTCCACTGCCAAGTAATGCCACGATTATTCGTGGTTCTAGTAACTAATAATTCTTAAGTTTAAAACGGAGATTATCAGCTAAGCTGGTGGTCTCCTTTTCTTTTGCAATTTTTTAAAGGGATTTCAATTTTCAGTTGAAAGTCACTAGTCATGGGATTATTATGAACAAGTGTGAAAATGAATTTAAAACGAAGGAACTGTGACCAATGAAGGGAATTTACGAACGCAAACAACATTTTAAAATGTATAAGGCAAAGAAACAGTGGCTGTTAGCTGGGTTGACAGTTTTAGGTGGCCTGTTTCTAGCAGGTATGCCAGTCGCGCAGGCTGATACGGCAGGTTACACGCCAACAACTGTGACCCCAAAGCAAACGGCAACGGAGCAACAAGTTAATGCTGCTCCGACGGTGAGCGCCTCAGCGCAAGTGGTTCCGGCGAGCCAAGCCACGGTGCCAGCCAGCCAACAAGCAGCGCCAGTTGCAATGTACAAGGCCGTCGCTGAACAAGCAACGCCGACGGTGTCTACGTTAAAGTTAACGGAAGAAAGCAAGGACGGACACTGGTACTTAAAGGACGCAAATGCCACTGATCCGGCCAAGCAATATGTAAATGGTTGGCATAGTTTGTCAAATAACCGGGTGGCTTATTATGATCCAAGTACTTATCAAATGGTATACGGGGAACATAACATTGATGGCAAGTGGTACTACTTTAATGAACAAAGTGGTGACGTCCAAGAGGGATGGTACCGTCTGCCAGATGGCCGTGAAGTCTACTACGATGTCCACAAAAAACAAAATGGGGTAGACGGTGAGGGGATGCTCCATGGCATGAGTGCGAAGCCAAGCTCGGATAAATCAGCTTACTTCTATTTTAATGTTGCTTCCGGAGCCCAAGAAACTGGGTTTAAGCAAGTAAACAACCACACCTACTACTTTGCGCCAACCCGGGTACAAAACCAAGAAAAGCAAATTAATGGGGCTTGGTACTACTTTAAAGCAGATGGTACGATGGCGACGGGCTTTACGACCTTACCAAGCGGTAAGTCGGTTTACTACCAAAATAACGGGCAAATGGCGTATGGCCAACAAACGATTAATGGGCATGGGTACTATTTTGTACCCCAAAGCGGGGAAGAAGTACGGAATCAAGAAGTCAACCTCAATGGGCACTGGTACTTCTACCGCCAAGATGGCACGATGGCAACGGG
>NZ_HE997173.1:856412-859002 GCF_000312405.1 Limosilactobacillus ingluviei str. Autruche 4 | reverse complement strand
ATATGGTTGGCAAAAGATTAATAATCACTACTATTTCTTTAATCAAAATAGTGGGGAAATGGCAACCGGATATTTGCCGATGAACGGCCGCGAATACTTCTTTGATACCGGGACAGGGGCCCAAATTACAGATGCTTGGAACATTAAGTTGCTGTCTTGGTTCTACCACCGAATGGGGAAGTTAACATACTCAATGTATGGGTCGCGAAATGGTCGCGATGGGACAGCTGATTGTTCTGGTTCGGTTACACAAGCTCTGTATGAAACGAGTGGGGTGCCTTATTCTTGGCTATATAACACCGATGGATTACATTCATATTTAATTCAGAACGGCTACCATTTAGTTCACGAAAATGCCGGTTATAACGACCAACGTGTCGGGGATATTATTATCTGGGGCCGGCGTGGATACAGCGGTGGTGAGTTTGGTCATACTGGGGTAATTAGTGGTTCTGGACCAGATGCTAAGATGATTTCAACTTGTTATTACACGCAAGGTGAAAAAAATACGGCGGTCCAAAACTTAACCTACTCATCATACTGGGCATATGATAATTACCCATATTATTACGTTTACCGTCGGTAGCTTTAATGAAAACAGGTAACGGATTAGCCGAGTCAATTGGCGATCTGTTACCTGTTTTTATTTAATCTGAAAGGAATGCTGACTTTCTGGCTCAAAATCATAAAAAACAATGTTTAAGTCCCATAAACTGTGTTACAATAAAGTTACAAAGAAATGATAAAGATTACAGCAACTTTAACGGCATGAGAGAAAACATGAAGGGTAAGGAGGATGATGATCATGCGGAAGGAATTCAAGCTATTATTCAGTACCGTTGCAATGGCGGCATTATTAGCCGGTTGTGGTCAAGCGGCAACGACTAGCTCCAAGAAGGCGGCCAGCTCATCATCGCCGGCCCCGACCAGCCAAACGACGAAGAAGCATGCTGATCACACCGTGGCCAAAGAGGCAGAAGCGCCGACCGCGGTAGTGACAACCCCGACGGCAACCGCTACGCCGGCTGCACCAATGATGTTGAAGGCAGCTAGCCAAGCCCCGGCGACCTACATGCCGGCTACCAAGACGTTGACGGTTAACACCCCGGCGGCAACGAAGTCGACAACGAAGCAAGCGGCTAACCAAGCGGTCCCAACGCCAACCAAAGCAACCACGACTTTGGCAGCGGACCAACTGACGCTGAACCAAAAATTTGGCCTCTACACTTGGTACACCAGCAAGCACGTAACCAACGAAGCGTTGCCAGTCACTGATCGCCCACTATCAGTGACGATTATGAACGAAAGCAGCGTCCTTGCCCCATTGCCAAACGGGACCAACAACACCTACTACCAAGTCTACGGCAGCACGGCAGACAACGGCGAGTGGGTTAACTACTACGCCCAAAGCAAGGATGTTGCCGGCAGCGACAAATCCGTCTACCTGTACAAGGGCAACCGGTGGAACCAATACCAGCTCAATGACATGGTAAACACGGCGAACCAAGAACAAGCAGGCGCTTATGTCAACCAAGTAGCGAACAACGTGCAAGTTCACGACGAACGGTAAGGCCACGTTCCGTGGTCGCCCGTCAAGCCCAGTAAAATGGGGTTGGCGGGCTTTTTCTTTGCTTGAAAAACTATGAAAAGGGCAAACACAAATTAAACGCAAGGTTTCTTTCATGTAACAATCATGTATCATCTTGGCCAGAGCGTTGATCGAAAAAACAATGAATGATAGAATTTACAAGGAACATTTAGAAAATCATAAATTTTTGAAACTATTAAAGATAAAAACCGAGTAATTAACGTAAGGAGAACGACATGGGTAAACCGAGTCAGGATATGAAATGTCACTTTAAGATGTACAAGAAAGGGAAGCTGTGGTTAGTCGCTGGGATTACGGCGGCCAGCCTCTTTGCCGGTGTGCACGGCGCAAAGGCCGACACGACGACCCAAGCGGATCAAGCCGCTGACAAGGTCGCAACGACGACCGGCAACGCCAACAGCAGCGACGACCAAACGGTTCTCTCCGCGGCAACTGCTAGTGCTAACGTAGCCGTAGTGACGCCAGCGGTCAGTGCGTCCGCGCAAGTTAGCGCAGCCCCAGCGGTGAGCGCCTCAGCGCAAGTGGCTTCGGCGAGCCAAGCGGTTAGTGCCGCTACGGCGCCAGCCAACCAACAAACAGCACCAGTGGCAATGCACAAGGCCGCTGTTGAAACGTCCGCCCGAACTACGGCTCAATCCAACGCCGTAACTACGTCTGATGCAACGTCTGCTAACTCTTCTGCGGCTCCAACCACTAAGGAAGTTTACAGTGGTGGGCACTGGTACTTGCAAGATACCACGACGAACCAAAATGTAAATGGCTGGCATAGTCTGTCAAATAACCGGGTGGCTTATTATGATCCAAGTACCTATCAAATGACATACGGGGAACGTAACATTGATAACAAGTGGTACTACTTTAATGAACAAAGTGGTGATGTCCAAGAGGGATGGTACCGTCTGCCAGATGGCCGTGAAGTCTACTACGATGTCCACAAAAAACAAAATGGGGTAGACGGTGAGGGGATGCTCCATGGCATGA
>NZ_HE997173.1:852713-855598 GCF_000312405.1 Limosilactobacillus ingluviei str. Autruche 4 | reverse complement strand
GTACGGTTGGCAAACTTTAGGCAACAAGACTTACTACTTTGATAAGGCTAGTGGGGCTATGTACACTGGGAAGCACACCATTGATGGCAAGACTTACACCTTTGATAACAACGGGGTGGAAGAAGCTTGGGGTTGGCCATTCCCAAACGTTGGGCAAGGTTACTTCTCTGGGGCACAACGCTTCGGTGTGAACGCCGGTGGGGAATTCCGGTTGAACGGCTTCCATGACGGGTTAGACTTTGGTTCTGTTGACCACCCAGGTTCCACGGTTCACGCTATTCACGCCGGGACGGTTACGTCGGTCGGTTACATGGCCGGGTTAGACTGGTACGTTACGGTTGATACCGGTGAATACTTGGTGGTTTACCAAGAAGCCTTTAGTTCCCGGAACCAAATCGCCGTTAAGCCAGGCCAACAAATCGGCTTAGGTGACACGATCGGTTACCGGAACACTTCCCACCTCCACATTGGGATTACCCGCCAAAAGAACTTCAACGTGGCCTTGGCTAACTCCTTTAACAACAACGGGACTTGGCTGAACCCACTGGACATTATCTTAAACAACCGTTAAGATAGTTAAGTTAAATAAGTAATTAAAAGAGTACCGGCAACTTTGTCGGTACCCTTTTTGTAAGGACGCTAAATTCGAAGAAAGGATTTCATTTTGAAGAACAATGTCGATCAAATTCGGGCCTACCAAGCCAATTTTGCCCGGAATGTGAAGAAACTTACCACCCTCTCAGGGGTTGTCTTGGCCACGGCAAGCTTTTTGCTGCTGGTCCAACCCCAAGCCGCACAGGCTGAAACGACGCCGGCAACTACCGTTAGCCAGGCGGCCAGTGCGGCGTCACAAGCCTCAGCCCCAGCCACGCCGGCTTCAAATGCTAGTGATGCTTCTGCTAGCTCAGTAGTAACGCCAGCTTTGGCCAGTGCTCCGACTTCAGTGGTGAACAGGGCCAGTTCGTCCGCTAGCGCGAGCGTGACTAATGCCACATCCAGTACCAATAGCAGTGAGCCAGCCCTGTACAAAGCGGCTGATGCCAATACGCCAACCGTAGCGACGAACCCGGATGTCGTTGCCAACGCGGTCAACGCGACAGTCGCTCCTGATATTAAAACCTACACCCCAAGCAATGCAGCTGGTAATGTTACAATTAAAAGCTCCTTTAGTACCAGTGCGGATGCGATCGACGTTTCCTCTTATCAGGGGGCAATGAGTGTTAACGACTACACCAACTTGAAGAACCAAGGGGTGAAGTACGTCATCGTCAAGCTGACCCAGGGGACCACCTACGTAAACCCATACGCGGGGACCCAGATTGCCAACGCCAAGGCGGCCGGCTTAACGGTCTATGCTTATGACTACGTAACCTTTACTTCGACCGGGGTTGCGCAAGCCGAAGCGGCCTACTTCGCGGCGGCGGCCCGGCGGTTTGGCTTGGGGACGGATACCCTGATGATTGCTGACGTGGAAGATGACGTGGTCAAGCGGGGCGATATTACCAGCTTGTTAAACGCCTACTGGGCCGCCTTAAGCGCCCAAGGGTTCACTAACCATGCCGTCTACACTGGCTACTACTTTGACCAACAATACAAGGTCAGTTCAACCGTTGGTAAGAGTCGGACCTGGATTGCCGCTTATTACTACTCTTACTGGAAGAATACGATCTTAAATTCTGGCTACGGGGCCTGGCAATACACCGATTCCTTTAACGGGATTGACGGCTCGATCGACATGGGGCTCTTTTCTTCAAATCTGGCCAAAAACGGGGAAAGCTATGAAAATGGCCACTGGTATCTTTACCAAGGCGGCATCAAGCAGACCGGCTTTATGCGCTTAACGGATGGTCGGGTCGTTTACTACAATGGGGCTGGGCAGATGCAATATGGTCTGCAAACGATCAACGGGGCGATCTACTATTTCCAGCCAGATAGTGGTGAAATGGTAACTGGACAAAAGGTGATTAACGGTAGTAGCTACTATTTCGATCCTAAGACCGGCCAACGCCAAAGCGGTCTGGTTTACAATACTGCTCGTCAACAATTCCAATATTATAATTTGACCACTGGCCAATTACTGACAAGCGCAAAGGGAGTGAACCTCGGTTCCATGCATGTTCAACCTAACGGGAGCGTGACCTTGAGTACATTGACAAATGGTTTAAATCTTATTCAGGGAGTTCGGTATTATTACAATGCGCAAACTCACACTTTGGTTGGTGGCTTTTTAACGAGTGGTGGGAAAACTTATTATTTCGACCCAATAACTAAAAAAGCAATTAGTGGGCAATTACATTTGAATGGCTTTTGGTATGGTTTTGACAGTGATGGAATCATGCAAATGGGGTTTACTAAGTTAAGTGATGGCCGGATTGTTTATTATGCTCCAAATGGCCAGATGCGCTATGGTAAGCAAGTGATTAATGGAAAAACCTACTTTTTGAATGCAGATTCAGGCGAGTTAGCAATTAGGACGGAAATTAAATTAGGTCCAGACTGGTATTATTTTGGGGCCGATGGGACCATGCAAACTGGTTTTGTGACTTTGCCAAGTGGGAAAAAGGTTTATTACAATGCGCAAGGCCACATGCTATATGGTGAGCAACAAATTAGTGGTCATTGGTACTACTTTGTGCCGCAGAGTGGGCAAATGGTGGTGAACCAATTTGTGAAATTGCCGGGGAAGACGGTGTATTACGATTCAAAGGGGCAAATGGTGTACGGTGAGCGGCAAATTAATGGCCATTGGTACTATTTTGTGCCGCAAAGTGGCCAAATGACGGTAAGTCAATTTGTAAAATTACCGGGGAAGACAGTTTATTATGATGCACAAGGTCAGAGGGTGTATGGTGAGCGGCAAATTAATGGTCATTGGTACTACTTTG
>NZ_HE997173.1:728823-852198 GCF_000312405.1 Limosilactobacillus ingluviei str. Autruche 4 | reverse complement strand
CGGTAAGTCAATTTGTGAAATTGCCGGGGAAGACGGTTTATTATGATGCCCAAGGCCAGATGGTGTACGGTGAGCGGCAAATTAATGGCCATTGGTACTACTTTGTATCGCGAAGTGGGCAAATGGTGGTAAATCAATTTGTAAAATTACCGGGGAAGACGGTTTATTATGATGCCCAAGGCCAGATGGTGTACGGTGAGCGGCAAATTAATGGCCATTGGTACTACTTTGTGCCGCAAAGTGGCCAAATGGTAGCTAACCAATTTGTTAAATTGAGTGGGAAGACGGTTTATTATAACTCTCAAGGCCAGATGGTATATGGTGAACAACGGATTGGTGGTTATTGGTATTACTTTATTCCCCGTAGTGGGCAAATGGTAACCAACCAATTTTTTGAATTGCCATATGGCAAGACGGTTTACTATGATACCCAAGGTAGGATGGCTTATGGCAAACAAGTAATTGTTGGCCAAACCTTTTATTTTGATCAAATTAGTGGTGAGCTAAAAAAATAATTTTGTCGGTGCGAAAAGCAGTACCAATCCACTTTTCATCGTGTGATTGGCACTGCTTTTTAATTTGTTAAATCACTTTAAAGGGCGGACGAAGAGGTTAAAAATAATGCTTTTACAGGGTGAAAGTTATTGCAAAATTGTTTATGTTGACAGAACATTGAAGGCGATTTCGTTAAATGTTAAAATTTGACTAACTAAAGAAAGTTTAAGGAGTTAAAGTTATGAAGCAACAATCCGAAGTCAAGCAGCGCTTTAAACTATACAAAAGTGGTAAATTGTGGTTAGTTGCAGGAATTGCAGTAGCCATGTTATTTATTAACGGACCGGTAGCTAGTGCAGCAATGGATCATAATGATTTAGCAACACTGACAGCGGTAGCAGGCCAACAAGTCGAAGCTAACGCACAGTCAACGCCCACTGCCGCTGATGTGAATAAGGATGTAGTCGTGCCACAGCCAGCCGCTCCTAGTGAAGGAGTAACAGTTGATGATAATGCCACGTCAGAATCCGAATCGAATTCTGAAAAGACTGAAGCGACTGATGATAATGAGCAACCACAATCAGCGGGCTATGAAATCCCAAAGTATCAAGGAGAAGGGGCAACGGGATGGCAACAAATGTCAGATGGCCGGGTTGTTTATTTTAATGAACAAGGTCAAATGATTCATGGTGAAGCTAATATTAATAATCAGTGGTATTTCTTTAACCAACAAGGAACCGTGGCTCAAAAATGGGTTACCCTTCCTGATGGCCGGAAGGTTTATTATGACGTTCAGCTTGACGGGGGCAAATTGAACGGGCAAGGAATGTTCCACGGCCTAAATGAAGTTCCGGGTGAAGGAATGTACTTCTTTAACCCCGATTCTGGTGCTTTAGAAACTGGGTTACGACAAGTAGCAGGAAAAACTTATTATTTTGCTCCTAAAATGGTGGTGAATAAGGAAGCCCAAATTGACGGCCATTGGTACTTCTTTGACAAAAATGGTGAAATGGCAACTGGTTTTGTAACCTTACCATCCGGTAAAACGGTTCTTTATAAAGATAATGGTCAAATGGCGTATGGTGAACAATATTACGATGGTCATTGGTATTATCTAGTTCCCCAAAGTGGAGAATTGGTAAAAGAGTGGGTTACCTTACCTGATGGTCGGGTCGTTTACTACGGCTTAAATAAAGATGGAAACACCATTGGGGTTGGAATGTACCACGGTGAACATCAAATTGGTGACCAGGATTATTACTTTAATGACGATTCTGGTGAAAGATTAATTGGTTTTAAAACCATTGCTGGGAAAAAATACTATTTTGCACCTCAAAAATTGCAAAAGACAGAGCAGCAAATTAATGGTCATTGGTACTATTTCAATGAAACTGGTGAAATGACAACCGGGTTTGTAACTTTGCCATCGGGCAAGACTGTCTACTATGATCAAAATGGTCAAATGGTTTATGGTGAAGTTCAAGTTGACGGCCATTGGTATTACTTAGTTCCACAAAGTGGGGAATTGGCCAAGGGATTCCAAACTTTACCGGATAAACGAGTGGTCTACTACGATACTGATCCTAAGACGGGACAGGTTCTAGGGATGGTTTATGGTAAAACTCAAGTGGGGGTGGCAACGTATTACTTTAACCCAGCAAGTGGCGCGATGGAAAAAGGGTTACGTTTTGATAATGCAACAAAGAAACTAAATTACTATGATAATGAAGGTAAATTACAATCAAACACGAAGTTTGCGGGTTATCAAATTGATAAGGATGGCAATTTCGTGTTAACTGATGGTGAGCATCAAATCAAGGGGCAATGGTACTTGGTTAAAGGTGGACAAGTCCTTACTGGCTGGCAGAAATTGTCCGATAATCGCCTGGTTTACTACGATCTAACGACGGCTCAAATGGTTAAAGGCGAACGACAAATCGATGGCTATTGGTACTATTTCAATCCAGCATCTGGTGAAATGGCGACGGGATTAACGAAGTTACCAGATGGCCGGATCGTATACTATGGCAAAGATGGTCATATGAATTATGGTGAACAACAACTAAGTAATAGTTGGGATGATTGGCACTATTTCCGGACTGATAGTGGCGCAATGGTCGTAGGGTGGTTCCTTTTAAAGGGAACTAATAATAATTACCGGACTGTTTATTATGATCAAGCGGGACGGATGGTTCATGGCTTTACAACAATTAACGGGTGGCTGGTTCATTTCGACGAAGCCACTGGCGACTTGACCCGGAGTGGTTATGTATGGGACAAAGCAGGGCACCGTTACCGTGCTCGCCCCGATGGTGGCTTATTGCCAGCATAGTTAAGGCAAGGGCTAGGTTAAGAGACTATGAAAAAGTCTTAAAATTTAAAAGTGCTAGAAGCCACGTTTACTGAAAATGTTGCTTTCTAGCGTTTTTTGTTGCTACTATATTCTAAACTTTGGCCGAAGTGCTAGTTTCTTTCCGACTTCTTTTGAAAATTAGAACGGTTCAGTTGGAAAGTAAAATTCTCGATTTGTAATTTCACCCCAAGTCGACTATATTAGATAAGGATTCTGATTTAATCGCTTTAAATCCAACAAAGTGAGGCATGATTTATGTACAAAAATATCATCGTGACGGGGGGCGCCGGCTTCATCGGCTCTAACTTCGTTCACTACGTCGTCAACAACCACCCGGGCGTCCACGTGACCGTCTTAGATAAGTTGACCTACGCCGGGAACAAGGCCAACCTGGCCGGCTTGCCGGCGGACCGGGTGAAGTTAGTCGTCGGCGACATTTGCGACGTCGACCTGGTTGATTCGCTGGTCAAGGACGCTGACGCAATCGTTCACTACGCGGCAGAAAGCCACAACGATAACTCGCTCCTTGACCCGACGCCCTTTATCCAAACCAATATCGTTGGGACTTCGGTGCTGATCAACGCCGCCCGCAAGTACGACGTCCGCTTCCACCACATTTCGACCGACGAAGTTTACGGTGACTTACCGCTGCGCGAAGACCTGCCGGGCCACGGCGAAGGGCCGGGTGAAAAGTTCACGCCGGATTCCCCTTACCGGCCATCGAGTCCGTACTCGTCTTCTAAGGCCAGCTCGGACTTGCTGGTTCGCGCCTGGGTTCGCTCCTTTGGTCTGCGGGCGACGATTTCGAACTGCTCAAACAACTACGGCCCGTACCAACACATCGAAAAGTTCATCCCGCGCCAAATTACCAATATCTTAAGTGGAATCCGACCAAAACTCTACGGGACCGGGAAGAACGTCCGTGATTGGATCCACACCAACGACCACTCCCGGGCGGTTTGGCAAATCCTGACCAAGGGCAAGATCGGTGAAACCTACCTGATCGGGGCCGACGGCGAAAAGAACAACAAGGACGTCTTGGAATTGATCCTGCAAATGATGGGTCAGCCGGCTGACGCTTACGACCAAGTTAAGGACCGGCCGGGTCACGACCTGCGCTACGCGATCGATGCCACGAAGCTGCGGACTGAACTTGGTTGGGAACCGGAATTCACGGATTTCGAGACCGGGCTCCAGCACACGATCGACTGGTACACTGAGCACCGCGACTGGTGGGAAGCCGAAAAGGCCGCGGTCGAAGCCAAGTACGCGCGGCAGGGGCAATAGTGATATTGAAACGGTGGGAAATTTTTATACCCGGCCGGAAATAGAGATTTTGCACATTATTTACCATGGTGGTAAGGCAAGTGATTAATGACATCCCGGTTTCAGGGGTCACGTGAGAAACAGTTGGCCTGTCAGTAACTAGCATTGATCAAACCAAGTACGAGGTACCTAACCAACACGTCATGGTGGCTAATGACGATACTGTGATGACGGTTAACTTGCCTAGTGGTCCAATCGCCATCCCCCAAGTGGCACTGTTGAAACGGACGCAGACAACTGATTTTGTCACTGGTCAAGTCACTTATGGACCATGGTCAACGGATTAGTGGGCTGCTTGCGATGCGCCGACAGTTGCTGGATATAATGCATCCCCACAGTGGGTCGCAGCAGTTACGGTCACTGACGACACACAAAATCAAACTATTACGATTAACTACCAAGCCATTGTCAAACCAAATAATGTTGCTGAGTAAACTATCCCTGTGCAGCAAGTAACAACGGCTGCTGGTACCCAAGAAACAAATGCTGGGCCGTAGCAAGCAGCGATGCTTTTAGCCGGATTAGCAATTGGCGGTGCACGGTTGGCATTACTCGGAATTCGCAAAAAGCAACGTAACTAACCCCCACAGCAAACGAAAAAGCCTAGCCCACTGGAAATGAAGTGGTGCTAGGCTTTTCTTATGCGCACCCTAGTAGAGTGCAACTTCAGCCCCCTGTGGGGGAAAGTAAAAAAACTTGATCTCCCGTGCCCTTTCTAGTAGGTTCAGCCCCCGGTATGGGGAAAGCGTTTGGGGATCGTGACTGATGGTACCATCCTAAAGGTTCAGCCCCCTATGCGGGGGAAAGCGGTCCATATACGAATGACCCAACACGGAAACCAGGTTCAGCCCCCTGTATGGGGGAAAAGCGACTAAACAATCGCCGGCTAAGCGCATTCTTGATATCTTTTTGGTTAACCTATTTTTATTATACTTGCTTAACCCGTAGAAAACAACGCCGAACGTAAAATGTAGCTTCGTGGTCAAGCTTAGTTATCTACCACATTGATTTCGTAATTACATAAAAGTATAATGTAATTACAATAAATGGAAAGAAGGTAGTAAGATGGCTAGTACAACATCAAAGTTTTTCAAAACCGGGAACTCTTATGGTTTGCGTTTAACGAAGCAAGACAAGGAAATATTGAATGTAGAGCCGGGAGCAGAATTTACTAAAGAAGTATCCCCTGATGGATCAAGCATTATCTTTCGCAAAAAACAAGAAGTAAACCAGGAAACCATGGCAATTATCGATATGTTATACAACAAGAACGCTGGAGCGATGGAAAGACTTAAAGACCAATGAAATACCTCACAGTAAACGAAATAATCCAAATCAATCGACACGCTTTAATCAAAACAGGTCAAACTTATCGCGGAATCCAATATCCAGAAGGACTTGACTTAGTTGTAGAACAGCCACAAATGGTTGTTTTTGGGCATGAATTGTATCCAACGCTTTGGATTAAAGCAGCTTACATTTTGCAAAAAATCACCAAAAAGCATATTTTTGCCGATGGAAATAAACGCACTGCCTTTCTAAGTGCCAGCTTATTCTTATACAAGAATGGTTATTTGCTAAATTTCAATGACGATGAGGTAGTAGCATTAGTTTTAAGTGTTACTTTGGCGGATGATGCGGAAGAGGAAATGGTAAAATTAGCTGAAGTGCTTAAAGAACACGCGCAAGCAAGACCTTAACTGAGGATTGATGGCTAGGGTTTCTATTATGCCATTAGTTTTTGCTTAAGGATGGAAAATAAGCCCTGGATTAAAATCAGTTCATTTTAACCACCCATACCCTTTCGCTCATGGATTGTGATTTACGGCAAGATCAAATTTGGTTGGTAGAAAAAGAATCGCTTTGGTGAAAGTAATCTGGTCAGCCTCTATGATTTTGATGATCCTGAACTAACGGCCGGGCATTAGATGAGTAGCCAACAACAAAAAAGAGGGCTCCGCGGGAACCCTCTTTTTTATGGCATAAAGCCGTAATTTAGCTAAACATCACCGTGCCCTCGGGGGCTTCAAACGGCGCGTCCTTATTAATGTGGTCGTAGAAGAGGATCCCCTTCAAGTGGTCGATTTCGTGTTGGCACACGATCGCCGGGTAGTGCTTCAAGCGGACGGTGTGGTCGTTGCCATCGACGTCGGTGTACTTGAGGGTGATCCGGTCGTGCCGGGGCACGTAGCCCGGCACGTCTTCATCGACGGACAAGCAACCTTCCCCTTCGGTCAGGGCCCCGTATTGGACTGATTCACTGACGATCACCGGGTTGATGATTACGTCCTTAAAGACCGGCTTGCCGCCTTCTTCCTCGGCGGGGACCAAGACGGAGGCCATTTGCTTGGAGACACCGACTTGTGGTGCCGCCAGGCCGACCCCGGCCCGCAGCCCGTACTTTTTGCAGAGTTCTTCGTCTTGGCTGATTTCTAAGTATTCCATTAATTGCCGGGCCAATTCCCGGTCTTCAGCGGACAGCGGAAACTCGACCTTGGCGGCCCGCTTGCGGAGGACTGGATTGCCATCCCGCGTAATATCCTTCATTAAAAACAATTGAATCCCTCCAAAGTGATTGGTAATGGTGGCCCAGGGGCGCACCTTGCTTCTTCAAGTTTATCACAAATTGGCAGGGGACCAAAGATTTCGCTGGTCCGCGGCAAAATTTACCGGGAATTAAGCGTGTGATTAACTCTTGCGCCCGGAAAAATGGTAGAATAATTAGAAATTGCAATTGAGAGGACGTGGCGTCATGGAGCAAAATTATGCATACCCGCTCGACCCCAGCTGGTCGGTGGCCGAAATTGAAACGGTAATGGCCTTTTTGAATACGGTCGAAGCGGCCTACGAAGGGGGCGTGGCCGCGGCCAAGGTCCAAGCGACCTACCAAGCCTTTAAGCAAGTCGTGCCAGCCAAGAGCGAGGAAAAACGGCTCGGCCGCGACTTTGCCCAGGCCAGTGGCTACCAGCTCTACGAGGTGGTCCAAGCGGCGCTGGCCAATCCGCAGGGTCGGGTTGCTTTGACCGCACGGGGGTAGGCAAATGGCAACGTTGGATGCACAATTACAAACCCTGATGTGGGCGGCGAGAGAAAAGACCTTGGCCTTGATGGCCGACCACTACGAAGTTGACGCCAAGACGACCTTCAACGACTTGGTAACGACGGTGGATAAGGAAACCGAGCGCTTCATCACCGCCCGGCTCAAAGAAATTGACCCGACCGCCCAAATCATCAGTGAAGAAGGCTTCGGCGATGAGGTCCACGACCTCAGCGGCCGGGTTTACATCGTCGATCCGGTCGATGGGACCCTGAACTTTGTCAAGCAGCAGACCAACTTTGCGACGATGCTGGCCTGCTACGAAGACGGCCAGCCCAAATTGGGCTACATTATGGACGTGATGAACCAGACCCTTTATCACGGTGGCCCTGGCGTGGGCGTCTTTAAAAACGCCCACCCCCTGACCCCACCGGTCGATCGCGGCCTGCGTGGTTCGCTGGTCGATGTTAATTACGGCCTGCTCTTTACCAATCACCACAACGTCCAGGCGGTGATCAAAAACGCCAGCGGCCTGCGTTTGTATGGCAGTGCGGGGCTGGAGATCATCAACGTCTTAGAAGGGCGCTTAGGCCTGTATTTATCCCGCCTCAAGCCGTGGGATTTGGCCGCTGGCCGGGCCTTGGCTGAGGGCTTGGGATTAGTGGTAAAAGCCATTGACGAAAAAGGACTCGATGTGTTATCATCTAACCTTGTATTAGTAGCGACGAAGCAAGTGGCGGACGATGTTTTCGCCCTTGTCAATTAGCCGGCTTGCTGTGACCATGACGTCACAGTTTTTTTATGAGTTAATACCGATTCGATCGAGAAGAAAGGAAGATTAGACTTGACCTCGCGTGATGATATCCGCAACATTGCGATTATTGCTCACGTTGACCATGGTAAGACGACCTTGGTTAACGAAATGCTGAAGCAATCCGATACCTTGCCAGAACACTTTGACATCCAAGACCGGGCAATGGACACCAACGCCATTGAACGGGAACGGGGGATCACGATCCTCTCCAAGAACACGGCCGTTAAGTACGGCAAGTACCAAATCAACATCTTAGACACCCCAGGCCACGCCGACTTCGGTGGGGAAGTGGAACGGGTGATGAAGATGGTTGACGGGGTGCTGCTGGTCGTCGACGCCTTTGAAGGGACGATGCCGCAAACCCGCTTCGTGCTTAAGAAGGCCTTAGAACAACACCTGGTGCCAATCGTGGTTATTAACAAGGTGGACCGCAAGGGGGCCCGCCCAGAAGAAGTTGTCGACGAAGTGCTCGACCTCTTCATTGAATTAGGGGCGGACGAAGACCAACTCGACTTCCCAGTGATTTACGCTTCGGCCATGAACGGGACGTCCAGTTACGACTCTGACATTGCGACCCAAGAACACACGATGAAGCCACTCTTTGACACGATTGTCAAGACGATTCCGGCCCCAGTCGACAACTCCGACGAACCACTGCAATTCCAAGTGGCGATCCTGGATTACAACGACTTCGTGGGTCGGATCGGGATCGGTCGGGTCGTGCGTGGCCGGATCAAGGTCGGCGACCAAGTAACGTTGATGAAGCTGGACGGTTCGACTAAGAACTTCCGGGTAACTAAGCTGTTCGGGTTCTTCGGGCTTAAGCGTGAAGAAATCGAAGAAGCTCAAGCCGGGGACCTGATTGCCGTTTCCGGGATGGAAGACATCAACGTTGGGGAAACGGTCGCTGACGCCCAACACCCCGAAGCCTTAACGCCACTGCGGATCGATCCACCGACCCTGCAAATGACTTTCCGGACCAACGACTCGCCGTTTGCCGGTCGCGAAGGGCAATTTGTTACTTCCCGGCAATTGGAAGACCGGCTGCGGGCCGAATTGCACACCGACGTTTCCCTGCGGGTCGACGACACGGACGATCCAGGTGCTTGGACCGTTTCCGGCCGGGGGGAACTCCACCTTTCGATCTTGATCGAAACGATGCGGCGTGAAGGTTACGAACTGGCGGTTTCCCGGCCACAAGTTATCTACCGGGAAATCGACGGCGTAGAATGTGAACCATTTGAAGAGGTGCAAGTCGACACGCCGGATGAATACACTGGTTCCGTCATTGACTCCCTGAACAAGCGCAAGGGAGAAATGCAAAACATGGAACAAACCGACAACGGGCAAACCCGCTTGATCTACTTGGTACCATCCCGGGGCCTGATCGGTTATTCGACGGAATTCATGTCCTTGACCCGTGGGTACGGGATCATGAACCACACCTTTGAAAAGTACGCCCCAGTGATCAAGAACTGGAACCCAGGCCGTCAAAAGGGAACCTTGGTATCCATGAACGCCGGCAAGGCAACGACCTACGCTATGATGGGGATTGAATCCCGTGGGACCCTCTTGATCGATCCAGGGACGGAAGTCTACGAAGGGATGATCGTCGGGGAAAACAGCCGGGAAAACGACATCACGGTTAACATTACCAAGGGGAAGAACCTGACCAACGTCCGGGCCGCCGGGTCTGACGAAATGGCCCGGATCAAGACGCCAACTCACTTGTCCTTGGAAGAATCCCTGGAATTCTTAAACGACGACGAATACTGTGAAATCACGCCGGAAAACGTGCGCTTGCGCAAGCAAATCTTGAACACCAACGCACGGGAAAAGGCAGCTAAGCGCAAGAAGCAAGCGCAAAGCAAGTAAGCCAGGCGGATTAAGAGGAACGGAGGCGGCCCCTTCGCTCCTCTTTTTTTGCATGGTGAAAAATTCCGTGACAATGCGCCGTTTCGCGGTATAATTTTGGCAACACGTGCCCGAGAAGGGGGTTTTTATGCGAAGATTAAAGGAAAAAATGCGCCAGCTCGACCCGTGGCTGCTGGGACCCTACCTGATTTTGTGTGCGATCGGGATTGTGATGGTCTACTCGGCCAGCGCTGCCATTCGGATGCAGACCGGGGGCTCGCCGACGGCCTATTTGCTCAAGCAAACGATCTACGTGCTGTTGGGGGTCAGTGGGGCGCTCTTGATTGCCAATATGAATTTGAACGTCTTTCGCGACGCGCGGCTCCTGGGTTACTCGGCCCTGGGCCTGTTAGGGAGTTTGATATTTGTGAAGGGCTTTGGGGCGGCCGTTAATGGGGCCCAGGGGTGGATCAACCTGGGGATCATCAGCATCCAGCCGGCCGAAGTGGTCAAGTTTTACCTGGTCATTTACCTGGCCAACCACTTTGCCAATTACGATGAACACCCAGAGGCCAGTCACCAGCACATGTACACGCGCCCGGCGCTCCTAACGGGGACTTTGCTGTTCTTGATTGTGATTCAGCCCGATACCGGGGGGATGGCGATCAATGCCGCGATTGCCTTTGTGATCTTTTTGGCCGGTGCAACGGCCTGGAAAATCGGCTCGCTGATTTTATCATCGGCCCTGGCGGTCATAATGATCGGCCTGCCCCTGGCGTCAAATTGGGTTATTGACCACTGGTCTGGCAGCTATAAGGCCGCCCGCTTTGTTGCCTACATGAATCCCTTTGGGACCAAGAATGGGGCCGGGGCCCAGCTGGTCAATTCCTACTACGCGATCAGCAACGGTGGGCTGACCGGGGCTGGGCTGGGCAATAGTATTCAAAAGATGGGTTATCTGCCCGAACCCAACACCGACTTTATCCTGGCGGTGATTGCCGAAGAACTCGGCTTTGTGGCTGTCGCTTTGATTTTAGTCTTGCTGGCGATCTTAGTCTGCCGGATTATTATTTTAGGAGCGCGGACCAATGAGATGTACGAAGGCTTGCTCTGCTACGGGGTGGCGACCTTTTTAGCGGTCGAAACCGCCTTTAACGTCGGTGGGGTCTCCGGGCTCTTGCCGATTACCGGGGTGACCTTGCCCTTTATTTCCTACGGGGGGTCCAGTATGCTGGTCTTAAGCGCCTCGATCGGCCTGATTTTAAATGTCAGTCGTCGCCAAAAGGAGCGGGCGGCCCTGGCAAAATTGGAAGGGGAGATGGCCCATGTTTGAATTGACTGAGCGCCAAGGGCTCGTCGTCTACATCACTAGCCGCCGCGTGGTCCGGGTCCTGCGCCATTATGGCCGGATCCAATACGTGTCCAAACACTTTCACTACGTCATGATGTACGTGAATCATGCCCAAGTGGCCAAGGTACTGCCAGAAATCAAACAGTTGCGCAACGTCAAACGGGTGGAACTGTCGCCCTGGCAAACGCTGGATCCTGACGTGGTGGATCTGAAATCGACCGGCCTGTATAAATCACAAGATGAGGATGAATAAACGATGCGAGTAGTTGCAGGAGAATTTCGCGGCCGTAAGTTAAGTGCGGTCCCGGGGATGGCGACCCGTCCGACCACGGACAAGGTCAAAGAGTCCCTGTTTAATATCATCGGCCCCTACTTTGATGGCGGGGTCAGCTTAGATCTGTTTGCCGGTAGTGGCGGTCTCAGTATTGAAGGGGTCAGCCGTGGGATCGACCGGGCGGTCTTGATTGACCGCCAGTACGCGGCGATCAAGACGATCCAAAAAAATATCGCCGCGACCAAGCACCCGGAAAAATTTGACGTGTTTAAGCAGGATGCGGAAAAGGCACTGAAGCTGTTAGCCGCCCACGACGAGCATTTTGACCTGGTCTACCTCGATCCGCCCTACGCCAAGCAAAAAATTGTCGCCAACCTGACGACGATGGTGGCCTTAGACCTGCTTAATCCGGGGGCGGTAATTGTGGCGGAAACCAATCAGGAAGCCAATTTGCCAGCGGATTTGCCGGGCTTTGAACTGGTGCGGCGCCACGATTACGGGATTACGGTGCTGACGATTTATCATTTTAACGGGAAAGAAGGATAAACATGAAAGTAGCAATTTTTCCGGGGACCTTTGATCCCCTAACCTTGGGCCACCTCGATTTGATCAAGCGGGGGAGTGTCTTATTTGACCAGTTAGCGGTCGCGGTCATGACCAATACCGCCAAGGAACCGCTCTTTACCGTCGAAGAGCGGGTGGAACAAGTCAAGCGGGCCACCAGTGGCTTTGACAACGTGACGGTGATTACCACCCAGGGCTTGACGGTGGATTTAATGAACAAAATTGGGGCGGACTACCTCTTGCGGGGGTTGCGCAATACCAATGACTTCCAGTACGAACGCGATATTGCGGCGATGAACCAATTCTTGGATGATCAAGTTGAAACGGTCTTCTTGTTGGCCGACCCGAAGTACCAACACCTCTCCTCGAGCCTGCTCAAGGAAGTGGCCCGCTTTGACGGCGACATCGATGCCCTCTTGCCGTCCAATATTTCGGCGGACCTGGCCAAGCGGATGCACGAACGCGAAGAGGCCCGGATCAGCGCCCGCAACCAGGGGCAAGCCACGGAGGAAAAGTAAATGAACACGAAACAAGATAAGCGGATTCTCCGCCGGATCTTGGGGGGCCTGCTTGCCATTTTATTTGTGGCCTGGGCCCTTTTTTGGCCTTTAAACAGCTACATTGAGAGTCCCGGCACCGCCGACGACCTCAAGTCCTACGTTAAGGTCAAAGATCACCCCGATCGGGGCAAGGGGAGTTTTATGATTACCTCGGTCTACTTGCAGCAGGCCCGGCCGGCGACTTGGGTCTGGGCCAAATTGACCCCGCACACGACGATTGAATCAGCCGCGGCGGTCACGGGCGGCCAGTCGAGTCGGACCTACAATAAAGTGCAGGACTTCTACATGCAAAGCGCGATCAATGAAGCGATCGCGGTGGCCTTTAAGGCGGCCCACCAGGAATACCATAAGGAGTACCTGGGCATTTACGTCCTGTCGGTACAAAAGAATTCGCGCTTCAAGCACCAAATCAAGGTTGGCGATACGATCACGGCGGTCAACGGCCATCATTTTGACAACGCGGCCGGCTACCAGCAATACATCGCCCACCGCCCGGTCGGCAGCCGCCTGACGGTTACCTACCTGCATAACGGTCGCACCAAGCAGGCGACCCAAAAGTTGGTCAAAATCGCGACCGGCAAGCCCGGGATCGGGATTATCCTGACTGACAACGTCAAGGTCACGACCAAGATCAAGACTAAGATTGATCCTGGTCAGATCGGGGGTCCATCGGGCGGGCTGATGTTTGCCCTGCAAGTATACGAGCAACTGACCCAACAGGACCTGCGTCACGGCCGCAAGATCGCCGGGACCGGGACGATCAATGCCAAGGGTCAGGTCGGTGAAATCGGCGGGATCGACAAAAAGGTGATTGCCGCCCACAAGGCAGGGGCAACGGTCTTCTTTGCGCCCTACGTCAAGCCGACCAAGGTGGTCTTAAAATACGAAGAAGGCCACCAAACCAACTACCAGTTGGCGAAGACAACGGCGCAAAAATACGCGCCGAAGATGAAGGTCGTACCAGTTAAAACGTTCAATGACGCGGTTAAGTACTTACAAACTCATCGCTAACAAGGAGGGGGACCCAATGCGGTTAATGTTGACGACTAACATCCTTGACCCGCAACGCTACGAACGGCAGGAGTTGCTCACGGTCGTTGTCGAACGGGACTTGACGCTGACAAAATTAGACGCCCAAGTCTATGAGGAACTGTACGAAACTGCCAAGGACAAATTGAGCTCCCGCGCCCAGATTGAATTGGCCGACGGGGTCATGGGCTTGCAGTTCACCCCGCAGATCGTGTACCAAAACGGGCAGGCCAGCCAGATCTTGCTCCACGCGACCGGGATGCTGTTCAAGGACACGGCGCCATATTAAGTTTTGTGCACCATGGTGAAAACACCGTGGTGCTTTTTCTTTTGGGGGAGGGCAGAAAAAAATCCCCCTAATTCCAAATTAAAAAGTTAAAAATCGGCCGCTTTGACGTATATATAAGATAAGGGGGTGAAAAATATGGAACAACTCTTAACCCAGCTCAAGGAAAGCTGGGAGATGCATAAAACAGCCTGGTTGATTGGCTTGGCCCTCGTCCTTGGTGGGGGTGGCTATTGGTACCACCAGACGACGAGTGCGCCACCGGTGTTGCCGCAGCGTCAGTCGGCCCCGGTCAAATCCGCGCCGGGATCAGCGGCGCCGGCGAATACCGGCAAGGTGGTCGTGGACGTCAAAGGGGCGGTCAACCACCCGGGGGTCTACACCCTGGCCAAGAGCCAACGGGTCCAAGAGGCGATCAAAGCCGCCGGGGGTCAGACGCCGGCGGCTGACATGCGCCAGGTCAATTTAGCCAAGCAATTGGTCGACCAACAAGTCGTCTACGTCCCGAGCCAAGGTGAACAGGTCGCAACCCCGCTCGATTCGGCGGGGGCTAGCGGGGGAACGGCCGCTGATCAGGAAAAGATCAACCTGAACCAGGCCACGAAGGAAGATTTAATGAAAATCAGCGGGATCGGTGACAAAAAGGCCGATAAAATCCTGGCCTACCGCCAAAGCCACGGCCAGTTCAAAACGATTGAGGAACTGCAAAACGTAGATGGCTTTGGTGAAAAGACCGTCGCAAAATTAAAGGACCAACTTGCGGTTTAACCTGGTGTGACCCCAAAACTTTGCTATACTGGTACTATTGATGTTTACTCAAGCCAGTTAAAGGGGGGAGAACGATGAAGAAACGAATTGATTGGGATCAGTATTTTATGATCCAAGCGGCCCTGCTGGCGTCGCGCTCGACGTGCAAGCGCCTCTCCGTCGGGGCGGTGCTGGTCCGCGATAAGCGGATTATCGGCAGCGGCTATAATGGGTCGGTGGCCGGCGACGTGCACTGCATCGATGAAGATTGCTGCTTGCGCGATGGTCACTGTGTCCGCACGATTCATGCGGAAATGAACGCCCTCTTACAATGTGCCCGTTTTGGGACCTCAACGGATGGCGCGAGCGTGTACGTGACCGATTTTCCGTGCCTGCAATGTACCAAGAGTCTGCTGCAGGCCGGCATTACCCAGATCAATTACCTGCGCAATTACCACAATGATGACTACGCGATGCGCTTGATTACCTTAAAAGGGGTCAAACTTCACCAGATTAAACTTGATGCCAATATCCTGGATGAGGTCAATTTAGACCAATACATCCACTTAAAGGACTAAGCGTACGCTTCAAATTGGCAGTTTCTTTGCGGCGGTGGCGGTCGCCTTGGTGGCCGCCTTGCTGTTGGGGCACCAGCTCTGGGCCGGGGTAGCCCTGGTCTACTTGGCCTGGCGATTGACGACGTGGCGCTGCCCCCGGGGTCGGCGGTGGGTGGGGCTGCTGGCCCTGGCGATGGTCGGGCGTTGCCTGCTGCATCAGACCGTCATTCAGCAGCGGACCCTGCCGGCGGCCCGGACCGGGACCTACCAAGTCGTGGTCCAGCCGGACGCGTGGCAGGTCAATGGCCAGCTGGCGTTAGCGACCGGGCGGCTGGGCAAGGAGCCAGTACGGGTCAGTTTGCAATTGACCACGCCAGCCCAAGTTAAGCAAATAAAGCAATTGACGACGCCGGTGGTCGCCACGATCACCGGGCAAAAGGGGCCTTTGTTGCCCGCCACCAACGTCAACCAATTCGATTATCAAAAATATGAAAACGCTCAAGGGGTGGCCAACCAGGTGCGCGGTCGGGGGGTGTTGACCCCGCTGGCCCCGGCCAGCCCCTTAGCGGTAGTTCACGGCTGGCGCGCCCGGCTGACGCATCGTTTGGCGCGCTTTCCCCAGCCCTTGGCCAGCTATTGTCAGCGCTTGTTGTTAGGCCAAAATGATCCGGCCTTGGGTCCCACCATTACGGCGGCCCAGACCCTCGGGGTGATTCATCTCTTCTGTTTGTCAGGGCTGCATGCCTTTGTTTTTGTGGCTTTGCTGCGTGGGGGACTCTTGGCCTTGCATGTGACCAGGGAGACCACCACCTGGCTGGAAATTATCGCCCTGCCCCTCTTGTGGGTGCTGGGCGGGGGTGCCACCAGCCTGACCCGGGCGATTTTGATGTTAGAATTCCAATTGCTGGCCCGGCAGGCCGGTTGCTCCAGTCGGGTCAGCTGGCAGGTGAGTTTGATTCTTCATTCGCTCTTGCAGCCCGGGGTGCTGCTGTCGCTGGGTGGTCAGCTGTCGTACTTGCTGGCCTTGGGAATCAGCCGTTGCCAGTTTCAGGCGGCCTGGCGCCGCTTGGTGGCGATCCAATTAATTGGTCTGCCGCCCTTGTTGTATGCGGCCTACCAATTCTACTTTTTGAGCTTGCTGGCCAACTGGTTGCTGGTGCCTTTGTTTGCCAGTGTGATTTTACCGGGCCTTTTGGTCATTGCTGTGCTGGGGCCGGGCTTTAGTGGGGTGGTAAGCCTGGCAAATGGTGGTTTGCAGGGGTTGCAAGCTGTTTTGACGGGTCTTGCGGCCTTGCCGGGCAACTGTTACTTCGGTAAACCGGCTGCGGTGGTGGTGGTCGGTTTGCTGCTGGCCACCCTGCTCTTGATCGAGGAGGAAGCCCGCTTTCGCCGCCGCTGGCCGTGGCTGCTGGGGGCCTACCTGCTGTGCTTTGGGGTGATTCACTGTCCGCTTAGCGGCGAGATCACCTTTGTCGACATCGGCCAGGGGGATTGTGCCTTGATTCGCACCCCGTTGAACCGCCAAGTAATCATGATTGATACCGGCGGCCAGCTGCAATTTCGGTCCCCCGGCTGGGCAAAGCGCCAACCGGCTCAGCGGGACCGGGCCCTGACGACCAGCGTCAACTATCTGAAGAGTCAGGGCATTCACCGGCTGGACTATTTGTGCCTCAGCCACCGTGATGCCGACCACATTGGTTACTTAACCACGGTCGTCCAACAGCTGCAAGTCAAGGCGATCCTGGTGCCCCAGGGGATGGAAAAGCTGCCAGAGTTGACTCGCCGATTGCCGGCAACGATCCCGGTGGTCCCGGTCACGGATCACTCCCAGCCGGCGGGCTTGCGCTTGACGGTCTTGCATCCCTTTGGCTCCGGCCAGGGGAAGAATGAAGATTCAATGGTCTTGTGGGGGAAATTTGGGGCCCAGCGCTTCTTGTTTACCGGGGATTTAGACCGGGCGGGAGAGCGGGCCGTCCTTCACCGGTATCCCCAGCTGCAAGTGGAGGTTCTAAAATTGGGGCACCATGGTAGCCAAACGGCGAGTGATCCCACGGTTTTGCGCCAGTTGCGCCCGCAGTTGGCGATTATTTCCGCGGGCCGCAAGAATCGCTACGGGCATCCCCACCAATCCACCATCCAGACCTTAAAGCGCCAGCAGATTCCCTTTTGGTCTACCCAACAGCGGGGGGTGATTACCTATCGTTATTGGGGCAATCACGGTACCTGGATGACGAAATTGAAAGGAAGTGAACTGACGTGGATGTTGCCACCTTACGCACGCAACTAAAAAATGCCCACCCGGCCCCGCTATACTTGGTCTTAGGGACCCAGCAGGTCTTATTGGATCAAGCCCGGGCCGCTTTTCTGGCCCTAGTGCCAGAAGCAGAGCGGGTCATGAACGTCGGCAGTTATGATTTGGAAGAGACGGACTTGGCGACGGCTTTAGACGATGCCCAGTCGGCGCCCTTTTTTGGGGAGCGGCGGTTAGTCTTGTTAAACAAGCCGTCCTTTTTAACCGGGAATGGCGGCCGGGGGAAGGTCAAGCAGGATCCAGAGCTGCTGTTAAACTATCTGAAGGCCCCGCAACCATCGACGGTGTTGGTGATTTTAGCACCCTACGAGAAGCTCGATGGGCGCAAGGCCGTCGTCAAGGCGTTAAAAAAGCAGGCCGTGCAGGTCAGCGCCGCGCCATTGAGTGAACAGGATGCCCGGCGGTTGATCCAGGCCCGGGTGCAGCAAGCCGGCTTTCACTTTGGCAGCGGAGCCTTGGATGAACTGGTGCGGCGCACGAACGCCGATTATGGCCTGATGATGGCCCATTTGCCGCAGTTGCAGCTCTTGGCTTACCAGAGCAAGGAAATCGATTCAGCCAGCGTGCAAGGGCTGGTCGCGCAATCGTTGGATGAAAATGTCTTTGATCTGGTGACGGCGGTCTTGCAGCGGCATCAAGAGCAGGCGCTGGGTTTATACCGGGAATTATTGGCTGCCCAACAACAGCCCCTGCAGATCAACGCGGTCCTGGTCAGTCAGTTCCGCTTGTTATTGCAGGTGAAAATTTTGACGGCCCGCGGGCTGAGTCAGGCGACCCTGGCTAAGCAACTCAAGGTCCACCCCTACCGGGTCAAGTTGGCCGCCCAAACGGTCCAGCGCTTTACCTTACCGGCCTTGAGCCAAGCTTATCTCGGTTTGGTCCGGATTGAAAAAGCGCTCAAGACGACCAACCGGACGCCGGAATTGCTCTTTCAATTGTTCTTATTACAATACAGCCAAAAGGTTAGTTAATTAAACTAAACAAGCGCGCTGGGTGAGGAATTCCTCGCTCAGCGCGCTTGTTATTAGGGTAATAAAAAAACGCCGGGTGAATTCCCGACGCTTTTATTTCATTACTTTGCAAGGCGGGCAGCCAGACGTGACTTGTCACGGGCAGCCTTGTTAGCCTTGATCAAGCCCTTGGAGTGGGCGCGGTCAATGGCAGAGATTGCTTGCTTGTACAGATCTTCAACGTTGTCTGCACCGGCTAACTTTGCCTTGTCAAACTTCTTGATGGCAGTCCGCATAGCGCTCATTTGGGAAGCGTTGCGTGCTGCTGCCTTTTCGTTAACGCGGACGCGTTCGATTGCTGACTTAATAATTGGCATTTCAATTTCACCTCCGTACCTCTTGGTATCGGTTGACCAGAATTTTCAACATTTGTCATTATACCGAATCATGCCATGCAATGCAATAGGGATTCTCGAATGGAAAAAGAAAACTTGCAATTGCCAGGGAAGTTTAGTATATTAGCTAAGGTCGCAAAAGCGGTCAGCCCGCTCCTCAGTTTGACGATCCTCACCGACGTCTTACTTAGCAGCGGGGGTTAAAAAATTGAAAGGTGGGAAAATAGTTATGGCTATTTCAAAGGAAAAGAAGAACGAAATCATCAAGCAATACGCAACGCACGAAGGGGACACTGGTTCCACGCAAGTGCAAGTGGCAGTTTTGACGGCGGACATTAACGAATTGAACGAACATATCCGCACGCACAAGCACGACTACCACTCCCAACGTGGTTTGATGAAGAAGATCGGTCACCGGCGGAACCTGTTGGCTTACCTCCGGCGCACGGACCTGCCTGCTTACCGGGAACTGATCAAGAGCCTTGGTTTGCGGCGGTAATCAGCTTAAATCCTTTCGACCTCAGCGCTGGCTGGGGTCTTTTTTATATATAGGTCAAAAAGGCGGGGCGAGCTTTTGAATTGCGCGGCGGGGGTGTGGTAAGATAGGAATATCATAACTCTGGAAAAATAATGGCAACGGGACCCAACCATTACCCAGTTGCCAATTGACAGTTGAATTAAAGGTAAAAGGAGACAGATTTGTGACAAAAATCAATGTAATTCCCTTTGGGGGCGTGCGCGAAAACGGTAAGAACATGTATGCCGTGGAAGTGAACGACCAGATTTTTATTTTGGACTGCGGCCTGAAGTACCCCGAAAATGAATTGATGGGCATCGACGTGGTAATTCCCGACTGGGCCTACTTAAAAGAACACGCCGACAAGATTGCCGGGGTCTTTTTAACCCACGGTCACGCCGACGCGATCGGGGCCTTGCCGTACTTTTTGATGGACTTTCAGGTGCCGGTCTTTGGGAGCCGCTTGACGATTGAATTGGCCAAGCTGGCTGTGAAGCAACACAAGCAGGTCAAGAAGTTCAATGACTTCCATGAAGTTGACCCCGCCACGGAAATTGACTTTCAAAATGTGACGGTCAGCTTCTTTGCGACGACCCATACCCTGCCCAACACGCTGGGAATCGTCTTGCACACCGATGAAGGGGCGATTGTCTACACCGGGGACTTCAAGTTTGACCAAACCGCCCGCGATGGCTACCGGACCGATTTGGCTAAGCTGGCTCAAGTCGGCCAAGAAGGGGTCTTGTTGCTGTTGAGTGATTCGGCTGGGGCGGCGTTAACGGCGGCCTCGACCCGGGAAAAAGACATCGCGGCCTACATTTTGGACGTCTTTGAAAATCATAACGGCCGGATCGTGGTCGGCAGCGTGGCTTCCAACATCATGCGGGTCCAACAGATTTTTGATGCGGCGGCTGCCAGTGGCCGCAAGGTCGTCTTATCCGGGGGCCAAGATTTGGAACAAATCGTCAGCACGGCGATGAACCTGGGTAAACTGCACTTTGATCCGAGCTTGCTGGTGACGATGGCGGACACCGCCGACTTGGCGCCGGAAGAAATCGTGATCTTAGAAACGGGCAAGATGGGGGCGCCGATCAAGGCCCTGCAAGAAATCGCCAATGGTGACGATCCGGAAGTGACCCTCGGGGAAGGCGACCTGGTCTTTGTGGCGACGACCCCATCATATGCAATGGAAGCCGTGGTCCAAAAGGTGACCGATATGCTGTACCGGACGGGAGCAGAAGTTAAGTTTATCGCTGAAGATTTGAATCCCTCCGGTCACGGGAACCAAAATGACGAGCAACTGATGCTCAACTTCATGCAGCCAACCTTCTTCATGCCGATCCAAGGGGAATACCGCCTGCTGGATCAACACGCGATTTTAGCCGAAGAAGTGGGGATCCCAGCGGAAAACATCTTCTTGACCAGCAAGGGGGACGTCTTAACCTACCAAGACGGCCGCTTCCACTTAGGTGACCGGGTAGAAGTCGGTAATACGATGATTGACGGGATTGGCGTTGGCGACATTGGCAATATTGTCCTGCGGGACCGGCGGGTCTTATCAGAAGACGGGATCTTTGTTGTAGTGGCCACGATTGACCGCAAGAAGAAAAAGATCGTCACCAAGCCGCAAATCACGTCCCGGGGCTTTGTCTTTGTCAAGACTAACCGGCAGTTAATGAAACAAAGTGCCGAATTAGTGGAAGAAGTAATCCAAGAAGACCTGGACCAAAAGGAATTTGATTGGAGCCACTTAAAGCAAAACGTGCGCGACAAATTAAACCGCTTCTTATTTAACCAAACCAAGCGCCACCCGGTTATTTTGCCGGTGATTATGGAAATTAATCAACACTCCAAGCGCAAGAACAAATCGAAGGCAACCGCAGCCCCAGCGAAGCCCAAAGAAGGTGGCAAAGCCAAGCGGCAAAGCAACCGGCCTTCCCGGGGACGGGGCAAGAAGCGGGCGAAAGCCACGAATGCCAAGGCAACCAAAAACTAACTGATCACGTTTGAACGTCAAAAGAGGGTGGGAAATAACCTGCTCGGCAAGCCGGATGGATAAGCTAGGACGAAGGTTGGCGCGGGACGCGTCGTTCTTCGTTCGTACTTATCCACTAGGCTTACGGTTATTTCCCACGTGATCTGTGTAATATTCGAAAAACCAACAGAGGCTGGGGGAAAACACAGTTTTCTCCCAGCCTCTTTATTAAAATGGAGGAATGAGCATGACGCCAACCCAACTCGCCCAATTACACCATGCCGGCCGTTTATTGGCCCAAGGCGCCAATCAAGCGGCGGTTCAAGAACTGCAAATTTTGTATGAACAAACGGATGATTTTTCGGTCAATCGAGAACTGACCCGGGCGCTGCTGGCCGTGGAGCAGTATGGCACGGCTCTGACAATTGCCAACGAGCAGCGCGCCGCCTATTTGACTTCGGCTGATTTGCAGGAACAATTGCTGACGATCGAACTTGCCAACCACGGCTTTATCCGGGCCCGCCAATTGGCTTGGCAACTGCCGACCCCGCGGCAAGGGGCGGCCCAAGCCCAGATTGCGGCTGCCGAGGCTACGCTCAAGACCCGAGCCCCGCAAACCCTGCACACGCGCCTGCAACATTTCTATCACCTGGGGGATGGCGGCTTGCTGACCCAACAGCGCCGCTTCGCTGAAGCCTTGCGGTTGCCGCTGGCCGAATTCATTCAGGGCAGCCGCTTTGTCTTGCGCGATCCCTTTGTCAAACCCCTGGTAAAGAGTACCGTGGTACAAAGCCTGGTGCAATTAAAAGTCGACCAAGAATTGACCATGCTGTGGCTCGACGACCACGAATACCCCTTTACGCCCGCCGCGTGTTTGCCTTTAGAAGCAATGCCGGTCGTCCAGGTCGGTTATGCTGAATTGGCCAAGCGCTTCGCTAATTCAGATCCGTTAACTTACCAGGCGCGGCTGCAGACCTTCAATTTGCACCTGGCCTTGTTGTATCCCTTTGTGGATAAGGCGATGATTGATCCGAGCCGCTGGATTGATGAGATGAGCCAGCCACATCAAGGACCAGCTGCGACGTCAACTGAGCAGATGATTAGGTGCTGGCAGCGGCGGTTAAATGCCCAATTGGCACAGTTGGGCCTCTAAATGGTTTCCCCGCGAAAAAGTTGGGCAAATCCGTTTACAAATCAAGGGTGAACTGATATTATGGTTAAGAATTCTGATCAGTTAATTTAGGACTATGAATTAGCAATCAGAAGTAGTACAATAAGATATAAGGGTGTGTCTGGTCAGCCATTGGTAGGCCAGGCATGATACTTGTAATTTACTAGGAGGGTTTCATTAATGGCAGAAAAAGAACATTATGAACGTACTAAGCCGCACGTTAACATTGGTACTATCGGCCACGTTGACCACGGTAAGACTACTTTGACCGCAGCTATCACGAAGGTATTGTCCGAAAAGGGCCTTGCCAACGCAGCTGACTACGCTGACATCGACGCTGCTCCAGAAGAAAAGGAACGTGGTATCACTATCAACACTGCCCACGTTGAATACGAAACGGAAAAGCGTCACTACGCTCACATCGACGCCCCAGGGCACGCGGACTACGTTAAGAACATGATCACTGGTGCCGCTCAAATGGACGGTGCTATCCTGGTTGTTGCCGCAACTGACGGTCCTATGCCACAAACCCGTGAACACATCCTGTTAGCTCGTCAGGTTGGGGTTCAATACATCGTTGTCTTCTTAAACAAGACTGACCTTGTTGACGATGACGAACTGGTTGACCTGGTTGAAATGGAAGTTCGTGACCTCTTGTCCGAATACGACTTCCCTGGCGATGACATTCCGGTTATTCGTGGGTCTGCTTTGAAGGCGCTTGAAGGTGACCCAGAACAAGAAAAGGTTATCTTACACTTGCTGGATGTGGTTGATGAATACATCCCAACTCCACAACGTCCTACTGACAAGCCATTCATGATGCCAGTTGAAGACGTCTTCACGATCACTGGTCGTGGGACGGTTGCTTCTGGTCGGATTGACCGTGGGACTGTTAAGGTCGGTGACGAAGTTGAAATCGTTGGTCTGAAGGAAGACGTTCTCAAGTCCACTGTTACTGGGGTTGAAATGTTCCACAAGACCCTTGACCTTGGTGAAGCCGGGGACAACGTTGGGGTTCTGCTCCGTGGTGTTGCCCACGACCAAATCGAACGTGGTCAAGTATTGGCTGCCCCAGGTTCCATCCAAACTCACAAGGAATTCAAGGGTGAAGTCTACGTTATGACCAAGGAAGAAGGGGGCCGTCACACGCCATTCTTCTCCAACTACCGTCCACAATTCTACTTCCACACGACTGACGTTACTGGGACGATCGAATTGCCAGAAGGTGTTGAAATGGTTATGCCAGGGGACAACGTTACCTTTACTGTTGCCCTGCAAAAGCCAGTTGCCATTGAAAAGGGTCTGAAGTTCACCATCCGTGAAGGTGGGCACACTGTTGGTGCCGGTGTGGTATCCGAAGTGTTGGACTAATTTAAATTAGTTGATCAACCTTTTTTCAAGGCGAAAAGGATCAGGATTTAGTTCCTGGTCCTTTTTCTTTTTTTCGCCGCGGATTCCGCAGAATCCCACTGAAATAGTTGAAATCTAAAGGTAGCTACGGTAAACTTAATAAGTATGTAAGGTTGGCCAGTCCAGCCAAAACTGAATTGTAATTGGAGGAAATGAAATGTCAGCAAAATGGGAACGCGAAAGCGATGCCAGCAAAGGGACATTAACGTTCGAAATTGATACTGAAACGGTTCAAAAGGGAATCGACAAGGCCTTTAAGCAAACGCAAAAGCGGATTACGGTGCCTGGTTTCCGGAAGGGCCACGTGCCACGGACGATCTTCAACCAAATGTACGGTGAAGAAGCCCTGTACCAAGATGCTTTGAACGCTGTCTTGCCAGACGCTTACGAAGCAGCAATCAAGGAAACGGAAATCGAACCTGTTGCCCAACCAGAAATCAGCATTGACAGTATGGAAAAGGGTCAACCATGGAAGATTTCGGCCACGATCTTTGTGAAGCCAGAAGTTACCCTGGGTGAATACAAGGGCATGTCCGTGCCAAAGCAAGACACGGCGGTCAGCGATGCTGATGTTGACAGCGAATTAGAAAAGAAGCGTCAACAACAAGCTGAATTGGTCCTCAAGGAAGAAGCCGCTGCAAACGGCGACACGGTCGTAATTGACTACGTTGGGACGATCGACGGGGAAAAGTTTGACGGCGGTTCCGCTGACAACTACTCCCTGGAATTAGGCTCCGGCAGCTTTATCCCAGGCTTTGAAGACCAACTGGTTGGCCACAAGGCTGAAGAAGAAGTTGACGTAAAGGTAACCTTCCCTGAAGATTACCACGCTAAGGAATTAGCGGGCAAGGAAGCTAACTTTGCCGTTACGATCCACGAAGTCAAGGAAAAGCAATTGCCAGAAATGGACGATGAATTTGCCAAGGACGTGGATGAAGACGTTGATACGCTGGCTGAATTGAAGGAAAAGACTAAGAAGCAACTGCAAGAACAAAAGGAAGTTGCGGCGAAGTCGGCCATCGAAGACGCAGCAATTGATGCAGCTGTTGCTAACGCCACGATCCAAGACATTCCACAAGCAATGTTGGACAGTGATGTTAACAACCAAATGCAACAATACCTGGCTGGGATGCAACAACAAGGGATCAACCCACAAATGTACTTCCAAATCACGGGCACGACCGAAGATGATTTGAAGAAGCAATTTGAAGATGGGGCCGAAAAGCGGGTTAAGACCCACTTGGTACTGGAAGCCGTTGTTGAAGATGCCAACCTGAAGGCGACGGACGAAGAAATCGACCAAGAATTAAGTGACTTGGCTGAAGAATACAACATGGAAAAGGATGCGGTTGAAAAGGCCTTGTCCAAGGACATGTTGGCCCACGACGTTGAAATCAAGAAGGCAGTTGACCTGATTGCCGACTCTGCAAAGCAAGACTTGCCAGCAGACGAAGACTAGTGAATCGTTAGGGTTGATTAACAAAAAGGGTTACGGCAAGCCTGCTTGTCGTAGCCTTTTTTCTATGTTAGCTGCAAACCACTTTATTAGTATTTCAACGGCGGGTTTGCTAAGATAGAAAGCATGATCAAGCGCCTTAAATTGGCCCGGGCTACAGCCGGCCAGTTTACAAGGATCAGCGCGAAATTAGGAAGGTGAAAAGTGAATGTTTGAAGATACAAACACGGAACAAAATGTGCATTGCTCCTTTTGTGGCAAATCACAAGACGAAGTCAGAAAAATTGTCGCCGGCCCGGGGGTCTACATTTGTGACGAATGTGTCGAACTTTGCCAACAAATTATTGCCCAAGAGCTAGCCGATGATGCCAGCCAAAAGGGTACGTTCAAAGTGCCAACGCCAGCCGAAATTATGGCGCAATTAGATGATTACGTAATCGGTCAAAAGGATGCCAAGAAGACCTTGGCCGTAGCGGTGTACAACCACTACAAGCGGGTTAATGCCATGACGACCGGTGATAATAACGACACGGAACTACAAAAATCCAATATCGCGGTGATCGGGCCGACCGGGTCCGGGAAGACCTACTTGGCCCAATCTTTAGCGCGAATTTTAAATGTTCCCTTTGCGATTGCGGATGCCACGACCTTAACGGAAGCCGGCTACGTCGGTGAAGACGTGGAAAACATTATTCTGAAGTTGGTCCAAGCCGCCGACTACGATGTGGAACGGGCCGAAAAAGGGATTATTTACATCGACGAAATTGATAAGATTGCCAAGAAGAGCGAGAATGTCTCCATTACCCGGGATGTTTCAGGGGAAGGGGTCCAACAAGCCCTGCTGAAGATCTTGGAAGGGACCGTTGCTAACGTGCCACCGCAGGGCGGTCGCAAGCACCCGCAACAAGAATTTATCCAAGTCGACACGAAAAACATCCTCTTTATTGTCGGGGGCGCCTTTGACGGGATTGAAAGCATCGTCAAGGAACGGCTCGGTGATAAGACAATTGGCTTTGGGACTGATTCGCGGGAAATCAATGATGTTACGGACAAAAACATCTTGCAACACGTGATTCCAGAGGACCTGTTGAAGTTTGGGCTGATTCCGGAATTTATTGGGCGGCTGCCCGTCATGACGGCGTTGGAAAAGTTGGATGAAGCCGACCTGATCCGGATTTTGACCGAACCAAAGAATGCGCTGGTTAAGCAGTACCAAGAACTGATTCGCTTAGACGGCAGCCAGCTGGAATTTACCCCAGAAGCCTTGCAAGAAATGGCCAAATTGGCGATTGCTCGGAATACCGGGGCCCGGGGGTTGCGGTCGATCATTGAAGACGTCATGCGCGATGTCATGTTTGATTTACCAAGCCGCCAAGATGTCAAGAAAGTGGTGATCACCAAGGCCAGCGTGGTAGAGCATGCAGCGCCGGAATATGTGATGGACGATCAGCAAGCATCATAGGGGGACCAGGATGGACGTAAATCAAGTCGAACTTACCATTAGCGCGGTCCAAGAAGACCAATACCCTACCGACCAACAGCCGGAAATTGCCCTGGTGGGGCGGTCTAACGTGGGGAAGTCTTCGTTGACGAATGTCTTGATCAACCGAAAGAACTTTGCCCACACTTCCAGTCAACCCGGCAAGACCCAAACCCTGAACTTTTACCACGTGGAAGAAGCCTTGTACTTTGTCGACGTGCCAGGATACGGTTATGCCAAGGTTTCCAAAAAGCAGCGGGAAAAGTTTGGTAAGATGATCGAACACTACTTGACCAACCGGGACCAACTCAAGGGGGTCATTGAATTAGTCGACGGGCGGCATGTGCCGACGGATGACGACATTGCTATGTACCAGTGGCTGACCTATTACCAGGTCCCAACCTTAGTGGTGGCCACCAAGGTTGATAAGCTCAAGCCCAGTCAGTACAACCGCATTGAAAAGCAGGTGCGGCAAGCCTTGAGGATGCAAGCTGGCGCGCCACTGATCCTCTTTTCGGCCCAAACCCGTTTGGGTAAGGAGCAGGTTTGGGATTGGATTAGTCAACAAACGGGGGTTAAGTAGCAATGGAATTTAATGAGTATCAAGAAGCCGCCAAGCGGACCTTGTACGGCAATGAACAGGTCCTCACCAACTGTGCCCTGGGCTTGGCGGGGGAAAGTGGTCAGGTCGTCGATTTGGTGAAGAGCTACACCTTCAAGGGTAAGCCCCTCGATAAGCAGCAGCTGATTCACGAAATGGGGGATGTCTTATGGTACCTTTCGCAAGTAGCCGAGTGGGCCGACATTCCGTTTGATGAAGTCGCGCAGGCCAATATTGCCACCTTAAACAAGCGCTACCCGCATGGGTTTGATCGCCGTAAATAGGGGCGTTTGTCCACGCCAACGGAGGGACGGACGGAAATAGAAAGGGACTGGTGAGAAAACGGTGTTTTCTCCCAGTCCCTTTTCATGGTCGGTTAAGCTTGTTTGTGCTCAGCTGGTTCTGTTTTTTTAGCGTCCTTAGCTGGTTGGTCTGGTTGCTTGGGTGCGGTTTTATCAGGATGCTTCGGGTCGATGGCGAAGTTTTCAAACAAGCGATCCAAAGTGTCCTGCCGGCGTGTTACTAAGCCCATGTAGTCCCCTCCTTTTTTAAGTACTGATTACATTTGACCAGGTCCTATTCTATCATGCCGGTCGGCCTTCCGGCTAATTTTTGGGTGGGACAAGCCCGGCTTTTGCCCTGTGGCGGGCAAGTCGTTACAATAAAGGCAGTAAGATTATGGGGAAGCGAGGAAAACGATGGCAAGTGAATACTTAGAACACAAACTGGCTTTGCTGCCCGACGCCCCCGGCTGTTACCTGATGAAGGATGCCCACGGGGAAATTATCTACGTCGGCAAGGCGAAAAATTTAAAAAACCGGGTCCGCTCCTATTTTAAGAGCTCTCATACCGGTAAGGTCGCTAAAATGGTGGCCACGGTGGCTGACTTTGAAACGATTGTCACTTCGACGAATAAGGAATCCTTTCTGTTAGAAATCACCCTGATCCAAAAGCACCAGCCCTACTTTAACATTAAATTAAAGCGGGGGACCGGGTATCCGTACATTAAAATTACCAACGAACGGGACCCGCAGCTACAGATTACCGGTCAGATCAAAAACGATGGGGCCGCTTACTTTGGCCCCTATCCTAATGTCTATGCGGCTGAAGAAACGGTCCATTTGCTCCAAAAAGTGTACCCCTTGCGCCGCTGCAGTGGCTACCAGGGACGGCCGTGTCTGTACTACCACCTGGGCCAATGCTTGGGGGCCTGCTTTAAGCCGGTCCCGGAAGCCGAATACGCGGCGCAGATCAAACGGCTGAAGTCCTTTTTAAACGGGAATACCAAGCAAATCAAGGCCGAACTAACCCAGCGCATGGAAGCGGCGGCTACCGCCCTGGAATTTGAGCGGGCAGCGGAGTTGCGCGACCAGTTGCACTACATTGAAGTGACGGTTGAAAAGCAAAAAATCATTTCAAACGATAAGACCCCGCGCGACGTCATCAGTTACTACTTTGACAAGGGCTGGTTGTCGTTGCAAATCTTTTTCATTCGCCAAGCCCGCTTAATGAAGCGGGAAAAACGGCTCTTTCCGGTGGTCGATAGTGCTGCCGAAGAAATGACCAGTTTCATTTTGCAATTCTACCAACGGAAGAATAACATTTTGCCCAAAGAACTCCTTGTGCCCAAGGGTTTGCCAAATGCGGAAATCGCTGGGATTTTAGGGATTCCGGTGCGGACGCCCCAGCGGGGGGAAAAGCGGGACCTGTTGGCCATGGGCGAAAAGAACGCGGCGTTGGCCCTCCAGGAAAAATTCCGCTTGCTTGCGATGGACAAGCAAAAGACGACCGGGGCAATGAAAGAAATTACCGATGCCCTGGGCTTGCCAGCGGCACATACGATTGAAGCTTTTGACCATTCGCATATCCAAGGGGCCGATCCGGTCTCAGCGATGGTTGTCTTCGTCGATGGGGAACCGGCCAAAAAATTGTACCGGAAGTATAAGTTGACCACGGTGATTGATCATGCGGACGAAACGGCCAGCACCAAGGAAGTGATCCGGCGCCGCTACAGCCGGTTATTGAAGGAAGGCCAACCGTTGCCGGATTTGATTTTTATGGATGGCGGGGCAATTCAGATGGCGGCGGTGCAGGATGTCTTGGAAAATGAATTGGACTTGGCGATTCCGGTGGTGGGGATGGTCAAAAATGATAAGCACAAAACGGCCGACTTACTGTTTGGCAAAGCGGCGACCCCAGTCCACTTAGATCCGCGCAGCCAGGGCTTTTACTTGGTCCAACGGATTCAAGATGAGGTCCACCGCTTTGCGATTACCTTCCACCGGCGGGTCCATACCAAGCACTCCTTGAGTTCCCGCTTGGATGAGATCAAGGGGGTGGGGCCGCGCACCCGTACGAAACTTTTGAAAGAATTCGGCTCGATTGATAAGATTGCGACGGCTTCGGTGGAGCAAATTCGGGAGCTGGGGATTAATGCCAAAACCGCCCAATTAATTAAAGTTTCCCTGCAAAAAAAGGCGGCCGTCAACAAGGGCAGCAGTCACGACTGATTTTGACGGGGTCTGCCTTTTCCCATATAATTGAAAGCAATGACAAAAGAACGGAGAATAAACATGGCAACCTTTGTGGATCAAATTAAAATTGAAGTACACGCTGGTAAGGGGGGCAATGGGATGGTCGCATTTCGGCGCGAAAAGTATGTGCCGAACGGAGGCCCCGCTGGTGGCGATGGTGGTCGCGGGGGGAGTATCATCCTCAAAGTCGATGAAGGCTTACGGACGTTAATGGACTTTCGTTACCACCGTATTTTTAAGGCCCAAAACGGGCAAAATGGGATGAGTAAGCAAATGACCGGGGCGGCGGCCGAAGATACGGTGATTGCCGTACCACAAGGAACCACCGTCCGCGACCTGGACAGTGGCCGGATTTTAGGTGACTTGGTGGAACAAGGCCAAACCTTGGTCGTCGCCAAAGGTGGGCGCGGGGGCCGGGGGAACATGCGCTTTGCTTCCGCGAAGAACCCAGCGCCAGAAATCGCTGAAAACGGGGAACCAGGGGAAGAACGGAATCTGGAATTAGAACTCAAGATGCTGGCGGACGTGGGCTTAGTGGGCTTCCCGTCCGTTGGGAAGTCGACCCTGCTCTCCGTCGTTACCGGCGCGAAGCCGAAAATCGCGGCGTACGAATTTACCACCCTGGTGCCGAACCTCGGGATGGTGATGCTGCCAGACGGGCGCGACTTTGCGATGGCCGATATGCCAGGGTTGATTGATGGGGCCTCTAAGGGGGTCGGATTAGGCTTGCAGTTCCTGCGCCACATTGAACGGACCCGGGTCTTATTGCACTTGGTGGACATGGGGAGTCAAGATCCCGACCAAGTGATTGAACGCTACCATGCGATCAACCATGAATTGGCCAATTATGACCCCGAATTATTGAAGCGGCCGCAAATTGTGGTTGCTACGAAGATGGACCTGCCGGAAGCGGCAACCAACTTGGAATTGTTTAAAGCTGCCTTAGCCCAAGAAGCGCACCAACCTGAAATTTTTGAAATTTCCGCGGTTACCCACCAAGGGGTTCAGGAATTAATGAAGAAGACGGCGAACCTCTTAGATCAAACGCCGGCCTTTGACAGCCTGCGTCATGATGAAGCGGAAAGCGTCAACTACAACTTTGAAGCCACAACCAATGAACCGGACTTTACGATCGACCGCGATCCCGATGGCACGTGGGTCTTAAGCGGGGCGAAATTGGAACGGCTCTTTAAGATGACCGACTTGACGCACGAAGAAAGTCAACTCCGTTTTGCACGGCAATTGCGGCACATGGGGGTTGATGAAGCCTTACGGGCCAAAGGAATCCAGGATGGGGATCTGGTGCGGATCGAAGACTTTGCATTTGAATTTATTCAGTAACGAGGGTTGGCTATGCAGATTGAATTTTTAGGTGCCGGCGCGGGGTCGCCCAGCAAACAACGAAATGTCTCCAGTTTAGCGTTGAAGCTGTTAGAAGAACGGAAGGCAATTTGGCTGTTTGATGTGGGCGAAGCGACCCAGCACCAAATTTTGCGGACGACGATTCGCCCGCGCAAAATTGAAAAGATTTTTATTACCCACTTGCACGGGGACCACATCTTTGGGTTGCCGGGCTTGTTAAGTTCGCGCTCCTTTCAGGGGGGCGATGAGCCGTTAACCATTTACGGCCCCAAGGGGATTAAAGAATACGTCCAAGTGGCGTTGCGGGTCAGTGAGTCGCGCTTGTCTTACCCCTTGAAGTTTGTGGAATTGACGGATGACGGGGAAATTTTCCGGGATGCGACCTTTACCGTTTCGGCCAAGCGCTTGGACCATAAAATTGCCTGCTTTGGCTACCGGATTGAAGAGCACGATCACCCCGGGGAGTTGCAAGTTGAAAAACTGCAGGCCCTGGGGGTGCCGGCGGGACCAGTTTACGGCCAATTAAAGGCCGGGCAAACGGTGACCCTGCCCGATGGCCGGACTTTGGATGGCCACGACTTTATTGGGGCGCCGCAAAAGGGCCGGATCGTGACGATCTTGGGTGACACGCGCAAGACTAAGGCGGCGTTGGCCTTAGCCGCGCACGCCGATGTTTTGGTTCATGAAAGCACCTTTGCCAAGAATGAAGCGCGCTTAGCGCATAACTATTATCATTCCACCAGTGCGCAGGCGGCCCAGGTGGCCAAGCAAGCGCAGGTGGGGCAATTACTGCTTAATCATATTTCCGCCCGTTACGTTGGCAAAGCGGCGACCCAATTGGCCTATCAAGTACGGGAAATTTTCCCGGCGACCCGGGTGGTCAAGGATTTTGAAGAAATTGACATTCCACTCAAGTAAAAGGAAGTGACTGAGGCATGATGCGGCGGTTAAAAGCACTGCGTTCACTGAAAAACAAGGTTGTACTGATCACTGGTGGTTCCGGGGGGATTGGCCAGGCGATTGCCCTGGAAGCGGCCCGGCGGGGGGCAATTGTGATTGTGTGTGCCCGCCAAGCAGCCGTTTTGCGCCAATTGGCCACCCGGTGCATGATTTTATCGGGCCGGCCGGCCTTTTCGTTTCCCTTGGACTTAACGGATCCCGATGCTATTGATGATGTCTTGACCAAAGTGCGCCATGAAGTTGGTGAAATTGACGTCTTGATCAACGCAGCAGGGACGGGAGAATTGGTGGAAGTCACCAAGCAGTCCCAAGCGGCGATGGCCAAGATGACCAACGTTAACCTGTTGGCCGCCATGTACCTAAGTCGCTCCGTGGCCAAGCAAATGATGGACCAAGGGTTTGGGGCGATTATCAATATCGGGGCCTTAAGCGGCAAAATTCCGGTCCCAAGCAGCGCCGTTTATTCGGCCACCAAGGCGGCCTTAATCCACTTCAGCAATATCTTACGGATGGAAGTGGCGGACTTTGGGGTCCAGGTTTTAACGGTTAATCCCGGCCCGGTGCATACTAATTTCTTGACCCAAGCGGATCCAGACCGACATTTTGCGGCCCATTTCCCGGCCTGGATGTTTATTTCGCCCGAAAAACTGGCGAAGCAGATTTGGGACAGCGTGGGCTATAAGCGCCGGGAAATCAACGTCCCGGCTTACACGGCGCAACTTTCGTGGTTCTACCAGGTTTTTCCGGGGCTAGGTGATTGGACGATTAAGAAGGTCTTTGATTATCAACAAAATCGGCAGCAACTGTAACTAAGCAATTGGGGTGATGAATTGGCACAGACAAATTATGAATGGCAACAATTAGCGTTAACCAAGACGCCATTGGCCGCACAGATTGCAGAGCAATGTGATCTGCCGCCACTACTGGCGCAGCTTTTGGTCCACCGGGGCTGTACGTCCTTAGCTGAAGCGCAGCAATTTTTAAAACCCCAGTTGCAAATGATTAAAGAACCCACCGCCTTGCATGATATGGCCCCTGCGGTCGACCGATTGATGCAGGCCATCGAAGCCGGGGAATTAATTACGGTCTACGGGGATTATGACGCCGACGGGATCACCAGTACGGCGTTAATGGTGGAAACCTTAGAAACGGTGGGCGCCAACGTCAATTATTACGTGCCGGACCGGTTTAAGGACGGCTATGGGCCCAACCAAGCTGCGTACCAACGCTTAATTGAAGCTGGCACCCAGCTGATTTTAACGGTCGACAATGGGGTCTCGGGTCAAGAAGCGATCGCCTACGCCAACGCCCAAGGGGTGGACGTGGTGATTACTGACCACCACAGTTTGCCAGCTGAATTGCCGGAAGCCGTGGCGATCGTCCATCCCCAATATCCCGGTGATGAATACCCGGGTGGCGACCTCTCGGGGGTCGGGGTGGCCTTTAAGGTCGCTTGGGCGCTGTTGGAAGAGTTTCCAACTGAGCTGTTAGACTTAGTGGCGATCGGTGAAATCGCCGACGTTGTGTCGGTAGCCGGGGAAAACCGGGCGTTGATTGCCTTGGGCTTGCAACAATTACGCCTGGGGGCGCGAAGTGGCTTGCATGAGCTGCTGGCGTTGACCAATGCGGATGAAGCCCACCTGACAGACCAGGAGGTGGGCTTTCAGTTGGCCCCCCGTTTGAATGCCTTAGGGCGTTTGCAAGATGCCAACCAAGGGGTCGAACTGCTGACGACGTTAGACGAAGCCCGGGCCAAACAGTTAGCCCAAGTGGTTGACGACTGCAATCAAAAACGGCAGGCCCTCGTGCAAGAAGTGACGGCGGCGGCCTTAGCGCTGGCTCAAAGCCCCGCCCAAAAGGACCAACCAGTCTTGCTGCTGGTCGGGCACGGTTGGCACCAGGGCGTGTTGGGGATTGTGGCCAGTCACGTCTTGCAAGCCACGGGGAAGCCGACGATCATTGCCAGCGTAAATGAGGGGGAAACGGTTGCCAAGGCCTCCGGGCGCAGCCGGGCGGGCTTCAACCTGTTTGACGCCTTGGATGCGCACCGCGACTTGCTGGTCGCCTTTGGGGGGCACCCCTTGGCGTGTGGGCTTTCATTTGATATTGAACAAACGGACGCCTTACAAACGGTTTTGCAAGCAGCGGCGTCGGCACAGCAGTTTGATGGTCAGACCAAGCCCACCTTGACCTTAGCGGGCGAATTGACGGCGCCGGAGCTGACGGTTGATTTTTATCGGCAATTGCAACGCTTGGCGCCCTTTGGTCCGGAGAATGAACAGCCTGTCTTTTTAGTGCGGCCGCAACAAATCGGGCCGGTGCAGACGATGGGCAAACAGCAGCAGCACCTCAAATTTACCCTGCCCACGCCCGCCGGTGAAGTGGCCGTGGTGGCCTTTAACCACGCGGACTGGGCCCCGGCTTTGCAAGCGGCGGTGCCAGAACTGGCCGTTAAGTTGGACTTGAACCAGTGGCGCGGGCAAATCAGTCTGCAATTGTTGCTGGAAGACCAGCGCACCATGGGGCCGGTAATCGAAGATGCCCGCGTGTCCCGCTTGATTGCGCCGATGTTTGCCGAAACCGCGGTTTACGTGACGTTTAATCAACAGTTACGGGAAAACTTGACGGGCAACGCGGCGGGGCAGGTGGTGAGTGCGCACCAAGCCCAAACGATGGATTTAACGGACCAAACCGTGGTCATCGTGGATTGTCCACCGGATTTAGCAACCGTCACGGCGATAATCCAAAATGCCAAGACCGCCGCAAAATTACGGTGGCTGTGTTATTCACGGGAGCCGCTTCACCAGGCCGGGATGCCGAATCGCCAGCAGTTTGTGGCCTTATATCAGACCATTCGCCAACAGGCGGTCAACCTCAATCAAATGGGCAGCCAACTGGCGAATTACTTACGGGTGAATAATGAACAGTTAATTTTCATGATTCATGTGTTTTTAGAGTTGAGATTTGTTACAATAAAGGGTGGTGTTTTAGCACCGGTTGACGAAATTACACGGGCGGATTTAACACAAACTATGAGCTATCGCCAGCGGGCAGCCCGCTTAGAAGTCGAGCAAGTCTTGCTTACGAGCAGTACGGCGCAGTTGCAACACTGGGTTCAGCAGGCGTTAGCCAATTAGAGGAGATCTGTATGTCTTTAGATTTACACAATTATGTCGCAAGTGTGCCGGATTATCCGGAAAAGGGGATTATCTTCCGGGACATTTTGCCGTTAATGGCGGATGGCCAAGCTTTTAAGCAAGCCACGGATGAAATTGTTGCCTACGCACGGGATAAGCACGTTGATATGGTGGTTGGTCCGGAAGCCCGGGGCTTTATCGTCGGGTGCCCAGTTGCTTACGAATTAGGGGTGGGGTTTGCCCCGGCCCGCAAGAAGGGGAAGCTGCCGCGGGAAGCGGTCAGCGCCAGCTACGATTTGGAATATGGTTCCGCGACTCTGCAAATGGAAGCCGACGCCATTAAGCCGGGTCAACGGGTCCTGGTGGTCGACGACCTGTTGGCGACGGGTGGTACGATCGGGGCCACGATTGAAATGGTTGAAAAAATGGGCGGGGTCGTTGTTGGGACGGCCTTCCTAATTGAATTAAAGGCCCTCAACGGCCGCGCTAAGCTGGCAGACTACGACGTGAAAGCGTTGATGGAATACTAACAAAAAAGCATGTCAACCAGTTGGTGACATGCTTTTTTCGGCTTGGGCTAGAAGGTTTTACCCGTGAATTCATTACTTGGCAGGGTCGTAAAGTCATACGTCGCCAAGCTGGCAATTGATTGGGTGTAGTAGTGCGCGGCCTGGCCAATCATTAGGTTTAAGGGTTCATCAGCTAATTCCTGGAGAATAATCAGCGGTTTGTGGGCATGGTAGCCATAGCCGACTTCAAAGGCCGTGCCGGAATCAACGTTGGCATGCACGTAGTCAGCCACGACCACCAGGGCATCGGCTTGGTCGATTTCAGCCACGTCCTTGGCAAAAATTTGCTTGGCCCAGGCGGGGCTGCCGACTTCAGCGCTAGGCGCATCATTTTCGTCGGATTGCCGGGGACTGAAGAAGCTGTCGACCGTGGGATTTTGGCGCAAGGCAGCTTCGACTTTTTCGATCCGGGCAATTTGTTCGGGTGAGAAGAAGGGTCCTGCTAAGTAAATTCGCATCGTAAATGCCTCCAATTTCAAGATACTATTAATTGTACCGGGAAGTTAGCAAAAAAGAAGGTTAATTTAGAAAAAAGGTGAAAAAATGATTTTATTAGCGATCTTTGGGGGATTGATGCTGCTGTTGAGCATCTTCTACCTGCTTAATTCATGGCAACGGTATGGACAATGGAAGTGGGCCACCTTTTTGGTCTTGCTCAGCGCGATTCTGACGGGGGTCGGGACCTGGGGAGCACTTACCGGTCATCACCGGGCCAGTTCTTCGCCGACCACTAGTCGTCAAGCAACCGCCCAAACGGCCACTTCCTCATTAGCGGTTGGCAACCAGGCGATGAAGACGGCGGGGGCCGATCAAAGCAGCAAGGAAAACGCCCTCCTCGGCCAGTTGCAAAAGGCCTATGGCAAGCTCGGGACCGTTGGGTTTGATCAAGCCAGCAAGACTTACCAAATCAAGCCGGCGGCCGGCGATGAACAAAAGGCCTTGCAAGCTGTTCTGGATGATCCCAGTCAGGCTGAGCAGATTGGCTGGCCGAAGCTGACCAAATCCTTGCAGCAAACCTCCGCTCAACTCAAAAAGATTTTAGGGGCTGGGTACTCCTTGAGCTTGATGGCGCCTAATAGCGATCAAGCAATGTACACCGTCAAGGACGGGCAAGAAACTTTTACCGCGGTCAAATAAAAGCAACAGAGGTCGGGAAAAACAGCGTTTTTCCCGACCTCTTTGTTATTAATTAAGCCTGGCGTTGCTGGCCGTGGGTCCCGTGCTCTTTTTCGTTTGCTTGGGAAGAGCCAAAAAGCAACTGCCAACCAAGTGCGGCGGCTAAAATGGCAACAATGATAAATAATGGCAACATTATAATCACCCCACAAATAAATTATTGCTATAAATAAATTATCGATCGAAAAGGACGAGTTTGCAATTCAGAAGGCCAAAATGGGGGCGATTTTAAACAATTGTTAAGAATTTGCTCCGTCAAAAGCCCCAAATTGTTGCGTAATGATCAATTTTGTGAAATCGTTTGCAAAATTTGCTAGATTATTAACGATGATTTCGTTATACTAGAGTGGTACCAAGCTTGAAAGGGGTTTCAAAAAATGGAATTATCAACGGCACAATTAGCAAAATACATGGATCACACGATGCTGAAGCCAGACGCAACGGAAGCAATGATTGATCAAACGATTCAAGAGGCGATCAAGTACAATACGGCGTCGGTTTGCGTTAACCCATACTGGGTGAAGAAAGTCAGCGCGGCCTTAGCGGAAACGACGGTAAACCCATGTGCGGTAATCGGCTTCCCCCTGGGGGCCAACGCCACCAGCATCAAGGTGGCTGAAACCAACCAAGTGATCGATGACGGGGCGACGGAAGTTGATATGGTAATCAACATCGGTGAATTAAAGGCTGGTCATGATGAAGTGGTGGCGGCTGACATTCAAGCCGTGGCTGAAGCAACCCATGCCAAGGGGGCATTGCTGAAGGTAATTATCGAAAATTGCCTGCTAACTGATGACGAAAAGGTCCGCGCTTGCCAATTAACGGTCCAAGCTGGGGCTGATTTCGTGAAGACTTCGACGGGCTTCTCGAAGTGGGGCGCCAAGGTCGAAGACGTTAAGTTGATGCGGCAAACCGTTGGTCCCGACTTTAAGATTAAAGCTGCCGGGGGGATTCACAACCTGGCCGAAGCCGAAGCGATGATTGACGCTGGGGCCGATCGGTTAGGGGTTTCAGCTTCCGTAGCAATTTTGGAAGAATCACTGGCAGCAGGTAAGTAGCGAAAGAAGGCGGACACGATGACTTACAAACGCGTTTTTGCAATTGTGTTGGATTCGGTGGGGGCTGGGCCAGCCCCGGATGGCGCCGCCTTTGGGGATCAAGGGGCCGATACTTTGGGTCACGTTGGACACCACTTTGCGGGCAAGTTGGCCTTGCCGAATTTGGCTTCACTGGGCTTGAGTAATCTGCATGCGACCCCAATTGAAGGGGTCCCGGTCGCCCACCCGGCCAAGGGGGCCTACGGGCGGATGGTCGAAATTTCTGCGGGCAAGGACAGCATGGATGGGCACTGGGAAATGATGGGCCTGCCAGTTGAACGCCCGTTAGCGACCTTCCCCAAGGGCTTTCCGGCCAGCATTATTCAGCAACTGGAGGCCTTTTCGGGGCGCAAGGTAATCGTGAACCGACCGTATTCGGGGACCGAAGTCATCAAAGATTATGGTGAACAACAAATGGCCACGGGGGACTTAATTGTCTATACTTCCGGGGACTCCGTGTTGCAAATTGCGGCGCATGAGGAGGTAATTCCGTTAGCCGAACTTTACCGGATTTGTGAATTCGCCCGGACGCTGGTCAACGGGCCGGAATACACGGTAGGTCGCATCATTGCACGGCCATACGTTGGGCCCGATAAGGATCACTTCACGCGGACGGCCAACCGGCGCGACTTTTCATTAGAACCAACCGGGGCGACTGATTTGGATCGTCTAAAAGATGCGGGGCTCGCCGTGATTGGGATTGGCAAGATCAATGATATCTTCTCGGGTCATGGCATTACCAAGGGTTACCACAATGAAAGCAATATGGACGGGATGGATCACGTGGACGAAGTGATGCAGACCGATTTTACCGGTTTTTGCTTTACCAACTTGGTCGATTTTGATGCCATGTATGGTCACCGCCGAAATCCCGCCGGTTTTGGGCAGGCTTTAATGGACTTTGACCGGCGCTTGGGGACGGTCTTGGCCAACTTGCGGCCGGATGATTTATTGCTGATTACGGCCGACCATGGTAATGATCCATGCTACCAAGGTACGGACCATACCCGTGAAGTGGTGCCATTGTTGGCTTATTCTCCATCCATGAAGCATGGAGACATTGACCTGGGGCAGCGGGCAACTTACGCTGACTTAGGGGCCACCATTCTGGCGAACTTCGGGGTGGCCGGCAATGGAGTCGGGACTAGTTTCTTAGCCCAGCTGACGAATTAATTGAGAATGGGGGAAATTAGCATGAGTACGCATATTGAAGCCCAAGCGGGCGACTACGCTGAAACAGTTTTGTTACCGGGGGACCCCCTCCGGGCCAAGTACATTGCCGAAACTTTCTTGACGGATGTCAAGCAGGTTAACCGGGTCCGGAATGCCTTTGGTTACACGGGGACTTATCAGGGTCACCGCATTTCTGTGCAGGGGTCCGGCATGGGGATTCCCTCAATGTCGATTTACATTAATGAGCTGGTGCGCGAATATGGTGTCAAGACCATTATTCGGGTGGGTTCATGCGGGGGGATGGCCCCGGATGTGCACGTGCGGGATGTCTTGTTAGCGTCTGGTTCGACGACGGATTCAGCCGTGACCGCCAATACCTTTGGCCCCGGCGTGCACTATGCGCCCCTGGCCAACTTTGAATTGCTGGACACGGCGTACCACGTAGCCGAAAAGTTAGGCATTCAGGTCAAAGTCGGCGACATTTTTGCGGCGGACCGCTTCTACAACGACGAATTGGACATGCAAAAGTTGGCGGATTACGGGATCTTGGGGACGGAAATGGAATCCGCCGGCCTGTATTTGTTGGGCGCCAAACTGCATTTTAAGGCTTTGTCGGTGCTGACGGTAAGTGATTTGATCTTTGGGGAAGAAAAAGCCAGCGCGGAAGAACGCGAACGGACTTTTAATGATATGATCAAGATTGCGTTAGAAACGGCTATTCAACAAGGCTAAACTAAAACGGGAGCTGGTAAACTAAGTAGTTTGCCAACTCCCGTTTTTTAAACAGATTTGCGCCGAATTGTCAAAGGAATGCTCCGTTGTTAGGGCAGATTTGGAAAAATTGTCCAATGACAAATGGCAATTACGAAAATTATATGTTACAATAATCACTAGATGAAAGCGCTTTTAATGGATCGAAAAATAAAAACGCCAACGTGGCGGGCGAGGTTAAATGAGACGAGTGGGAATCGAACCCACAACCTTTGGTTTAGAAGACCAATGCTCTATCCGGTTGAGCTATCGTCCCAAACTTATATCAGTATATTATAAAACCGCCAATTGTCAAATAAAACCGGTAATTCAATTTATACAACGGATGAGGAAGACGGGGGTGACCAGTAGCTTGGCTGATTAACTCCTGCAAGCAGAAAACCAAGCAGAACGGAGGGGAAACCAATGGTAACCAAAAAAATGGATCCCCGGGTCATCAAAACCCGGAACAACTTGCGCCGGGCCTTAGTGTCTTTGATGCAACGCGAATCCTTGTCGAGTATCAGTGTGCAAAAGATTACCGAGACGGCGCACATTACCCGAGGGACCTTTTATCTCCACTATAAGGACAAGCAGGACTTTATTCAAACGGCCCTGCAGGATTTTATTGATGATTTGTTTGCCAATGTGATGATTACCCCGCCTGATCGGCGTGCTTCCCGGGTCTTTTCGCTCAAGTGTGCCTTTGCTTACATTGAGCAGAATGCCGATGTGTTTACCGTCTTGTTGGGCAAGTCGGTTGGCGAGCGGTTCTATGACCAGCTGTTTGAGCGCCTGCAAGGGGAAATGATGGCCTACGTGCGCGAAACCCGGCTCCCGGTTGACCATAGTGCGGTGCCTTTGGAACTGCAAATTGATTTCGTGGTTTCGGCCGTCTTAGGCGTCATTTCACGATGGTTAGACCAAGGATTGGTCTACACTTCCCGGTATATGACGCTTAACGTGGCTAAAATGCTCAATGGGGCCGAAGGCTTGACGGCCCCGGTAACGACTTTCTTTGATGCCCAACTGCAAGTTGAATTAGGGATCCAACCTGCCTAACTGCTAACGCTGAAAATTTCAGCGTTTTTTTATTGGGAGGGGTTGACGGGGGCGAGCAAGCTTGCTAAAATTTCAATGTTGTATTTGTGAACCAGACAACTACAACCGCACGGTGGTAAGTTTTAAAGCTTTGCGCTGCTTATCCTGGCGAGTCTAAGAATTAAGGAGGTGCACAAAATGTACGCAATTATTGTTACTGGTGGTAAGCAATACAAGGTAGAAGCTGGTCAAGCGATCTACGTTGAAAAGCTGGACGCCCAAGCAGGTGACAAGGTAACTTTTGACAAGGTTGTTTTTGTCGGCGGTGACGACGTTAAGGTTGGGAAGCCATTCGTTGACGGCGCTGCTGTTGAAGGGACGGTTGAAAAGCAAGGCAAGGAAAAGAAGGTTGTAACTTTCAAGTACAAGCCTAAGAAGCACACCCACAACAAGAAGGGTCACCGTCAACCTTACACGAAGGTTATGATTGACGCAATCAACGCCTAAGTTGAGTAGAATTTCCGATGATTAAGACGGCGTTCTACCTTAAGGATCAAAAGATTACCCGTTTTAAAATGACAGGACACGCGGACTTTGCCACGGAAGGGTTAGATATTGTGTGTGCTGGGGTTTCGGCTTTGGCCATCAATACCGTTAATAGCTTGGAACGCTTTACGCCCCAAGTTCCCCAAGTGCAAAGTGACAATGTCAACGGTGGCTATCTTGAGGTCACGGGAGTTGGCATGGACGAAAAATCGCAACTCTTGTTAGCGGCGTTTCAAAATGGCATAATTGACATTGCGGAACGCTATGATCAATACATTGAAGTAAAAATGTTTGAGATTTAAAATTCACTGCTGGAGGTGAAAGTAATGCTTATGGAAATGGATCTTCAATTCTTCTCCCACCACAAGGGGGGTGGTTCCACTGCGAACGGCCGGAACTCTGCTGGTCGGCGTTTAGGGACTAAGGCCGCTGATGGTTCCATGGTAACGGCAGGTTCAATCATCTACCGTCAACGTGGGACGCACATCAACCCAGGTGAAAACGTGGGTCGTGGTGGCGACGACACTCTGTTTGCCAAGGTGGACGGCGTTGTTAAGTTTGAACGCTGGGGCCGCAGCAAGCGGAAGGTATCAGTTTACCCAGTTGCTGATGCTGAATAGTGAAAAAGTCGACAGCGTGAGCTGCCGACTTTTTTGTGTTCTAAGGAAGAAATGACTGGCTCGTATGCTTGTCAAGCAGCGCGGACGATGGTAAACTATTAAGTGGTAATAACTTCGGAAGGGAGTGAGCAGGGATGCTCGCTCTTTTTATTGCAATTAAACTGGAGGTGAAAAAACTGTGAGTAGTGTAATCGAAACCGTTACGGAACTGGTTAATCCCATTTTGGCTGACCACCAATTTGAACTCTACGACGTGGAATTTGAAAAGGAAGGGCCGAGTTGGTACCTCCGGGTCTACATTGATAAGGACGGCGGGATTACGTTAGAAGACTGTGCGATGGTGAGTGATCAGCTGAGCGCAGCCCTGGATGAATGTGATCCTGATCCGATTCCGCAAGCTTACTTCTTAGAAGTTTCCTCCCCGGGCGCTGAGCGGCCATTGCGCAACGAACGGGATTTTGAACGGGCCGTGAATGACTACATCCACGTTTCGCTCTACCAAGCAATTGAGGGCCACAAGGTCTACGAAGGGACGCTGATTGCTTTGACGGCAACGGAATTGACCTTAGATTACCTTGATAAGACGCGGCACAAGACCGTGGTAATCCCCCGGGATAAAGTCGCCAAGGCCCGCTTGGCAATTAAATTTTAACGCAGTGACAAATCGTGGAATGCGAAGAATAATTAGGAGATAAAAATGGCAGCCAAGAAGAAAAACAATCAATATCAAGAATTGTTGGCAGCGATGGATGTGTTGGAAAAAGAAAAGGGCATCAAAAAAGAAGTGATCGTTGAAGCTTTAACGGATGCCTTAGCCAACGCCTACAAGAAGAACTATGATGACAACAATGCCCGCGTTGAAGCGGTGATCGACGACCGGACGGGGGCCTTTAAGGTCTACGTGTTCAAAAAGGTGGTCGAAGAAGTGGTCAACCCAATTGAAGAAATCAGTTTGCGGGATGCCATGGCAATCAGTCACGGTTACGAATTAGGGGACGATTTGCGTCAAGAAGTTACCCCCGGGGACTTCGGGCGGATTGCGGCCCAAACGGCGAAGAATGTCGTGCTGCAAAAGCTGCGGGAAGAAGAACGGCGGATTGTTTACGAAAAGTACAAGCGCCTGCAAGACGACTTAGTTGACGGTGAAGTAGCGCGTGAAGACAAGCGTTACATCTACGTTGACTTGGGTGATGGGGTCGAAGCGGCAATGAACAAGCACGACCAAATGCCAAACGAGCGCTACCGGGTTCACGACCGGGTCCAAGTTTACGTTACCCGGGTCTTGGAAGAAACCCGCGGCCCACAAGTGTTTGTTTCCCGGACGGCGCCCGACCTGTTGAAGCGCTTGTTTGAAAAGGAAGTCCCAGAAATCAGCCAAGGGATCGTTGAAATCAAGGGGATTGTTCGTGAAGCCGGGGACCGGGCAAAGGTCGCCGTCTTCTCCCGGGATGCCAATGTTGACCCGGTTGGGACGTGTGTCGGACCTCGGGGGGCGCGGGTCCAAGCCATCGTCAACCAATTAGGGGGCGAAAACATTGATATCGTCAAGTTCGAAGACGAACCGGAAATGTTCATTCGCAATGCCCTCAACCCCGCTGAAGTTAAAGGGGTATTATTTGACGAAAACAATGGCGAAGTGGAAGAATTAGAACCGATGGGAGAAGATGGTGAAGTGCGGCAACGGGTGCACCATGGTTGCACGGTGATTGTGCCGGACAACCAGCTCTCCTTGGCAATTGGGAAGCGGGGGCAAAATGTTCGCTTAGCGGCCCAACTGACGGGTTACAAATTAGACATTAAGCCATTATCCGAAATGGAAATGCCTGCCGATCAAACGGATGAATTTGCCTTTGACGGTGAATAAATTACTCAATTAACAAACCATTCAAGCAAGCAGCGGGGTGAAAAGAATGAAAAAGAAAAAAGTACCGATGCGCAAAGATATTGTTACTGGTGAGATGATGCCCAAGCGGCAGTTGATCCGGGTCGTAAAGAATAAGGAAGGTGAGGTTTCGCTGGATCCAACTGGTAAGAAGCCTGGCCGTGGGGCCTACGTGGGCATCGATGTGGCGATTGCTGAACGGGCCAAGCGCGAAAAGACCTTTGATAAGGTTTTCGGGGTCACGCTAAACCCTGACTTTTACGATGAATTAATTCAGTACGCTGATCACCAAGCGGCCCGCCAAAAGCTGTTTGGCAATGAATAATCAGCTAAAAATCCTCAACCTCTTAGGCCTGGCTCGCCGGGCCGGCCAAATTACCACGGGCGAAGGCGCAGTGATTAAGGGCTTACGAGCCCACCAAGTCAAATTGGTTTTTCTGGCGCAAGACGCCGGCGCGGCCACGACTAAAAAGGTCACTGACAAGGCGCAAACCTATGGCGCCCCCGTTTGCCAATTGTTTACCAAGCAAGAATTAAGCGGCGCAATTGGTCAAGCCCGGACGGTAATTGGGATCAAGCAGGTGGGGTTTGCAAACCAGTTTCAAAAACTACTTAATCAATAATCAAAAGGGAGCGTGAACCTATGGCTAAGGAACGAATTTACGAATTGGCAAAGGAACTCAAAATGCCAAGCAAGGACCTGGTCAAGCTGGCGAATGATCACGGAATGGCGGTGAAAAGCCACATGTCTTCTGTGACGCCGGATCAAGCCAAGCAACTACGCGGCTTGATGCAACCAGCCGCTAAGCCAACCCCCAAGCCAACGCCAAAACCAGCCTCAACCAAGCCAGCGGCGAAGGCTGAGCAACCAAAGAAGGCCAAACATGATGGGGCGGCCAAGGGTGGTCACGATAAGAAAGCCAACAACGGTGGCAACAACGGGGTTCACTGGTTTGGCAACAAGAACGGGAAGAAAAACAAAAAGGGCAAGAAGAACCGGCAAAACCAACGGATGAAAAATATTCAACCTAAGCAACCAACCCAACGCAAGGATAAGCCGCTGCCAGACGTATTAGAATACACGGATGGGATGAACGCCCAAGACTTGGCTAAAGTCTTACACCGGCCAGCCGCAGAAATTGTCAAGAAGCTCTTTATGCTGGGGGTTATGGTGAACCAAAACCAATCCCTGGAAAAGGACACGATTGAAATCCTGGCGGCCGATTACGGAATTGAAGCAAAGGAAAAGGTCCAAGAAGATATCGCTGACTTGGATCGTTTCTTTGACGTGGCGGATCAAGATGAAGCTAAATTAGTTTCGCGGCCACCGGTTGTAACGGTTATGGGGCACGTTGACCACGGGAAGACGACCTTGTTGGACAACATTCGTCACTCCCACGTGACGGCCCAAGAAGCCGGGGGGATTACGCAGGCCATCGGGGCGTACCAAGTTAACTACAACGACCAAGTGATTACCTTCTTGGACACGCCGGGGCACGCGGCCTTCTCTGAAATGCGGGCCCGGGGGGCCAATATCACCGACATTACGGTCTTAGTGGTCGCAGCTGACGACGGGGTAATGCCGCAAACGATCGAAGCCATCAACCACGCCAAAGCAGCCGAAACGCCAATTATTGTGGCGGTCAACAAGGTTGATAAGCCCGGCGCTAACCCCGACAACGTGACGACCCAACTGACGGAATACGGTTTGATTCCGGAAGACTGGGGTGGTGACACGATCTTTGTTCAAATTTCCGCGAAGTTTGGGAAGAACATTGATGAGCTGTTGGACATGATTCTGCTGCAAGCCGAAATGTTGGAATTAAAGGCCAACCCCGACCAACGGGCCGTCGGGACGGTGGTCGAAGCCCAATTGGACCAAGGCCGCGGCCCCGTGGCGACCCTCTTGGTTCAACAAGGGACGTTGCACGTCGGGGACCCAATCGTGGTCGGCAATACCTTTGGCCGGGTGCGGACGATGACCAACGAAAATGGGCGGCGGATCAAGGAAGCCACGCCATCGACGCCGGTGGAAATTACCGGGTTAAACGCCGTCCCAGAAGCCGGGGATCGCTTTGTAGTCTTTGAAGATGAAAAAACGGCCCGGGCGGCCGGGGAAGAACGTGCTAAGCGGGCGCAAGACGAAGAACGGGCCCGGACCAGCCACGTTACCTTGGATAACCTGTTTGCCACGATGCAAAAGGGCCAAATGAAGTCCTTGCCGATCATTATCAAGGCTGACGTCCAAGGGTCCGTCGAAGCCTTGGCCCAAAGTCTGCAAAAGATTAAGGTTGACGGGGTCCGGGTGGACATTATTCACAAGGCCGTTGGGGCGATCAATGAATCTGATGTGACCCTGGCCGAAGCCTCCAACGCCGTTATCATTGGCTTTAATGTTCGGCCAACGCCAAATGCCAAGAGCGAAGCAGATGCCAACCAAATCGACATTCGGTTGCACCGGGTGATCTACAAGGCGATTGAAGAAGTCGAAGACGCCATGAAGGGGATGCTTGAACCGGTTTACGAAGAAGAGACAATCGGGCAAGTTGAAGTGCGGCAGATTTACAAGGCTTCCAAGATCGGGACGATTGCCGGTGGGATGGTCACGTCCGGGAAGATTACGCGCGATGCCAAGGTGCGCTTAGTGCGTGATGGGGTCGTGATCTACGATGGCGAACTGGGCAGCTTGAAGCGCTTCAAGGATGATGTCAAGGAAGTCAAGCAAGGTTACGAATGTGGTTTGACGATTCAAAACTACAACGACATCAAGGAAATGGATGTTATCGAAGCTTACCAAATGAAAGAAGTACCGGTTGAATAATTGACCAGTGAATCACTTTGAAATGAAGGGAGACAGCTTATGCCAAACAAACGTTACCGGGCAGAACGCTTGGCGCAATTGATCCAGCGTGAAGTGGACGATATTTTGTTAAAGCGGGTCCGGGATCCCCGGGTCCAAGACGTCACGATTACCGGGGTGGATGTGACCGGTGATTTGCAACAAGCGACGATTTATTATAGCTTGTTGTCTGATAAGGCTTCCGTAAACGAAAAAGCGCAAGCCGGGTTGGATAAGGCGACCGGCTTAGTCCGGAGTGAATTGGGACCACGTTTGAATATTTTTAAAGTGCCCCAGATTCGGTTTGAAAAAGATGCTTCCGTTGCATACGGCAATCGCATTGATGAGTTGCTGCGGGAACTGCACCGGAAAAACGAGCTCTAATTAACTTATTCAGGCGGTGCTGACGCGGGTTGGCACCGCCTTTTGCTTAAGCGAAAGGAAGAATGAGATGGACGGAATTATTCCACTGTATAAAGAACGCGGCATGACCAGCTTTGATGCCGTAAGTCGGTTGCGCCGCATTTTACATGAAAAAAAGATTGGCCATTCGGGGACCTTGGATCCCGAGGTGGCCGGGGTCTTGCCAATTTGTGTGGGCAAAGCCACGAAGCTGGTTGACCTGCTGATGGCCTCAGGAAAACAATACGCCGGTGAGCTGTTAATCGGGCAAGCGACGGAGACGGAGGATCTAACTGGTAAAGTCATCGCTACGACCCCAGTGGCCGCTCCGATTCCGGCCGCAACGATTGAAGCGGCGATGCAAAAAATGGTGGGGCCGCTGACCCAAATTCCACCGATGTATTCGGCGGTGAAAGTGAACGGTAAGCGCCTGTATGAATATGCCCGGGCGGGCGAAACCGTTGAGCGCCCCAAGCGGCAAGTGACGATTACCAGTTTTAAGTTGACGGCGACAAGTTATGATTCGGCCACCCAAACCCAACGGGTCCGCTTCATCGTGGATTGTTCCAAGGGGACCTACGTCCGCACCTTGGTGGTGGATCTGGCGAAAGCCTTGGGCTACCCGGGAACGATGGCCAGCTTAACCCGGTTAAAAAGCGGGGGCTTTGAACTGGACCAAACCTTGAGCTTGGCCGATGTCCAAGATCAGATGAGTGCCCAATTACTAAATCTCTATCCGCTAGCCTACGCCGTGCGTGACTGGCCTGCCCACGAATTGACGCCGGAACAGTGGCAAACGGTGAAACACGGGGGCTGGTTGCCCCAGACCAGTCTTGACCAACGGCCCGCGCAAGTGGCATTATTTTATCAACAGCGGCTGCGGGCCTTGTACCAACTAAAGGGGACGGTCTACAAGCCATTGAAGATGATTGATTTAGACGAGGATTAAGCAATGGAAGTATACCGAATTCATCATCCCTTACAAACTGATCAATTGCCAGCGGGACCGGTGGTCTTGGCAATGGGTTTTTTTGATGGGGTTCACCGGGGCCATCAGGCGGTGATCCAACGTGCGCAAGTTGAAGCGCGGCAACGAAATTTGCCGCTGGCGGTTTTGACCTATGACAAGTTGCCGGGGATTGTCTACTCAGCTTTTCCGGCGGGCGTCCATTATCTAACCACGCCGGAGCGTAAATTAGAATTGCTGGCGCAACAAGGGGTTGACCGGGTCTACCTAGTCGATTTTACGGCGCGGTTTGGGGCCCTTTCCCCGCAGGCCTTTGTGGATCAGTACTTGGTGGCCATGGGGGCGGTGGTCGTTGTTGCGGGCTTTGATCACACTTATGGGCCCAAGGATGTGGCGACCATGGCCCGCCTGCCCTTTTATGCGGCAGGGCGCTTTAAAGTAATTGAAGTGACCGAGCAAAGTGCGGGGGCGGAAAAAATCAGCTCAACCCGGATCCGCCACTTGATTGACGAAGGGCAAGTGCAAGAAGCGAATGCTTTGCTGGGGTATCATTACCAAACGACGGGCATTGTCGTCCATGGCTTTGCCCGTGGACGGACCTTAGGCTTTCCGACCGCTAACGTGGCTTGGGATCCGGCGGAGCGCTTGCCAAGCGTCGGGGTGTATGCGGTCCGCTTTTGGGTTGATGGCCACTGGTACCCGGGAATGGCCAGCGTGGGCTATAACGTGACCTTTGGCGAGCATAATCAAAAGACGATTGAGGTCTACCTCTTTGACTTTGCGGCCAATATTTATGGTGAGCACGTGAAAGTCGAATGGGTACAACGGTTGCGCGGTGAAGAGAAATTTGCTGACGTGGCCGGGCTGGTGGCACAATTGCACGCGGATGAACGCGCGGCCCGCCAAATTTTAGCTTAAAGTTATTAACCGGGAGGGCGTAATCGCTAATGTGGTGGCGCCCTCCCGGTTGTCGTTCAGGGGATTAATTGAATCTTAAGTAAAGCACCATAAAGTGGTTAGAATTTTAGGGTTTAATGGGGATAAAACCAGTTAAGGGGATGACAGGATGGAGAATTTAATTGTCCAAAAGTTTAGTGGCAAGGTCATGCAAGACGTGACGACCCGCCAATTGGCAATCCGTCAGGTAAAAGAAGTCCTCGCGACGGGCCACCGGGTAATTGCGGTGGTTTCGGCCCCTAAGGGACCCGCCCAACCGTATGCAACGGCTAGCCTGGAAAAGTTGGTAGGGGGTGACTTTAGTGCTTTACAACCGCGTGAATTAGCCCAGTTGGTCGGCACGGGGGAAGTGATTGCGATGTCCTTGATGGTCAACGAAATGCGTCAGCAAGGCTTAAACGTGGTAGGGCTAACCGGGCCGCAAGCGGGGATCTATACTAACGAGCATTATCAAAAAGCCCAAATTGCGCGCTTGGATAAGCAACCAATTGAGCAGGCCTTTGCCGCCGCTGCGCAGGTCGTCGTGGTGGCCGGTTTTCAAGGCCAAAATGCGGCGGGACAATTAACAACCCTGGAAGTGGGCGGCTCGGACATTACGGCGGCGGTCTTAGCGGCAGCTTTTGGGGCCCAACGGTTGGATTTTTTTGTCGATGTGAGTCCGGCGAAGTCACTGCGGTTAAAGCAAGTCACGGGGCCGACGTTAACGACGACTTTGACCTATCAACAATTGGCGCATTCGGCCGGGGCGCAGGTAATCCATCCCCAAGCGCTGAGTATTGCCCAGCAAGCGGCTTTGCCATTGCGCTTGCAACTAGTCAATCGCCAAGGCGAAGCCACCTGGACGATTGTGAAACCCGCTTAAACCAAACGCCCAGCTTTCATGGTGGTGAAGGCTGGGCGTTTATAGTCTATTAATGCCGCTTACTACGGTGGCTGGCAGTCCCTTTGATCTTGTGCACTTGGGTTTTAAAGTGCGGGTGGGAATCGGTGTCTAATTTAAAGTGGCGCAACTTCCCGGGAAAGGGCCGCCCGCTAAAGCGAATCCCCGACCACGATTGCATCGCTGCCGTCATCGTTTGCAAGCCCGTCAACAGTTTGGGATCGCCGGCTTGTTCGGCGGCGGTTTTGATGTCGGTTTGCAGCCGGGTCAGTAAATTCAGGTGGTAGGTCAGTAATTCTTGGGTGAGGGGGGCATTACGGTATTGATTAAAGAGCTTTTGAATCAGCTCCATGGCCTCGACGGCACTTTGGGGCTTGATATAGCGCGCTTTTTCTTGTGACATAAAATTTCTCCAAATACTTTGACTTTTGTTGACTTTTACCGGTGAGGTTGGTATATTATTAATTGTGTTTAGCACTTAGCAACCAAGAGTGCTAAAAGGAAGTGATGAGATGCTAACACAACGGCAAGAGTTGATCCTCCAGGCGATTGTACGTCAGTTCACCGTCACTGGTCAACCGGTCGGCTCCAAGCTTTTGGCGGAGGTATTGCCTTTTAAAGTCAGTTCGGCGACGATTCGTAATGAAATGGTGGTCCTCGAACATGAAGGGCTGGTGAAAAAGGAACATTCTTCTTCGGGACGGGTGCCCTCCAAGCAGGGGTATCGCTATTATGTTGATCACCTCTTGGATCCAGCGACGATTTCCGCAACGGATTCGGCAATGATTCACAATTCCTTGGGGACGGAATTCCAAAAGATTGATGAAATTGTTTCCCATTCGGCAGAGATTTTATCCAACTTGACGTCCTATACCGCGTTTACTCTGAAGCCCGAACAGCAAAATGTGCGGTTGAGTGGGTTTCGATTGGTGGACCTGGGGAATTCCCGCGTCTTGGGGATTTTAGTGACGGATAGTGGCGAAGTTGAAAGCCAATCCTTTACGATTCCCAAACGCGTTGATCCAGAAGCGTTGGAAGCAGTGATCCGCTTGATTAATGATCAGTTGGTGGGCTTGCCACTGACTGAAGTGGTCAAGCGCCTCAATCAAGACATTCCGGTGCAGCTGACCCAGTATTTGGCACAGCCAGAAGGGTTCTTGCGGATCTTTGATACGGTGGTGAACCGGGCTGCCGGCGAGCGCTTTTACGTTGGCGGCCGGTTTAATCTCTTGGGAATGGACGAGCATAAGGATGGCAAAGCGATGAAGGCGATTTATGAATTGCTGGACCAAAGTGAGCGTTTGTCGTCAATGATTGATCTGGATACCGCGGGTGATGAGGTAACCGTCAAGATTGGTTCGGAAATCGCCAAGGATAAGTTGTTAGATGACTATGCGCTGATCACGGCGAAGTATCAGGTTGATCAATATGGGGAAGGCATCATTGCCGTCTTAGGGCCGGCGCAAATGTCATATGCCCGCACGATTGGGTTGGTGGATGCCTTTCGCCATGAACTTGCAAAACGGTTGTTAAACTACTATCATCATTACTATGATTCCTAGGAGGGGTTAGATGGCAGAAGAAAAGCAAGCGGCACAACAATCCGCCGCTCAAGCAGCAGAGACTGCGGCGCAAGCCGAGGAAGCAACGACCGAAGCGCAAGCCGCATCCGCAGAAGAGCAACAAACGGACTTGGCCAAGCAAGTGGCAGACTTACAAGCGCAAGTCGCGGAAAAAGACGACCAGTACTTGCGGGCCCAAGCTGAAATTCAAAACATGACCAAGCGTTTTGCCAAGGAACGCGAAGGACTGTTAAAATACGATGGGCAAGACCTCGCTAAGGGGATTTTGCCGGTCTTAGATAATTTGAAGCGGGCTTTGGAAATTGAAGTGACCGACGAAAGCGGTCAGCAATTGAAAAAGGGCATTCAAATGGTTCACGATCACCTGGAAAAAGCTTTGCAGGACCATGGGGTAACAGAAATCGACGCGCTCAACAAGCCGTTTGATCCCCAAACCTCCCAAGCGGTTCAAACAGTACCGGTTGCGGATGGTCAAACACCGGACACGGTAGTCCAAGTCCTGCAAGCGGGCTACGTGTTAAAGGACCGGGTACTCCGGCCCGCCATGGTGATTGTTGCACAATAATTTTAGAAAAAAGAAGGTAAGAAAATGGCAAGTAACAAGATTATCGGGATTGACCTCGGGACGACCAATTCTGCCGTTGCCGTAATGGAAGGTAACGAACCAAAGATTATTACCAACCCTGAAGGGGGCCGGACGACCCCGTCCGTAGTTTCCTTTAAGAACGGGGAAGTTCAAGTTGGGGAAGTGGCCAAGCGCCAAGCAATTACCAACCCGAACACGATTAAGTCGATCAAGAGCCACATGGGTGAAGCCGGCTACACGGTTGACATCGAAGGGAAGCAATACACGCCGCAAGAAATTTCAGCGATGATTTTGCAATACCTGAAGAAGTATGCCGAAGACTACATTGGCGACACGGTTACGCAAGCTGTCATCACGGTGCCAGCCTACTTTAACGATGCTCAACGGCAAGCAACGAAGGATGCCGGGAAGATTGCTGGTTTGGACGTGAAGCGGATCATTAACGAACCAACTGCTTCATCGTTGGCTTACGGCTTAGACAAGCAAGAAAAAGATGAAAAGATCCTGGTTTACGACCTTGGTGGGGGGACGTTTGACGTTTCCATCCTTGAATTAGGGGACGGGGTCTTCCAAGTCTTGTCCACGAACGGGGACACGCACCTTGGTGGGGACGACTTTGACCAAAAGATCATGGATTGGCTGGTCGCTGAATTTAAGGCTGAAAACGGGATTGACCTGTCCCAAGACAAGATGGCCTTGCAACGGCTGAAGGATGCCGCTGAAAAGGCAAAGAAGGATCTGTCCGGGGTACAAGAAGCGCAAATCAGCCTGCCATTTATCACGTCTGGTGAAAATGGCCCCCTGCACTTGGAAAAGACGTTGACCCGGGCCCAATTCAACCAACTGACGAATGATCTGGTGGAACGGACCAAGCAACCAGTCCTCAACGCGATGAAGGATGCGGACTTGACCTTCGCTGACATCGATGAAGTGATCTTAAACGGTGGTTCAACGCGGATTCCAGCCGTACAAGAAATGGTAAAGGAATTGACGGGCAAGGAACCAAACCACTCCATCAACCCAGACGAAGCCGTGGCCTTAGGGGCTGCCGTTCAAGGTGGGGTCCTGACCGGGGACGTTAAAGACGTGGTTCTGCTGGACGTTACGCCACTGTCCCTGGGGATTGAAACCATGGGTGGGGTCTTCACGAAGTTGATTGACCGCAACACCACGATTCCAACTTCCAAGAGTCAAATCTTCTCCACGGCCGCTGATAACCAACCAGCCGTTGATATCCATGTTCTGCAAGGGGAACGGCCGATGGCAGCGGACAACAAGACGCTGGGGAACTTCCAATTGACGGATATTCCGCCTGCACCACGTGGGGTGCCACAAATCAAGGTGACCTTTGATATCGACAAGAACGGGATTGTAAATGTTTCGGCCGAAGACCAAGGGACTCACAAGAAGCAAAACATTACGATTAAGTCCAACTCCGGCTTATCCGACGAAGAAATCGAACGGATGAAGAAGGATGCCGAAGCCAACGCCGAAGCCGACAAGAAGAAGAAGGAAGAAGCCGATGTTCGCAACGAAACGGATCAACTGCTCTTCCAAACCGACAAGACCTTAAAGGAATTGGACGGCAAGGTTTCCGCTGACGAAATTCAAAAGGCCAAGGACGCCAAGGAAGAATTACAAAAGGCCAAGGATGCCAACGACATTGAAGCCATGAAGGCCAAGAAGGATGAATTAAACAAGATTATCCAAGACTTGACGGTTAAGCTTTACCAACAAGCCCAAGAACAAAACGGGGCAGCGGGGCAAGGCAACCCAACTTCTGGCAATGACAATGGGCAAGGCAACAACGATGGCAAGACGGTTGATGGTGATTTTGAAGAAGTCAACCCAGACCAAAAGTAAGCTGGTGACCGGCTAGGTAAAAGAGGTTGAGTAGCTACCCAACCTCTTTTGTGAGTTATCAAGTTGTGGTGCGAGGACCAGCGGAATTGATCACAGCAAAGTTGAAGGGGAAAAAGCATGGCAGAGAAAGATTACTACGACATTTTGGGCGTCAAAAAGGATGCTTCGGACGCTGAAATTAAGCGCGCCTACCGTAAATTAGCGGCGAAGTACCACCCGGATGTCAATCATGAACCAGGGGCGGAACAAAAGTTTAAAGACATTAATGAAGCTTACGAAACGCTGAGTGATGCCCAAAAGCGGTCCCAATATGACCAGTTTGGCTCCGCTGGCCCCCAAGGGGGCTTTGGCGGACAGGGCTTTGGGCAAGGCTTTGGCGGTGCGCAAGGGTTTGGTGATTTTTCTGATCTCTTTGGGGACCTCTTTGGCGGTGGCCGGCGGCGCGATCCGCGGGCGCCACAACAAGGACGTGATCTGCAATACACGATGACCCTGGAATTTATGGACGCGATCAAGGGGAAGGCAACGACGATCAAGTACAATCGCGATGCCCAATGCGACGTTTGTCACGGAACTGGGGCCAAGCCGGGCAAAAGTCCGGTCACTTGTCACCAATGTGGCGGCCAAGGCTACATCTTACATCAACGGCAAACGATGATGGGGATGATGCAATCCCAAGAAGTTTGTCCGACTTGTCATGGGACCGGTCAGGAAGTCCAACCGGGGGACCAATGTACCAAGTGTCATGGCGCAGGCCACGTGAGTGAACGGCATGAATTAAAGGTGAAGGTGCCAGCCGGGGTTGACGATGGCCAACAAATGCGCTTGCAAGGCCAAGGGGAAGTTGGCCAAAACGGTGGCCCGTACGGGGACTTATACATTGTCTTTCGGGTGACGCCAAGTCGGGACTTCCGGCGGGATGGCACGACAATTTATGTCGACCAAGACATTTCGTTTACCCAAGCGGCCCTTGGTGACAAGATCAAGGTTAAGACCGTCCACGGTGATGTTGATTTAAAGATTCCGGCCGGGACGGAATCCGAAACCAACTTCCGCTTGCGGGGGAAAGGGGTGCCATTTGTCAACGGTAAAGGGGTCGGTGATGAACACGTTACCGTCCACGTTAAGACACCGCAAAACCTCAACAAGCGGCAAAAAGAAGCCTTGTTGGCCTTCGCGGCGGCTTCTGGTGAAGACGTGAAGGGTTACAAAGGCGGTTTCTTTGATAAGCTGCGCGATGCCTTTGATGACTAAACTTGAATTGGGGACTGGACTTAACCGGTCCCTTTTTCTTTGTCCGTTAAATTTTGGTATACTAAATAGTTAGAAAATGCGATAAGAAAGTGAGCCTGGTGAAATGGATTTAGCAGCAATGAAGGAACGCCAAAAACGGATCCGCAATTTTTCGATTGTCGCCCACATTGATCATGGGAAATCGACCTTAGCAGACCGGATTTTGGAAATGACGGATACGATCAGTAAACGGGAAATGAAAAATCAGATCCTGGATGACATGCCATTAGAGCGGGAACGGGGGATTACGATCAAGTTAAACGCGGTGGCGTTAACTTACCATGCCAAAGATGGCCAGGATTATATTTTCCACTTGATTGACACCCCCGGGCACGTCGACTTCTCGTATGAGGTATCACGTTCGTTAGCCGCTTGTGAGGGGGCCCTGTTAGTGGTGGACTCAACACAAGGGGTCGAAGCCCAGACCCTGGCCAATGTATATTTGGCCCTTGATAATGACCTGGCAATTTTGCCGATTATCAATAAGGTAGACTTGCCTTCCGCTGATCCGGCGGGGACGCGGCAACAAATTGAAGATGAAATCGGGTTGGAAACGGATGAAGCCGTTGATATTAGTGCGAAGACCGGGGTCGGGGTCGCCGAAGTCTTAGAAAAAATTGTCCATGACGTTCCGGCGCCGACGGGTGATTTGGCCGCGCCGCTGAAGGCCTTGATTTTTGATTCGAAGTATGATGACTACCGCGGGGTGGTCTTATCGATCCGGGTCTTTGAAGGGACCGTTAAGAAGGGGGATCGGATCAAATTAATGAACAGCGGGGCTGAATACGAAGTGGCGGAAGTGGGGATCAACTCCCCTAAGCCCCTGGCGCGGGATGTCTTGATGGCAGGGGACGTCGGTTACATTACGGCCGCGATTAAAGACATTAAAGACACCCAAGTTGGGGATACCGTGACGTCAGCCGCCCAGCCGACCAGTGACGCTTTGGCTGGTTACCGCCAGATGACGCCCATGGTTTATGCCGGGCTGTACCCGACGGATAACGCCAAGTTTAATGACTTGCGGGAAGCCCTGGAAAAATTACAATTAAACGATGCGGCCCTGACCTTTGAACCCGAATCTTCGCAGGCCTTGGGCTTTGGGTTCCGGTGCGGCTTTTTGGGCTTACTGCACATGGATGTGGTCCAAGAACGGCTGGAGCGGGAATTTGATTTGGATTTGATTACGACGGCGCCTTCGGTAACCTACCACGTTGACCTGCATGATCAGACCACCAAGGCGGTGGAAAACCCCGCGGAAATGCCCGATGTGTCAGCGATTAAGGACATTAAAGAACCCTATGTCAAAGCCTCAATCATGGTGCCCAATGATTACGTGGGGGCGGTGATGGAATTGTGCCAACGCAAGCGGGGCCAATTTGACACGATGGAATACCTGAGTGATACCCGGGTCAACGTAATTTACCATATTCCGCTGGCCGAAATTATCTATGATTTCTTTGACAAATTGAAGTCCAGTACCCACGGGTATGCCTCCCTGGATTACGAAGTGGATGATTACCGGGAAAGTGACCTGGTCAAAATCGATATTCTGTTGAATGGGGACCGGGTCGATGCCTTGAGCTTCATTACCCACCGCGACTTTGCGGCCGAACGGGGCCGTGAAATTGCGGCCAAGTTAAAGAAGATTATTCCGCGGCAAAACTTTGAAATTCCAATTCAAGCGGCAATTGGGTCCAAGATTATTGCCCGGACGACGATCAAGGCTTACCGTAAGGACGTTACGGCCCGGATCCACACGGGGGACCCGGACCGGCGGGCCAAGCTGTTAGACAAACAAAAACGGGGCAAGAAGCGGATGAAGGCCGTCGGCAAGGTCGAAATTCCTCAGAGGGCTTTCATGGCCGTCTTGCAAACCGACGAAGAAGTCGAAGGCAAATAACCGCCCGCCCCTAATATCGGAAACAAGAAGCGGTGGCCCCAAAGCGTGGGCGGCCGCTTTCATCGTTGCTTAGTGAGAGGAAATATGACACGAATTGAACGTTTACAACAACAATTACCGACCCTGTACCTCGACGCCTTGTTAGTTACCGATGCGACGAATATCTTTTATTTGACCGGCTTTTCGTTAACGGCGGGGGATGGCGCCTTACTGATTACGGCGACCCAGGCCATCTTAGTGACTGATGATCGCTATGCGCAAGCACTGCGGGAGTTTGCGACGACGGAAGTGACCGGCTTGATTACCCGCGATTATTACGGCAGCATTAATGAACTTTTGGAAAAACAGGACTTAATGGTCCTGGGCTTTGAAACCAGTCTGAGTTATGAAGTCTACGACCAGTTGGATGAATTAATGACGGCGGATTTGGTGCCGTGCCGGGGCCTGATTGAACAAGCGCGGGCCGAAAAGGACAGTCATGAAGTCGCCAAGCTACGGGCGGCCGCGCAACTGCACGATCAGGCCTTCGAATATTTGCTTGGGATCTTGCAACCCGGGTTGAGTGAACAAGCGGTGGCGAACCGGTTGGACTTTTGGATGAAAGAACATGGGGCCACGGCCGCCTCCTTTCCGCCGATTGTGGCTTCGGGGCTGAATGCGGCCAAACCCCATGCGACCGTCTCGCCGCGCAAAATTGCCGCTGGGGATGTGGTGACGCTTGATTTTGGCTATTGGGTTGATGGTTATACCGCGGATTTGACCCGGACGGTGGCCGTGGGGGAACCCGATTTTGAATTTAAAACGGTCTATGAATTGGTAAACCAAGCCCGCCAAGCAGTGATTGAAAAAATCGCGGCGGGGGTCAACGGGGCCGCCCTGGATGCTGCCGGGCGGCAGTTGATTGAAGCGGCGGGTTACGGTGATGAATTTCAGCATGGCATGGGCCACGGGATTGGCTTAACGGTGCATGAATTACCGGCCAGCTATGGTCCAGCAACCACGCAGGTGCGCTTAAAGCACAATCAAGTCATTACCGTTGAACCCGGCATTTATTTACCGGGCTTGTTTGGGGTCCGGATTGAAGATGACGTCTTAGTAACGCATGGTGGCCATGAAGTGCTGACCCATGCCCCCACGGAATTGCTGGTGCTCAAATAGCGAAGCATGAGTTGATTTTTAGTGGGATCTAGTGCACAATAAAATAGATATAGTGCGAACTTCTGGCTGTTCCAAAAGCTTCGCCGTTCACGGAAAGTGAATTGATAATAAATGGAGGATTTAAGCATGGCAGAAGATTCAACCATTATCTTGAATGCGAACGACCAGGCCCTGGGCGAAATTCAAATTGCGCCCCGTGTCTTGGAATTCATCGCTGGGATTGCCGCCAGCCAAATTGAAGGCGTTGCCCGGATGCACGGCTCCTTTGCCAATAACGTTGGCGAATTGTTAGGGCGTTCGGACCACCGGCGGGGGGTCAAAGTGACCGTCAAAGACGATCAATTGACCTTGGACGTGGCCGTTTACTTAACCTACGGGGCCGCGGTACCCAAGGTGGCGGCTCAGATTCAAGACCGGGTGAAGCAACAGATTGCACTGATGACCGACCTGACCGTAACTGAAGTCAATGTCCACGTGCAAGGCATCATCACGGAAAAGGAAGCCCAAGCCTTTGACCCTGATAACTTATTTGAACAAGAAGAAAGTAATGGTGAAGAGTAGTGAGTTTTAGTCGGCACCGGATTCGGGTGGCAGCCTTTCAAGCCTTGTTTGCTTTAGCAACTACCCCGGATGCAGAGAAGAGTGAATTGTACCAAGAAGTCTTGCCCTTGAAAGAAGGCGAAAGTGCCCCCGCTTTTTTAAGCGAATTAGTCGAGGGGGTTCTGGCTCACCAAGCGGAATTGGATGCGCTGATTGAAGCCCACTTGGCAGCGGGGTGGAGCCTGGCCCGGCTGGCCCGGCCCAACCTGGTAATTTTACGGTTAGCAACCTTTGAACTGCGCTACAATTCAACGGTTCCAGCGGCAGTTGTGATCAATGAAGCCTTGCAATTAGCCAAGGACTTCAGTGATGAACCGTCGCGGAAGTTTATCAATGGGGTCCTGGGCAGTTTGGAAAAGGAAATGCCCCAGGATTAACAAATTGCGTTTAGTGACGAGGTTTTTGCGAAGAGTACGCAGACCTCGTCTTTTTGCTAGCGAAAGGGGATTGGACACATGGCAACTTTAATTGATGGCAAACGGCTTGCCCAGCTGGAAAATGATAAAACGGCGCGGCGGGTCGCCGCCTTGCGCGCAAGCGGGCTCACTCCCGGTTTAGCCGTAATTTTGGTGGGAGACGATCCCGCCAGCCAGGTTTATGTACGCAGTAAGCAACGAAAAGCGCGTGAATTGGGGATTTTTTCGGTACAAACCACCTTACCGGCCACGGCGCAACAAGCCGAAGTAGCCGCCGTTATTGATGCTTATAACCACGATGAGCGGATTCATTCCATCCTGGTTCAATCGCCATTGCCGGCGCATTTGGATGAACAAGCGTTAGTTGCCATGATCGACCCGGCTAAGGACGTGGATGGTTTTCATCCCTTGAATGTGGGGAAGCTGTACAATCATTTGCCAGGGCATTATCCGGTGGCCTGCACCCCGCGGGGGATTATTACGATGCTCGATGCGTTGAATTTTGAATACGCTGGCGCGCGGGCCGTGATTGTGGGACGCAGTATTTTAGTCGGGCGGCCCTTGCAAGCCTTGTTGGTGAACCGTAATGCGACAGTAACGATGATTGGTCGCCGGACCAAGGAAGCGGCGGCCTTAATGAAAACGGCGGATCTGTTAGTCGTCGCCGCGGGGCAACCACAACTGGTAACGGCCGCGATGGTTAAACCCGGCGCCGTCGTGATTGATGTCGGGATCAACCGCTTGGCGGATGGCCATTTGGTTGGCGACGTGGACTTTGCGGCCGTTGAACCCCTCGCCCAAGCCATCACCCCTGTTCCGGGTGGCGTCGGTCCGATGACGATTGCCAGTTTGATGACCCAAACGGTCGATTTAGCGGAATGGAGTCAGGCCAATGCCTAAGGATCAACCATTAACCGTGGGCCAATTGACCCGCTACATTAACCGGAAGTTTGAGGCGGATCCCTACTTGAACAGCCGGCATTTGTGGTTGGTGGGGGAATTAACGGATTATCGTCCCTCCAGTCGCCACCAGTACTTTGCCCTCAAAGACGATGATGAAACGTTGGCTGCCAAGGATCAGTTTAAGATCAAGGCCGTCATGTTTCAAAGTGCGTTTGCGAAGGTTCATGTCCAATTAGAAAACGGAATGAAGGTCTTGGTTCGGGGCCGGGTCGCCGTTTACCCCAACCGCGGGGAGTACCAGTTTTACGTGGATCACCTCGAACCGGTCGGGGTGGGGAGCTTGCAGGTGGCCTTTGAGCAAATGTACCAAAAATTAAGTCAGGAAGGCTTGTTTGAGCGCCCGAAACGGCCGGTGCGGCCGTTTCCCCGGCGTGTGGCGATCGTAACCAGTAATGATGCGGCCGTCAAGCACGATTTGATCACCACCTTTCGCCGGCGCAATCCCTTGATCCAGTTGGTTTTTTATGCCACGAAGGTCCAAGGGGACGACGCGGCCCCAATGATTGCGCGCCAAATTGCGCGGGCCAACGCGGATGGCGATTATGATACCCTGATTGTTGCCCGTGGTGGGGGCTCGCGGGGGGATCTCTGGGCGTTTAATGAAGAAGTAGTTGGCCGCGCAATTGCGGAATCGCAAATTCCGGTGATTTCATCCGTGGGGCATGAAACGGATACGACGATTGCCGACTTGGCCGCTGATCAGCGCGCAGCGACGCCAACTGCGGCAGCGGTGCAAGCGTCAGCCTGGTTATTGACGGATGTCAAAGCGGAGTTAAAAAATCAGCAAGCCAGTTTGGTTTGGAGTGTGCAGACCAAATTACAAATGGCCACGCAAGCACTGACAACGTTAAGGCAGACCTCACCGTTGGCGCAGCCCGCACGGCTGTTGGAACGCCCCAATCAGCAATTAGATGACGCCCAAACCGCCTTGCAGCAAGCCCAGGCCCAACGCTTGCAACGGGCGCAACAGCAATTGACCAGGCTGCTCAACCAGCTTCAGTTGGTATCACCACAGAATAATTTAAAGCGCAACCAGCTAGAGTTAACGCACCAGCAAACCGCCCTGCGCCAAGCGATGCACGCGCGGCTGCAAAGCGCGCAACAAGCACTGGCCCAAGCCGCCGGCCAGTTGGATGCCCTCAGTCCCTTGAAGGTCTTGCACCGGGGGTACAGCTACGTTACGAAGGCTGCGCAAGTGGTCAGTGCGCAGAATTTGGCGCCGGGTGATCAGTTGGAATTGCATTTTTACGATGGGCAAGCAACGGTAACGGTCGAAGAAGTTCGAAAGGAAACAGAAAATGGCAACTAAACAGGCAGATGCAACTTTTGAAGAACAAATGGCCCAATTACAAACGATTGTGGGCCACCTCCAGAACGGTCAATTAAGTTTGGACGATTCCATTAAGGAATTTCAGACGGGGATGCAATTGGCGCAAGCGATGCAAACGCAGTTGGATCACGCGCAAGCAACGTTAGCCCAATTAGTGGACGAAAATGGGAATATGCAAGCCGCCGAACAAGCTGGTGACGATTTAAGCAACAATGGCGTGCAAAACCAGGGTTACCGGTCTGAGTTTGCCCGGCCTGAAACGGATTAAGGGAGGAAAACTGTGCATAAGCTTTCAGAATTACAAACCCTGATCAATGACTACTTAGCGGCGCATTTGGCGGCCGATGTTGATCAACCCCAATTGCAAGCGGCGATGGCCTACTCCCTGCTGGCGGGTGGCAAACGGTTGCGGCCCGCCCTGACTTTGGGGGTGGCTGAACTGTTGGGCCAGGAATTAACCCCCGCGGTGGTCAAGGCCGCGTGTGCCGTTGAATTATTACACACTTATTCTTTGATCCATGATGATTTGCCGGCAATGGATAACGATGATTTACGGCGGGGATTGCCGACGAACCACAAAAAATTTGGGGCTGGGATGGCGACCTTAGCTGGGGATGGTTTGTTAACGTTGGCCTTTACTTGGTTGACGGAAAACGATCTGCCCCTGACCACGCAGGTGCAACTGGTGAAGAGTTTGGCGCGGGCCGCGGGACCAGCTGGCATGGTGGCGGGGCAAGCGAAGGACATTGAGGGCGAAAAAGAAGAGCTGACCTTGGGCCAGTTACAAACGGTTCACGCCCAAAAGACCGGGGCTTTACTGGCTTACGCGGTCGTGGCCGGTGGGATGATTGCCCAAGCCACCCCGCAGGTAATTGGCGACCTGTTCGCCTTCGGTAAGGTCTATGGATTGGCCTTTCAAATCCAGGATGATTTGTTGGATGTGACCGCAACCAGTGCGGAAGTTGGCAAGGAAGTTCACCGGGATGCGGCCGCGCACAAAAATACCTACCCGGGTCTGTTAGGCTTGGCCGGGGCCCAAGCGGCCTTAGCCCAAGCCCTGACCACGGCGCGGCAGGCGCGGGACGCCCTCGGGGCCCAATTAGCGGTGCAACCACAGATTTTAGATGAATTTTTAGCTTATTTTGAGAGGTAAGGGATGGAAAAAGAGCGCGTTGATGTATTACTGGTAAAACAAGGGTTATTTGATTCCCGCGAACAAGCCAAGCGGGCGGTCATGGCCGGGGAAGTCTTGGGACAAAATAATGAACGCTTGGATAAGGCGGGTCAAAAAATTCCGGTCACCACGACTTTGCACCTAAAGGGCAAGAAAATGCCGTATGTAAGTCGTGGGGGGTTAAAACTGGCAAAGGCGCTGCAAGTCTTTGGGCTTTCGGTGGCTGGTTTAACCGTCTTAGACATTGGCTCTTCGACGGGTGGCTTTACCGATGTGATGTTGCAAAATGGGGCCAAGTTAAGCTATGCCTTAGACGTGGGGACGAACCAATTGGTCTGGCAACTGCGCGATGATCCCCGGGTCGAGGTCATGGAGCAAACGAATTTCCGTTACTCCAAACTAGCGGATTTTCACCGGGGCCAACCAGAGTTTGCTTCAATTGACGTTTCCTTTATCTCCTTGAGTTTGATTTTGCCGCCGCTCGCGGAAATTTTAAAGCCCGCCGGCAAAGTCGTCGCCTTGATTAAACCGCAGTTTGAAGCGGGCAAAGAAAAGGTGGGCAAGCATGGGATCATTAAGGACCCGGCCGTTCACCAGGAAGTAATTGAGCACGTCTTTGCTTTTGCTACGGCAGCGGGTTTTGCCGTTGAACAGCTGGACTTTTCGCCGATTAAAGGTGGCCAGGGCAACATCGAATTTTTAGCCCAGTTGGCCTTGGTGGGGCCAGCTCAAGCCCACGTGGCGCCCACGATTGATATTGCAGCGGTAGTGGCGGCCGCCCAGACGGAGCTGAACGCCAAAAAATAAATTCGGTAGGGGAAGCCGAGCGATTAGAGGAGCGAGTGTTGAAATGAAGAAAACTAACCGGCAAGCGGAAATTAAGCAAATTATTGAACAGCACGCGGTAGAACGCCAAGAAGATTTGGTGACTTTGTTGGGGGAAGTCGGGATTACCGTTACCCAGGCGACCATTTCACGCGATATTAAGGAGTTAAAGTTAATCAAGGTGCCAACGGCGGACGGTGGGTATCGTTACAGTATGCCAACCAAGAAGTCGGAAAATGAAGATGCCCAACTGCAAAAGGCAATTCAGACCTATTTACAGGTCTTAAAAAAGTCCGACCGGTTCTTGTCCTTGACGATGCACCCGGGACATGGCCCGGTGGTGGCAATGCTAATTAACCGGTTGGAATTCCCGGAAGTCTTTACGGCGATTGGCGATGATATGACGGTGTTGGTGGTTTGCCAATCAGCCACAGCGGCGGATCAATTTGCGGCAACGTTGGAACAAATGAGGTAGAGCAATGTTACAAGAGCTGACGATTGATAACTTAGCGATTATTAATCATTTGACCTTGGCCTTTGATGACCAGATGACGGTCTTAACGGGGGAAACCGGGGCCGGCAAGTCAATTATCATTGATGCGGTGGGGTTGTTGGCCGGGAGCCGCGGCTCAACTGATTTTATTCGCCGGGGCGCGGATAAACTGACCCTGCAAGGGCAATTTACGGTCCCGGAAAACCCCCAGGCATTGGCGCGCTTGGATGAATATGGCATTGACCATGCCGATGGGACCCTGATTATTTCCCGTGAAATTCACCAAAGCGGGCGCAATACGATCCGGATAAACGGGACCTTGGTAAATACCACGATCCTCAAAGCGATTGGGGCGGGCCTGGTTGACATTCAAGGCCAAAATGAACATCAGCTCTTAATGCAACCCGAAAATCATTTAACCATGCTCGACCAGTTTGCCGGGGCCCCGGTTAAACCATTGTTAAGCGCGTACCAAACCGCCTATGCGGAGTATCAGCAACTAAAGGCGGCCGTGGAGCGCAAAAAAGAAAATGAACAGCAATGGGCGCAACGGTTGGATATGTTGCGGTACCAAGTTGAAGAAATTGAAGCGGCGGCCCTCAAACCCGATGAAGAAGCCAGTTTGGAAGCGGAACGGGACCGGCTGGTGCATTTCCAGCAGATTAACAATGCCTTGGCGATGGTCACGGCCCGCTTGAATGGGGAGGATGGGGCCCCCGTGTTAGATCAGGTCGCCGAAATGATGAATGACGTCGAAGCGATCAGTGCCTTTGACCCAGCCTTTAAAGATCTCGCCCAGGGGTTAGCGGATGCCTACTACTCACTGCAAGATGCTGCTGACTCCGCTAGCCGGGCGTTGGATGGGTTAGAATTTGATCAGGGGCGCCTGGAACAAATCGAAAATCGGTTGACGCTGATTGGGGATTTAGAGCACAAGTACGGTGACCGCTTGCCAGATGTGCTGGCTTACTACGAACAAATTAAAGCGGAATTAGATGAAATGGAGCAAGTGGCCGATTCCGACAGTGATCAAGAGGCTCGTTTGCAAGCGACCATCAGTGAATTGACGCAGTTGGGCCAGCAACTGACGGAAGTGCGCAAGCAGGCCGCGCAACGGTTGGAAAAACAAGTCCAGCACCAACTACGGGAACTGTACATGGAACGGGCCGTTTTTACAGTCCACTTTGCCTCGGTAGCTAAGCAGCATTTTCGGGCTGATGGTCAAGATGACGTTGAATTTTACATCCAGACTAATCCGGGCGAACGGATGGGGCCCTTAGCTAAGATTGCTTCCGGCGGGGAGCTGTCACGGGTAATGTTAGCCCTGAAGACGATTTTTGCCCAAGGCGAAGGGGTGACCAGCATCATTTTTGATGAGGTGGATACCGGGGTTAGCGGCCGGGTAGCGCAAGCAATTGCCGATAAAATCAAAGTCATTGCTCAAAAATCGCAGGTGCTTTGTATCAGCCACTTGCCGCAGGTGGCGGCGGTAGCCCAGCACCATTTTCTGATTCAAAAACAGGTCCACAATGAGCGGACAACGACTTCAGTGACCCCCCTGCAAGCTGCGCAACGAATCGATGAGTTGGCGCGGATGTTGGCAGGCGACACAATCACTAAGTTGACGCGCGAACACGCCAAGGAATTATTGGCGATGGAGCAAAAAAAATAACAAGCAAAATGGCGTTACCCTTAGCCCAAGCGAGCCAAGGATAACGCCATTTGTTTTGGTAATTATTTTAACAGCATTTGCCCAATAAAAAAGAGGATCGGGATCAAAAGGGCGGGAAGTAAATTTAAGGTTTTGATCGCTTTGATTTTTAAAATGCTCAAACCAGAGGCGAGGATCAAAAAGCCCCCCACCGCAGCTAATTCCGTGACTAAGGCGCCCGAAAAGAAGCTGGCCGACAAGTAACGGGCAATTAAGAAAATCCCGCCTTGCCATAAAAAGAGGACCGGCGCACAGACGAGCATTCCCCACCCAAAGCTAGCCCCAAAGACGATGGAAGTGACAAAATCCAGGCTGGCATTGGTTAACAGCATCGTTTGGTCACCCTTAATCGCAGCCATCACGGGGCCAACGATGGAGAGCGCGCCAATGCAGTAGAGCAATAAGCCAGTCGCAATTCCCCGCCCAACCCGGGCGGCGCCAAAGTGCGCGACCACTCGGTTAAAGCGTTCGTCGATTTGGAGGGCCGTACCGCTGACGGCACCCAGGGCCAGGCTGACAATGAATAAAACCGGATAGTGACTGTGCGGCAAATTGGTGGCAATGTATTGCACCCCGATCCCCAGGGCGGTGAGGCCCATCGCGTCAAAGAGCGCTTGTTCATAGCGTTGGCTTAAACCGTGCTTTAATAAGCAACCAAGGGTGGTGCCGCTTAAAATGGCGGCTACGTTCACGAGTGTTCCAAACATAGTTTAATCCCTTCCCCAAAAAAGTTGATATTAAAAATTATACGAGCTTAGGAAGGGCAGAACAAGGGCTTAGCCGGCAATGTAGCGAAGTTGTTGAATGGTAAAAAAGTAGGTCTGGTTTTGATGGGTTAACAGATAACGTTGCTCATCGAAAGCCTTGATGGTCCCGCGGACATTAATCGGGTAGCCAGCTGCCGTGGCGGGCATTAACTGGACAAAGACTTCGCGTTGCTGGTCAATGGCCATTTTCAAAAAGAGTTGGCGTTGGAAAAGGGGTTCGACCGGCAGGAGGGTGACGGGGGGCTGTTGTTCGAAGAAGGGTTCTTCAAAGAGGGGTTTAAGGTGGGTAAGTAATTTAGCTGTTCCGTGATTGATAAAAGAGGGATTAAGCTTTTGCATTTTCTACAACCTCCGAACTATCGTTTGCAATTTAATTATACGAACGGTTGTTTAAAATTGCAAGCAGAGATTCAAAATTTGGTTCGTTGCCGGGCAGGGACTTTCTTGATAAAGGACTTGAATTCAAGCCCAGAGTATTGCAAAATAAAAAGTAATACGTTCATATATGGTTAGGAGTTTGTGATTCATGACAAAGCGCGGAATGTTGATTGTCCTTTCCGGTCCTTCTGGGGTAGGGAAAGGAACGGTGCGGAAGGCAATTTTTGACCAACCAGGCAATGATTTTCAGTACTCAATTTCAATGACGACTCGGCAACCACGCCCGGGCGAAAAAGATGGGGTTGATTACTTTTTTGTTTCAAAGGAAGAATTTGAAAACAACATTCAAACCGGGCAGATGTTGGAGTATGCCAAGTACGTTGACAACTATTACGGCACCCCGTTAAAATACATTGATGAGACTTTGGATGCCGGCAAGGATGTCTTCTTGGAAATCGAAGTCAACGGGGCCATGCAAGTTCGTTCAAAGCGACCGGACGGGGTCTTTATCTTCTTGACGCCGCCGGACTTGATGGAATTAAAGCAACGTTTGATTCACCGGGGCACGGACAGCATGGAAGTCATTAACAAGCGGATCCACAAAGCCTTTTCAGAAATTGAAATGATGCAAAACTATGACTACGCGGTGGTTAACGACGAAGTTCCAAACGCGGTTGAAAAGATCAAAGAAATTATCCGCAGCGAACGTTTGCGGGTAACTCGTGTCATGCCAGACTACTTAGAAATGTTAGGAGATTCAAACAAATGATTCTGTACCCTTCAGTCGATGAATTGTTGAAGCAAGTTGATTCCCGTTACTCATTGATTATGTTGGCCAGCAAGCGGGCGCATGAAATTGATAAGTACCGCACGGATAAAGATCGGGCCCAAAACTCGGATAAGCCGGTTGATTTGGAACAGGACAAGCCATTATTACTGAACCGTTACAATTCAACGAAGTCCGTTGGGATGGCCTTGGAAGAAATTGAAGCGGGGTTGGTTTCAATTGATGAAAATCCAAGTACGTCGGATGAAGACTAACCCGTTTGACGGTAATAACTAAATATCAAGGCGCTGACGAAGCTGACAGCTGGTGATTTTGGGGCGGCCGTTCTTGGGTTCAAAAATGGTCGTTGGCAAGCCACGGGTTCGTTGGCGCTTTTTGCGTAATGAGAAAGGTGTGGAACAGCAATGGCAAAAATTGCGGTGTATGTCAGCGGCAGTGTCGCCGCGTTTAAAGCAGTCAGTGTGGTCCGCCAGTTACAAAAAGCTGGTCATCAAGTTCGGGTCGGACTAACGGCGGCGGGCGCCAAATTTGTCAGTCCAACGACCTTCTACGCCCTGACCCATACTCCGGTCTTAGTGGACTTGTGGCAAGGGGACCAAGGGCCGGTGCCCCACATTGAGTGGGCTGATTGGACCGACTTAGCTTTAGTGGTCCCGGCCAGCGCGGATCTATTGGCCAAAATGGCCCAGGGGATCGCGGATGATGCGGTTTCGGCTGCTTTATTGGCGACCAGTGCCCCAATCATGGTTGCCCCGGCGATGAATACCCACATGTGGGAGAATCCAGCGACGCAGCGCAATTTAGCCCAATTAGCCGCGGATGGAAAACAGATTTTGACCCCCACGACGGGGATGTTGGCCGAAGGGTATGCCGGAAAGGGCCGGATGGTGGAGCCGGCGGAGATTGTGGCCGCGGTCACCACCTTTTTGACGGCGTCAACGCGGTTAGCCAACCGGCACCTCCTAGTGACCGCTGGCGGGACTAGGGAACCGCTGGATCCGGTTCGCTACATTGGGAACCGTTCGTCTGGCAAAATGGGGGTAGCAATTGTCAAGGCGGCCTTGGCGGCGGGGGCCAAGGTCACCTTAATTGCCGGTACGGTGCAAGTGGCACTGCCCACCCACCCCCGTTTGACGGTGCAACGAGTCACCACCACGGCCGAAATGTTGGCAGCGGCGCAGGACGCGTTTCCGACGGTCGATGCGGTCGTGATGGCGGCGGCTGTGGCGGACTTTCGCCCGGCGACGGTTAGCGACCAAAAGATCAAAAAACAAGCTGGCCAGGAAGCCTTCACGGTCCAATTGGTGAAAAATCCCGATATTTTAGCGACACTGGGGGCCAAAAAAACAACCCAGGTAATAATGGGCTTTGCCGCCGAAACCAATGACTTGTTGGCCCATGCCAAAGAAAAACTGGCTAAGAAACACGCCGACTATATCGTTGCCAATGATGTCAGCCAAGCGGGGAGTGGGTTTGGTGTTCCAACCGATCAAGTTACGATTTTGACCCCAGACCAAGCGCCGCAAGCTTGGCCCTTGTTAACGAAACAAGAAGTCGGGCACCGGCTAGTAGCACTATTAGCGGCGCGCTTGGCGAAGTAAGTTAAGGGGGTGGTACTTTGCAAACGGTCCAAGTAATTGTCGATGTGCCAACGATGCAGACCAACCGGCCCTATACTTACTTGGTGCCCGAACGGTTAACTAATCAAGTTGAAGCGGGGATGCGAGTAATTGTCCCCTTTGGGCGGGGGCACCGGGAAGTCCAGGGCTTTGTCGTGGCCACGGGACAAACAGAGAGCGCCTACCAAGGAGCGCTTAAGGAGCTCACGGCCTTGATGGATCTGACGCCGGTTTTGAATCCAGAAATGTTAGCGCTGAGCAAGTGGCTGGCCGATCATACCTATGCCTTTTGGATCAGCTGCTTGTATACCATGCTGCCTAACCTTCTGAAGGCTAAGACTAAGCGGTTGGTCCGGGTGATTGATGAATTTGATCCGCAGTTACAGCAGAGCTTGTTTGGCGAAGCAGTGACCCTGGATCTGGCCCAGGTGCAGACTGATCCGACGGCGATGCATGAACTGGTGAAATTGAAGCGGGCCGGCAAGGTCCAAATCGAGTATGCCGTTGAGGATCAAGCCCGCGCCAAGCAGGTGACCGCTTTGCAAGCGACGTTGGATTTTGAAGCCTATGAGGAGTTGTTGGCCACGGTACCCAAAAATGCCAAGGCTCAGCAACGCTTGTTGGTCTACTTGCAAGGCTTGGGGGCGCAAAAAGTGCCGCTAAAAGCCGCGCGGCAACAAACTGGCTTGAGTTTGGCCACGTTTCGGTTAGGAGAACAGCGGGGCTGGTTGAAAAAGAGCCTGGTAGAACAGTTGCGGACGCCGATGACGCAAACGAAAGGCGCGGACCGGCCCGTGACGTTGAACGCGGAACAAACGGCAGCTGTCACGGCGATCCAAGCGGGCATTCAAGCGCCCACGGCCCCCACCTTCCTCTTAAAAGGGGTGACCGGCAGTGGCAAGACGGAAGTGTACTTGCGGGCAATGGCGGCGGCGTTGGCTAACGGCCAGACGGCGTTAATGTTGGTGCCAGAAATTGCCTTGACGCCGCAGATGGTGCAACGAGTTCGCGGTCGGTTTGGGCAGCGGGTGGCCATTTTGCACTCCGGGCTTTCAAATGGGGAGCGGTATGACGAATGGCGGCGGATTCAAAGGCAGGAGGTGCAAGTAGTGGTGGGGACCCGGTCCGCCATTTTTGCGCCCTTGCCGAAGCTGGGTCTGATTGTGATTGATGAAGAACACGAAAGTTCGTATAAACAAGAAGACGCGCCGCGCTATCATGCGCGCGAAGTAGCCAAATGGCGCGCGCAATACCACCACGCCGCCGTGGTGCTAGGATCAGCCACCCCCAGCTTAGAGAGCTATGCCCGGGCCAAAACGGGCAATTATCGCTTGCTGACCCTCACCCACCGGGTTAATCAGCAACCGCTGCCGCCGGTAACGGTCGTTGATATGCGCCAAGAACCGCGCCAAGGGGGCGAAAGCAACTTTTCCCGGGCCTTGTTAGCGGCCGTACAAGCTCGTTTGGCCAAGGGCGAGCAGAGCATTTTGCTGTTAAACCGGCGGGGCTTCTCCTCGTTTATGATGTGTCGGGATTGTGGCTACGTGCTGAAGTGCCCGAACTGTGATATCTCCTTGACCTTACACTTGGCCACGCAGAATATGAAGTGTCACTACTGTGGTTTTGAGGCTCCCATTCCGCAACAATGTCCCCATTGTGCCAGTCGCCAAATCCGCTATTATGGGACGGGGACGGAAAAGGTGGAAGCGGAGTTAAAACGCCGTTTGCCAGCGGCCCGGGTAATTCGGATGGATGTGGACACAACCCGACGCAAAGGCCAACATGCCAAACTTCTACAAGCCTTTGGTCAGCACCAAGCAGATATTTTGCTGGGAACGCAAATGATTGCTAAGGGGCTGGATTTCCCCAATGTAACCTTGGTGGGGGTGTTAAATGCTGACACGGGCCTGGATTTACCCGATTTTCGGGCCGGTGAGCGGACCTTTGACCTGCTCGCTCAAGTTAGTGGCCGGGCCGGGCGAGCGGATAAAGCGGGACAAGTCTTTATCCAAACTTACAATCCCGATAATTACGTGATTCAACTGGCCCAGACGGGTAATTATGAGGCCTTTTTTGGCGCGGAAATGCAATTGCGAAAACAAGCGCAGTACCCGCCTTATTTTTACACGGTGCGCTTGATGGTGGCCCACCCCGAAGAAAAAGCGGCGGCTAAAGTGATTCATCAGCTGGCCCGGCGTTTGCAGGGGCATTTGGCGCCTGAGACGGTGGTCTTGGGCCCGACGCCCCGGGCGATTGCGCGCATTAAAAATCAGTATTACTATCAGATTGTGATCAAGTACCGGCATGATCCGGCCCTGCACCAATTGTTGACCGCGCTGCAACATGAGATCCAGCGCGACCGGCAGCTTCATTTTGCAATTGATCCGGATCCCCAGTATTTTATGTAACCGTTTCACGTGAAACCGATCGAACCAATGAAAGGATGATGACAATGACATCTGTTGTCTTTATGGGAACCCCGCAGTTTGCGGTACCGATTTTAGAAGCCTTGCTGGCGGACCCGGCTTACGACGTGCAAGCCGTGTTGACTCAACCCGATCGTCGGGTAGGGCGCAAACACCAATTGACGGCGTCCCCGGTCAAACAAGTGGCCCAAGCGGCTGGAATTAAGGTCTTCCAACCAGCCAAGCTCAGCCAAAGCGCGGAATTGGACGAGCTGGTGGCGATGGCACCGGATTTAATGATTACCGCTGCTTACGGCCAATTTTTGCCAACCCGCTTGCTGGCTGCTGCCCGCGTGGCGGCAATTAACGTTCACGGCTCCTTATTGCCGAAATACCGGGGCGGGGCGCCGATTCAGTACGCCATTATGAATGGGGACGCTGAGACGGGGGTCTCGATTATGTACATGGTCAAGCAAATGGATGCCGGTGCGGTGCTAGCTAAGCAAGCCTTGCCAATTGAAGCCACCGATGATGCGGGCACGATGTTTGAAAAATTGAGCTACTTGGGGCGGGATTTACTCATGGCCACGCTGCCTAAGTTATTGGCTGGTGAGATTGAAGCTCAGCCCCAAGATGAAAGTCAAGTCGTCTTTTCGCCCAATATTACGACCGCGCAGGAACGCATTGACTACCGGTTGCCGGCCCGGTTGATTGATGCCAAGGTGCGGGCGTTACGGCCGCGGCCCCTGGCCAACATGGTGATTGATGGGGTAGTGACGAAGCTGCTGGCCACGACTCCCCTGGCGGAAACCACGACCCAAGCGCCCGGGACGGTTGTCCGGGTGGAAAAGCATGCCTTGATTTTGGCGGGTGGTCAAGGGACGACCTACCGGATTGACCGGCTGAAGCCCGCCGGCAAGCCCGCCATGGATATCACGGCATACTTAAATGGTCACCAAAATTTAAAGGCAGGAGTGCAAGCAATTACTGATGACAACGATTAAAAATTCGCCCCGCAATTTAGCCGTGACGGTTTTAGAACGGATTAACCGGCAGGGCGCGTACTCGAATTTGGAACTAAACCAGGTGTTAAAACGGCATCAATTAACGGTTGCTGATAAACATTTATTGACCACGCTCGTCTACGGAACCTTACAGCATCAATTAAGCCTGGAGTATTGGCTGCAACAATTCACCCGCCGGAAACTGGATCCGTGGGTCAAACAGCTGCTATTGATAACGCTTTATCAGTACCATTATTTAGAACGGGTCCCTGATTTTGCGGCGACCAATGAAGCAATTGAAATCGCTAAGTGGCGGGGCAATGCCGGGATTCGCAAGTTTGTGACCGGGGTCTTGCACGCAGCTTTAAAAGCCGGCTGGCCTGATTTTGCGGCCATTTCAGATCCCATCCAGCGGATCAGTTTGACGAGCAGTTTGCCAGCGTGGTTGGTAAAGCAACTGGCCGCCGAATATGATTTGACAACGGTGGCGGCAATTGGCCAGGCAATTAATGAACCCGCACGCTTGAGTATTCGGGTGAACCGCGCCAAGGCAAGTCTGGCGCAAGCCCAGGCTCAATTGGCAGCTGAAGGGGTCCAGACGCAGCCAAGTCAAGTGGCAGCCGATGGGTTGATCGTCCAGAGCGGGGATTTATTGGCCAGCCAAGCGTTTGCCCAAGGGGTTGTGACAGTGCAAGACGAAAGTGCGATGTTGGCAGTGGAAAGTCTGGGCCAGGTTTATGATTTAAGTCAAGCCACCTTGGTCCTGGACGCTTGCAGTGCGCCGGGCGGCAAGACGGGGCAAGTCGCTGCGGCCCTGACCAAGCCCGCTAGTCAGGTCGTGGCGCTGGATATTCATGACCACAAGGTGAAACTGATTCAAAAGAACATGGCGCGCTTGGGGTTAGCGACGCGCGTTTCAGCGCGGCAAGGCGATGCCCGGCAGTTAGCATTCTTGGCTGACGGCAGTTTAGATGCGGCAGTGGTTGATGCGCCATGCAGCGGGTTGGGCCTCCTGCGGCGGAAACCGGAAATTCGTTACCAAAAAACTTTCCGCGACAGTCAACGGTTGCATGAAATTCAATTGGCAATTTTGGCGGCAGTTGCCCCAAAAATTAAAAAGGGCGGTATAATAACTTATAGTACGTGCACCATTCTAAAAGAAGAGAATGATCAAACGGTGGCCGCCTTTTTGGCGACGCACCCCAATTTTGCCTTAGAAAAAACGCAAACCGCACGTGCCCTAAAAGCTGACCGAGCAGCGAAAACGCTGACGATTCTACCAAGTGACTACGGCTCGGATGGATTCTTTATTGCCACTTTGAAACGAGTCGAGTAGAAGGGATTTACTAATAGACCAATGAAAATTGATTACTTATCTGACATCGGCCGTCAACGGTCGCAAAATCAAGACCGGGTGGCGCTCTTTGAAAATGGTAAGCGTCAATTGGCGGTAATTGCCGATGGGATCGGTGGCAATCGCGGTGGTGACATCGCGGCCGCAACGACGGTTCGCTTGCTTGGTCAGAACTTTTGCCAAAGCGCACCCAAAAGTGTCAAGCATGCTAAAAAATGGTTGCAAGACCAAGTGACGCTGGCAAACCAACTCTTATTAAAAAAAGCAAATGAAAAGTTGAACTACCGGGGGATGGGAACGACCTTGGTGGCGGCAGTGACCTTGCCCAAGGGAGTCATTGTCGTGGCCAACATTGGTGACAGCCGGGGCTATGTCTTGCACGACCGGCAATTAAACCAAGTAACCGTTGACCACTCCCTAGTCAATGAACTGGTAAAAAATGGTGATATGACTGAGCAACAGGCCCGTCGCTCGCCGCAAAAGAACATCATTACGCGGGCCATCGGGGTTTCACCCGATGCCGAAGTCGAGGTGAATGCTTTTGTCTTGCAAGCGGGGGACCAGCTTTTATTGTGCTCCGATGGGCTCTCCAAGATGGTTGAACATGATGCGTTAACAGCGGTTTTATTAGATCCGACGTTAACGGTCACAGCGAAATGTGAACGCTTGGTAGCCTTGGCCAATAATGCTGGGGGCCTGGATAATATCACGGTACTAGTTGGCGAGTTCGACCAAGAAAGGGAATAGTATGAAATCCGGATACAAGCTGAACAACCGGTACCGGATCCTTCGTCCACTCGGTGAGGGTGGGATGGCAAATGTATACCTTGCTTATGACCAAGTCTTAGAACGGAAAGTTTCAGTGAAACTGTTGCGGATGGATTTGCGGGATGATCCGAAGACCCAGCGCCGGTTTGAACGCGAAGCGATGGCGGCGACCCAACTCAATGATCCGCATATCGTCGGCGTTTATGATGTGGGAACGGACCATGGCATGCAATATATGGTCATGCAATACGTCGAAGGAACCGATCTGAAAGCCTTTATCAAGCAGAATTATCCCATTCCGCTCCCCCAAGTGGTGGATATTATGGAACAGGTACTGGCGGCAGTTGAGACGGCGCACCGCCATGGGATTATTCACCGCGATCTTAAGCCCCAAAACATCCTGATTGATGAAGATAAGAATATTAAAATTACGGACTTTGGGATTGCCATGGCGTCAACGGCCAATTCGTTGACCCAAACCAATACGTTGGTGGGGTCCGTGCACTATTTGTCGCCCGAGCAAGCACGGGGCAGCATTGCTACCGAGCGGTCGGACATTTACTCCCTCGGGATTATTTTATTTGAATTACTGACCGGTCATGTCCCATTTGAAGGAGAAACGGCGGTTTCAATTGCTTTGAAACACTTTCGGGATGAAATGCCGTCCGTCCGTGATATCAATCCAGCGATTCCGCAACCATTGGCAAATGTGGTGTATAAGGCGACGGCTAAGTCACCGCAACAACGGTATGAATCGGCGGCGGCGATGGCGGCCGATTTAAAGACGGCGCTGAATCCGGGCCGGGAGACCGAGCCCCGGTTTCAAGAACATGACGCCTGTGATGACCAGACCCGGGTATTAGATCTAGCGGAACTAAAAGCGGCGGATCACCAAGCCCAACAGCAAGCCGAGCAAGACCACGCTGAAGATGACACCAAGCAACTGGCGCCGTTGCCGACCAAAGCGCACAGCAACTGGTTGCGGGGGTTGTTAGTCGCGTTGGCTGTGGTGATTGTGATGGCGCTCGGGGGCTTATGGTACTTTAATCGGCCGATTGCCGTGCCAACGGTGGCGGGGAAGACCCCCGTGCAGGCCAGCCGAATTTTGGCCCACCATCATTTGAAGATCGGGACTATTACCCGGGAAAACAGTGCGACGGTTGCCAAAGGAAAGGTGATTAAGCCAGCTAGTGCCGCTAAGGTCCGCTATGGGCGGGCAGTCAACTTGGTGGTCAGCGACGGGGTAGCCCACTGGAAAATGAAGGATTTAGTGGGGACCGATGTGGATCAAGCCCAACAACAGCTTGAAAACCTTGGCTTTACCGTGAAGATTCAAAAGAAATATTCTGATGAGGTCGCCGAGGGACAAATTATCAAGCAGAATGTAACGGCGGGCAAAACGATCCAACCGACCAAGCAGGTGGTTACCTTAACGGTTAGCGCTGGGCGGAAACAAATTAAAATTCCTAACTTTAAGAATAAGGATATTAAAGACGTCCAAGCCTTTGCCAACGAGCACGGGTTGCAGTTGACGGAAACGAAGAAGAAGTCGACCACCGTGGCCACCAACCGGGTTTTGGCCCAAACGCCAAAGGCCGGCTCGACGCTGGCCCAAGGTGACACGCTCACGGTGACCGTAGCCACGTCAGGGGATCAGCTGAAGACGACCAATATTCAGATCAGTATTCCGTTTGACAGTAACAACGGGCGCAAAGAGAATCGGGTCCAGGTCTACATCAGCGATGCTTATCACAACTTAACGATGGAATACGAAGACATTACCATTAACCAAGAAACGGTCATTTACGTGCCCTTTACCCTCCGGGACAACCAAATGGGGGCTTACAAGGTGATTCGCAATGGCCGGACGATTATGAGTGCAACCAATATCACGGGTTAACGACGACCTAAAGGAGGTAATTTTTGAAAACCGGAATTATTCAACAATCATTAAGTGGCTTTTATGACATTTTAGCCGATGGCCAGGTTTATCGGACCCGGGCGCGGGGCAATTTCCGTAAAAAAGGGCAAAAGCCATTGGTGGGGGACCACGTGGAATTCAGCGAAGAGGGTTACCTGCTAAAAATTTTGCCCCGCGAAAACGCCCTTGTCCGGCCCCTGGTGGCCAACGTTGATACGGCCGTGGTGGTAACCGCTGCTAAGGAACCGGATTTCTCGCCGAATTTATTGGATCGCCAGTTAGTGGCCTTGGCTTGGCAGAAGGTGGATGCGCTGCTGTATTTTTCCAAAACGGATTTATTGTCCCCGGCGGAATACGCGCACTTAGCCAAAGTAGCGGCGGGCTACCGGGCAATCGGCTATGAAGTCTGGTTGGATGAAGCCCCCTTTGCGCAAGCGACCCTGGATCAACTGACCAGTCGCTTGGCCGGGAAAGTGGTCACGATGATGGGCCAGACCGGGGCGGGGAAATCGACGCTGTTAAACCACTTAGCGCCGGAATTAAACCTTAAAACCGGCGAAATTTCCAAGGCCCTCAAGCGGGGGCGGCATACCACCCGGACGGTCAGCCTGCTAGAGGTTAACGGGGCGCTGGTTGCCGATACCCCGGGCTTTTCGTCCTATGAAGATTTTCCAATGACGGTTAATGATTTACCCCAGTTGTTTTATGAATTTCAAGCCTTAGCGCCGGAATGCAAATTCCGGGGCTGTTTACACTTAAAAGAACCGGGTTGTGCCGTGAAAAATGCGCTTGAAAATGGTAAAATAATGCCGTCGCGGTATGATGATTATTGTCAATTCCATGACTTGATTGTCAACCAAAAGCCAATTTACTAAGAGTGAGGAGAGTTTCTTATGATTAAGGTTGCACCTTCGATTTTGAGTGCGGATTACGTTAACTTGCAAAAGGACATTGAAAAGGTTGAACAAGCCGGGGCCGAGTTCCTTCACATTGATGTGATGGATGGGACCTTTGTACCAAGCATTTCGTATGGGCCGGGCTTTGTGAAGGCAATTCGGCCGATTTCGAAGATGGTTTTGGACGTCCACTTGATGGTTCAAAATCCGGAACACATTTTGCCAGACTTCATTGAAGCAGGGGCGGACATTATTGGGGTTCAAGTCGAAGCGACCCAACACATTCACCGGGCCTTGCAAATTATCAAAAATGGTGGGGTCAAGGCGGAAGTGGTAATCAACCCTGGAACGCCAGTTGAAGCTATCAAGCCGGTCTTACACATGGTGGACCAAGTCTTGGTCATGACGGTGAACCCAGGCTTTGGGGGCCAAAAGTTCCTGCCGGAAACGGTGGCGAAGATTGCCGAATTAAATGAATTGAAGCAAGCTAACGGCTACGACTTTGACATCGAAATTGATGGTGGGGTCAACGCCGAAACGGTGGTCCCTTGCTACGAAGCTGGGGCTACGGTGGCCGTAGCTGGTTCTTACGTATACGGGGCCGCTGATCCGGCGGAACGGATCAACGCGATCAAGGCAGCCACCAAGTAATTTTTTGCGTCGGCAATGGGCCGGCGCTTTTTGTCACTGACTGACCATAGAAGCGGGGGAAGTAGGATGCGAATCGTCAACGTAATGGTGGGGGGCCCCGCCCAAGAAATTCCGGAAGCACTTGTCCTAGCGCGGCAAGCGGAGCCGTGGGTCGGGGTCGATTATGGGGCGACGTACTTATTAGAGCGGGGGATTGTGCCCTTAATGGCCCTGGGCGACTTTGATTCGACCCAGCCAGCGAAGTTAGCGACCCTCCAAGCCCAGGTGCCGACGGTCCGCTTTTACCCGCCGGAAAAGGATTATACCGATACCCAAATTGGGGTCAAAGCAGCATTGGAAGAATTGAAGGCGGATCAAATCAATCTGTTTGGGGCCACGGGTGGGCGCTTAGACCAACTGTTGGCTAATCTGTACTTTCCCCTCATGGCGGAGTTTCAGCCCTGTTTAGAAAAATTGGTGATCATCGACCGGCAAAATGAAGTCCGTTATTTTCGCCCGGGCTTTCATACCTTGCATCAATTGCCGGGGATGAAATATCTGGCCTTTGTGAATTTAACCCCGGTGACCGGCTTGACCTTGCCAGATGAAAAGTACCGGTTGACGGACTATGATGCCCCGATTCCGATTTCGTGGTCCAGTAATGAATTTGCTGGGCCCGTGAACCACTTTTCGTTTAAAAGCGGGATTGTTGCGGTGATTCAAAGCAAGGACAGCCCGGCGACGGCCCGCCGGTAGGCTTTTGCTCCTGTCAAGGTAAATTACTTGAAAGAAAACTATTGAAAAGTCCCGGTTGCTATGGTAAATTATTTAGGTGAGTTACAGCGCTTAGGCGCTACTGAGAAAATTGATGAGGAGAGGAGGGTCCCCAGATGGCTAAGGATTATATCACCGGTAAACGGACACGCTTCGGTAACAAGCGTTCGCACGCCCTGAACTCAAGTCGTCGTAGCTGGAAGCCAAACTTGCAAAAAGCAACCATTTTAGTTAATGGTAAGCCAAAGAAGGTTTACGTTTCAGCCCGTACGCTGAAGTCGGGTAAGGTTACCCGCGTTCACTAAGAAATAGGCCGTCCGCAGCGGGCGGCTTATTTTTTTACCCCCGCCGGGGAGCGAAACTTTTTTCAGCGCGTTATCTATGATAAGATGATGGTGACTTTGAGCGAAAAGGAGGCCATTTTCATGGCAGTAAAGATTAAGACAAAGGCTGGCACGATTGACATTGCAAACGATGTGATTTCAACGGTCGTTGGCGGGGCCGCCACTGATAATTATGGTGTCGTTGGAATGGCCAGTCGTAATCCGTTGCGCGATGGGGTCAACTCAATTTTACAACGGGATAATTACAGTAAGGGTGTTGTGATCAAGCAAGATGATAATGGGATCGAAGTCGAGGTTAACATTATCGTCGGTTTTGGTACGAAGATTTCCGAAGTGTCCAAGAGCGTCCAAAACAAGGTTAAGTACAACTTAGAATCAATGCTTGGGATCACCGCCAATGAAGTTAATGTCTGCGTCCAAGGGGTCCGGGTCCTGGGCGATGATTAAGCGATAGTTGGAGGAAAAATTTTGGCAGTTACTACGATTACGAATCTCGAATTTGGCAAGATGGTGCAAGCCGCCGCTGCTAAATTAAATCAACAAGCTGAGTTTATCAATTCCTTGAACGTCTTTCCGGTTCCGGATGGTGATACGGGGACGAACATGTCCATGTCAATGGCCAGCGGGGCCAAGTATGAACGAGAAGCGACCAGCACCGCGGTTGGTGAGCTGGCCCAAAGCGTGGCCAAGGGACTGTTAATGGGGGCCCGGGGCAACTCCGGGGTCATCTTATCCCAAATTTTCCGGGGCTTTGCCAAGGGTTGTGAAGGCAAAACTACCTTATCGACCAAGGATTTTGTTGACGCGTATGCCAATGGGGCCAAAACGGCTTATAAGGCAGTGATGAAGCCAACTGAAGGGACGATTTTAACCGTCGTCCGTGAATCGGCCCAAGCGGGGTTAAACAAGGTCAAAGAGACGGATGACTTAGAAGCCGTGTTAGCCGCGATTGTCGCGGCCGCGGATGCCGCCTTGCAAAAGACGCCGGAATTATTACCGGTCTTAAAAGAAGTCGGCGTGGTTGACTCCGGCGGCCAAGGCTTGGCCTTTGTTTTGCACGCCTTTTATGGGGCCTTGACCGGGGAAGAAATTGCTGATGAATTGCCAGACAATGCCCAAATGGATGAAATGATCAACGCCAAGCACCACCAAAGTGCCCAAGGCAAGTTGGATCCAGATGACATTGAATTTGGCTACTGTACCCAAATGATGGTGCGGCTTGGTAAGGGCAAGCAAGTGACCCAAGCCTTTGATTACGAAACGTTCTACAATTACTTGGCGGACTTGGGTGACAGCCTGTTAGTGATCAATGACGATGAAGTTGTCAAAGTCCACGTCCACACGGAACATCCGGGGAAGGTTTTGACGTGGGGCCAACAATTTGGGGATCTGCAGACCGTCAAGGTTGATAACATGCGGTGGCAACAAGAAGAGATCATGAAAGAAGATCAGCCCGCCCAACCAACGGCCGCCGCACCGCAAGAAACGCCAGCCACGGCGGTGATTGCTGTGGCATCCGGGGATGGGGTGGCCAAGCTCTTGCAAAGCTTAGGTGTGACCCAAGTGATTGCGGGGGGCCAAACGATGAACCCAAGCATCCAGGACTTAGCGGATGCGATCAATCAGTCCGGCGCCAAGCAAGCCTTGATCCTGCCAAACAACGGCAACATCTTTATGGCCGCCGAACAAGCGGCCCAAGTGGCGGATATTCCCGTTCAGATTGTGCATACCAAGACGATTGCCCAAGCGATGAGTGCTTTGTTGGAATATAATCCAGAAGCCAGCCTGGCGGATAACCAAGCAGCCATGGAAAGTGTGTTGGGCAACGTGGCCAGTGGTGAAGTTACGGTCGCGGTGCGGGATACCCAATTGAACGGTCAAACGATCCACAAGGACGATTACATGGGGATCGTCGATGGCGAAATTGTGGCTGTCGCGCCGACTGTGGAAGCTGCCGCTGAAAAGATGGTGGCGGCCATGCTGGATGAAGACAGTGAAGTGGTTACGATTTTGTACGGGGCCGACGGCAGTAAGGAAGCCGCCGAAGCCCTGAAGGAACAGATCCTGACGCAAGATGATGAATTAGATGTTCAAATCTATGAAGGGGATCAACCAGTTTACCCATACTTGATTTCGGTTGAATAATTTTTAATAAGGGTCGGATGGCAAGTGAACACTTGGGTCCGGCTTCTTTCGATACATATGGTTGAGGAGGTGGCCGTGTGCAATCATTACAAGATCCGGTGACAGCGTTAAAGGGCGTTGGCGATAAAAAAGCCGAGCAACTGGCGACCTTAGGGATTACCACGGTCGAGGACTTGTTGACCCATTATCCCAGCCGCTACGATGACTTTGCGCCCACCAATTTAGAAGTGGCGGTGGATAAGCAAAAGGTAACTTTACACGGGACGGTGATTTCTGCCCCGGTTGTCAGTCGGTATGGTTACCGAAAAAGTCGCTTGAGTTTTCGCTTGCAAACCGGCCACCAAGTGGTGCAGGTGATCTTTTTTAACCAACCGTACTTTAAGGATCATTTACAAGTGAACGGGGATGTGACGGTGGTCGGCACGTGGCAGCGGGCCCGCCAACAGGTGTTGGGGACCAAGTTGCTAACGGTGAAACCAGGCGAAGAAACGATTGGGGCAGTTTACGCGGCCAATAAGCACGTCAAGCAAGCCACCTTGCACCAATTGATCGAAGTGGCGTTTCACCAGTATCGGCACGTGATTGCAACGTTGCTCCCAGTGGCGTTGCGCCAACGCTACCAGTTATTGGACCGCCCGACCATGATCAAATGGCTACATTTTCCCACCACCGGGGAGCAAGCAAGGGCAGCCCGGCGGACCGCGGCTTACGAAGAGGTCTTTTTGTTTCAGTTGCGGCTGCAATCGATGCGCTTGGCCCGCCGGACGGCGGATGGCTTGCAAATCTGGTATGACAACGAGGAATTGCGGGCCTTTATCAAGACCATTCCCTTTGAGCTGACGGCGGCACAAAAGCGGGTGGTGAATGAAATTTGCCGTGATTTGCGCAGTCCCTTTCAGATGAATCGGCTGCTGCAAGGAGATGTCGGCAGTGGGAAAACGATTGTCGCCGCGATTGCGATTTATGCGACCATCCTGACTGGCCATCAAGCGGCGCTAATGGCACCAACTGAAATTTTAGCGGCCCAACATGCTGCTAAATTGGCCGAAGTTTTTGCGGATACGCCGGTTAACGTGGCCTTGCTTACCGGCTCGTTGACCGCCAAGCAGCATACCGAGCTGCTCAAACAAATTGCCGCCGGCCAGTGTAATTTGATTATTGGGACTCATGCCTTGATCCAAGCAAAGGTCAATTTTGCCAACTTAGGCTTGGCGATCATTGACGAGCAACACCGCTTTGGGGTTGAGCAACGCAAATTGCTGCGCGAAAAAGGGCTGCAGACCAACGTGTTGGCAATGACGGCGACGCCGATTCCACGGACCCTATCCATTACGGCTTATGGTGAAATGGATGTGTCGGTGATTGATGAACTGCCGGCGGGGCGAAAAGCGATCAAGACGACTTGGCTTAAAAGTGATCAGGGGGAAGCGGCGCTCTCGTTTTTAACCGCTCAATTGCAACAGGGCGCGCAAGCATACGTGGTCAGTCCCCTGATTGAAGAATCCGAAAAACTTGATGTCCAAAATGCGACGGCCCTGTATGAGCACTTGGCCGCCCACTTTCAGCCGGAGTATCAAGTTGGCTTGTTGCACGGGCGGATGAGCAATGATGAAAAAGCGGCGGTCATGGCTGATTTTGCGGCGGGTAAGGTCCAAGTGCTAGTCGCCACGACCGTGATTGAAGTGGGGGTCGACAACCCGAACGCGACGGTGATGGTGATTTATGATGCGGATCGCTTTGGCCTAGCCCAGCTGCACCAATTGCGGGGCCGCGTTGGGCGGGGTGGGCGCCAGTCCTACTGCTTGTTGGTTGCCGATCCGAAAACCAGCGAAGGTAAAAAGCGGATGGAGACGATGGTGGCGACGACCGATGGCTTTGTGGTCGCGCAACGTGATTTGGAATTGCGGGGCGCGGGCGATTTGCTCGGGAAAAAGCAGTCCGGGATGCCAGAATTTAAAGTGGCCGATCCAGTGGCGGATTTAAAGATGATGCAATACGCCCGCCAAGATGCGTTGAACTTATTAGAACAACCGCAGTGGGATCAGCAAGACGAAAATCAGCCCCTGGTGCACTACTTAACCCGGCAAAACTTACAGACGCACTTTGACTAAAAAAGATGGAGGCTTTGATAATGAAAATTGCAGTTGATGCGATGGGTGGCGATCACGCCCCGAAAGTGGTGGTAAACGGGATTGAACGGGCCCGCGATCAACACCCCGACCTAGAATTTCTGCTGTTTGGTGATCCAACCGCGGTCCAAGCCCAGCTAAGCAATCCAGACCGGATCACGATTGTTCCCACGACCGAAGAAATTGAAATGGGCGAAGAACCTGTGCGGGCCATTCGCCGGAAAAAAGATTCTTCGCTCGTGCGGGCGGCAATGGCGGTGAAAAATGGCGAAGCCGATGCCTTCTTTTCCGCGGGGAATACGGGGGCGATTTTAGCGGCCGGCCTGTTTATCGTGGGACGGATCAAAGGGATTGATCGGCCCGGTTTGACCAGTATTTTACCGGTCGCCCTGCCCAATGCGGCCCAGGCGACCCGCTTTGTCTACTTGGATTCGGGGGCCAATGCCGAGTCCAAGGAACGCAACCTGGTGCAATTTGCCCAGTTGGGCAGGTTTTATGCCAGCCAAGTGTTAGGGGTCGCCAATCCCCGGGTCGCCTTGTTGAACAATGGGGCCGAGGCCGACAAGGGGGACAGCTTCCATAAAGCCGTGCACCAACTGTTAGCGGCGGATGATAGCTTAAACTTCGTGGGGAATGTCGAAGCCAGTGAATTATTACATGGCAAAGCCGACGTAGTGGTGTCGGATGGTTGGACCGCCAACGCCGCCCTGAAGGCTACGGAAGGGACGGCTAAACTGGTCTTGCACCTCCTCAAGGATGGCATTTTGAATGGTGGTTGGCGGGCCAAATTGGGCTACGTGTTCTTAAAGCCGGTCTTTAAAAAGATTGCCAAATTAATGACGCCGTCGAATTACGGTGGGGCCGTCTTGTTGGGCTTGAAGGCCCCGGTGGTGAAGGCGCACGGGGCCGCCGATGAAAAAGCGATTGTCGCAACGATTGACCAGATTCAAACGATGTTGACATCGCAAGTCGTCCAAAAGACGGCCGCGTACTTCCAAGCGGCAGAAGAAAATGGCCAAACCGTGGACAAGCCGGGGGAAAACTAATAGAATAGAGAAGTTAGTAATTACAGATTAAGAGGTTTGACAAGCATGGACAAGAAAGAAATCTTTGATCAAATTGCCGCAATTGTGTCGGATCACTTTGATATTGACCGGGCAAAGATTACGGATGATTTAAACTTGAAAACAGACTTAAACGCGGACTCAATTGACTTCGTTGAATTTGTGCTTGAAGTAGAGGATACTTTTGGGGCCCAAATTGATGACAGCGAAGCCGAAAAGTTGAGCACGATTGGTGAAGTGGTAGATTACATCGCTGCCCACCAGAAGTAAGAATGCGCTAGTGGGGTCGCGATGAAGTGAGCTTCGTCGGGGCCTTTTTCTAACGGCTGACACTTTAACAGGACCATAGATTCGGCCTGTGAGATGGGTGGAAAAACTTCGGCCTATCTCAGAGGAAAAATCGGAAAGGATAACCATGATTTCAGAATTACAGGCGTATTTGCAAGCAGAATTTGGGATTCATTTCCAGGACACTGCCCTGTTGGCAGAAGCTTTTACCCAGGCTTCGTACGTAAATGAGCACCCCAAGGAACACTTAAAGTACTATGAACGGATTGAATTTTTAGGGGATGCGGTGCTGCAATTATTTGTTTCAGAATACATCTACCAGCGCTTTCCGGAATTACCGCAGGGGAAATTGACCCGCTTGCGGGCGGCAATGGTTTGTGAGGACAGCTTCTCGAAGTTTGCCTTAGAATGCCACTTTGATCAATACATCCGGCTCGGCCGGGGGGAAGAAATGGCCGGGGCCCGGAAGCGGCCAAGCCTGTTGTGTGATATTTTTGAAGCCTTTATCGGGGCACTATACCTAGATCAAGGCCGGGCCGCGGTAGAAAAGTTTATTCACCGGGTCATTTTCCCGAAGCTGGACCAAGGGTGGTTTGATCACGCCGTGGATGCGAAGACGACCCTGCAAGAATTTTTGCAACGCAATGGGGATGTGAAGATCGTCTACCACTTGTTAAAGGAAAGCGGCAGTGAAAACGAACCGATTTTTACGGTCAACGTAAGTGCCAATGGTCAGGTAATTGGCCAGGGGACGGGTTCTTCAAAGAAACACGCGGAAATGGCCGCCGCCCAAGTGGCCTTAGAAGCATTACGACACACGAAAAAGTAGGGGATTGGCATGCGACTGGTATCATTAGAGATTGATGGCTTTAAGTCCTTTGCGGAAAAGACGGTCATCAACTTCCAAACCGGGGTCACCGGGATTATCGGTCCCAACGGAAGTGGTAAGAGCAACATTATTGAAGCGATCCGCTGGGTGATGGGGGAGCAATCCGCTAAGACCTTGCGGGGGGATAAGATGGTCGACGTCATTTTTAATGGGGCGACTGATCGCGCCCCGTTGAACCGGGCGTTGGTAAAGTTGACCCTGGATAACAGCGATCATTATTTAAACACCCCTTATACCGAGGTAACCGTCTGCCGGAAGCTGTTTCGCTCGGGCGACAGTGAATACTTGTTGAACGGGCAAAGCGTGCGGTTAAAAGACATCGTTAACCTGTTCATTGACTCCGGGATTGGGAAAGAATCGTTTGCGGTGATTTCCCAAGGTCGGGTGGCGGAAATCTTTAACGGTAAGCCCCAGGACCGCCGCAAGATGATTGAAGCCGTTGCCGGGGTCGGTAAGTATAAGGCGGATAAGGAAACGGCGCAGCGCCGGTTAGCAGAAACCAATGACAATTTAAACCGGGTCAACGACATTATCTATGAACTGCAACAACGCTTAGGTCCCTTGGAAGAACAGCGGGCGCTAGCGCAGGATTACGTGGCCCAAAAGCAGCGCTTGGATCGTTTGGACCAAACCGCGACGGTCCGCGCAGTTGAGGCGGCAAACGAACGGTTGACCACGATTTTGACGCAAAAACAGCAGGCCGAGAAGTTGGCGGCGGATTATGAAGCCCGGGTGCACGCGGCGAACGCGCAAGCGGGGCAGTTACAAAGTCAGCGGCAAAAATTACTGCACTCGAAGGACCAACAGCAAGCCACGATTTTACGGTTAACGCAAGAAATCGGGCAGTTAAATAACGATCAATCGGTCGCGCAAGTGCGCCAAGAACAACTAACCGCCGAAGTCACCCGCTTGACGGAGCAACAAGCCGAGACAACGACCAAGTTGGCAGCCGCGCAAAGGGCGGTGGAAGCAGCTCAGCAGACGCAAGGCCAGCATGAAAGCCGCGTGCAAGCTGCTAAAGAGCAGTTAGCGGCCTTGCAAGCGGCCCAAGCGCCCGACCAGCAAGCAAAATTGGCGGCAGAAATCGAGGCCTTGCGGGCCCAACAAGTGGAGCAGCTGCAAAGTTTGACGACCTTGCACAATCAACAAACCTTTTTAAAGCAGAGTCAATCGCGGGGCCAAAGTCAAGCCGATCAAGTCGCCGCCGATTTGGCCCAGCGCCAGGAGCAATTGCAGGCGCGCCAAGCGGCTTTAACAACGGCCCAGACGGCGGTGGAAGCGACGGGGGCGCAAGTGACGGCCAAACAAGGCCAGCTCCAGGATTTACAAGCTCAATTAACAACAACCCAAGGGCAGTATGAAACGGCTCAAAAGCAATGGTACCAAGCGCTGGGGACCTTGCAATCGCAGCAAGCCCGCTTGAAAAATTACCAGGCGATGGCCGCGGATTATACCGGTTACTTCTACGGGGTGCAAAATGTCTTACGCCAACGGCAATCTTTTCCGGGTCTGTTTGGGGCCGTGGGAGAATTACTGACGGTGCCCAAGGAGTACACCCTGGCGTTGGAAACGGTCCTGGGTGGCCAGTTGCAACACCTGGTCGTTGACAGTCAAGCCAGTGGGAAGCAGATTATTAACTACCTGACCCGCACCCGCGGGGGCCGGGTGACCATTTTGCCGCTGGACAGTTTGCGCGACGGGCGGGTTCCGGCCGCCTATGCAGCAGTAGCTAACCACCCGGGGCTGTTAGGCAAGGCAGTGGATCTGGTGCAGTTTGAGGCCCGCTACCAACCAGTTGTTGACCAGTTATTGGCGACCACCGTGGTGGCCGACAATTTGGATCACGCTACGGAAATTGCCCGCTTAGGCCGGCACCAACTCCGGGTCGTGACCCTCAACGGGGAATTAATCAACGCCAGTGGGGCGATGACCGGGGGGAAGACCAAGCAGCAGCGGGTTGGTTTGTTGACGCAAAAAAAGCGGCAGCAAGAATTTGAAGCGGCCGTCCAACAAGCGACTACAGCCAGTCAGCAAGCGGAACAGGCGGTGCAAACTTGGCAACAAAAACGGCAAGCCCTGCAAGCTGCGGGGCAAACTGCGACTGAGGAATTAACGACCCTCCAGGCAAGGTTAAGTGAGCAACGGGATCACTTGCAGCAAGTCACGAGCGAAGTGCAGGATCTGCAACGTCAGATTGCGGCCTTGCAATTGCAAACCAGCCAGCAAGATTCCCAGCACAGTCAGTACGAAGACCAAGTCCAAGCGGCCCAAGCGGCGGCAGACCAGTTGGAAACCGAACTGGACCAGACGAAAGCGGAATTAGCGGCTAAACAAGCGGCCCTAACGCAATTGACCAGCCAATCCGCTGATCAAGCAGAAGCGCGGCACCAGGCCCAACAAGCACTGGCCGTGGAAACCGAACGGTTGCACCAAGCCCAGGCCGCCGTGGCGGAGCGGCAAGCTGAATTGGCCCGTTTACAAAGTACCGCCCAAGCGCTCAACGAGCAGTTAGCGGCGGCCAAGGAACGGTTAACGGCGACCCCAACGGCTTCAGCAGCGCAAATCCAAAGCTTACAAGCGGAGTTGACGGCAGCCCAAACGCAGGTCACCGAATTAAATGATCAACTGGAGAAGCTGGAACAAACCCTCGGCGACGCGACAACCGAAAGTGACCGGCTGCAAGGTTTGATGCGGGTGGCTTACGATGACTTGACCCGCATCAATGAGCAGCGGTTGGCGTGTGAACAGACGATTGACCAAGGAGAAAACCACCTGAGTGAGCAATACCACACCACCCTGGCTGCGGCCAAAGCGCAAGTCGTTGATTTACCGGATGAAGAATTGCAGCGGCAAATCAAGCTGTTGCACCGCGGAATTGAAGAGCTGGGGGAAGTCAATGTGGCCGCAATCGGTGAGTACGAAACGGTCAAGGAACGCTATGATTTCTTAGCGGCCCAACAAACTGACCTCTTGGAAGCCGAAGACCAATTGAAACAAACGATGGCCAAGATGGACCAAGAGGTTAAGCGGCGCTTCAACCAAACCTTCCAGCAGCTTTCAACGGCCTTTGCTACGACGTTTAAGCAGGTCTTTGCCGGGGGCCAGGCCAAATTGATTTTGACCGAACCACATGATCTGTTGGAAACGGGGGTCGATATTTACGCGCAACCACCGGGGAAAAAGAATCAGCAGTTGAGCCTGTTGTCCGGGGGAGAAAAAGCGTTGACGGCCCTGGCCCTGTTGTTTGCCGTCCTCAAAGTTCATCCGGTTCCCTTTGCCATCTTGGATGAACCCGAAGCGGCCCTTGATGACGTCAACGTGGATCGGTTTGCCACTTATTTGGACCGTTTTGGCAACCAGGGGCCGCAGTTTATCGTGATTACCCACCGGAAGGGGACGATGGTGAACGCCGATGTCTTATACGGGGTCACGATGCAAGATTCAGGGGTCTCCAAGGTGATTACCGTCAACGTTGATCAAACCCTCAAGGCCGCCCAAACAAAGTAAGGAAGTGAGAAGATGGGATTATTTGATATTTTCCGGCGGAAGAAGCAACCAGCCGAGCCGGAACAACCAGTCGCAGCGCCAACCAGTGAGGAAAGTGAACAAAGTGGTGCTCCAACACCCACTAGCAGTGCCAATCCGGTCAGTGAGGCTGTCAGCGAGTCGTCAGCACCTGCGCCGGTGGAGGCCGACGAACCGCAACCGGTGGCTGAATCAGCCTCTGAGTCGGCTGAACCCCAACCGGCGGCGGAGGATGATGGACCGGAAGAACCTGCCGCAACGCCTAAGGCAACGGCGCAGGTTCCAGCCCCGGAAATCGTGACATCGGCCGCGCCGGTCAATGAGGAGCCGACGGCCAGTGCCACTGCTGATGCCAGCGATACCACGCCGGCGGCCGCAAGCGCGGCCGTTAAACCGGAACCAGCCGAAGTTGGGATTGAGTCAGGAGCGGCGGAAAGCTCCGCGGCCCCGGCTCCAAAAAGCGCGGATGAAGCAGCAGCAACCGAAGAGCCTTCCGCGTCCACTGAGCCTGCCCCGGCGGCAGAACCGGCTGATGACAAATATGAAAAGGGGTTGGCCAAGTCGCGGTCTGGGTTTGGAGCGCGGTTGAACAAGTTCTTGGCTAATTTCCGGCACGTCGACGAAGATTTCTTTGAAGACTTGGAAGACTTGCTGATTGAATCGGACGTGGGCTTTGAAATGACCCAACAACTCTCAGATGCCCTGCGCGAAGAAGTGAAGTTGCAAAACGCCAAGACCAAACAGGACGTTTCTAACGTGATCATCGAAAAGATGGTGGAACTGTACGAAGCGGCGGGCCAAGATGAGCAAACCGGCCTGCAAATGGCGCCAGAAGGACCGACGGTGATCATGTTTGTCGGGGTCAATGGGGCCGGGAAGACGACCACGATCGGGAAGATGGCGGCCGCCTTCAAGCAAGACGGCAAGAAGGTCCTCTTAGTGGCCGCCGATACCTTCCGGGCTGGGGCCACTGAACAGCTGGCCGTGTGGGCCGAACGCGATGGCGTCGACATTGTGACCGGACCCGAAAAGGGCGATCCGGCCGCCGTGGTCTTTGACGGCGTGAAGCGGGCCAAGGAAGCCAACTATGATATCTTGCTGGTCGATACGGCCGGCCGGCTGCAAAACAAGGTCAACTTGATGAACGAATTGGCCAAGATGAAGAAGATTTTGACCCGCGAAATTCCGGCCGCGCCGCATGAAGTGCTGCTGGTCTTGGATTCCACGACGGGGCAAAACGCCTTAAACCAAGCCAAGCTCTTTAAGGAAAGCACGGATGTGACCGGGATTGTCCTGACCAAACTGGACGGGACGGCCCGCGGGGGGATCGTTTTGGCAATTCGCAATGAATTGCACCTGCCGGTCAAGTACGTGGGCTTAGGAGAAAAGGTTGATGACTTGCAAGTCTTTGATCCCGCGGAATTTGTCTACGGCTTGTTTAAGGGCTTGGTCACGACTAAGTAGTTCGGAACAACCGGGCAGAAAGGGTGGTCGGAAAATGGAGTTGGAAAAAAATGAACGGGTTAACGCCCTCTTTGCGTTTTATCAACCCCTGCTGACGAAAAAGCAGAATGATTATTTGGAACTCTATTACGTCGATGACTACTCGCTGGGCGAAATTGCCGAAGAATTTGGGGTTTCGCGCCAAGCAGTTTATGATAATATCAAGCGGACGGAAAAAATTCTGGCCGCCTATGAAGCAAAGTTGGGTCTGCTGGCGGATTATCAAGCCCGCAACCGGCAATTTGATGCCCTCCAAGCCTACGTTAAGACCCACTACCCCGCTGACGAGCAGCTCAATGCGCTGGTCGCTCAGATGGAAACCTTAGAAGAGGAGTAACTCAAATGGCATTTGAAGGATTAACCGAACGCCTCCAAAAGGCGATGGAAAAACTGCGCAAGAAGCCGAAGGTGACGGAGGCCGACCTGCGTGAAACGATGCGCGAAATTCGCTTGGCCCTCCTGGAAGCCGACGTCAATTTTGCCGTTGTCAAGGACTTCGTCAAGAAGGTCCGGGAAAAGGCCACGGGGGCCGAAGTCTTAAAGGGCTTGAACCCCGCCCAACAAATCGTCAAGATTGTTAACGAAGAGTTGACCCAAATGATGGGGGAAACGGCGACGCCCCTGGCTAAGGCACCCCACATTCCGACCGTCATCATGATGGTCGGGCTCCAAGGGGCCGGGAAGACGACCACAGCGGGGAAGCTGGCGAAGAAGTTAAAGGACGAAGAAAACGCGCGGCCGTTGATGATTGCCGCCGACGTGTACCGGCCCGCCGCAATTACGCAATTGCAACAAGTGGCGGCGACAATTGACGTGCCGGTCTTTGAAGAAGGCACCGATGTTGATCCAGTCCAAATTGTTAAGGACGGGATGGCCCAAGCGGCGGCCAACCACAATGATTACGTTTTAATCGATACGGCCGGGCGGCTGCAAATCGATGAAAAGCTGATGGACGAACTGGCCCAAATCAAAGCCTTGACCAACCCGAATGAAATTCTGCTGGTCGTCGACGCGATGACCGGGCAAAACGCGGTCAATACCGCCGAAGGGTTCAATGATAAGCTCGACATTACCGGGGTGGTTCTGACCAAGTTAGATGGTGACACCCGGGGTGGGGCTGCCATGTCGATTCGGGCCGTGACTGGTAAGCCGATTAAGTTTGTCGGGGAAGGGGAAAAGATGGAAGATCTTGATGTCTTTCACCCCGACCGGATGGCTTCGCGGATCCTCGGGATGGGGGACATGCTTTCCCTGATCGAAAAGGCGCAAAAGAATTTCGATGAGGAACAAGCCCAGGCCACGATGGAGAAGATGCGGGAAAACACCTTCGACTACAATGACTTTTTAGCCCAGATGGACCAACTGACCAAGATGGGGCCGATGGAAAACCTCTTGAAGATGATTCCGGGGATGGCTAACAACCCCGCCTTGCAAAATGTGAACCTGGATCCCAAGCAGTTTGCCCACATCAAAGCGATCATCCTCTCGATGACGCCGGCTGAACGGGAGAATCCAGATCTGATGAACCCAAGTCGGCGCCGGCGCTTAGCCGCCGGGGCCGGGCGACCAATTGTTGAAGTCAACCGCATGATTAAGCAATTCAATCAGATGCGCAAGATGATGAAGCAGGTCACCAACGGGAACTTCAGCGGGTTGCAAAACATGATGGGCGGCCAAATGCCCGGCGGCAAGATGGGCCAAATGGCGATGAACCAAATGGCCCGGCAAATGAAAAAGAACAAGCAAAAGCGGCTGAAGGCCTTGCGTAAGGCCCGTCGCAAGAAGAAATAAGAGTTAGCGGTTGCTCAGGCAGCCGCTTTTTTTGTACACTGAATAAGTACTGCTTATGAAAGAATTGTGAAGGAAGCAGTCAGCACCGCTTCAGGTTTAATACTTCACGGAGCCCGGGCTGGCCGGTGGGGATAATTGCGGAAAAATTACAGCAAAGGAAGTGTAAGGTGTGCGAAAATTTTGGCGCGGTCTGTTGCTGATGTTGAGCGGTCTGCTGCTGATTAACGTTGCAATTCCAGCAGTGGCTGCTTCAGTTAACTCCAACCAGGCTTTGGTTCAATTCATTGAGCACAAAATGACCGGTAAAGATGGGATTTATACTAATTACTTGGCCACTAGCAATGCCGATGATTCGGTAGCTACCGGGCATCAGTATTTAAGTGAATCTGCTGGCTATTATTTACAATACTTGGCGCAGACAAAGCAAAAGCGTAAGTTTCAAGCTTTCTATAAGCAGACCAAGCGGACCTTTTACCGGCAATCAGTCTTTTTGTATCGCTTTGATCCGCATCATCCGAGGAAGTACCAAGTCAATGCTACGATCGATGATTTGCGGATTATTGCGGCATTGCTCAAGTACGATGATATCAATCACACTACGAAGTACCAAACGGAGATTAAGCGCTTGTACCAAGGCTTGAGCAGTCAAGTCAAGCAAGCGGGGTTGCTGACGGATATGTATAGTTTAACGACTCATAGCCATAATCAGACGGTGACTTTATGCTACCAGGATCTGGCGGTTTTACGGCGGTTGGATCAAAAGAGTTACCGAAAAGCCGTACGAGTTGTGACGGCGGGGAAAATCAGTCATCGTGTGCCATTGTATTACCAAAGCTACCAGTTGAAAACTGGTCACTACAGCCAAGCGCAATTGGTTACCCCCCAGTTGCTGATTACTTTTTTGCACCTAGCGGAAGTGGGAAAATTACCATCGGACAGTTTGAACTGGCTTAAGCAACGGGTGGCAACTCAAACGTTGTATAATGCGTACTCGTTGACGGGGCAAGCTAAAAATCATGATACTGCGGCCGCCAACTATGCCTTGGCGTTGATGATCGGTCAAACGGTGCACGATCAACAATTAAGCACCGCGGCCGAAAAAGTTTTGTTGACAATGCAAGTAACTGATCAAAATTCTCCACTTTATGGAAGCTTTGGTGATCCGCAAACCAAACAAGTATATTCATTTAATGAACTAACGGCGTTAGTCGCCTTGAATCAATAGGAATGTGAAAAATGATCGAACAATTGAGACGAAGAGTTTCGCCACCCCTACTAGCCTGCCTGTTAGCGGCAGCGATAGTAGGGTATTTATTATTCATTACCCCCATTAATGGCTATGCTGATAACGGTGACTTTGCCCGGGTGATCTATATTAACGGGATCTACCCCTTAGATCCGAAAAATTATCAGTATACCACTTATCTAACCCAACACTATGGCTTATTTCAGTACTATAACGAGCACGTTGCAATGCTGTTTTCGTCCCAAGGGCTGTTTGTCAAAATGGCGATCGGGCTCAATAAATTGTTTTACAGCCGGACGGTTTTTGATCTTCGCTTTATGGGACTGGTTTATTATGGCTTTTACCTGGGAGGGATCTATTTACTCACTTTGGCCTTGACGGACCGTACCAAGCGGCAACTGGTTGATTATGTCATCGCCTTGCTCGTGGTCTTTGTTTTTGCAGATTCATCATTGACGCTGTATTTTAACTCGTTCTTTGCCGAATCAGTAATGATTATTGCCATGATGTACATTACGGCTACCTTATTGTTGATAATGAAAAAACAATTTACCCGCCGGTGGAGCTTGCTGGTGGGGTACTTTTTGGCGGCCGTGGCCTTGATTACGGTTAAGCAGCAAAATGCCCCGTTGGCTTTGAGCTTAGTGGTCGTGACTGTCGGCCTGGGTTTTGTGTATCGCGATAAATTGGCGCGTTGGGTTGCCCCGTTGATTTGTTTGGCTTTACTAGGGACCGGACTGGCAACTTACGTTATGATTACTGATCAATTCAGCAACATTAACAGTTACCAGTCAATGACGCGAGGGGTCTTGCTAAAGGAAGCTGATCCAGGTAATTCGTTGGAAAAAGGTGGGCTTTCGCGCCAATACGGTTTGCTTAAGGGGGATATTTACACCCAAACGTACGCTGCCACTTCCGTCAAGTCCAAGAATATTACAGCAGATTTTATCCCCCAGTATAATTTTGCTTGGATTTTAAAGTACTACTTAACACATCACCAACAATTTGACGAGATGTTAGATGTGGCTGCCCGGGACGGTTATTTGGTGCAGATTAAGGCGGTTGGGGACTTTACGAAGGACTCCGGGGCCAAGCCGCACCAGCAAGTACAATACTTTACACTATTCGGTGCCATCATGAAGGCGTTTTTTCCGAAGAAGTTTGCGTTTTATTTGACCTTATGCGTGGTCTTGGCGATCATCTATACCATCATTTTTGTCATTGGAATTAAAAGCAACGAAACGGAAGCGGCCATTAAGGCCTTCATGATGATTGGCTATGCCACCATGATTATTGGAACCTTTATTACCGCGGTGGTTGGTGATGGGGATGCCGACTTGGCTAAGCACTTATTGATTGTGCCTTTAGCATTGAACCTGATGTTTTTACAAATCATTGCAGATGTCTTGCATCATAATTTTTGGCATCCGGCAAGGGAGGAACAACAGTGAGAAAACGATGGTTATCGATATGGGTGGCGATTGTAGTCAGCTTGCTGTGCCAACCGGTGGTGCACGCGGCTGATCAGCGACCAGTGTTATTGGTCTATGACAGTGCCAATGTTTATTATGACGGTACCAAGACGATCGATTCCGTGCAACGAATGTTGACAGCGGATGGTTTAGCGGTTAAGACTGTCCGGCTTGCCAATTACCGGCAAGGGGAGCTGAATGATGCGGCTTACCGCGGGGTAGTCACTTTGATTAATTGGCCAGCCGCCGGGTTAAGCAATCCGCGGTTTAATACTGATCGGGCGCACTTTAGTGGTGTCAAGCTGCACATTGGACCGAATTTACAGGCCAATGAATTAGCTGACCTCCACGCTAAAAAGGGAATGCTGATTCGGCAGCAATTGACCCTAACGACACATAAAATTACCGAACAGTTGCCCTATACCGATCGGATGGAATACTTAGCCGGTGGGGCGCAGCGTGATGAATATGGGCAATTAAATACCCAAAACGTAGGGCAGCAAAAGATCCTGCCCTACGGCGTGAAGGTGGGGCAAAATGCCTTCTTGCCGTTTTGGCGCACAAATGGCTTGGCAGTGAGCTGTGAGGCAAAGTTGTTGGCGGACCTCTTTAATCCACAAGCCGAAAACCGGCCGCTGTTGGTAATCAATAATGTGACCCCAACCAGTAACTTGCACTACCTTAATCAATTGGTGACGGCATTGGACCGCAATAATATTCCGTTTGCTCTTAGCGCAACTAACGTGGAGACTAACACCAATCAGTTTGCTTACCAGAAATATATGTATGCGTTGCGACTGGCGGAGCTAAAAAACGGCCTGGTCTTTATGCGCGTACCGTACTTGTATTCATACACGGGAAAAGAAATTACCGCGGCTAATTTAAGGGCGACGATGAGTGAGCGCCTGCAGTTAATGGTTAAAAGTGGGGTCTACCCAACTGGGTTAGCCGCTCCCAACCATTGGAATCAAGACCGAGTTTTGGGCAAGGTGGGGCTAAAGGCCGCGACCAATGTGTTATTGTTGCCCAACCCGAAGACTTACCCGCAGGTGCAGCGCACGAATTTCAGTCGATCCTTTGACCGGGCTTATTATGTCATGTCGTTAAATGGGTTAGCCAAAGCAAAGACCACGGTCGCTTTAACCAAAGCGGCACAATCCTATGCGGTGCCAATTGCCTTAAACGTTAAACTCCCCCGGACCCAAGCGGAGTTGCGCCAGGTGAAAAAGAGCGTTTTAAATGCCAATTTAGACTGGGAAAACCCAGCGACCGAGACAAAGACCAGAACCATGACTTTTGCTAAGCTGAAATTGACCTATCATGCGGGGACCTATTTTGTAAACGGGGAGCCACAAAATATCAGCGATGCCGCGCCGGTACCAAAGCATTCGGCACGGTCTCAGGCTCACGAAACTGGTTTGAACTTGATTTTATTCTATCAAGGTAAGTTCTTAATGGCCTTTATTTTGGTAACCTTGCTGGGCTTTGGGGTCTTGATTTATCTAGGGCGCAAAGCTTATTGGGCAAAGTTTAAGAGAAAGTAGGAAGAAAATTGTCACTAGTCGATTTATTGTTATTTATCAGCATTTTTTCGATTTGGACCATTTTAGCGGTAAACGTCGTATTGATCTTTGCGGGGTACGTAAAATACCTCACGATGAAAGTCCACGCCCACTTACCTGCCGTCCCGCCATTTGTCAGCATCCTGGTGCCGGCGCATAACGAAGGAATTGTGATTGTGAGGACCGTCAGGGCATTGCTAGCCTTGGATTATCCACCTGAGCGCTACGAAATTATCGTCATTAATGATAATTCTTCGGATAATTCGGCGGCACTATTGGCCGAGCTTCAAGCCAAGGACCCTAACCGCCAGTTAACCGTAATCAATACGGACCAAACAAACGGGGGAAAGGGGAAGTCCAACGCCTTAAACATTGGGCTGCAAGCAGCGAAGGGGTCAGTCATTGCAGTGTATGATGCTGACAACACCCCGGAAAAACCGGCGTTACGGATTTTAGTAGCTGAATTGTTGGCCGATCCCAAAGCGGGAGCGGTAATTGGTAAATTTAGGACGCGGAACAAAAATGCGACCTTGTTAACCCGCTTTATCAACATCGAAACCCTCTCTTTCCAATGGATGGCCCAGGCTGGGCGCAAGCAGTTGTTTAATCTTTGCACGATTCCCGGCACCAATTTTGTGATTCGTCGCAGTTTACTGGAAAAAATTGGTGGTTGGGACGTGAAAGCCTTGGCCGAGGACACGGAAATCAGTTTTCGGACGTATTTGATGGGCTATCATATTAATTTCCAACCGGCTGCGGTGACTTGGGAACAAGAACCTCAAACGTTGCTAGTCTGGTTTCATCAACGAACCAGGTGGGTGAAGGGAAACATCTACGTAATTTTAAAGAATCTGAAATTGCTGGGCGATCCCAAGAGTAAGGCCATTCGATTTGACTTAATGTATTTTTTGTCAATCTACTTTTTATTGATGACGTCATTGGTAATTTCCGATACCGTCTTTATCCTGTCGGTCTCGGGCTTGCTCCATACGTCGATCAATGGTTTTAGTAATTGGCTGTGGTTTTTTGCGATTGTTTTATTTGTTCTAGGAACTTTTATTACGATCACCACGGAAAAAGGGGAAATGACGCTATCAAACCTGTTGCTGATCGTGGTGATGTACTTGGTCTACAGTCAAATGTGGTTGGCCGTGGCCTTTTACGGGATGCTGATGTATCTGCAGGAACAAATTTTTCATAAAAAAGCAAAATGGTATAAGACACAGAGGTATGAATAGTGAAGAAATTACTGATTATGATATTAACCACGTTTGGCTTGCTGAGTGCGTGGGGCGGGCAAGCTAACGCTGATGATTTAAAGAGCTATACACAGCCCTTTCAAAATACCACGCAAACCTTATCGGGAAAGTCGGTCGCGGCCAACACATATTTTACCAAAATTGATTATTGGGACGTGAAGAAGGCTTCGCTGAATTTAAGTTACCAGGTTTCACAAATTGCTGACGATCAAACGTCAGATATTACGGTGGCCATTAATGGGGTAAAATTTTATTCCTTTCGGCCTGAAGTAAAGGATGGGGTGCAAACCAAGACAATTGACATTCCGCTTAATTTGATCAAGGGGTCCAACAATCTCAAAATTTACGGCCAAATTTTAAATAAGGCGGGCAAAAGCGCTGTTAGCGTGCAAACGCCGGCGAACTGGTTGACCCTTTATCAAGCCTCAAACGTTAATTTTCAATACAATTTAAAGCAGCCTGACTACAATTTAAAGTCCTTTTATAATCACTTTTCCGGGGCTGACACTATTTCCTTTGGGCAATCGGTCATTGCCGTGCCCAAGCAGCCTAGTGATGGTGAATTGGCCGCTGCAACCTATGCTTTGACCGGTGTCACCAGGACAATTGCAACGGACACGGACCAAGTTCGGATCTTGCCCGATAATGATGGGCGGGTCAAAGCCGCTCCGTACCGGGTCGTAATTGCTACGTATGATCATCTTCCTAAACGCTACCAACACGAATTTTCAGTCGCCAAATTAAAGCACCGGGGCGGGCTGAAATTAGTGTATGCCAAAGATAAGTACACCTTGATCATTACGGCCCTGGATGATCAAATGTTGCAAAAAGCGACTCGCTTTATGGCGAATACGGAGTTGATGACCGAGACCAAAAAGCCGGTAAAATACGTAAGTGCCAAGACAGCGACTTATATGTCCAGTTTACACTATGATGGCAGTCGCCAGTTGACTACCCAAGGGGTAACCCTAAGCGGGAGCGGTCACCATGAAGAAACCTTCTTTGTTGCTTTACCAGCCAGTCAAAGCAATGCCTATGGCAGCAAGGTCCGGTTAAGCCTGAAGTACGCCAAAAACTTGAACTTTAATAATTCATTGGTAACGGTCTACATCAATAATCGCAACATTGGCAGCTACAAGTTAAGGGCCGAGCGGGCCGATAATGATGAGCTGACCTTTAAGCTGCCTGCTAACCTGAAGATCGGCAGTGGTTTTTCCGTGCGGGTCGCCTTTGACCTCGAGCCACGCCAAATTACCAAATCAGACAATACCGAGAGTCCGTGGGCGGCGATTAATCCGACTTCCAAAATCTTTGTTCATGCGATGGAAAAGAACACGCTGCTTTTTTCCAATTACCCGAGTCTGTTCATTAAAAATAATACCTACGATCATTTAGCAGTGGTCAGACCCCAAACCATGACTACTGATGATTTTGAAGCCTTGTCCAATCTTTTTAATTTGATCGGGATTTATACCAAGAGCAATACGGGCCAAATTAAATTTTATCAACACCAACCTGATCACACGACCTTGAAGAACAGTAATGTGATTGTTCTGGGAACCCCGGGACAAAATGCAATGATCAAGCGCTTGAATGATCAATTGTATTTCCGCTTTAATGCGCGGTTCACCCACTTTATTTCAAACGAAAAATTAAGTATTGAATCAGACTACGGGAAGACAATTGGCACGGCCCAGCTTTTGCGCTCCCCCTACAATCCCAAACGAGGACTATTGGTCGTCACGGGGATGACACCGAAGGATGTTTACTTGGCTTCAACCCAAATCAATTACCAAAAGACGATCGTTGAGCATGGTGGGGATACGATTGTGGTTGATCAAGACAATAATATCTACAATTACCGGTTTAAAAAGCACGCGACGCTAAACAAGCACGTGGCACTGAAACAAACCATTCGCAAAAACACCAAGTTGATCGGCTACCTAGTGATTGCCAGCTTGTTTATGGCTTTGCTAGTCGCAGCGATTTTTATGATTTTGTGGAAAAACAATTTGCTGAGAAAGGGTAAAAAGGATGAGCAACGATAAAAACTATAGTTTAAGTGCTGATATTTACATCATCTTGTTATTAGCTTGTTCAATCATGACAGCCATCTTCGTGGGGATTTCAGCTAATCTGATGATTTTAAACTGCGTATTTCTGGCGATTACTTGTTTTTTAGTGCTGGTCACTTATTTTGTGGGCTTGTTGGCCGGGTTGATTTTTAATTTGCTGTTTATCTTTGTTCAGGGGAGTTATGTGTTATACGCGGACGTAGTGTTAGGACAAGAACTCAACTTGTGGTTAATTGGGTGGCTTTTTTTGCCCTTGCTATGGTCGGTTTTGATACATTTAATGACCAACAACTTGCGCGACTTGCAAGATGAAAATCAGCGGTTAAAGGAAGCTAATGCACGTAGCCTTGGTTATAACAGCGAAACGGATTTGCGGACGATGCGTTCCTACCGGCAGGATGCGGAAGTCTTTATTGAAACTCATAAGCGCTTTGCAATTCCGGTGGCGACTGGGATCATTTCGATTCGTTATTTTCGCCAAATTATGAACTTGCTGACGACCGAGCAACAACACCACCTGGTGAAACGCTTGTCAAAAATCTTGGCGGATGGCTTTCGCAATAATGATATTGTCTATAGCCTCGAAGGAATTGGGGGTACTCCCCAGTGGGCAGTGCTGCTCTTTGCCGATTATGAGGGCGCCATGCGTGCAATGGATCGAATTAAGCAACGCGTTACAGAGTTGCTTCAAGCGGATGAGGAACTCGGGGAGTATGAGATCCAAATTTCAATTGGGGTGGTCGAATACGATCCGGATAAAATTGCTAACATCAGTGAATTTATCGCCGCAGCCCAACGGGTCGTACAATACGACGTCTAACTTACTAAATAATTGAAACAGCGGCTGGAAAAAAGGCTTAAAAATTAAAAAGCGTTAGAAACCACGTGACTGAAACGGTGATTTCTAGCGCTTTTTGTTGTTGTTTTCTAAGTTTTAGTCGAAAAGCTAAGTTTATTCTATTCGTAAATCGACCGCTTTAAGACGCCGATGTAGGGGAGGTTGCGATACAGACCGTTGTAATCCAGCCCGTAGCCGACAATGAATTCATTCGGGACTTCAAAGCCGATATAAGCGGCGTCCACTGCCACTTCCCGGCGGCTGGGTTTATCCAAGAGGGCGCAAGTGGCAATGCTCTTGGCGCCCCGGCTGGCAAAGAGTTGGTCCAGGAATTTGAGGGTGTAGCCGGTATCGATGATGTCTTCGACGATCAAGACCGGCCGGTCGGTCACGTCGTGGGAGAGGTCCCGCAACAAGCGGACCCGGCCCGAAGATTCGGCGTTGTCTTCATAACTGGAGACGTCGACGTAGTCAATGTTCAGTTTGAAATCCAGCCGTTGGAGTAGGAGCGAGGCAAAGATCATCGCTCCGGTCATTACCGGCACGACGACCGGGAATTGGTCTTGGTAGCGCTGGGTTAACGTTTCCGCCAGGGCATCGATCCGGGCTTCGACTTGGGCTTGGTCGTACAAGATTTTTTCAATGTCAGGATTCATAATTAGTGGTGTTCCTCCCAAATAACGTTCGGAAAAACCGAACAATTTTAAAGTAACTAGGCTGTTTGATAGTTGGATTTTAACATAATCGCGGTAAAAAGGGGAGAAAAACGCCAACTTTTTCGGGGTTGACCCGGCAAAACGTTAATCATTGGGCTTGGATGGTGACCTGGCTACCATTCGGGTCGGTGGTGACAATTTGCTCGCCGGTGGTCGCAAAGGGCCAGTGGGCCGCGCGCAGGCGGGCTTCAATGGCGGCGGGTCCGTTTGGTAACTTTGTGAAAGCAACAAGAAAAGCTGGCTAAAAAGGATCCGCAACTGGCGGTAATGTTAGCTGAATTGCAAGTCCAGTACCAAGATGACGACTAGGAAGATTTGTACCAGCAGATTTTTTGGTGGGGAGTTAGATTGGGATGAACCACCGCTTTAACTGGAAAAGAAAAACTACACAATAATAATGGTGCCCTCAGAGCTGATAATACAACTCTGAGGGTGATTTCATGATGAAGAATCAATTAGTGGAGGGAATATGAGAAGCGAACCAAGCATCAAGCATCGCTGAGCATGGTTGGCAGAGCGAGGGGAGAATTTTAGACGGACGAGAAAAGGGGTTGTAGCTACTAATTATAATGTTGACATTTACTGCTAGACAGCTTATTTTGAGACTAAAATTGTCTTTTAGTTATAAAGAAGGTGGAACAGATGGAACCAATTGTAAAAATTGAACAGTTGACTAAAAAATTTGGGAATACTACCGCCTTAAAGGATGTAAGCTTTGAAGTTTATCCCGGTGAAGTTGTTGGCTTTATTGGCCCCAATGGTGCAGGAAAGTCTACAACAATTCGGATTATGTTAGGACTGCTAAAAAGAAGTGGGGGATTGGTAGAAGTATTTGGCAAGGATAGTTGGCAAGAGGCTTTGTTGATTCATCAAGCGGTGGCGTATGTTCCGGGCGATTTAGCCCTATGGGAAAATTTAACCGGTGGGCAGACGATTGACTTATTGATGAAGTTGCATGGTAAGGGAAATCAAGCCAAAAAAGCGGAATTAGTCCAAAAATTTCAGTTAGATTTATCGAAAAAGGTGAAGAGCTACTCAAAGGGGAATCGCCAAAAAGTAGGCTTAATTGCCGCCTTAGCCGTCGATTGTGAACTTTATATTTTAGATGAACCAACAAGTGGCTTAGATCCTCTGATGGAAAGGGTCTTTCAAGACGAGGTAGCGCGCCTTAAAGCAGAACAAAAAGCGGTGTTGCTTTCTTCGCATATTTTAAGTGAAGTGGAACGTTTGGCAGATCGAGTGGTTATTATTCAAGGAGGACGGGTGGTCGAGAGTGGGACTTTAGCCCAATTACGGCATCTAACGCGCAGTACGGTTCAGCTTGCGCTAAAAGAAAACATTTCCGTTTTGAAAACGGCGGCCTTTGTTCACGATTGGACGCCAACCGGTGTCAATCAAGCCACTTTTTCCATTGATCAGTCGGCTTTGAATGAGTTGCTACAAGAATTAAGCCATTATCAGGTACAAAAGTTAGAAATCTTGCCGCCAACATTAGAAGAATTATTTATGCGTCACTATCAAACTGGTGAATGGGGGTAGAACGATGAAAAATAGTTTTACCCAAGCGCTCGCCCTCTGTCGATTTCAATTACGTCAAAAGCGGGTATGGCTTTCGTTATGGTTGATAGGGGTAGTTGCGTTTGCGAGTGGCTATGTACCTGCTTTTGAAAAAATTGCCGCAGATCAAGGAAAAGCAGGATTGTTTGTGACGATGCAAAATCCAGCAATGGCAGCGATCGTTGGCCCTTTACCGGTGGCTTCCGCTCATCAATATACGGTTGGCGTGATGTACGGTCATGAGATGACGCTCTTTACCGCAGTGGTAACAATGATGGTGGCAGGGAGTTTTATCATTGGGCAAACGCGCAAGGTGGAAGAAAATGGACAGCTAGAAATCCTCAAAGTATTAAGGATTGGTTCGAGTGCTTATAGTTTAGCTGCTAACTTACTGGTCTTGCTACATGCGATTTTGCTGGTGATTCTCATTAGTGGGATCTTAGTTTCGTATAAAGCCCCGACGGTGGATTTCACTGGCAGTCTTTACTTCGCTAGTGCGCTAGGGCTAGCGAGCTTGTTGGGGGCTAGTATGGCGTATGTTTGTGCACAAATATTTGCCACGAGTTCACAGGCTCGGAGAATTTTCTTTAGTTTAGTTGGATTGCTCTACCTGCTAAGAGCTGGCACGGATGTCAGCAATGTAAAGCTGTCCAAGTTCAATCCGTTAGCTTGGGCTTATTTAGGCCAACCCTTTCATCAGAATGATTGGCGTTATCTGTTCGGCTTGCTTATGCTCATCCTTACTTTATTTATGCTCGGGTTGCGATTAGAAAGTCAGCGGGACTTAGGAACGAGTTTACTAGTTGCTCACCGAGGGAGAATTAAAGCGGGACGCTATTTAACGATGCCCGTGGGCTTCTTCTTTTATCTCAACCGAGGGACAATCATTACCTGGTTGATTGCTGATGTGGTTATTGCGGCAATGTATGGCTCAATTTATGGCGATATTGACACTTTTATAAATAGCAACCAGTTACTTAACCAAATGTTTGCGAATAATGCCGCAAGCTTAATTGATTCGTTTACTTCCCTGATTATGATGGTCTTGACCGCAATCGCTTTGGTAATGCCATTAGTCGTGGTGCGCAAAGTGCGGACAGAAGAAGTTCAAGCGCGTTTGGGTTATCTTTTGGTACATCGGGTGAGCCGTGGCAAGATCTACTTAATTACCTTGATGCTCGCAGTGGGATTTGGGACCTTAGCCATTGCACTAACCGGATTGAGTTTAGGAATGGCGGCCGTAAGCTCAATGCAGCCAGCTAATCAGGCATTTGTCGTTACCTGCATCAAAGCGGCTATGAATCAATGGCCGTTGCTTTGCTTGTTTGTAGGACTAATGTTGCTAAGTTTAAGTTTGCCCGCCGTATGTGATTGGTTGGTGTACGGCTTGCTTGGCTATAGCTTTTGTGTAACGTACTTTGCGGTTTTACTAGACTTGCCAAAATGGGTTACGCAGACGTCGCTATTTGAAATTCTGGCAAAGATGCCAAGGGAGCAGTTTGCTTTGGCCCCGTTTGTTGTTTTGAGTAGCATCGGGATGGTAGCAATGGCTGTGGGAGGCCTTCTTTTTACGCACAAGGAAATAAAGTGATACGGCTTCAGTTGTTCAGCGATGGAGGGAGTAGTCATTATTTTTCATCTGCTTGCAAAAAGCCGCAAACCCCGCGTACTGCCGGTGGCGCCGGTCGGCTTTGGCCCACTGGACATAGCGGCGGTAAACCCCAGCCCGTTGGTTGGCTGGGACGGCTTGCCAAGCCCGCAGGTCCGCCACTTGTCCACCACTGACGATGTTGACGTAGTTGCCACCCGCTGCCAACGTCTTAGGTGCCCGATAGGCGGCTTGGCCCTTAATAATAATTTTTCCGGTTGGCGCTTGCAAGCGGCCGGTGAGGGCGAAGCGCCGGATGGCCGGGTCCTGAGGATGGTCAACGTCTAACCGCTGGTGGGTGTGGCGGTAGGGATAGGGAACACGGTGTGCCCCATGGGGGATGCCATAGTTAAAAGATTCGGTATTGGCAATTTGGGCCAGCTCGGCGGGGTGGTAGCCCTGCCCCCTTGCGTCGACTTGACCGTTGGCGCGGCGGTGGTGCTGGTAGGCATTCCACTCGGAGACGAATTGCTCACTGGTTAAATCGACAATCAATTCGATCATCCGCCCGCGGTTGTAGCGCCAAGCTGGATCGTTGGCGGTTAGTTGCACCTTCATGTTGTGCGGGTAGGTAAAGGGCTGGGCCGTGCGGTTGTGCAAGCTGGCGTTCGTGGTGTAATCAGCGCGGAGCTGGTGGTCGGCGAGAAATTGCAAAAGGCGTTGGTAATCGGTGGCGGCGGGTTGAGGATGAGGGTAGGCGCGCAGGTAGGCCAGGGCAGCGCGATCCAGGTAGGAGCGAAAGCAGTGGAGCTGGTGGCCCAGTGCATCACGCCCCAGTCCAGTCCGGCCGTAAGCCTGGCAGACCAGCTGGCGTACCAGCGGGTAATAATCGCACAGCGGGTTGAGTTGTGCACTGAACCGGTAGGCGGCTTGGCCGGTGGCGTTCAACTGTAAAAAGCCGTACGGATCAACGGCCGCTTGCAAGTGCTCTGTCAGCATTAAGCGCAGTTTGGCCGCGGGAGCCAGCCGGCTGGCCCGCAGCAGGGTGGTGTAAAGGTCGCTGCCAACGCAATGGAGCTGCTGCCACGCCTGGTCCAACTGAATTGCGGGGGCCGGGGCGGACGGCTGGTTGGTCAGCGCCGTAACGTAGGCGCGGCAGGCGGCAAAATCCCAGCCTTCGCGGCGCAAGGTGGCAAGCTGGGTGGCCAGGGTGATTTGTAGGGTTGGCTGTGCTGCTAAGGGCCAGCGCCGGCAGTAGCGCTGGCTAGCTTGCTGCAAGCGCCAGGCCTGCCAACGGTGCCGAAAAGTTGTCATTACCAAAAGGGGGTCCTCCTTTCACTAAAGCCAGCGGGGATGAAAAAATGATAGAATAAGGGTAACGAGCCAGAAAGGGGGGCAGTCCGATGTTGCAGCAAGTTGATCCCAACCAAGGCCTATCCGCCGCCCAGGTGGCCCAGCGCCAGGCGGCCGGGCAGGTGAACCAAGCGGTGGCGCCGCCCGTGCGGACGGTCAAACAAATTATTAGCGCCAACGTCTTTACCTACTTTAATTTGATTTTTGTGGTGCTGACGGTGCTGCTGTGTGTGGTCCAATCCTTTCGCAACCTGACCTTTTTGCCGATTATCATCGCCAACACCCTGATCGGGATTTTTCAAGAAGTGCGTGCGAAAAAGATTTTGGATGAACTTACGATGCTCAACGTCCCCCACGCGACCGTGATCCGGGCCGGCCAACGCCAGCAGATTGCCGTCGCGCAGCTGGTCTTAGACGACATCGTGGTGTACCAGACCGGCGATCAAATTGCGGCGGATGCCAAGGTCTGCGCCGGTGAAGTCTTGGTCAACGAAGCGCTGCTGACCGGGGAAGCCGACGAAATCAAAAAGCCGGTCGGCGCCACCTTGATGTCAGGGAGCTTTGTGGTCGCCGGGGCGTGTCGGGCCCAAGTGACCGCGGTCGGGGCAGCCGCCTACATTAACCAGCTGACCTTAGCGGCGAAGGCGACGCCCCAAGGTGAACAATCCGAAATGATTCGCGCCTTGGATCAATTGATCAAAGTAATTGGGGTAGCATTGGTCCCCCTCGGGATCCTGTTGGTTTGGCAGGGGCTGGCCGTCAACCATGAAAGTCTTCACGACAGTATTACCTCGATGGTCGCCGCAATTTTGGGGATGATTCCCGAGGGCCTGTATCTCTTGGCCAGCGTGGCCCTGGCGGTCAGTGCCAGTCGCTTGGCTAAGCAGCGGGTCTTATTGCACGAGATGAAAAGCATCGAAACCCTGGCCCGGGTTGATACCCTGTGTGTCGACAAAACCGGCACGATTACGGAAAATACGATGCAAGTCACGGCGTGGCAACCCGTGGCTGGTCAAGCCAGGGCAACGGTGCAAGCCCAATTGACCCAGCTGCTCAGCGTCTTGGCCCCGGATAATAGCACGATGCAGGCCCTGCAGGCGGCCTTTCCCGCCCCGCAGCCGGCGCAGGCGACGGCGGTCCTGCCCTTTACCTCGCGCAATAAGTATAGCGCGGCCCGGTTTGGGGCGACCACTTATGTGATTGGGGCCCCCGAATTTGTACTGGGGAATAGCGCTGCTTTACCCCCGGCCGTGGCTGCCGCCCGGGAACGGGGTCAGCGGGTCTTAGTCTTTGGCCAGGCGACCGGGCTGCAGGCCACGCAGCTGCAGGGGCCAGTGACCCCCTTGGCCTACGTCCAATTGACCAACCCGGTCCGGCCCCAAGCCCCGCAGACCTTTGCCTACTTCCGCCAACAGGGCGTGGCGGTCAAAGTCATTTCCGGTGATAATCCGGCGACGGTGGCCGCCGTGGCCCAAGCGGCGCAAATTAAAGGGGCGGCGGACTTTGTCGATGCGACGACGTTACGGACGCCCGCGGCGCTGCAGGCCGCCGCGGCCAAGCATACGGTCTTTGGGCGGGTCACCCCGGAGCAAAAGCGGCAATTGATCCAGGCCCTGCAAGCCCAGGGCCACACGGTCGCGATGACCGGCGATGGGGTCAACGACGTCTTAGCCCTAAAGGACGCCGATTGCAGCATTGCGATGGCCTCGGGCAGCGAGGCGGCCATCCACGTGGCCCAAGTGGTCTTGTTGGATTCGGACTTTGCCTGTCTGCCCGCGGTCGTCTTGGAAGGGCGACGGGTGGTCAATAACATCCAGCGGTCCGCCAGCCTCTTTTTGGTTAAGAACCTCTTTTCCTTTTTGATGGCCCTTTTAGCGGTTGCGTTTATCTTTACCTACCCGCTCAAGCCGGCCCAAGTGTCCTTATGGGGGTTGGTCACGATCGGGCTGCCCGGCTTCTTCTTAGCCTTGCAGCCGAATCATGAATGCCTGCGCGGCCACTTTTTGACCAACGTCATGTTCTTGGCCCTCCCGGGGGGCTTAACGGACGTGATTGTGGTGGGGATGATGGTTGCTTTGGCCCAGGTCTTTAACTTGACCTACGCCGATTATTCGACCGTCGCCGTCTTACTCTTGATTTTGGTAGGGTTACGCGTCTTGTACCGGACCTGCCAGCCCTTCGATCGGGTGCGGCGCTTGATTTACGCTGGTTGTCTCCTGGCCCTGGCCGGCGGGAGTTTAGCGACCCCGTGGCTGTTTGGCTTGACCTGGCCGAGCTTGCGCGGCTGGGCGATCTTGGGCTTGGTCGCCTTGACGACGGGGCCAATTTTGCATGGGACGACTTGGGTGGTCAGCCGGGTCGAAAAGTGGTACCACCACCAGCCTGGCCCTTCATCTCATTTTTCCAGCCGGTAGCCAAAGCCGCGGACGGTCTTGAGCCACTGGGGCTGTTTGGGATCGTCCTCTAATTTATCGCGCAGATGCGAGATGTGAATGTCCACGATCCGCGAGGTCCCCAGCAGGTCGTAGCCCCAAACGCCGTTGAGCAGTTGTTCGCGGCTGAGGACTTGGTTTTGGTGCTCCAATAAGTAGACTAACAGTTGAAATTCCTTCTTGGTCAGGTTTAGAGCCTGGCCATTTTTCGTAACGGTGTAATTAGTGGGATCGACGGTGATGGTTCCCAATTGGTAGGTCGTGGTCGATGGCGCGGCCGGCGTGGGGGTGGCCACCGTCGCGGGGGCGTTTTGGTAGACCCAAGTCCGCTGGTCAAACAGAGCGCTAAAGACGCTCATGGCCAGCGTGCGATCGATCACGGCGTCGGCCTTGGCCCGGTAGAGTTTGCGTTGTTCGCGTTCACTAGGGGTCGTGGCAATGGCGATGATTGGGTGAGCGAAAGTCTCCCGGATCAGCATCACCGTCGCCAAAGTCGTGTCTAAATTGCTGGCGGCCAGATCCCATAAGAGGCCGTCATAATCGGCTTGGTTTAAGGCGACCACGATGCTGGTGGCGGTGGTTAAGGCCGTAATCTGCCAGTCATTTTGTTGCCCGGCCTTATGCAGCCGCGCCAAAAAAGCTTGATCCTTGGAAAGTACCAGTAGCTGTTTAATCGTCGTCGCCCCCTAAATTTACATAACCTTTACATTCTTCCGGGTAAAGCTTTACATCGCTTCAGTATGCTTTATTTGTACCATGATGTGACAAGGAAAACAACCGGGGTGAATCACCCCACGGAAGGGAAAGATCAAGCATGAAAAAAGGATGGCTCGCATTCCTGGTGATTGTGGCCGGGCTCTTGGGGTGGGGCGCTTGGAGCGCCCACTCCAGCGGTCAACTCAAACAGGCGAAGGTCACCAACGTTGGTTCGACGGCTCTGCAGCCGCTGGCCGAAGCGGCGGTCCCGGGCTTTAATCAGCAGCACCCGCGGGTGAACGTCACGATCCAAGGGGGTGGCTCGGGGACCGGGCTCAGCCAGGTTCAAGCTGGGGCTGTCGACCTCGGTTCTTCGGACGTCTACGCCGAACAAAAAAAGGGGATTGACGCGACTAAGCTCGAAGACCATATCGTGGCCGTCGCCGGGATTGTCCCGATCGTTAATCCAAAGTTGAAGGTCAACAATTTGACGACCGACCAGCTGCGCCGGATTTTTACCGGGGAAATTACCAATTGGCAAGCCGTTGGCGGCCCCGATGAAAAAATCACGATCATCAACCGGGCGGACGGGTCCGGGACCCGGTTGGCCTTTGAAGATTTGATCCTAAAGGGGCAAGCGCCGAAACCGGCCCAGGAACAAGATTCCAACGGGACCGTCAAGCAAATTGTCGCCAACACCCCGGGGGCGATCAGCTACGTCGCCCTGCCGTACGTCAATTCAACCGTTAAGACGCTGACCTTGAACGGGGTAAAAGCGACGGCGGCCAATATTCAAACCAACCGCTGGCCGCTGTGGTCTTACGAACACGTCTACCTCCGGAAAAACGCCAGCCCGGCGGCCCGCGCCTTTGTTAAGTACCTGACTTCGCCAACGGTCCAACAAACTTTGGTCCCTAAGGCCCACTACGTCAGCGTCGATGAGATGCAAGTGCACCGGGATGCCCACGGCAAGCTTAGTCCAGTGAAAGGAAAGTAATCATGGAAAATTGGCATACTTATTTGACCGGGGCTTCGAAGGAACGCCAACAGGAACGCCGCGGTCGTTGGCTGACCAGCCTGGCCCTGCTGGTGATCGGGGCGCTGGTGGTGACGATTCTGCTCTTCTTAATTGCCAAGGGGGTCCGCCTCTTTACGACCGGGGAAGGGAAACTCACCGAATTCTTCTTTAGCCCGACCTGGGCGCCCGGGGCCGGCGTGTTTGGCGCCGCCCCCATGATCGTCACCTCCCTGATCGTGACGGTGGTGGCCGGGCTCATCGGCCTGCCCTTTGCCTTGGCGGTGGCCCTGGCAGTGACCGAAATTCTGCCACCCGTCGCCAAGAAACTCCTTCAGCCGGTTATTGAGCTGCTGGTCGGGATTCCCTCAGTCGTCTATGGGCTGGTGGGGCTGACGGTGATCGTGCCGGCCGTTCGCCAGCTCGTCGGGGGGACCGGCTTTGGCCTGGTCGCCGCGGTCGGGGTCTTATACCTGATGATCATGCCGACGATGACCTCGATGGCCATTGAAGCCTTGCAAGCCGTCCCCAAGCAACAGCGCCAAGCCTCGGCAGGCCTGGGGGCGACGCGGTGGCAGACCATCCACCGGGTGGTCTTGCCGGCCGCGCGGGGCGGGATTTTAACGGCGATGATCTTCGGGATGGCCCGCGCCTTTGGGGAAGCCTTAGCGGTCCAAATGGTGATTGGGAATGCGGCGATCATGCCGACCAGCCTGCAGAGCTCGGCGGCGACCCTGACCAGCGTCTTGACGACCGGGATGGGGAACACGATTATGGGGACCGCCGCCAACGATGCCCTCTGGGCCCTGGCCTTAGTCTTGCTGGCGATGTCCTTATTGTTCAACCTCGGGATGCGCTTGGTTACGAAAAAGGGCTAGCTGATAATTTGGAGGAAATGATATGCAAAAAGCAGAAAAACAAGATCGCCTGGCGACGGGGCTGATCCTAGGCTTGGCCGGGATCGCCGCTTTAATCGTCATCAGTTTGGTCGCCTACCTGTTAATCACCGGGCTGCCCCACGTTTCTTGGCACTTTTTGACCAGCTCGGCGTCGTCGTTTACCAGTGGCGGGGGGATCTTTGATCAACTCTTTAACTCCTTTTACCTGGTGGTTTTGACCCTGGCGGTGGCGGTCCCACTGGCCTTGGGGGCGGCAATCTACCTGAGTGAATACGCGCCGCAAAATGGTTGGACCAATGCCTTGCGCCTGGCGATTGAAGTCTTGAGCTCCCTGCCGTCGATTGTAATCGGGTTGTTTGGCTACCTGGTCTTTGTCCTGCGCTGGGGGTTAGACTTTTCCCTCTTGGCCGGGGCCTTGGCATTGACGATCATCAACCTGCCGCTTTTGACGCGGGCCTGCGAGACGGCCCTCCAGCAAGTGCCGGCCCTGCAACGGCAAGCTGGCTTGGGCCTCGGGATGCCCAAGTGGCAAGTGACCCTTAAAATCGTCCTGCCTCAGGCCTTGCCGGGAATTTTAACCGGGGCGATTTTAAGTGCCGGGCGGATCTTTGGGGAAGCGGCCGCCTTGATCTACACCGCCGGGCAAAGCACGGTCAACGTCGATTACACCAACTGGAATCCCTTTGCGCCGACCAGCTTTTTGAACCCGCTGCGGCCGGCCGAAACCCTGGCCGTCCACATTTGGAAGGTCAATACCGAAGGGTTGATTCCCGATGCGGCCGCAGTGTCCAGTGGGGCCGCGGCTGTCTTGATCCTGACGATTTTAATCTTTAACCTGAGTGCCCGGGGGCTGGGGAATTACCTGGCCCGGCGCTTGCGCAAATAACCAGCAGAAAGGATGCTTTAGCATGAATGAAATTGCCTTAGCAGTGCAAAACGTCGCCGTCGCTTACGGGGAAAAGCCAGTCGTCACCGACGTCAACATGGACTTTCCCGCCCACCAGATTACCGCGCTGATTGGGGCTTCGGGGTCAGGGAAGTCAACCTTATTGCGGAGCTTGAACCGGATGAACGATGAGATCGCCACGGTGACTGGCCAGATCAACTTCCACGGCGTCGACATCAACCGGCCCGAAACCAACGTTTACCGGGTCCGCCAACAAATCGGGATGGTCTTTCAACAACCCACCCCCTTTCCGATGTCAATTTATGAAAACGTGATCTACGGCTTGCGCTTGCGCGGGGAAAAGGACCGTACCGTCTTAGACCACCGGGTGGAAGCAAGCCTTAAGCAAGCCGCCCTCTGGGAAGAAGTCAAGGATCGCTTGCAGACCAGCGCCCAGGCCCTCTCCGGGGGTCAGCAGCAGCGGCTGTGCATTGCCCGGACCCTGGCCACCCAGCCGGAAATCATCCTGATGGACGAACCGACCAGTGCCTTAGACCCGATTTCGACCAACCAGATCGAGGCCACCTTGGCCCAGCTCAAAGAGCAATTCACGATCATAATCGTGACCCACAATATGCAGCAGGCCTCGCGAATTTCAGATTGGACGGCTTACTTTGAGCAGGGCAAGCTGGTAGAATTTAAACCAACCGACCAATTATTTATGAACCCGAGCGAGCAACGGACGGCGGATTACTTGAGCGGCAAGTTTGGCTAGGAAAAGTGAGGTAAAGAAATGAGCGTTATCTTTGAAGCAGAGTTAAAGAAGTTACGGTCGCGCTTTATGGAAATGGGGATTGATGCTAGCGAGCAACTCTATCAAGCCACCAAGGCCTTTATTGACCACGATAATGAATTGGCCAAGCACGTCTTAAACCGCGACCAAGACATTAACGATGAAGAAGTCAGCTTGGAAAAGCGGGCCCTGAAGGTGATGGCCCTCCAACAACCCCTGGCCAGCGACTTTCGCGAAATCATCAGTATTTTAAAGGCCAGTAACGATGTGGAACGGATCGGGGACTACACGACCCACATCGCCCGGGCAACGGTGAATTTAAATCAGGTCCACCACGTGCCGGCGATTGAAAAAGAAATTTCGAAAATGACGGAATTAGTGCGGCAGATGTTGGAAAAGGTCATGGATGCTTACGCCAACAATGATGAACAGGCGGCCTATGAAGTTGCCAACCAGGACTTGGAAGTCGACGTCATTTATGTGCGCCAACAAAAGGCGATTTTAGCGGGGATGATGGCCAATCATGACCGAATTCCCGCTTACGAAACCTACATGGGCGTGATTCGCAACTTGGAACGGGCGGGTGATCACATTGTCAACCTGGCCGAGTGGATTATCTACATTGCCTCCGGGAAACTGGTGGAACTCAACCCGGGCAAGACCGATCCGAGTTTGGTTAAGCAGCGGCTGGTGAAAACAGACAACTAGAGCAAGCGGGGGTGCGCCAAAGGGGGCCCCGCTTTTTTAGTTGACCGCGGTTTTTAAAGTTGGGGCGGGGCGAAACTTAAGATTCGACGTAAAATGAAAAATCAGTTAAAATCAAATGAGAATCATGCTAAAATAAAGACTTCCAAGTTAGATGATACGCGGAGGAAAAAATATGAAAACGCAAACTGATCAGCCCCAAGAGCTTTCCCGCGGCCTCAAGAGCCGCCACGTCCAGCTGATCGCCCTGGGTGGGACGATTGGGACCGGGCTGTTCTTGGGTTCGGGCAAGTCGATCCATTCGGCCGGCCCGGCGATTCTCTTAGCCTACATTATTACGGGAATCATGTGCTTCTTGTTGATGCGGGCGCTCGGGGAAATTTTATTGGCAAACTTGAACTACCGCTCCTTTATTGAGGCGATTAAGGACTTCTTGGGCCCGCGGATTGCGGCCGTGGTCGGCTGGACCTACTGGGCCTGTTGGATTGCCGTGGCGATGGGGGAAATCATCGCGATTGGGACCTATATCCATTTATGGTTGCCCCACTTGCCAATCTGGGTCCCGGGGTTGTTGACCCTGGGCTTGCTGTTGAGTCTTAACTTAGCGACTGTCTCGGCCTTTGGTGAAACCGAATTTTGGTTTGCGATGATTAAGATTGTCGCCATCATCGCTTTGGTCTTGATTGGGATTGGCTTAGTGTTGATGGGCTTTCAAAGCGGCGGCGAGCGGGCCTCGGTGGCCAACCTCGTCAAGCACGGCGGCTTTTTTGCCACCGGTTTTTCGGGCTTTATGCTGTCCTTTCAAATGGTCGTCTTTGCCTTTGTCGGGATTGAAATGGTGGGGATGACGGCCTCGGAAACTGCCGACCCGGCCCGGGTGATTCCCAAAGCAATTAATGCGATCCCACTGCGGATCATTCTCTTTTACATCGGGGCCTTGGCGGTGATCATGACCCTGTATCCATGGAACCGGCTCGATCCCAACAACAGTCCCTTTGTGATGGTCTTTAAAGAAATCGGGATTCCCGGGGCGGCCGACGTGGTGAACTTTGTCGTCTTAACGGCGGCGGCCTCGGCTTGCAACAGTTCCTTGTACACGACCGGCCGCCTGCTGGCGGAATTGACCCACGACGTCAAAAACCCGGCGCTTAGAAGTCTTAGTCGCTTGTCCAAGCGGCAGGTGCCGGCCCGGGCCCTGGCTTTTTCAGCCCTGATGATTTCGACAACCTTGGGCTTGAGCTTTGTGATCCCCAACCAGCTCTTTGTCCTGGTGACCTCGGTGGCGACGACCTGCTTCCTCTTTATCTGGGCGGCGATCGTCTGGGCGCACCTGCGCTTTAAAAAGCAGCACTGGGTCCAAACCCGCTTTGCCATGCCGCTCTATCCCTTGAGTGATTACTTGATTTTAATCTTCTTAGCGATGGTGCTCGGGGTCTTGTGCTTTGAAAAAGAGACCTTACTGGCGCTGATCTTTACCTTGGTCTGGCTGGCGGGGCTCTACTTGGCCTTTCGCAAGATGCCCAACCAAATTGAATGGCAGTCTGACCAAGACCAGCAGCAATAGAAAAAACGTCGTTCCGGTGGGAACGGCGTTTTTTGGTGGAGTTAAAAGAGGTCGGCTTCCAACTCCGCTAATTGGGCCTGGTAGGTCTTGGTGGTTAACAGCAGGTCCTGAGCCAAGCGTTTGATCCGGCTGGTGATTTCATCGGTCACGATCTGATTGCCTGCGAGGTCCTTTTCTTCAACGTAAAGGGTGCTGGGCAGCAAGACGGCCTTCATGAAGTTAAGGATCGGCTTGAGTTGGTAGTCGGCGACTAAAAAGTGGCGCGGACTACCAGCAGTGATTACCGCCGTGGCCACCTTATCGGCCAGCGCTCGGGCCGGCAGGAGGTCGAGGACGTTTTTAAGAGCCCCGGAAATCCCAGCTTGGTAGACGGGGGAGCCAAAGACCAACGCGTCGGCTTGCATAATCGTTTCGGCCACGTAGCGGGTATCCCCCTCGTATTCGCGGAAGTCGCGGCCGTCGCTAAAGACCAGTTGCAGTTGCCGCAGGTCCAAGAGGGTGACTTTGGCGGCGGGCGCCTGAATTTGCAGTTCCTTTTGCAGGGCGGTTAAGACGGTCGCGGTTTTACTACCGGTGATCGCACCGGCGACTAAGACGATGTTCATTTGACTTGACCTCCGGGATAAGTTTGGGTGTATTTTTTGACGGTTGGCAAGACCTTGGTCCCTAAGATTTCGATTTGCTTGAGGACTTCGTGGTGTGGCAGCCCACCAAAATCAATGTGGGCAATGTAGCGTTGCATACCAAATTCTTCGTATTGGTAGAGCAGCTTTTCAATGATTTGTTCCGGATCGCCGATCAGCATGACTTCTTGCGGGTCGCGTTGCATCGCAAAGAGTCGTTTATTAAAGCCGTAGCCGTTGGCCTTCTTCATTCCTTCATTGAGGTAGGGGTAATAGGCCCGCAAGGCACTTGGCATGTCGGCAGCCGAATAGAACAGCCCCCCGGTCGTGACCGGAAAATCAGCGGGATTAAAGCCGTGGCGCTGTAAACTTTCGCGGTAGACGTCGATCGTTTGTTTGAAGCGCGAGACCGGTCCGGCCAGCATCGCCACTTGCATCGGCACCCCGGCCATCCCAGCCTTGATGGCACTTTGGGCGGGGCCGCCGACTCCCCGCCAGATTGGCATTGTCCCGTTTAACGGCCGCGGGTAGACGGTGGCGTCCTCCAGGGGCGCGCGGAACTTACCGGACCAGGTGACCTTGTCCTGACGAGCGAGCTGCAAGAGCAAATCAAATTTTTCTTCAAATAATTCTTCGTAGTCGGCCAGATCGTAGCCCAAGAGTTTGAAGAGGCCCACCCGTGACGCCCGGCCGCCGGTTAATTCGGCCCGGCCGTTGGAGAGCAAGTCTAAGGTAGCGAAGTTTTCAAAGATCCGGACAGGGTCGGAAGTCGAGACGACGGTCACCCCGGAGCCGATTTTAATTTTTTCCGTCGCCCGGGCAATCGCGCCAAGGATGACGGCGTGGGCCTGGCTGACGAAGAATTCCTGGTGGCTTTCGCCGAGGGCAAAGTAGTCCAGGCCAACGGCTTCGGCGGTCGTCGCCATTTCAATCAGGTGGTCAATGCGTTCCTTTTCACTGGGCATTTGGCCGGTGTTAGGGTCGGGCATCCGATCCCCGAGGGTGTAGATGCCGATCTCGAGGCCGTTTTCCGGGTGGATGCGGTAATCTGTCATGGTCATAGTGAGCACCTCCGTGGTTCGCTCTTACTTTATGTAAGTATCATAACCGAGCCAGGGAAGGAAGAAAAGACGGCACTTTGAAGGTATCAGGTTACTTTTAAGAAACCACCTGGCTTGGCAGGACGCGAGGGACCTTCTATAATGTAGAAAAAACGCAAAGGGGGAACCACCATGGCCTTTGAACCTGTCGATTGCCGGATTGATACGGGCTTGGACAGTTTATTGGGAAAGTGGAAGATTCCGGTCTTGATCCAGTTGCGGGCCACGCCGGTGCTGCGCTTTTCGGATCTGCAACGGGCCTTGCCGGACGTGACCAAAAAAATGCTCACCCAGACCCTGCGGGAGCTGGCCGCTGATGATCTGGTCCAGCGGACCGTCTATCCGACCGTGCCGCCCAAAGTCGAATACCGCCTAACGGCCCACGGCCAGGAGTTGATCCCAACTTTGGATGCCCTGCACGCCTGGGGAATCCAGCATCGCGCCCACTTACAGGCGTTGGGACAGCAGGGGACGGAGGCCAAATAAAATCTTTTTTGCCCCTGTCAAGAAAAAATCCTTTACAATCATTTGGAAACTTGGTATATTATTACCTGTTAGAAATAAAGGGCAAGGAGGTGTGAATGCATGTCTGTTAAGATTCGTTTAAAGCGGATGGGTTCCAAGCGGCGCCCATTCTACCGGATCGTGGTTGCTGACTCACGTTCACCACGTGACGGTCGTTTCATCACTACGTTGGGGACTTACAACCCATTGACGACGCCAAAGGAAGTTAAGTTCGACGAAGACGCAGTTATGGAATGGTTGCAAAAGGGGGCACAACCTTCCGACACGGTCCGGAACATGTTCCAAAAGGCCGGGGTTATGCAAAAGTTCCACGAAGCTAAGTACGCTAAGAAGTAATGGGATTGGTTAATGGTTACAACAGATTTTTCAGAGTTAGTGTTAACCTTGGTCCGGCCCTTGGTGCAAAAGCCAGCCGCCGTCAAGGTTACCCCGCGGGAAGATGAGCGTTACATTAATTACGTTCTCGACGTCGATCCGGCTGACGTTGGCCGGGTGATTGGTCGCCAGGGGCACGTAATCTCGGCATTACGGACCCTGGTTGAAGGGGCCCGGGATAAGCGGGTGAACGCAAAGAAAATTAGGTTGGTAATCAATGACCAGCGCCATTAATGAAGGGGTCGTGACGAGTAATTGTCGCGGCCCTTTTTTCTACTGAACCACTTGAATTAACGAGCTAAAGGAGGCAGACGTGAATTACTACCACGTTGGGAAAATTGTAAATACCCACGGGATTCGGGGCGAAGTCAAGGTCATGGTGACGACGGACTTCCCCGAGGACCGCTTTCAAGTTGGCAAGCAGCTGGTGATCTTAAAAGGGAACACCCCGGTGGAGGTGACGATCCAACAAGCTCGCGCCCACAAGGGGATGGAGCTGCTGAAGTTTAAGGAGTACGACAATATTAATGACGTCCAGACCTTCCGGGACTGCTACTTAGCGGTACCCGAAGAAGCGCAAGGCGAACTGGCCGAGGGGGAATATTACTACCACCAAATTATTGGTCTGGTCGTCGAGACGACGGCTGGGCAAGCCTTAGGGACGATTAAAGAGATCTTGGCACCGGGGGCCAACGACGTTTGGGTCGTTCAGCGGCCGGGGCAAAAGGACTTATTGTTGCCCGTCATTGACGACGTCGTTAAAGACGTTGATCTAGCTGCCGGGGTCGTAACGGTGGAATTAATGGAGGGGTTGGAATAATGCGGATTGATATCTTAAGCCTCTTTCCGGACATGTTTAATGCTACGTTAGGCCAGTCGATCGTCGGCCGGGCCCAAGCTGATGGTTTCTTAGACATCAAGGTCACTGATTTTCGGCACTTCACCACTGACAAGCACAATCACGTCGACGATGCGCCCTTCGGGGGTGGAGCCGGGATGCTTTTACAAGCCCAGCCGATCTTTGATGCGATGGCGGCCATTGAAGCCGAAACCAAGGACCAGTACCCCAAGGGACGGGTGATCCTGCTCGATCCGGCCGGCCGGCGCTTTGATCAGGCCTACGCCCGCGAATTGGCCCAAGAAGAGCACCTGACCTTTATTTGTGGGCACTACGAGGGCTACGACGAACGGATTCGGACCCTGGTGACCGATGAAGCCTCACTGGGCGATTACGTCTTGACTGGGGGCGAGTTGGCGGCGATGGTGATGATCGATGCGACCGCCCGCTTTGTCCCGGGGGTTTTAGGCAATATGGCTTCGCCAATGGGCGATTCATTCTCCAACGGGCTGCTCGAATACCCACAATACACGCGGCCCGCGGATTTTCGCGGGATGAAGGTGCCCGAAGTCTTAACCTCGGGTAACCACCAAAAGATCCGCGAATGGCGGATGAAAGAGTCCTTGCGCCGCACTTTAGAGCGGCGGCCGGACCTCTTGGAAACTGCTCCGCTGACCCCAGAACAGCGGATCATGCTGCAGGACTTGCGCTTAGAAGAAGCGGGTGACCAATAGATGAAAAAGTTACTTGCGCGCTTGTTGTTGCGGGAGGATCCCGCGACTTACCAATTAAAAGACGGCAGCTTGGCCCCGACTTTGACGACCCTGGATTTAATCGGCTTGGGGACCGGGATGGTGGTCGGCACGGCCATCTTTACCTTGCCGGGAATCGTGGCGGCTGAGCACACCGGCCCGGCCGTCCCGCTGGCTTTCATTGTTGCCGCGGTTGGGGCCGGCTTGTCGGCGTTGGCCTACGCGGAAACATCATCGGTTTTGCCCTTTGCCGGGTCGGCGTTTTCGTGGATGAATGTCTTGTTTGGGGAGTTCTTTGGCTGGATTGCTGGCTGGGCGCTCTTGGCGGAATACTTCATCTCGGTCGCCTTTGTCGCCTCGGGCTGGTCAGCGTATATGCAGGGATTCTTAGCTTCGCTGGGGGTTAAGCTGCCAGTGGCCTTGACCGGGGGCTTTAATCCCCACCAGGGTTCGTATCTGGACTTATTTGCTGCGTTGGCGATCCTGTTGGTCGGGTGGTTGGTTTCTCATGGGGTCCACCAGGTCAGCCGGATTGAAAATGCGATTGTGGCCATCAAGCTGCTGGTGATCATTCTCTTCGTGGCGGTCGGGGTGACGGCCCTGCACCCGCAAAACTACACGCCCTTTATCCCGCCGCACCGCCCGGGGACGACCTTTGGGGGCCTTAGCGGGATTATGGCCGGGGCTTCGCAGATCTTCATTGCCTACGTCGGCTTTGATGCGATTGCGGCCAATACCGCCGAGACTAAGAACCCCCAAAAGACGATGCCCCGCGGGCTGATTGGGACCTTGGTGTTAGGGACGGGCTTTTTTATCGCCGTTTCCCTGGTCTTAGTCGGGATGTTCCCGTACCACCGCTACGCCAATAATGCCGAGCCCGCGGCCTGGGCCCTGCGCCACGCTGGCCATCCCCTGGTGGCCAACCTCTTGTCGGTGGTGGCCTTGATTGGGATCTTCTCGGCCTTGATTGCGATCCTCTTGGCCTCCTCGCGGTTAATTTACGCCTTTGGCCGGGATGGCTTACTGCCTAAGACTTTGGGCCATATCGATGAAAATCACGTCCCAAATCATGCTCTGTGGACGATCACGGTCTTGGCGATGATCCTCGGGTCGGTCTTTCCCTTTACCTTCCTGGCGACTTTGGTATCAGCGGGGACGTTGGTGGCCTTTATCTTTGTATCACTGGGAATCTACGCTTTACGCAAGCGCGAAGGAGTCGATTTGCCGGAAGCTTCGTTTAAGATGCCCGGATACCCGGTCTTACCAGCCCTGTCGGCGCTGTTCTCGGCGGTTATTTTCTGGAACCTGGATGTCGATGCCAAATTGCTGATGGTCGGCTGGTTTGTCATTGGGCTGTTGGTCTACTTTGGCTACGGGATCCGCCACTCGGTGCTGGTGAAGCGGAAAAAATAAGTTGCCCTTGCATCAGTGGGGGAGATATGTTATATTACTAAAGGCTGTTTAGCCGGATAAACGGTATTCCGCTGTTCCCAAGGGAAAGAATGAATGCCGATGAAAGGAATAAATAAAATGCGTCAAAATCAATTGATCGAAAAGATCACCGCAAGTCAATTACGTAGTGACATCCCTGCTTTCCGGGCCGGGGATACGGTTCGGGTTCACGCCCTGATCGTTGAAGGGAGCCGGGAACGGGTTCAAATCTTTGAAGGGGTTGTTATCAAGCGCCACGGTGCTGGCATCTCCGCTACCTACACTGTTCGGAAGATCAGTAACGGGGTTGGGGTGGAACGGACTTTCCCAGTTCACTCCCCACGGGTAGAAAAGATCGAAGTTGTTCGTTACGGTCGGGTACGTCGCGCTAAGCTGTACTACCTGCGTGAACGGACTGGTAAGGGTGCGCGGATCGCGGAACGTCGTCGCGACATCTAATTACCGAACAGAGCTCCCAGTTGGGGGCTCTTTTTTATGCCTAAAAAAGCGGTGCTCCCGTGTAGGGTGGCACCGCTTTTGTGAGCTTAAGACTACTTTTGGAGTGAATACTTGCCTTAGCCAAGGACTTAGTTATTACCATAGATTGAACTTAGCTGGGCCTTAACGCTGGCGTCGTTTTGGGTGGCCGGATTATTGGCGGCCCATTCGCCGGCTTCGCCCTCACCGTTGTCGCCAACTAAAATATCGGTACCGGCAAAGGTTTCGTGGTGGAAGCTGTGGCCGGCCACCATGACCTTATCGTCGCCATTAGCATGGTCGGCGGATGAGGCGGCCGTTTGTTGATTACTGTTAGCGGCCGGCGTTGCTGACTGCTCATCCGATGAAGAATTGGCCGCTGCCGTTTGGCTGGTGTTACCAGCCCTTTTGCGCAAGTCAATGGTTTGTGCCTCAGCGGTTGTGTGGCCTGCTGCGTCAATTAATTCGGGGGACACGAGCTTGAATTGATCGAGCTTCCCTTGATCGCTCTTTTTGGCGATGGCGATTAAAGTGCCGGATTTTTTAGCCTTGGGCTGGATGCTAGCGTTAGTGGCCAGATCGGCGGCGCCATCATTAGTGGCGAGTTGCTCGCCCTGGGGATTGATGACCTCAAACCCATTGGAAGTAATTTTTTGATCCGACGTGTTGGTCAAAACATACTCAACTTGGTACACGTAAAATTTCTTGCCCAGGTCTTGGCCGAGCTTGGTCTCGTAATCAGTCCGCTGCTTTTTCGTGGTGGCGTCCATTTGGAGCAGCTTTGCCGTCTTGATTTTAATCGTGGCCCCGTCCAATTGGTAGGTGCGATCATAGTGCTTGATCGCCAGCAGGGTTACTTTGGGGTCAGTAGCGTCACTTTTGGTGTACTGGCCCACTTTAGTGAGGGGACCATCGGCCTCATTGGCGTTGTGCTGAGCGGAAGGGGAAGTGCCACAAGCGGCAAGACTGCAGCCGCAGAGTAGGGTCATCCCGAGCGTAAGTAACTTTTTCATGGTAGTTTTCCTCCCAAATCGCAGCTTTTAGCGTCAATCACGTTTGGACGTCCTGACCAATTGTAGCAAAAATTTAACGGGCGGAATAGCTAAGCCGCTTACTTTTGTGTCACGGTACCGCTGGTTTGAAAAATTACTTTTGATTTTGGCCGTTTTTGTCAATTGACACACGACATATCTAAAAATATGCGCAATAACCGATCCGTGAAAATGATAAGCGTTTGTCTTTGGTGAAATGTTAATATATCAACCTTATCTAAATTTATTAATTTGTTTTTTACAAACTTTTGCGCATATCTGTAAA
>NZ_HE997173.1:666023-727435 GCF_000312405.1 Limosilactobacillus ingluviei str. Autruche 4 | reverse complement strand
GTAAATATGTCGTGTGTTAAAATTGGAATTAGCGGATTTTTGAGTGTTGCTATCACTACTATGTCCAAGTCTATTAAGCAAAAGTTGTGGCAGCCGAGTTTAAATATAGGGATAAGAAAAGGGACCAACGAGTGATTTCGTTGGTCCCTTTAAACTTACTTTTGCTTTTGGTCTTCGAGCATTTGCACGATCTTTTCCAGCGATTCTTCGGCGCTGGCGTGAGCCGGAACTTCAGGTTCTTCTTCCTTCTTTGGCATAGCCTTGTTAATGGCCTTCACCAGTAAGAAGACAACGAAGGCGATGATCAAGAAGTTAATGACCGAGTTCAAGAAGAGCCCGTATTTGAAGTGGGCGTCGCCAACGGAGAGAACCAAGTTTGACAGGTCGATCTTCCCCAGGAAAATCCCGATCAACGGGTTGATCAAGTTTGCTACCAAGGATTTTACGATCGCCGTGAAGGCCGAACCAATGATAACCCCAACGGCCAGGTCCATCACATTCCCGCGACTGATAAATTCTTTGAATTCTTTGATCACAATATAAACGTCCTTTCTTCCAGTTTGCTAAACAGTCATTAACCATTATACGGGAAAAATCGCGCTTGAAAAGATAAATTTTCTGATCATTTGATTAATAAGGGACAAAATTTAAAACTTTTATTAAAAAAAGACGGTTCCCCGTAGGGTTCCGTCTTTTTAAAGTTTTTTTAAGCAAATTAGCCTTGCAGCTTAGCCATCCCGGCCGTGGCAATTTCCTTTAAGGTCTTAGCTGAAGCGGCCATGGCCTTGGTTTCCCGTTCGTCCAGTGGCACTTCGATTACCCGGTCGATCCCTTGGGCGTTGATAACGGCTGGCGTCCCGATGTAGATGTCGTCTAAGCCGTATTCACCGTTCATTGGGGCCGCAATTGGCAGCACGGCGTTTTCGTCCCGCAAGATGGCCCGGGAAATCCGCATCAGGGCCGTAGCAACCCCGTAGTAGGTTGCGCCCTTGCGGTTGATGATTTCGTAAGCCTTGTGGCGCACTTCGTCTTCGATTTGGAGCAGTTCGTCCATCGAAACGCCGGCTTCCTTGGCCATGTCCAAGAGCGGCTTGCCACCGATCGTCGCGCTGGAGTAAGCGGCGAATTCCGTGTCACCGTGTTCACCCAAGATGTTGGCCATCACGTCAACTGGGCTGACGTTGAACTTCTTGGCCAAAGCAACTCGCAGCCGGGCGGAGTCTAAGGACGTCCCGGAGCTGATTACCTTGTGCTTCGGGAAGCCGGAGAACTTTTGCGCGGCGTATGTCAAGATGTCCACTGGGTTCGCCGCCACCAGGATGATCCCGTCAAAGCCCGAAGCCTTGATTGGTTCGATGATTGACTTCATGATCTTCATGTTCTTGTCAACCAGGTCCAACCGGGTTTCACCCGGCTTTTGTGGGGCCCCGGCCGTAATTACGACCAGGTCGGCATCCTTGCAAGTGTCGTAATCAGCGGCGTAAACCAACTTAGGCGCCGTAAATGGCGTAGCGTCTTCGAGGTCTAAGGCGTCCCCTTCCGTGCGTTCCTTGGACAGGTCGATGATGGCAAATTCTTCGGCCAACCCTTGTTGCACCATGGCGTAAGCGTAACTGGAACCAACGGCTCCGTCACCGACTAAGACAACTTTTTGGTGATTCTTAGACATAAGATAATACACTCTCTTTCTGTGTGACTTTTGCGGAGGTCCTCCTCCATCGCGAAAACTATTATATCATGCTCCTTCTCACAATGTTAGAAAAATCGCGAATTTTTTCACAAGTTTGAAAGCGCTTTTTTCTTGTTCTTTTGCAAATGAAAGGGGTTGGCCTTTTAATTTTTCACAATATTAAGTTTGTGATATCGTTAGCGACCCAGTCCACCGATTCCGCAGACGACAATTAATCCCAACAGTAAAACCGGCCATAACAGCACTTTGAATAGGATCGCCGCAATTATCAAGAACAAAAACACCCCACAGAGCCAGAGCGAAAATTTAAAGAGTTTCCAGAGCAGCCACAATCCGAGTAGTAAAAAAAGCAAGGTCATTGCAAAAACCACCTTTCAGCAGACTAAAATTATGGTAAAATACTAGCTTAAACTACGCATAGTCTTTGGCACGTTGCCAAGGGTATGGTAAAATTAACACATTGTAAGGGCGCAGTGCCCTGGAATCAGTTGAGGAGGTGATTACCATTTTAAATCGGACCAAACAGTTTATGCGGGATAACGATCTGACGTATAAGAAGGAATATATTCGCCCGATGATGACACCGGAACACGTCTACATCTTCCGGTTTGGTAAGCATAAACTTAACAACCGGGTAATCATTCGATACTCCCATACGTGGACGGGTCGATTGAAGATTAATGAGATTGACGTCCGACTCCACCACCAGCACCACCCGCGGATTTTTAAGACCGAGCGCGATTTGATCATTTACTTGACCAATCATTTGGAAAAGAAGCGCCAACAAGCGGGGGATGCCAAGCAGAATGAGGCCCCAGCCACGCCAGCTGAACACCCGGCGTCGGAATAAGGCCATCATACTAAATTTCAGGGGCCGCGGCAAAGCGATTTGTCGGGGTCTTTTCGTTTTTTTAAGAACTGTGACAGCGGAGGAAATAAGATGGAGCAGTGGACAGAAATTATCGTTGAAACCAGTACGGCGGCCGTGGAAGCCGTCGCTTACCAACTAACCAACCACGGGGCGGCCGGGGTGAAGATTGATGACGCCGCCGATTTTGCGCAGCTGACCAGCCAACCCGACCAGTATGGGGCGATCATTGATCCCTTCAGCTTGCCCCACCGGCAAAGCGGTGCGGCGGTAACGGGGTACTTTGCGCCGACGACCTTTGTGCCGGAAATCCTGCCGGAAATTGAAGCGGCCGTGCGGCAATTAGCCGACTTTGGCTTGGATCCGGCGCCGGGGACGGTCACGGTGCACCAATTGGAAAATGACGATTGGGCCTTGGCCTGGCAAAAGTATTACCACCCGATCCGGCTCAGCCGCCAGCTGACGATCGTGCCGGCCTGGGCCGAGTATCAACCAACCAGCCCGGATGAAAAATTGCTGGTCTTGGATCCGGGGATGGCCTTTGGGACCGGGACCCACCCGACGACCAAGCTGATGCTCCAAGCCCTGGAAATGACGCTGCGCGGGGGCGAAAGCTTGCTGGATGTCGGCACCGGTTCGGGGGTCTTGAGTATTGCCGCCAAGCAATTAGGGGCCGGGGCGGTGCAAGCCTTTGACCTGGATCCGGTGGCGGTGGCCTCAGCTAAAAAGAACCTGGCCTTAAACCCGGTGGCCGCGGACGTGCAAGTGGCGCAAAACAGCCTCTTAGACGGGATCAACACCCAAGTGGACGTGGTGGTCGCCAACATTTTGGCAGAAATCATCCTGCCCCTGATTCCTCAAGCGCTGGCTAACCTTAAGCCGGGCGGGGCCTTTTTGACCTCCGGCATTATTAAGGATAAGTTTGAAACGGTCAAACACGCCCAAGAGGCCGCGGGCTTTGTGATTGATGAAACCTTGCGGATCAAGGATTGGTATGGGATCATTGCCCACAAGAAGGGGGAAGACGAGTAGTGCAACGTTATTTTTTACCTGAACAAACCGCGACGGACACGCCGCTGGTTCTCCCCGCCACGGTGGCCCACCACTTGGTAACGGTCTTGCGGGCGCAAGTTGGGACAGCCGTAGAAGTCGTGCTGGCGGATCACCAGGCTTACCAAGCCGAGGTCGTCGCCCTGACGCCGGCGACCATCACGCTGACGACTCCGCTGACCAGCCAAGTTGAATTGCCTGTGACGGTGACGTTGGCTTGCGGTTTACCCAAGACCAAGGAAAAACCGGAACTAATTGTCCAAAAGGGAACGGAACTGGGCGCCCACCACTTTATCTTCTTTGAAAGTGAACGCTCGGTCAGCCACTGGGACGCCAAAAAGGTCGCGAAGAAATTGGACCGGCTGCAAAAGATTGCCCTGGGGGCGGCGGAACAGTCGCACCGGACCTGGTTGCCAACGGTTGAATACCGGCCTAACCTGGCCGCCGTTTTACAGGAACCTGCTGATCAGCGTCTGGTCGCCTGGGAAGAGTCGGCGAAGCAAGGCGAAGCTGCGGCCTTGACGCAAAGTTTGACCAGTTTGCAAGCGGGCCAACGCATCTTGGCCCTCTTTGGCCCGGAAGGCGGGTTGACCAGCCAGGAAGTCGCGGCGATGACGGCGGCGGGCTTTCAAGCGGTCGGCTTAGGGCCCCGGATTTTGCGCACGGAGACGGCCCCGCTGTACTTTTTGGCGGCGACCTCCTACCAATTGGAACTGCAGGGCAATCTGTGATTTCCCGGCGGGGAACCTGTGCTAAAATAAGAATTATCTAATCGGGCAGATTTGAGGGAATGCGAATGCAAAGAATAAAACAATGGTGGCAAGCAAGTGATCGCCTTGCCATCGTGATCAGTCTGGTAATGGGAATCCTGGTGACGGGGCTGGCAGCGCGCAGTGGGCTCATCAGCCGGGTGCTGATGGTCGGCGGTTTGCTCTTGATCATCAACAGCGGGCTCAGCATTTGGCTGGGTAAGCGCTTGGTAACCAGAAAAAGCGGGATGCTGTTCTGGTTTCCGGGGGCCTACTTGTTAGGGGCGTATCAGTTTGCGCCGCGTTACATGTGGCCCTTTGCCTTAGTGTACTTGGGAATCAGTTACCTGGCTTGGTCAATGTCAAAACCGGACTAAGGGGGGATTGGGATGTCGAAGGTGAAAGAATTAACGCATCAAGATGTCAAAGCGATGGTCGCTGCTTACATGAATGAGGATCACGTGGCCTTGGTTGAGCGGGCCTATCACTTTGCGGCCGTGGCCCATGCCAATCAGGTGCGCAAATCGGGGGAACCCTACATTATTCACCCGATTCAAGTTGCGGGGATCTTAGCCGAGTTGCGGATGGATCCGGAGACGGTGTGTGCGGGCTACATGCACGATATTGTCGAAGATACCGGGGCCACCTTAGGCGACATCCAAGAGCTCTTCGGGCCGACGATTGCGCTAATCGTTGATGGCGATACCAAGATCAGCAAGATTCACTATAAGTCCAATAAGGAACAAATGGCCGAGACCCACCGAAAATTGCTGTTGGCAATGAGCAAGGATATTCGGGTGATGATCGTCAAATTGGCCGACCGGTTGCACAACATGCGCACCTTGCAGCATTTGCGCCCGGACAAGCAACGCCGGATTTCCAACGAAACCTTGGAGATTTACGCCCCGATTGCCGACCGGCTGGGGATCAGCACGATCAAGTGGGAATTAGAGGACCTGTCCTTGCGCTACTTAAACCCGCAACAATACTACCGGATCGTCCACCTGATGAATTCACGGCGCGATCAGCGGGTCAGCTACATTAACGCGGCGATCGACCAGGTCAAACAATCAATCAGTGACTTGGCCTTAAGCGGGGAAATTGAGATCTACGGGCGGCCCAAGCACATTTACTCGGTCTACCGCAAGATGGTGACCCAACACAAACAATTCAGCGAAATCTATGACCTCTTGGCGATTCGGGTCGTGGTGGATTCGATCCGCGATTGTTACGCCGTGCTAGGGGCGATTCACACCAGTTGGAAGCCGATGCCAGGGCGGTTTAAGGATTACATCGCCATGCCGAAAGCCAATGGTTACCAATCCTTACACACGACGGTGATTGGACCCGAAGGGCGGCCGCTGGAAATCCAAATCCGGACCCACCAAATGCACGAGGTGGCCGAATACGGGGTGGCCGCCCACTGGGCCTACAAGGAAGGCAAGACGGCCGGCGTTGATCAGACCAGCCGGGATTCCCAAAAGCTCAACATCGTTAAAGAAATCCTGGAACTGCGCCAAGAAAGCAACGGGACCGACGAGTTTATGCAGGGGGTCCAAAGCGACATCTTTGCCGATAAAGTCTACGCCTTTACCCCGAAGGGTGATGCGATCGAAATGCCGAAGGGGGCGGGGCCGTTAGATATGGCCTACCAGATTCACACCGAAGTGGGGAACCATACCACGGGGGCGAAGGTTAACGGGCGGATCGTGCCACTGAATTACGAGATCAAAAACGGGGATATTGTCGATATTTTGACCTCGACGTCTTCGGCTGGCCCGAGCCGCGATTGGCTGGATCTGGTGTCGACCCGGCGGGCCCGCAATAAGATTCGCCAGTTCTTCCGCGCCCACAACCGGGAAGAAAACGTGGAGGAAGGTCACCGGATCATCGAAACCGAGCTGCGTGACAATGGCTTTAATCCGGTCCAATTCATGGTCCCAGACCTGGAGCGCAAGGTCGCCGAGCAGATGCACTACAATTCGATCGATGACCTCTACGCCGCCGTCGGCTTTGGGGATGTCCCGCCGCTGGGGGTGTGCAACCGGTTCACGGAAGACGTCCGCAAACAACAAAAAAAGGACCGCCAGCGCCAGGCCGAAAAGGAATTGCTGGAAGAACACAAGACCTTTGATGCCAAACCCGAAAAGAAGAAGCTACCAACCTCCAATGACCGGATCATTGTCGAAGGGGTCGATAACCTCTTAACCCGGCTCAGCCATTGTTGCAGCCCGATTCCGGGCGATGACATCGTCGGCTACATCACCAAGGGGCGCGGGGTGTCTGTGCACCGGCGGGATTGTCCGAACGTCAAGGCCAGCGAAGCCAGCGGCCAACGGTTAGTATCCGTCTACTGGTCGGATCCGCAGGGCGACCGGACCAACTATAACGCGGATATCGAAGTTCAAGGTTATAACCGCAATGGCTTGTTAAACGATGTGATTCGGGTGGTCAACAATAAGACCCGCTACTTAAATTCGATCAACGGGAAGGTCGACCACAACCGGATGGTCACGATCTCCTTGACCGTAGGGGTGCGGAATTTAAACCACCTGCACTTGATCGAGGATGCCTTGAAGAACGTAGCGGATGTTTACGTAGTCAAGCGGGTCATTCACTAAGCCAAAGTAACGGAGGAAAGCAGATGCGAGTAGTATTGCAACGGGTCAACCACGCCCAAGTCACGATTGAAGGGCAAGTGGTCGGCAAGATCGGCAAGGGTTACCTCTTGCTAGTCGGCTTTGGGCCGCAAGACACGCCGGCGACCTTGGAATATTTGGCCCACAAGATTGTTAATCTGCGGGTCTTTGAAAGTGAACCCGGCAAGATGAACTTGGGCCTCAAGGACGTCGGTGGGGAAATTTTATCGATCTCCCAGTTTACCCTGTATGCGGACGTGAAAAAGGGCAACCGCCCGGGCTTTTCCAATGCCGCCAAGCCGGCGGTCGCCGAGCCCTTATACCACCAATTTAATGATCTTTTGACCGCCGCCGGCATTCACGTTGAAACCGGCCAGTTTGGAGCCGACATGAAAGTCGAGTTGGAAAACGACGGGCCGGTGACGATTATTTACGAAAAATAAGTAAATTAAAGCGGCCGGAAAAAAGTTTTAAAAATTCAAAAGCGCTAGCAACCACGTTACTGAAAACGTTGATTGCTAGCGCTTTTTGTTGTTGCTACTTACAGTTCTAGCCTAAAAAAATGGTTTCTTCTCAGCCGCTAGTATTGCTGTAAAATCTGATCGACGCTTGGCCCGTAACTTTCGCCAAACAAGATCAGGTGCATGGTCAGGTAGTAGAATTGGTACCACGGCAGGCGGGTTTCAAAACCCGGTGCCAAGGGCCAGACGCTTTGGTAGCCCTGATAAAAGGCCGGCTCAAACCCGCCAAAAATCGTCGTCATCGCCAGGTCAAACTCGCGGTCGCCAAACAGGGCGTCCGGGTCGATAAGGGTGGGCGTGCCATTACTGGTGAACAAGAAGTTGCCGGCCCAAAGATCGCCGTGTAAGAGGCTGGGCTGAACCGGGTGGGTCTGATAATAGTGAGCAAAAGCGGCCACCATCCGCTGGTAGTGCTGGTCGCGCCAGTCATTCCAGACGCCCTGGGCCTTGGCGGCCGCGACTTCTGGGGCCAGGCGTTGGTGGCGGTAAAAATCGCCCCAGTCGGCATTCCAATGATTGTTTTTGGTTAAGACCTTGGTGGTGTGGTCGGTCGCAAAGCCGAACTGGTCGTTGGTGATTTGGTGGAGCCGAGCGACCGCTTGGCCGAGGGCAAACTGATCGCCCGCGCCTTGGTCCAGCCAATTTAAAATCAAGTAGGCGTGATCGTCCAGCGCCCCGCTGGCCAACGGTTGGGGGACGTTAACCGCCTGGCTGAGCGCCGTTAACCCCGCTTGTTCGTGGGCAAAATAGCTGGCCGGCTGGTGGGGTTGGACCTTGATGAAGTAGGTTTGGGTGGCCGTTTCCAGCCGAAAGGCCAGGTTGATGTCCCCGCCGCGCACCGGCACCACCCGTTGGAAGGGGGCGAAGGGCAATTTTTCAAACCAACTCAACGGTAATTCCATGGCAAGACTTCCTTTCTATTTCCCAGCCCGCACCTGGCAGAAGCGGTTAACCCCCTTGACGATCTGGGTCGCCGCTTGGTCTTGGTAGCGGGCGGATTTAATTTGCTTAAAATCGCGCTTGGTATTAATGTAGCCCATCTCACAGAGAATCGCCGGCTGGGTGTTGTCGCGGATGACCAAGAAATTTCCAAAGTCAATCCCGTGGTTGGCCAAGGGCAGGGGCGTAAGTTCATGGTTGACCAAGGTGGCCAGGGCCTTGCTGGCGCCCTGGTGGTAATAGTAGGTGGTCATCCCACTCCCTTCGTTGGCGTGGGGGGAAGAATCAAAGTGAAAGCTGATGAAGGCATCGGCTTTGACCCGTTCGGCGACTTGCGGGCGCGGCTTGAGATCTACGAAGTGATCATCGGTCCGCGTCATAATCACCCGCGCCCCCTGGGCCCGCAGCTTGGCGGCGACGCGCTGCGCCATTTGTAGGGTGTAAGTCTTTTCCATGTATTTGGCTTGTTTACTGTCAGTAACGTGTTCGGCCCCCACGTCGGTCCCCCCGTGGCCGGCGTCGATGACGATCGTGGCTTCACTTAAGGCATTCCCAGGGGCGACTTTGGTTTGGTGGTTGACCCGCCAGGCCGGCGCCCAGACGACCTGGTGATCTCCTAGGCGTAATTTGTACCAGTTATGACTTTGCCCAATCAAGCGGACCTTTTCGGTGGCCGCCTGGTGCTTGAGGGGCTGGTAAGTCAGCCCCGGGCCCATCCGTAAGGTCACCGCTTCTTTATGGATGGTAAGCCGATTTTGGGTTGCGATGATGGCAATCAGCAGCAAAGCAAGGCCGATGGGGAGCAAAGTGCTCCACCAGCGGCGGTAATGAATCAATTTCTCCACACGAAATCGCCCCTTTTTGTTTCCTTAAAAATAAGTATGACCGGCTGAATAAAAAAAGCAACCTTTTTCCAGGCTGGGGCCGGGAAATGTCGGGGAAAAACTTGACTCGGCGCGGGGGAACGAGTAAGGTAAATGAGAATTAAAAATTTTCAGCCACCAGTGAGAAAGCCTGATCGATCCTGCGGGAGTTCAGCGAGCCGGGACGGGTGTAAGCCCGGTATCCACGCAGATCGAGTGACCCTTTTGAGGTGGGCTGCGTCGCCTGGCGACGTTATCCGTGAGTGATACCAAGGTGGTACCGTGCTAGAATGCACCCTTGTGAAAGCAGGGGTGCTTTTTCTTTAGGCCGGGGGCTTGCGGAGCTGTAATAATAGGAGGGAAAATAATGCGTTACCAACGTCCAAAGGGGACGGCCGACATTTTGCCAACGGACACGGTTAAGTGGCAATACGTGGAAGGCGTCGCCCGGGAATTGTTTAAGACTTACGACTACCAAGAAATCCGGACGCCATTGTTTGAAAGCTATGAGGTCTTTTCACGCTCCGCTGGGGATACGTCCGACGTGGTCACCAAGGAAATGTACGATTTCAACGACAAGGGGGATCGCCACATCGCCTTGCGGCCAGAAGGGACGGCCGGGGTCGTGCGGGCCTTTAACGAAAACAAGCTGTACGGACCGGAATTTCAAAAGCCCTACAAGGTTTACTACCTGGGGCCAATGTTTCGTTACGAACGGCCGCAATCCGGGCGGCAACGCCAATTCCACCAAATTGGGGTAGAAGCCTTTGGTGCCAATAATCCGGCGATCGACGTGGAAGTCATCGCGATGGCCTGCCAATTATTTGCCAAGCTGGGGTTGACCAACCTGCGGGTCGCCATCAATTCCTTGGGGGACCAAACCAGCCGGGCCAACTACCGGCAAGCCCTAATTGATTACTTAAAGCCGCACTATGCGGAATTAAGTGAAGATTCCCAAGCTCGCTTGGAAAAGAACCCGCTGCGGGTCTTGGATTCCAAGGATCCGCGCGACCAGCAGTTCGTGGCTGACGCGCCATCGATTCTGGATTACTTGACGCCGGAAGCCCACGACCGCTTTGAAGCCGTCAAGCAAATGCTCGACGCCTTAGGGATTGATTACGTGGTCGACGCCACGATGGTTCGCGGGCTGGACTACTACAACCACACGATCTTTGAAGTGATGGTTCAAGCCAAATCGCTGGGCCACGGTTACACCACGATCTGTGGTGGGGGCCGTTACAGTGGCCTCGTCGAACAACTTGGGGGCCCTGACTTGGCCGGGGTCGGCTTTGGGATCGGCCTGGAACGGCTGCTCTTATTGTTGGAAGAAGAGGGCGCGGCCTTGCCGACCTTGCCAACGCTGGACCTGTACGTGGTCGGGATTGGCCAAGCAACGAACCTGGTCAGCTTGCAGCTAGTGCAAGCCGCCCGGGCTGCTGGTTTGATTGCGGAACGCGACTACCTGGACCGCAAACCAAAGGCCCAGTTTAAGACGGCGGCTAAGGCCGGGGCCAAGGCGGTCTTAACGGTCGGCGAACGCGAACTGGCCGCCGGCAATGTCCACTTTAAGAATATGGCAACGCAAGAAGAAGTGACCCTGAAGTTGGCGGATGTTTTAGCGGACTTCAAGGGCGTCTACACGGCACAATTGGGGGAATAAACAAATGAAACGGACAAACTACGCTGGCCGGACCAGCGAAGCACAAATCGGCCAAGAAGTCGTCTTAAAGGGCTGGGTCGCCAAGCGGCGCAACCTGGGGGGCCTGATCTTTATTGACCTGCGGGACCGCGAAGGGATCGTCCAACTGGTCTTTAACGAAGAAGACGACCGGGTGGCGTTTGAAGTAGCCAACGAATGTCGCAATGAATACATCATTGAAGTCCGCGGGCTGGTACGGGCCCGGGCCCAAGCCAACCCGGAACTGGCGACGGGGAAGATCGAAGTCGAAGTCAAGGAAGCCAACATCCTGGCCCGCTCCAAGACGCCGGCCTTCGAAATCAAAGATGACGTCGAAGCGGCGGAAGACCTGCGCTTAAAGTACCGCTACTTAGACTTGCGGCGGCCGCAAATGATGAAGAACATGAAGTTGCGCAGCAAGGTGGCCGCGATCGTTCACAGCTACTACGACAGCCACGACTTCATGGACGTGGAAACGCCAAACTTGACCCGCTCAACGCCGGAAGGGGCGCGGGACTTCTTGGTGCCATCCCGCTTGTATGATGGGCACTTCTACGCCCTGCCCCAATCACCGCAATTGTTTAAGCAATTGTTGATGGCCGCCGGGGTGGATCGTTACTACCAAATGGCGCGTTGCTTCCGGGACGAAGACTTGCGGGGGGACCGCCAACCGGAATTTACCCAGATTGACACGGAAATGAGCTTCGCCACGGCCGAAGAAATTCAGGAAATGACCGAAGGCTTGATCAAGCAAGTCATGAAGGAGGCCCTGGGGGTCGATGTGCCAACGCCATTCCCCCGTTTGGACTGGCAAGAAGCGATGGACCGCTTTGGTTCCGACAAGCCGGACACCCGCTTTGGGATGGAAATTCACGACCTGTCCGATTTAGTTAAGGACAGCAGCTTTAAGGTCTTTTCTGGTACCGTGGCGGCCGGCAATTACGTCCGCGCGATTGCGGTCCCGGGTGGGGCCGACCACTACTCCCGTAAGGACATTACCAAAAAGGAAGAATACATCAAGCGTTACGGCGCCAAGGGCTTGGCCTGGGTAAAGGTCACGGCCGACGGTTACAACGGGCCGATTGCCAAGTTCTTAACGGACCTGGCCGACCCGATCAACGAACGCTTGGGGGCCAAGGAAGGCGACCTGATTCTTTTCGTGGCCGATACCTTCCACGTGGTTTGTGATGCCCTGGGTTACCTGCGAGAAGCTATCGCCAAGGAAATGGATTTGATTGCGCCAAACCAATGGAACTACCTGTGGGTGGTCAACTGGCCGATGTTTGAATACGACGAAGGCTTTGGCAAGTGGATTGCCGCTCACCACCCCTTCACGATGCTCAAGGAAGAAGACCTTCACTACTTGGAAGAAGGAGAAGACCCACACCAAGCTCACGCCCAATCCTACGATATCATTTTGAACGGGAACGAAATCGGCGGGGGCTCGATCCGGATTCACGATCCAAAGGTCCAAGAAAAGGTCCTAAAGGCACTGGGCTACAGCAAGGAAGAAGCCAACGCCCGCTTTGGCTTCCTCTTGCGGGGGCTGGAAAACGGGATGCCGCCGGAAGGGGGCCTGGCCTTTGGCTTTGACCGTTGGGTAATGCTGTTGGCCGGAGCTGACAACATTCGGGACGTGATCCCGTTCCCGAAGAACTCCAAGGGGATTGAACCAATGACGGCTGCTCCTGGGACGGTTGATCCAGAACAGTTGGAAGAATTACATCTGACGGTCGCCACTGAAGCACCCGCGGATGAAGACTAATGCTTAACGAAAACGCCAATCGGTTTGAAACGGATTGGCGTTTTTGTTTCAGGTTTGTTAGAATGGGACCCAACCAGAACGGACGGGAGGAAATACAATGCTGATGCGAGAAATTGAAGCCCAAGACGATGTCGCCCTGGCCCAAATTATTCGCCAGGCGCTGGAGGACGCAAACCTAGCCCGGCCGGGAACGGCCTATTTCGATCCGGAATTGGAGCATTTGAGTCGCTACTACCAAGCGGCTCCGGACCGGGGCTACGTGGTGGCGGTCAGCGACGACGGGGTCGTGTTAGGGGGCGCCGGGTATGCGCCCTACGCCCCGGCCCAGCAAGTGGCGGAATTGCAAAAAGTGTATCTAACCCCCGCCGCCCGCGGGCGCGGCCTCAGCTACCAATTGCTGCAAGCCGTGGAACAGCGTGCCAAGCAGGCGGGCTTTCGCCACTTGTACTTGGAAACGCACCATACCCTCACGGCCGCGCGCCACGTGTACGAAAAAATGGGCTTCCAAGAATTGCCGGGCCCGATGCAAACGGCCAACCACCAGACGATGGACCGCTTTATGATTAAGGACCTCTAAATTTGGCTGGCTGGTCCCCAAGAAAATTTCAAAAATTTGTTGACTTTCGGGGAGAGGATGCCTAAAATATAGTGCGTAGTGGATAAACCAGAATGATCTGGTATAACAGTACGATTTTAAGCTCGGAGGGAGGGAATTCAATATGTCCAAGACTATCGTTCGGAAGAATGAATCGTTAGACGATGCTCTTCGGCGCTTTAAACGTACGGTTTCACGGAACGGAACGCTTCAAGAATACCGCAAGCGTGAATACTATGAAAAGCCAAGTGTAAAACGCAAGTTGAAGTCTGAAGCGGCACGAAAGCGTAAGAACAAGCGCCGTCGTTACTAATGGCTAAAAGCTCCGGTTCTTTGACCGGGGCTTTTTTCGTATCGAAAGGAAGGCAAGACAATGAGTTTATTAGAGCAATTAACCAAGGATATGGTCGCGGCCATGAAGGCCAAGGATAAGGCAACCTTGAGCGTGGTCCGGATGTTAAAGGCGGCGGTGGCCAACGAAAAGATCAAGCTGGGCCACGATTTAACGCCCGATGAAGCCAACGGGGTCTTGGCGCGTGAATTCAAGCAACGCAAGGAGTCTTTGGCCGAGTTTGAAAAGGCCGGGCGCCAAGACTTGATTGATCAGGTCAAGCACGAATTGGCCGTGGTCGAAAAGTACCTGCCCAAGCAATTAACGCCGGCGGAAGTCGCCCAAGTCGTCAAGGACACGATTGCCCAGGTCCAAGCCACGAGCATGAAGGACTTTGGCAAGGTGATGGGGGCGATCATGCCGAAGGTTAAGGGCAAGGCCGACGGTAAGGTCGTCAACGAAACCGTGAAGAAGTTCTTACAAGGTAAATAAATTTCCCAGCGATCGGGTCTGCCGGTCGCTTTTTTGATCACTGTCGTTTTGGCGGTCAATTGTGCTATAATTTTTTCAGATAATTTAGTAAAAAAGGGGAAAGCTTTTTTTGGCAGCAGCAGAAAAAATAATTGAAATGCAATATGAAATCGATAACCCGCGGGTGCAGATTGCCCTCCTCGGGACGCAGGATCAATACGTCAGCCTGCTCGAAGAGGGGATGGGCATCACGATTCACCCGTTTGGCAATCAATTGAAGCTCAGCGGGCCCGATGAAGCAGTGCATTTAACGCGGGCGATTTTAGACCAGCTGGTAGCCTTGATCGAGCAGGGGATTACGATTGCCAGTACCGATATCATCAGCGCCATGAAGATGGCCCACAAGGGGACGTTAGAATACTTTGCCGACCTGTACCAAGAAAAAATCATCAATGACCGCAAGGGGCGGCCGATTCGGGTGAAGAACTTCGGCCAGCGCCAGTACGTCCACGCGATGAAAAATCACGACGTTACCTTTGGGATTGGCCCGGCCGGGACCGGGAAGACTTACTTGGCCGTAGCGATGGCGGTGGCCGCCCTCAAGCGCGGGGAAGTTGAACGGATTATTCTGACCCGCCCGGCCGTGGAAGCCGGCGAAAGCTTAGGGTTCTTACCCGGCGACTTAAAGGAAAAGGTCGATCCGTACCTGCGGCCAATCTATGATGCCTTAAACTCAATTTTTGGCGCCGATCACACCGAACGCCTGATGGAGCGGGGCGTGATTGAAATTGCGCCGCTGGCCTACATGCGGGGCCGGACCTTGGACAACGCCTTTGTGATCCTCGACGAAGCCCAAAACACCACCAAGGCCCAAATGAAGATGTTCTTGACCCGGCTGGGCTTTGGCGCCAAGATGGTCGTCAATGGCGACGTCTCGCAAATCGACCTGCCGCGGGGGGCCAAGAGTGGCCTCTTGTCGGCCGAACAAATTTTAAAGGACGTCGCGGCGGTCGAGTTTGTCTACTTTCAGGCCGATGACGTGGTTCGTCACCCCGTCGTTGCCAAGATTATCGCGGCTTATGACCGCGCAGAGGGGAAGAATTAATGGAACTGACAATTTATGACCACAGCCAGGGGATGCTGACGGAGCACCAAACGGCCCTGGCCGAAGAACTGTTGGCCCAAGCGGCGGCCAAGTTGGCCTTGCCAGCCAGCGCGGAGTTGTCCTTGACCCTGGTCCGCAATCCGGAAATGAAGGAGCTTAACGCCAAGTACCGCGGCGTGGATCGGGCAACGGACGTGATTTCCTTTGCGATCAACGACGAGGAGGATTTAACCTTGCCGGCGGAATTGCAAGCCGAGTTGCCACTGGACTTGGGGGATTTGTTTATTTCCCTGGATAAGGTCAAGGAACAGGCGCTGTTTTTAGGCCATTCGGCGGACCGCGAATTCGGCTTCTTGCTGGTGCACGGCTTTTTGCACCTTAACGGCTACGACCACGAGACACCGGCCGATGAAGCGGCGATGTTCAGCCTCCAAGAGGCGATCTTAACGGCTTATGGGCTCACCCGCTAAAGCCCCGCAGACCGGCAAAAATCGGCACTTTAGCCAGGCCTTGCGCCACGCCGGGGCCGGGATTTGGGCGGTAATTAAAAATGAGCGCAACATGCGCAGCCACTTAGTATCCGCGGGGGTGGTCGTCGTGGTAGGGCTGGGCTTGCACGTGGATTTAAACACCTGGTGCTGGTTGGCCCTGGCGATTGCGCTGGTCTGGTTTGCAGAATTTTTAAATACGGTGATTGAGGCCCTGGTTAATTTAATTGTTGGTCAACGCTACGATGAAAATGCCAAACTGGCCAAGGATGTGGCCGCGGGGTTGGTCCTGTTAGCCGCGGGCTTGGCGGTGGTAATTGGCCTCTTGGTCTTGGCACCGTACCTCACTGATTTAATATGATAAAGGATGGAAAAGATGACGGAAGAAAAATTTCACTCGGGTTTTGTGGCCCTGATCGGGCGGCCCAACGCGGGCAAGTCGACCTTGATGAACTACGTGGTCGGCCAAAAAGTGGCGATCATGAGCAATGTCGCCCAAACGACGCGCAATAAGATTCAGGGGATCTACACGACCGATCATGCCCAGATTGTCTTTATTGACACCCCCGGGATTCACAAGCCAGTGACCAAGCTGGGTGACTTCATGGAACGTTCGGCGCTGTCGGCCTTGGATGAAGTCGATGCGGTCTTGTTCGTTGTTCCGGCCGACAGTAAAAAGGGGCCGGGGGATGAATTTATCATCGAACGTTTAAAGAAGGTTCACAAGCCGATTTACTTGGTTGTCAATAAGATCGACCTGGTCAACCCCAACGACCTGCCAGACATTGTGGCCCAGTACGAAGGAACTTTAGATTTCAAAGGGATCATCCCAATTTCGGCCTTGCAGGGTAACAACGTCAACCAATTAATCAATGATTTGGTTGCCCAACTGCCGGAAGGTCCGCAATACTACCCGAGTGATCAGATTTCGGACCACCCGGAACGGTTTGTGATTGCCGAAATGATTCGCGAAAAGGTCTTTCATTTGACCCGCCAAGAAGTTCCGCACTCCGTGGCAATTGACGTGACCAGTGTGAAGCGCGAAAGTGAAGACACCGTCCACATCAGCGCCAACATCGTGGTGGAACGGCCGGGTCAAAAGGGGATTATTATCGGCAAGAAGGGGGCGATGCTCAAGCAAATTGGGCAAAGCGCCCGCCAAGACATCGAACACCTCTTGGGCGATCACGTCTACTTGCAGCTGTGGGTCAAGGTGGTGCCAGGCTGGCGCGACAAGGCTGCCATGCTCAAGGACTACGGCTACCGCAATACCGATTACTAATGATGAGCTGCTAAAGCCGGGGCGCACCCCGGTTTTTCTTATGAATTGAAAGGGGGCACCGCAATGGCCCGGGTAAATACTGATTTTGAAGGTTTGATTTTATTTCGGCGCGACTACCGTGAACACGATCTGCTGGTGAAGTTTTTGACCCGTAACCTGGGACCGACGATGTTCTTTGTCCGCGGGGCGCGGCGCAAGGGTTCCAAGTTGGCGGCGCCGCTCTTGCCCTTTACGTATGGGACCTACGTCGGCTGGCTGGAAGGGGGCAACTTATCCTACCTGGTCGCCGCGAAAGAAACCCACCAGCTCAAGCACTTGGGGCCGGATCTGACGGCGAATGCCTATGCGACCTACCTGCTCGATTTGGTCGGGGTGGCCTTTGAAGAGGGGCAGGGGATCGGGGCCTGGTATGATCAAATTTTGACCGCGTTGCAGCTCCTCGATGCCGGCAAGGCGCCCCAAGTGATTGTCAATGTTTTAGAAGTTCAACTGTTGGGGCGCTTCGGGGTGGCCCCGCGTTGGGATGGCTGCGTAATCTGTGGCCGGCGGGATTTACCACTGGATTATTCGGAGGCGTTTGGGGGCGTCTTATGTCGCGATCACTGGGATCAAGACGAGCACCGCTTGCATCTGCAGCCGAAGGTGGTCAATTACCTGCGCTTGTTTGCCCACTTAAATCTGCAAACGGTCGGGGACGTGAACGTTGACGCGCCAACCCAGCGGGCCCTGCGCTGGGCGCTGGATAAGATTTACGCCGATCAGGTCGGCTTGCACTTAAAGAGCAAGCACTTTCTGGATTCATTGGCCAGCTGGCAGGATCAATTGACTTTGCCGCCGCGCGAAAATTCGTGAAATCACCCCGGACGATTGACTTTTGGCGGGTAGGCGGGTACTATTAACAACGTATATTTTTGAATATCTGCTGGCGATGACGGGAAGAAGAGATCCATTTCACAGCGAGCGGGAGATTGGTGCAAGCCCGCCGGATTTTCGGAGCACCCCCGAGCTGGAATAATGAAGCTGTTTTGCATAGTGCAAAAAAGCAGGGTGGAACCGCGAGTAATCGTCCCTGCAGCCACGGGCTAACCGTCGCTGCGGGGCTTTTTTACTTTCCATCGGCAGCAGAGTGAAAGGAGAAACAGCATGGCCAAGAAAATGACGGTCCAAGAGATCATCTTTACCCTGGAAAAATACTGGGCAGACCAAGGATGTATGTTGATGCAAGCGTATGACAACGAGAAGGGGGCCGGGACGATGAGTCCGTACACCTTCTTGCGGGCAATTGGGCCCGAACCGTGGAACGCCGCTTACGTCGAACCATCCCGGCGGCCGGCGGACGGCCGTTACGGGGAAAACCCAAACCGGCTTTACCAACACCACCAATTCCAAGTCCTGATGAAGCCTTCGCCGGCTAACATCCAGGAATTATACCTGGGCAGTCTGCGCGAACTGGGGATTGAACCCTTAGAACACGATATTCGCTTCGTGGAAGACAACTGGGAAAACCCTTCAATGGGGTGTGCCGGGGTCGGCTGGGAAGTCTGGCTCGACGGGATGGAAGTGACCCAATTTACCTACTTCCAAGTTGTTGGGGAACTGCAAATGGATCCGGTGGCCGCGGAAGTTACCTACGGCTTGGAACGGCTGGCAGAATACATCCAAAACGTCAACTCGGTTTATGATTTGGAATGGTCCGACGGGGTCTTGTACGGTGACATCTTCAAAGAACCCGAATACGAACACTCCAAGTATGCCTTTGAAGAAAGCAATCAGGACATGCTCTTGGCTGACTTTGACAACTTTGAAAGTGAAGCCAAGCGCTTGATTAAGCTCGGGCTGATCCACCCGGCTTACGACTATGTGCTGAAGTGCAGCCACACCTTTAACCTCTTGGATGCCCGCGGGGCCGTGTCGGTCACGGAACGGGCCGGCTATTTGCACCGGATCCGGATCATGGCCAAGATGATTGCCAAGGCCTTTGTCGAAGAACGGCGCAAGCTCGGCTTCCCGCTGATTCACGACGAACAACAGCGCCAAGCAACGGTTGAAAAGTACACTCGGGCGGCTGAAAAAGCGGCGGCCCGGGCTGCCAAGCAAGCCAAGAAAGGGGAAAAGTAATGACGCACTCATACTTGTTAGAAGTCGGCGTAGAAGAAATGCCGGCCCACGTGGTAACCAAGAGTATCGCCCAATTGCACCAACGGGTGGCCAACTTCTTAAAGGAAGAACGGATTGACTTTGCGCAAATCCAAGAGTTTGCGACGCCCCGGCGCTTGGCCTTGCTGATCTCCGGCTTAGCAGACAAGCAACCGGACGTAGATGAAGAAGTCAAGGGCCCGGCCAAAAAGATCGCCTTAGATGCTGATGGCAACTGGACCAAGGCCGCCCAAGGCTTTACCCGCGGCCAAGGGGTCAGCGTTGATGACATTGAATTTAAGGCCGTCAAAGGGGTCGAATACGTCTTTGTCAACAAGCGCGTCGCGGGGCAACCAGTGGCCAAGGTCTTGGCCAAGCTGCCAAATGTGATCACGGCGATGAACTTCCCAACCTTGATGAAGTGGGGCAGTTTCAACCTCCAATTTATCCGGCCGATTCGCTGGTTGGTTTCCTTGTTGGATGATCAAGTGGTGCCGTTTAGCATTTTAAACGTGACGGCCGGCCGGACCACCCAGGGGCACCGCTTCCTGGGCCACGCCATTGACATCGCTACGGCGACTGATTACGAAGCCGCCCTCAAGGCCGACTTTGTGATTGCCGACCAAGCCAAGCGCAAGGCCTTGATCCAAGAACAAATTCATGCCTTAGTGGCCGAACACGACTGGGTCCTAGACGAAGACTTGGAACTGCTGGAAGAAGTCAATAACCTGGTGGAATGGCCAACCGCCTTTGCCGGGGCCTTTGATGAAAAGTACCTCGTCTTGCCCGAAGAAGTCCTGATTACTTCCATGCGCGACAACCAACGCTTCTTTTGCGTCCGGGATCACGCTGGCAAGCTCTTGCCACACTTTATTTCCGTGCGGAACGGGAACCGCGACCACCTGGATAACGTAATCAAGGGGAACGAACGGGTCTTGGTTCCCCGTTTGGAAGACGCCAAGTTCTTCTATGAAGAGGACCAAAAGCTCAGCATTGACCAATATGTGGCCCGCTTGAGCAAGGTCAGCTTCCACGACCAAATCAGCTCGATGGCCGAAAAGATGGCCCGGACCGGCGCCTTGGCCCAAGCCCTCGGGCACCAGTTAGGCTTGAGTGAAGCCGAATTGGCAGACCTGAAGCGGGCCAGTGCGATCTACAAGTTTGACCTGACGACGCAAATGGTCGGTGAATTTGCCGAATTGCAAGGGATCATGGGTGAAATTTACGCCAACTTAGCCGGGGAAAAGCCGGCCGTGGCCGCCGCGGTGCGGGAACACTACCTGCCAATTTCGGCGGAAGGGGACCTGCCGACGACCAAGCTTGGCGCCCTGCTGGCGATTGCCGATAAGCTGGACTCAATTTACAGCTTCTTTGCCGTGGACTTGATCCCATCTGGTTCCAACGACCCGTACGCCCTGCGGCGCCAGGCGGCCGGGATCATGCGGATTTTGGTGGCCCAAGGCTGGCACTTGCCAATCTTGACTTTCCAAGCCCAAGCAGCCCAAGCCGTTGCCAACCTGGACTTGCGCTACGACTACACGAAGAATGCCGCCCAAGTGCGGACTTTCTTGCTCGACCGGATCAAGCAATTCCTGAGTGATGATCACCTGCGGCACGACGTAATTGACGCGGCGACTGACACTAAAGTGGCCGATCCGGTCAACATTGTCGCTGCAGCCCAACTGCTGGCGGCCCACCAAGCGGACGCGGGCTTCAAGGACCAAATTGAAGCCCTGACCCGGGTCATCCGGATCGCCCAAAAGGCCCCAGCCGACCTGCCAACGACGGTGGACCCAGCCAAGTTTGTTAACCCATCGGAAACGGCGCTGCACACGGCCGTGGCTGCTTTGGCCAAGCAAGCGGACCAATTGAGCCTGGCGGACCTGTTTGCCAAGTTAACGGCGCTGACGGACGTGATCACGGCTTACTTCACGGAAAACATGATTATGGACAAGGACGAAGCCGTCAAGAACAACCGGCTGGCCCAACTGACCCTGCTGGCGGACTTAACGGGCCGCTTGGGGAACTTGGACCAATTAATTGTGAAATAAGCCAGCCCCTTGGCAAGCCCCGGCCCTTGTGCTAGAATATAAAATAGTATTATTAGGTAGTATTTTGATGAAAGGTCGCATTCCGTTTTCAGGGGGCGACCTTTCGTAACTATGCATGCACGAGCGGGGGGTTGTGAATGGCGAAGATCCCGGAGGAGGTCTTAGACCGGCTCCGTAATGCGGTTGATATTGCGGATGTGATCGGTCAAGATGTGCAGCTGAAAAAGCAGGGGAAAAACCTGATGGGGCACTGTCCCTTTCACCAGGATGATACCCCCTCGTTTTCGGTCAACCAGGAAAAGCAATTCTTCTACTGCTTTTCCTGTCACCGGAGCGGGAATGTCTTTAGTTTCTTGATGCAATTACATGACATGTCCTTTCCCCAGGCGGTCGAAGCCGTGGCGGAGTTTGCCGACCTGGAGTTGCCCAGCCAGTATACGGCGGCCGCGCCGTCCAATCCAAATAGCCAGGGGGGCCAGTTGGGGCGTTTGCACGAACAAGCGGCCAAGCTCTATCACCACATCCTGGTCAATACGTCGGCTGGGCAGCCAGCCTTAAAGTACCTTTTGGACCGGGGGATGACGCGGGAATTGATCGATCAGTTCAACCTCGGTTTTGCCCCCGAACCCACCAATGGGCAGCCGGTCTTATACCAGTACGCCCAGCAACAGGAGCTGGATTACCAGCTTTTGCGCAAGTCCGGCCTGTTTGTCGAGCGGGCGGATGGGCAGTTGCAGGACCGCTTCCACGGGCGGGTAATGTACCCGATTAAAAATGCCAACGGCCAGGTGATCGCCTTTTCCGGGCGGATCCTGGCTAAAAAGGCTCCCGCCAACACCCCCAAGTACCTCAACAGTCCGGAAACGCCCCTGTTTAATAAGCGCCAGACCCTCTTTAACCTGGATTTGGCCAAGCAGGCGGCGCGCAAGGCGGGGCACTTGACCCTGTTTGAAGGCTTTATGGACGTCATTGCGGCGTACGGGGCCGGGATCAAGACCGGGATTGCCTCGATGGGGACCAGCTTTACCAGCGAACAGGTCCAAGCCATCGCGCGCCTGACCAGTCAGCTGACGATTGCCTACGATGGGGACGAGCCGGGACAAGCGGCGATTGATCGTTCCTTAAAGCTGGTCGAAGACACCGCCCCGGATTTGACCTTACGGGTGGTCCAACTGCCGGCGGGTCTGGACCCGGATGAATACGTCCAAAAGTACGGTAGTCTCAAGTTTCAGGAGTATATGACCCATGGCGAGGAGACAGCGGTCGATTTTCGCTTGGCTTACTTGCGCAAGGATTTGAACTTGCAAAAGCAAAGCGAATTGATTAACTACTTGAATGCGGCCTTGGAAGTAATTGCGACCGTGCCGACGCCGGTGGGGCAAAGTGTCTACCTGAAAAAATTAGCGGGGGAATTTGGCCTGGACCTGGGCAGTTTGGAGCGGCAATTGGCCAGTATCCCCGCGCCGCGGGCCGTCCCGGCGGCGCCGATGGGGACCGTCCCGCCGCCAGAAGAAGAAGCGGGGCTGGTGCCCCCGCCAGCTGAAGATCCTGACTGGACGGTGCCGGCGGCTAATCAGCCGACGACTTTGTCGCGCGGCGAACGGGCGGCGCAAATCCTGTTAAAATACTACTGTTATGATGCGGAAGTGCGCTACCGCCTGGATGCTTTGGCGGATTTTCAGTTTCCCCAGCCCGCCTACCAGCAGTTGTACACGGTCATTAAGCACTACCTGGCGGATCATTCGGACTTTGTCCCCGCGGCGGTGATGGATCACCTCACCCCCGGGGCGCAAAGTCTGCTCAGTCAGGTTGAAACCCAAATCATCGCTGAAGAAGAAAAAGCGCAGGTCGTGACCGATTGTCTACGGGTCCTGACGACGGAGCTGCCGCTCACGGCCCAGATTGAACAAACCCAAGCGGCCCTAAACGAGGCCAGTATGCTGGGCGACAGCGACCAAATCCTGCACTTAACCACTCAATTGGTGCAACTCTATCAACGTCAGCAAGCAATGAAGACGGAGGAGATTAATTAATAATGGCAAAGAATGCAAAAAAAGACCTGGTAATTTCAAACTTGGAAAACTTTGATCAAGCGGCTTACGACAAGGCCGTCGGTAAGTTGATTCGGACCTACAAGCAACAAAAGGAAATCGAATACAACGAATTAACTGATCAAATTGCAACTCCGTTTGGGCTGAACGCAGAAGGGATGGACAATTTGATGCAAAACGTCGAAGATGCCGGGATCAGCGTCGTCGACGAAAATGGTGACCCGGACCCACGGGCCTTGCGGGCGACCGAAAAGCTGTCCGATAAGGCGGTCAAGGATACCTCGGCGCCAACCGGGGTTAAGATCAACGATCCGGTTCGGATGTACTTAAAGGAAATCGGTCGGGTCAACCTGCTGACGGCCGACGAAGAAGTTGCCTTGGCCCTGCGGATCGAAAAGGGCGATGAAGTTGCTAAGCAGGAACTGGCCGAAGCCAACCTGCGGCTGGTGGTTTCGATCGCCAAGCGCTACGTTGGGCGGGGGATGCAATTCCTCGATCTGATTCAAGAAGGGAACATGGGGCTGATGAAGGCGGTCGAAAAGTTTGACTACCGCAAAGGGTTCAAGTTCTCCACTTACGCAACCTGGTGGATTCGCCAGGCGATTACGCGGGCGATTGCCGACCAGGCCCGGACGATTCGGATTCCGGTCCACATGGTCGAAACGATCAACAAGCTGATCCGGATCCAACGCCAACTCCTCCAAGACCTCGGCCGTGAGCCGCTGCCGGAAGAAATTGGGGCGGAAATGGATATGCCAACCAAGAAGGTCCGTGACATCTTGAAGATCGCTCAAGAACCAGTTTCCTTAGAAACGCCAATTGGGGAAGAAGACGACTCCCACTTGGGGGACTTTATCGAAGACCACGATGCTACCAGTCCGGCGGACCACGCGGCCTACGAGATGATGAAAAAGCAACTCGAAAATGTCTTGGACACCCTGACCGACCGGGAAGAAAACGTCCTGCGGCTCCGCTTTGGCCTTGATGATGGTCGGACGCGGACCTTAGAAGAAGTCGGTAAGGTCTTTGGTGTGACCCGGGAACGGATTCGGCAAATCGAAGCCAAGGCCCTGCGCAAGCTGCGCCACCCATCCCGTTCCAAGCAATTGAAGGACTTCTTAGAATAAACCAAACCAACTACCAAACGGTTTTGTGCCTCCAAGATGAGGTGCAAAACCGTTTTTTGTGTTTTTAGCGTCAAACAGACAGTTTAGTTAGATAATAAAACGAATTATCAAACTTGTTTCGTAAACACGGCATAATAGACCGTATTTAGCAGAATAGCGCTCAGAAGTATCCTTGAAGGAAGGACAACTTCTGAGCGCTATTTGCGTCTATTGAGTTCCAAATTTACGTTGAATTTCTGGATCCCACGGTAAATAAGCCTCCCAGACTGGACTTTCAGTCCATGTGAAGGCTGATAGGAGATGTTCTAAGTACTCACGTACCTTGAGCTGATTTAATTTAGCCGTTTGAATGAAGGTATACCAAATGGCGTTCGCTTCAGCCCCAGCTTCGGTTTTCGCAAATAAGTAATTTTTGAGTCCGGTGGTTGTTGGCCGAATCAGTTGTTCATCATGATTGTTGTCTAATGGCAGCTCGCCATGTTCAAAAATCTGATAAACGCGCTCCTTCTGATTTAAGGCATAGTTAATTGCCACCCGCAGTTTACTAATTGGATGCTCAATCTCACCAATAAATCGGTAAAATTCGTCCATCAGTGGTTTAAGACGTAAGCGCCGCTGCGCTGCTTTTTCTTCTCCGGTGGTATAACTTAAGTCATGCTCGATGTGAAAGATCTCGCCTAACTTGGTTGCCGCTTCGGCGGCTTTGGAATGCTGAAGAATCTTCGCTCCCTTACCAATTTTGACGATTTCTTTGAACTTCCGGGCAATGTGAATCAAACAAGCTTTGAGCGTCCCGTTTGGCAGTCGCTCTTGTTGATAGGCGCTATGTCCATCACACATCAAACAGCCTCGATAATCCGGGCCAATGATTTGAGGGATTACCTCGCCACCACGGGAGGCGGCGTAGAAAAAGTAGGCGATATTATGTTGACTAAACTCTTTCGCACTACTTGCAGCCCAAAAGTAACACTTGCTTCGTTCACTTTTAACAACTTGCACATAGAAGTTTTCGCAGTAAAACTCCATTGGTTTACACTTAATTTTACGATGAGCGAGATGCTTACCAATAATTTTCAATTCTTCTCCACAAGCATCACAAAAACGCTTTTTACCTTTAAGTTCATAGACCTTGTCCACTTGTGGTAAGGCATCCAAATTGGCTTGCCGGACCCCTCGCTTCTTTTTGCGGCGACGAACCACGTACTCTTCAACTGCCGGTTCAGTTGAAACATTCGGATCAGTGCTGTTTTCTTCTTCCTTCACTGAATCCTCAAAAAGCGAAGTTTGACCTGGCGTCAAAATTTCACTTTTTTTCCGTAGGTCCGAACGCCAAAGAGCTTAATCGTTTCTGATAGCTCCAAGACCTTGGTTTCCAGTTCTTCGAACTTAGCAGCTTGCTTTGCAATTATGGCTTCTTGTTTATGTATAATCACTAAAGCCTCTTCTAAGCTTTGCGGTTCACGGACTTTCTTATGCTTAGCCATGGTTCATCACCTCCTTTTCTGATTTTTGTAAGCATATCAGAAATAGAGGCCCGTGAACATCCTTTTTGACTAATAAATTGTTCCTTTAATTGCTGGTTTGACATGTTTAACAGGCAACGGAGCGATACCTTGTAATAATTTTTTGATTTGACGTGGTGTTAAGTTAACGGCATCATTACGATACCGTGGCCAACGCAAATTACCATTTTCAAACCGCTTATACAGTAAGACGAATCCTTCACCATCCCAATATAAGCCCTTAAAGCGATCAGTACGACTACCGCAAAAGAGAAAAAGTGAATCATTGTCTAATTGAAGACCATAATTTTCTTCAACTATTAGAACTAAGCCATCAATTTCTTTCCGCAAGTCAGTTTTCCCGCAAACGATATAGACATGCCGCGGCGCGACCCAGTTAATCAACATGATTCATCATCACAGTTAGTAATTTGGCAGCTAAGTCAGGATCAGCACCTTGATAGAGGTTTACTCGTAGTTTATTTAAGGTAACCGGGGCGGCTAACGTTTTTGCCGGATGACGCTTGTTGAAAATCGGCGCAACTGCCTTGATCGTTGGCGTGCCCACCTCTACAATATCATGAATCATAAATAAAGGTTAAGTTTTCCCTAAGTATAGAAGGTCTCGATTGTGGTTTAAATCCGGTTAGTTATGCCGTGCTTACATTCCTCAGGTGAGGAGGGCAGCGCCTTTTTTGGTTGCCTAGGGGTACCAGTGCTATAATGGGAGCCGTGATTTTACGAAGGGGTGAACAACGTGAAAATAAGCTTAACACCAGCGGCGTTAAAGCGGGCCGCAAGCTTTACCTACGCGGCTTATACCATTTCGCTGCCGGCCGGGTCTTTGGGAGACTTGGTGGCGCGCAGTGCCGCCTATGCCGGGGGTCGGGTGGTCTTTGCGGCGGCCGACCAATCGCTGACCCTGTTTGGCGCTAAGCCGCTGCGGGTTTGGCAAGATTTAATCCCGGCGCGCTTGCGCCAAATTCAACAGGAACTCCAGGTTCAGTGGGTTGATCTGACGCCCGGGGGTGGAGCGGCGCCTTGCCTCATGGGCGGGTTGCCCTTTGATTTAGCCGGCCAGCCGGCCAAATTTTGGGCCGATTTGGCGACCGGCTACGTAATTCTGCCCCAGTTGCTGTTCAAGCAGACCCCGGCGGGCAAGACGGTGACCCTCCTGGCCCCGGTCAGTGCTCACTTGGCGGCGGACCTGCAGGAATTAGCGGATCAAGTCAGTGCTCTACTGGTAGCTGACCGGCCGGTATCGGCGGTCCCGCCAACGGTGACCGGTACGGAGCTGGCAGTTGCGGAATGGATGCAGCTGGTCGACCGCAGCGTGGCGGCGATCCAGGCGGGGCAGTTGCGCAAGGTGGTCTTGGCCCGGCAACTGGCCGTTACCACTGGAGCGCACTTTGATCCGGTCGCCATCCTGCACCGGCTAGCCGCCCAGCAGGTCAATACCTACCGTTTCTTGGTGGAAAGCCCGCAGCGGGCCTTTGTCGGAGCGACGCCGGAACGCCTAGTGAAAGCGACGGCGACTGAGTATTTGACCGCCAGCGTGGCCGGCTCAGCGCCGCGGGGGGCGACGCCAGCGGCGGATCAGCAGTTGGGGGCCGCCCTGTTGGCCGACCCGAAAAATCAAGCTGAGCACCAGATCGTCGTGCAACGGATCGCGAAATTGCTGGCGCCGTATACGACTGCCGTGACGATCGGGGCGCGCCAACTTTTAAAGAACCGGGATATTCAACACATTTACCACCCGTTGGCAGGGCCCCGGCAAGCCGGCAGCCACTTGCTGGACGTTGTCGCTGCCCTGCACCCGACCCCGGCCTTAGGCGGGGAGCCCCGGGCGGCTGCCTTGGCCTGGCTGCGCGAGCATGAAGCCGGGCGGGGCCTGTACGGAGCGCCAGTCGGCTGGCTTAGCCTCGGCGCAGACGAAGGCGAGTTTGTCGTTGGGCTGCGGTCTGGGGTCTTTAGCGCCCAGGCCGGCCGTCTGTATGCGGGGTGCGGAATCGTCGCCGCTTCACACGCCGCCACGGAGCGGGCCGAGACCCGTTTGAAATTTCAACCAATGTTAAGGGGGATCAGTGATTCATGGACCATCAAGCGCAATTAACTCAGTATTTGGCCGCCTTTTTACGAGGGCTCAGTGAGGCCGGCGTCCGGCAGGTGGTCATCAGCCCCGGTTCCCGTTCGACCCCGCTGGCCTTAATGTTGCACCGCCACCCGGCCTTTCAGACCTACTTGGACGTTGATGAACGCTCGGCCGGCTTCTTTGCCCTTGGGTTGAGCAAGGTAACGGGGGCCGCGGTTGGCTTGGTCTGCACCTCAGGCAGTGCGGCGGCCAACTACCTGCCGGCGATTTGCGAGGCCGAGGCGACCAATTTGCCCTTAGTGGTGATGACCACGGACCGCCCGGCTGAATTGCAAGGGGTCGGTGCCCCCCAGGCGATGGATCAACACGCTTTATACGGGGACCACGTCAAAGCAATGGTTGATTTGGCCCTGCCGGAAGCGACGCCGGCGCTGCTCAATTATGCCCACTGGCAAGCCGTCAAGCTGACCAGCCTGGCCTTGACCCGGCCCCGGGGCCCCGTCCACTTGAATCTTCCCCTGCGCGAACCCCTCCTGCCCAGCGCGGCCCTGCCATCGCCGAGCGGGCCAAGTAGCCAGGTTTTGCCGGTTACCCATCACGTCGACCTGACCCCGCTGCGCGCCGTGTTGCAACAGCGGGGGCTGATCATCGTCGGCGAGGAACGGACGCCAGCCGAAGCGACCCAGCTGGCGCACTTGGCGGAAACGTTGGGCTGGCCGGTGATCGGCGATCCGCTGACCAATTTGGCAGCCACCGCGACCCCAAATTATCTCGGCCAGGCCGACTTACTCTTCCAAGCCGCCCTGCCGACACCAGAAATAATCTTGCGCTTTGGCCGCCTGCCGGTTACCAAGCCGGTGATGCAGTGGCTGCAGGCGCACCCGCTGCCGACGATCTTGGTCGAAAATGGGGCTAAATACCAGGACCAATTGCACCAGGCCACCTGGGTGCTGGACCAAACGGTGACCGAATTTGTCGCTGCCGTGGCCAATTTAAATCTGACCGCTCCGGCACCAGACTGGTTGATCCAATGGCAAGCGTGCCAAAAGCAAGCGGCCCAATTGGTGGCCAGTGTGGCTGATCAAGGACTGAATCACTCCACTGTTGCCCAGGGGTTACCTGCTTGGTTGCACGATCAGGATTTGTTTGTTGCTAATAGCAATGCCATTCGACTGGTTGATCGGCTGGCATTGACACAAACAGCCAATGTCCGGATCTTTGGTAACCGCGGGGTTAATGGGATCGACGGCTTGGTCTCAACGGTCGCTGGCCTGGCGGCTGGCCGGCAGCGTCCCGTGACCCTGCTGATCGGCGACTTGGCCCTCTTTCACGACATGAATGGGTTGGCGATGCTGCGCCGGTACCAACTGCCGGTCACGATCGTCCTCTTGAACAACAACGGCGGGGGGATCTTTAATTTCTTAGCCCAGCGGCACCTACCGGCGGCTGACTTTACCGCTCTGTTCCAGACGCCCCAGGACCTCGATTTTGCCCGGGTGGCGGCTTTGTACGACTTTACCTACCACCACCCGCAGACGCCGGCCGTCTTGCAAGCCTGCTTGAATCAGCCCGGTCAACACCTGATTGAAGTCACGGATGCACCGACGGGGCCGGTGACGACTTGGGAAGCCCTGGTGGCAGCCTACCAAACGGCGGTGACCGCTCATGACTGAGGCGACTTATTTCGCCGAGTGGCTGACCCCGTATCAGCCGGAGCAGCCGACCTTGGTTTGTCTGCACGGTTTTACCGGGACCGGGGCGACTTGGCAGTCCCTGGCGTGGCCGGCAACGGTCAACGTCTTAGCGGTCGATTTAATTGGGCACGGGCGCTCGCCGGTTTTTGTCCACCCGACCCGTTACCGGATGGCCCAGGTGGTGGCCGAGCTGCAGGCCCTGCTGGCGGTCAAACAAATCCCGGCCTACCACCTCTTGGGCTATTCGATGGGGGCGCGGGTGGCCTTGGCCTGGGCCTTAGCCGATCCCCGGGTGATCAGCGTGATTTTGGAAAGCGGGCGGCCGGGGTTGGCTGATCCGACCCAGCGACTGGCACGGCAGCAGCAGGACAACGCCCTGGCAGCGAAGCTCTTGACGGTCCCCTTAGTCGAATTTGTGAATGACTGGGAGAAGCTGCCGCTCTTTGCCAGCCAGCGGGCCCTGCCGGCGGCGGTCCAAGCGCGGGTGCGGGCCGAGCGACTCAGCCAGCAACCCTTTGGCTTGGCGATGAGCCTGATGATGATGGGGACCGGCCAGCAGCCCAACTACTGGCCCCAATTGGCCCAATTGCCACCGGGGCTGTTGCTTGTGGGCGAACAGGACGCTAAGTTTCAACGCCTCAACTTGGCGATGCAGGCCCAGGCCCCGCAGTTGGACTACCAGGTCCTGCCGGGGGGCCACTGTGTGCACTTGGAGCACCCTACCGAATTTTTAGCCGCCGTAACCACCTGGTTAAAACACTACGCATAAAGAAACCCCCGCTGGGCGCTTGGCACCCAACGGGGGTTTGTGTTAGTTCATAAAGCCAATTTGGTGATCCGGCCCGCTTTGGGCGACCTTCTTCATAAAGGCCGGCAGGGCGTGGCTGATTTGGTGGGGTAAGACGACGTATTGATTTTCCGCCAGTTGATCGGCGATCGCGCTATGGGCGTAGGTCGCTGCCAACGCCGCTTGGGTGACGTCGGTGCGGAACTGGGCGCAAAAGCCCCCGATCATCCCAGCCAGGGTGTCCCCCATCCCGCCGACGGCTTGGGCCGCCGAGCCGATTGGCAAGCGCCAACTGCCGGTGGAAGCGTAGATTTCGGTGTGGTGTTTTTTGACCAGGACCATCCCGCCGAGCTTGGCCTGAGCGGCTTGGTTGGCCGTTGGGGTTTGGTCGGCAATGGCCAGCCCACTGAGTCGTTGCCATTCCATCTGGTGGGGCGTAAAGATCAGCTGGCCCGCTGGCAGCGGCAGGCGGTGCTCAGCCAATAAGGTAATGGCCGAGCCGTCAATCACCACCGTTTGGGCGGCCTTGGTCTGGGCAAAAACGGTTTGCAAGACCGCCAGGCTGGCCGCTTCCGTCCCCAGCCCGGGGCCAATCACGACCGTGTCAACCTGGGCGACGAGCTTCGTGAGCGCCGTTTGATCGTGAAAATCAATCACCATCGCTTCGGGCAGATGGGTGTGCAGGGCGGTAACATTCAGTGGGTCACAGGCCACGGTGACCAGGCCGGCCCCGGCGTAAACCGCGGCGGTAGCGGCCATAATGATCGCGCCGCCGTACTGGTGGTTGCCCCCGACGAGCAAGACTTTCCCAAAGGTTCCCTTAAAGCTTTCCTGGGGGCGGGGTTTGATTACCTGGCGCAAAATTTTTTCATCTAATTCTTGCATGTGCAACGCTTCTTTCTATTGGTATTCCTGTAAGTATTGGTCTAAAACGACTAAGACGCCATCGTGATTGTTATCGACCGGGACGCTAAAGCGGGCCAACCGCTTGATTTCTGGGCGGCCGTTGGGCATCGCGTAGGAATAGCGGGCCAGTTTGAGCATACTTTCGTCGTTGCCCCCGTCCCCAAAGGCGATCAGGTCATCACCACTTAACTGCCACCGGGCCAAGACCTTGCTTAAGGCCCAGCCCTTGTTGATGCCGGGAATGGTCAGGTCCATCGAGCCATTGCCACTGGGAGTGACGGTCAGTTGGCCGGCAAAGCGGGCGTCCAATTGGGCCTTGACGGTGGCGACGTCTTGATCGGCTACTAAAAAGGACAGTTGGAAAAAGTCATCGTCCGGCAGGGGCAGGAGTTGGTCTAAAATCGTGTGCTGGGGGTAGTAGCGGGTCATGTGTGCCAAGAGGGCGGCTGAGGGGTGGGGTGGGAAGTAGCCTTGCTTGACGCCCGCCAAGGTCGGTTCAATCTGTAATTCATCGTGCAAAAAGGCCACGACCTGGGCGGCCAGGGTCCGCTCCAAGGTGGTCGTCATCAGTTCGTGCCCCTGATCAATCACTTGGGCGCCATTTTCGGCGATCACGGTCAAAGCTTCACTCCGGTCACCAAAGTGGGGCAACAGAAATTGCGCGGGGTCCCCACTGGCTACGATCACGTGACACCCTTGGGCCAAGAGTGCTTCTAAAATCCGTTCAAAGCGGGGGCGGTCAAAACTTTTATCGTCGCGCAAAAAGGTCCCATCCATATCAAAAGCAACGGCAGCAAACGGCAGTGGCATCTTATCGCATCCTTTCCAACGTCGTGTGCAGCAAGCAGGGTCACCGCTTGCGCACGAAAAACCATTAAAAATTAAAATTAACTTTGCCTATATGGTATCATTAAATATAAGCAAACAGTTTATGGAGGCAGAAAAAATGACGGATTGGCTGCAAAAAGCAACGGAACAAAAAGAAAACTATTTAAACGACTTGATCGCCCTGATCAAGATTCCGAGTGTCCGTGACGACACCCAGGCCAGTGAAAAATACCCGCTGGGCCCAGCCCCGGCCCAAGCCCTGAGCGCCTTTTTGGAAATGGCGGAACAAGATGGCTTTAAGACCAAGAATATCGATAACCTGGTCGGCTATGCCGAATGGGGGGACGGCGATGAAACCCTGGCGATCCTGGCCCACTTAGACGTGATGCCGGCGGGCAACGGCTGGGACAGTGATCCCTTTGATCCGATCATCAAGGATGGCAACCTGATTGGGCGGGGAGCTTCGGATGACAAGGGGCCCGGGATGGCGGCTTACTACGCCATGAAGACCTTAAAGGACATGGGCGTCGTGCCCAACAAGAAGGTCCGCTTTATTGTCGGGACCGATGAAGAAAGCAATTGGACGGGGATGAAGCGCTACTTTGAAGTCGAACCCGAACCAACCTACGGCTTTTCACCCGACGCGGAATTCCCGGTGATCAACGGGGAAAAGGGGCAAGTGTCCCTGCTTTTGGACTACCCAGGGAGTAATACCGGCGATGACTTACTGCGTTCCTTTAAGGCCGGTTTGCGCTTTAACATGGTACCGCGCGAAGCGGATGCGATCGTCGAAGTCGGTGATAACGAAGCGGTTGCTACGGCCTTTACCGCCTTTTTGGATGCCAACCCAGTGGAAGGGGAATGCGTGCTGGAAGCCGATGGGTTGCACCTGCAAGTGATCGGGAAAGCGGCCCACGGGATGGAGCCCGAAAAGGGGATCAATGCGGCCACTTACCTGGCGACCTTCTTGCAACAATTGCACTTGGGTGGGCAGGCCAAGCAGTTTGTTGACCTGGTAGCCAACTACTTGCACTTAGATACCCGGTTCCACAACTTCATGGGTGCCTACACCGATCCGGTGATGGGGGACCTGACGGTCAACGTCGGCTTGTTAAGTTTTGATGCCGCTCAGGGGGGCCAAATTGACATGAACTTCCGCTACCCGAAGGGCGTCACGCCGGACGGCCTGCAAGCCAAAGTCGCGGCCGTGGCTAAGGATTACGGGATGACGGTCCACTATGAAAAATTTGAAGTGCCGCACTACGTTCCCGCTGATGATCCGCTGGTCCAAACCCTGATGAAGGCCTACATTGACCAAACGGGCGAAACTGACGCTAAGCCAGAAGTGGTCGGCGGGGGGACCTATGGCCGCCTGATGGCCCGCGGGGTGGCCTTTGGGGCCTTGATGCCAAGCACGCCGAACACTATGCACCAGGCCAATGAATACCAACCGGTTGCCGACCTGCTGAAGTCAATGGCAATTTACATGGAAGCGATTAATGATTTAGTAACCAAGTAGGCAAAAAGTGTTAAAATAAAAGGGTAAAGTAGACAATTTTGCTGGAGGTGGGAAAAATGGCTGAATATCAAAATATTTTAGTCGGGATCGATGGGTCCAAGCAATCACTGTTGGCCTTTAAAAAGGCGGTCGCAATTGCCCAACGCAATGGGGCCCGCTTGCACCTGTTAAGCGTGGTTAATGGCGAACCTTACCCAAGTGCGATTACGACCTTTGGAATTTCCGATAAGGGCTTGTACGACAAAGTAGTTGATAAGATGAAGCACCTGTTGGCTGACTTGACGACCCAAGCCCAAGCGGCCGGCGTCCAAGACGTAAAAACTTCCGTGGTGGTGGGCAACGCCAAGGTGATCTTGACGGATACCTATCCGAAGGATGAAGACATTGACCTGATTTTGGTCGGGGCCACGGGGCTCAATACGATCGGCCGGATGATCGTTGGTTCGACCTCGGCTTACATCGTGCGCCAAGCACCATGTGATGTGGTCGTGGTCAAGACCGATGAGGACAACCAGCCGGTGACCTTTAAGCAAGCTACCTACCCAGAAATTTAAATTGACGCGTGTCGAAAAACCGTCCAACCATGGGGCTGGGCGGTTTTCTTACGATTAGCGGCCCCAGAAAGGAAGATTCTTTGTTAAAGCCACTCCTCTCAATTATTGTCCCTTGTTACAACGCCCAGCCTTACTTGGCACGGTGCTTGGCTCCTTTGTTGGCGGTTGAGCGAGGCCTGGAAGTAATTCTGGTTGATGATGGCTCCACCGATCAGACTGGGGCCATGATTGACCAATACGCGACTGGTCACCCGACTTTGATCCGGGCGCTCCACCAAGCCAACGGGGGGCACGGGGCCGCGATCATGGCGGGAATTCAAGCGGCCGGTGGTGACTACTTGAAGGTGGTCGATGCCGATGATTGGCTGGACCAGGCCGCCCTCTTGCGGGTGTTGGCCTTTTTGCAAGAGCTCCGGGAGCAAGGCGAGCAAATTGATATGCTGGTCAGCAATTATACTTATGATAAGATCAATGCGCCGCGAAAAAAGACCATCCGCTATCCCCACTTACCCACCCACCAGGTCTTTTCTTGGGAAGCCGTCCACTTGCCGCTCGGGGAATACTTGCTGATGCACGCGGTCATTTACCGGACAGCGATGCTGGTGAACGAAGCTCACCTGGCTTTGCCGCGCCATACCTTTTACGTTGACAACCTCTACGTCTTTCAACCCTTGCCCTTTGTCAAACGGCTCTACTACCTCGATGTGGATCTCTACCATTATTTCATTGGCCGCGCTGATCAGTCGGTCAATGAAGCGGTGATGCTCAAACGAATCGACCAGCAGCTCTTGGTCAACCGGCTGATGATTCGCTACTACACCCAGGTGACCAGCCTGGACAGTGGCTTGGGCAAGTACATGGCCCATTACTTAGAAATCATTACCACGATTTCGTCGGTCCTTTTGCTCAAAGATGGTCGCCCGGCGGCCCTGGCGAAAAAGCAGGCCCTCTGGCATGATCTGGCCCAGTTTGATCCAGCTTTGCACAATTTGCTTCGCCACCACTGGCTTGGCCTGGGAGTGAATTTACCCGGTAAAATCGGCCGGCGCGTGGCCGTGCAAGGTTACCAGCTGGCGCAAAAATGGTATGGCTTTAATTAGTCTTTGCGCAATGTTAAACAAAGGTTACAATTTTGCAATCAAATGGTAAAATAAGGGCTAAAGAATGCGGAAAGTGGGGAAGACATTATGCAGCGCAAAAAGCTTTTGATCAGTGTGGGGATCGCTGCCGTGGCCTTGCTGGGGGTGTCCCTAGGCAGCCGGCACTATTTCCAGACTCATTTTCACCGCCACGTGACGATTAATGGGATCAACGTGGGCGGCTTAACGGCGGCCCAGGCTTACGAAAAGGTGAGTCAGACCAAGCTGACCAACCGGGTCTATTTAAACGGTAAGCTGGTCTTTGACGGACACGACCAACAACCGGTCTTTGCCAAGGATGCTAAGCAAACCGTCGCCCGGCAGTTGCAAAAGCAAGCGACCTGGTTCCCGAGTCGGCAACCGCACGCCTACACCTTGCCCTTGCAAATGGATCAAGCGGCCTTGCGGGCGGATATGAAGGCGACTTTGCACCACCAGTTAGGACAGTTAAATGGCAACAAGCGCCTGCCAGTGGATGCCAAGGCGGTGTGGCACGCGAACCGGGTGACGGTAACCCCCGCCAAGCACGGGACAGCGTACGATGAAGCCAAAGTCATGGCGGCCCTGCTTCGCCACCAGAATGAACCCACGATCAAGCTGACGGCTAAGGTCCAACAACCCTTAGAAGCGGACAGCCCGACGGTGAAAAAAGCGGTGGCCGCGTTAAAGAAGCTTAACAATGGGCAAGTGACTTACCAAGTCGCGGGGCACCCGGTGAAGGTCAAAGCCAGCCAGGTGATTGATAAGGCGACTTATCAAGCCGGGAAGTACCACTTTACCCCCGTCAAAGAGGCGGCGGTGATCAAGCAGTTGAACGCCAAGTACGCTACTTTGGGCAAGAAGTTCAAGTTTACCACCCACGCGGGCAATACGATTACGACCACGGCGGATGGGGATTACGGCTGGAAAATCATGGCCAGCCGGGCGGCCACCACGATTGGGCAGGCGATCGTGACTGGGCGGACCCAAGTCGATGCCAAGGCCGACATTTACGGGCAAGGCTATGATACGCGCGGGTTGGGCTATGGAGTGACTAAAAACGACGGCTTAGGGGATACCTACGCCGAAGTTTCGATCGCTGACCAACACGCTTGGTTCTACCGGGATGGTAAGTTGGTCGCTTCAGCCGACGTGGTGACCGGGAAGCACAGCAGTGGTGATGATACCCCCAAGGGAGTCTGGTACGTGATGTATCAACAAATGCATACGACCTTACGCGGGACTGGCGATGATGGCAAGCCGTACGCGTCACCGGTAACGTACTGGACGCCGTTTACCTTGAGCGGGTGTGGGTTCCACGATGCCAGCTGGCGGAAGAACTGGTCCAAGACTGCTTACTTAACTGATGGTTCCAATGGCTGTGTCAATATGCACCCGGCTGATGCGGGGGTGGCCTTTAAAGCCTTGTCCAATAAGGAACCCGTGATTGTGTATTAATCAAATTTAACCTCTAAAAAAATTGTTGCTCCAGCGGGGCAGCAATTTTTTTGACTTTTTTGCGTTTTGAAAATAATTTTACGCTTTCATGACGTATATAAAAGTAAAGGGGGAATTTCATGATGCACTTAAAAACAACTTTAACAACGGCAATTGCAATTACGACGCTCACGTTCAGTCCACTGGGCCAGGCGGCAAATCAGCTGCCGCCTGCCGCGTGCCAACAACTGGCCAGCGCAGTGGTCTTAAAGACGCGCCAACCACTGACGACCGCCGAATTGGCCGCCCTGGCACCAGACAGTCAGCAAACTTATCAGCATTGGTTGACGGAATACCAAGCCCAGTACCAAACCGCCTTTGCCCAGGGGGTCGCCGACGGGTGTCAAGGGACTTGGCAGCGGCCAACGGAATGGCAAGATCCCGTCCGGTCGGCGGGGTACCAAGCCGGGTTTGACCTGGCTTGCGCCCACCAACCGGCACCCGCAATGGCAAAGCCAGCGGCAACGGCGCCGCAGCCGGCCCCGTCATCAGCGCCGCAGCCGGGGGCCCCAGCGGAGGTCCCTCCGACGGCAGCCCCGCCGGCGCCAACGGGAGCGGTCGATCAACAGACCTACCCGGCCCGGCCGCTGACGCCGCACCAACGGGCCTTCATTGAACAATTGGTCCCGGCGGCTCAAGCGATTGGGCAGGCCCACGATCTATACCCGTCCGTTTTGTTGGCCCAAGCCGCCCTGGAAAGCAACTTTGGGACCAGTGATCTGGCGGTCAACCATCACAATTACTTCGGCATCAAGGGCCAGTACCGCGCCCAAGGGGTGACGCTACCCACGGTCGAGCACTTAAACGGTCAGGATGTGACGGTGCTCGGCACCTTTCGCCACTACCCGGATGAACAAGCCGCGTTAGCCGATTACGCGCAGGTCCTGGCGCAACCGACCTATGCGGGGGTACACCGGCACGTGGCCACCACGTATCGGCAAGCCACCCAGGCCTTGCGGGGAACCTATGCGACCGATCCCAATTACGATCGGAAACTCAACCAGTTGATTGATACCTACCAACTGACCCAATACGACCGGGCCACCCCACCGGTGGATTCGGCCACGCCACCAACGCACCGAGCGCGGCCAACGGTGCCCCAAACCAGTCCTTCGCCAACCGTTGCGACAGCATTGAAAGCGAATTGGACGTGGCCCGTCTTGGGTGGGGCCGGCTCGGTGGGGATCATTGAAGTCCTGCGCCGCTTGTGGCATTGACAATGAAAAAAAGCAGTTGCCAGCGCAACTGCTTTTTTGCTCATTTAACGGATTGCCGCTAGGCGTTCGTCAATCATGCCTAAGACGATTTCGACGTTCTTGGGGTCATCGAGGTTGTAGCGATCCAAGTCAATTTTCATTTTCGGGCTGGCATCGTATTCCCGGTACCAATCCTTGTAGGCCGACCACATCTTGTAGTAGTAGTCCTTTAATTCGGGGTTGTGATCGATCTGTTCGTAATCCCGCCCCCGTTTTTTGATCCGGTAGAGGATCGTTTCAAAGGTCGTTTCCGAGTAAACCATCAAATCCGGTGCCTTTTTTGGCAGGTGGTTTAAATCTTGCATCATATTGTCGAGCAGCTGCAAGTAAACGGCCAGTTCGGTATCGGAGATATTGCCTTCGGCGTTGTTTTCCTTGGTAAACAGGGCGTCTTCATAAATTGACCGGTCCAACACGTTGTTATCATCGGACAGGGCCTGCTTGATCATTGAAAACCGCTTGTTTAAAAAGTAGATTTGTAAAAGGAAACCGTACTGCTTTGGGTTCTTATAGTACAATGGAAGCACTGGGTTTTCGCCCACCGGTTCAAAAAATGCCTGGGTATTCAAGTGTTCTGCAATTTTGCCGGTGAGGGTCGTCTTGCCCACACCGATCATACCAGCTGTAATAATCACCATAATTGCCCCTCTTTATCTTTTTTTCGCAACGATCACTATCTTACTACAAACCGCGCGCAGACAAAAGCGCTGGGTACTGGAATTCGGGGCGAAAAAGCGGCAAACGACCGTAGCAGAAGGGACCAACCCCAGCATAAAAAATTAACAGCGGAGGAAAATGAAATGAGCCCAACAGAAATTAAGGAAGCCCTCTTGCTCAGCCAGCAAAATGGGACCCTGGTAGAGGTTTATAATTTTGCGGATGATGACACCTTTAACGTCGGCTTTGTCTTGGCGACCGACCAGTCGTTTACCTTATTGTTGACCCTGGATTGGGACGCGAAGATCAACGGTTTAACCGCGATTCGCTTAACAAGTATTCGCCAGGTGCGGGCCCAGACCGACTATTTGACGACGGTCGCTTACAAGAGCCAGGTCGCCCAAGCCCACGGTTACTTTGACATCTGGGGACTGGAAGCGTATGTAGCCACCCAAGATTATCAGCACAAACCTTTGTTGTTGACCCTGTTGCACGATGCCGTCGACCATCACCTGCCGGTGGTCATCGGGACGGCCAAGTATAAGGGGCGGGATGACTTTGAAGGGATCATTCACCAGTTGGGGACAATCAAACTTACCCTCCACTACTATAATGAACATGACCTGTCGTCCTTGTGGGAATACGAAATTCTCTTGGCCCAAATTGATTATTTACGGTTGCGGGGCAGTCAGGGGGCGACGACGGCAGCAATTCTGCGCGGGATCTTTGCCACCTCGGTCTAGCGTCCTTACTGAAAATAAGGTAAAATGTTTACCAAACTAGCGGTCAAGTGCGGGGCGCTAAAATATCAGCGCCCTAATGGCTTAAGAGGGGCCCGGTTGCGCGAGCCTTTGGAGGAGAATAATGGCAAAAAAAGTGACGATTAAGGATTTGGCCAAGGCGGCCGGGGTGTCAGTAACGACCGTCTCACAAATTTTGAACGGCAAGGGGGCCCGGTTTAGTCAGGCGACGCAAGACCGGGTTCACGCGCTCAAAAAGCAGTTGAATTACGTTCCGGATTTCAACGCCCGCAATTTAATTTTGCATTCGTCTAAAACGGTGGGGGTTTTGGTGCCGAATATCGGCAATCCCTTCTTCTCGTCCTTTGTCCGGGGGATTCAAGAAGTGTGCCGCCAAAAGGAATACATGCCGCTGGTCTTTAGTGCCAGCCATGAAGTGGAGTTGGAACGCTACTACCTGAGTCGGTTGGTCGAACGGTCGGTCGACGGACTGATCATCGCCTCGTCGTCGATTACGGCCGAAACGATTGACGAGATTTTAAAGCCCAACGCGATTCCCTATCTCCTGTTTGACCAAAACCAAACTCATGACCACGAAGACCGGGTTTCGGTGGATGACTACGCGGGTGGGCAGTTAGCCGCGGCCCACTTGGCCCAATTAGGGCACCGGCGGATCGTGATGTACATGCCGACGGCGCCAACGGAAAACGTCCAAAACCGGTTGGCAGGTTTTAAGGCGGGACTGGCCGCGGCGGGGATTGCTTTTGATGAGAAAGCCATCGTCAAGACGACCTTGAGTAAGCGGGGCGGCTACGAGCAAACGGCGGCCGTCTTAGCCCACCAACCCACGGCGGTCTTTTGTGCCAACGACGAATTGGCGATTGGCCTGTACCGGGGCTTGCAAGAACGCGGGGTGCGGGTACCAGCGGACTTGTCGGTCGTGGGCTTTGATGATATTGATTTAGCCGAATACGTGACTCCCCAATTAACGACGGTTCACCAACCGATCAATCAGTTGGGCCAACAAGCGGCAACTCTGCTCTTTAACCGGATGACGGCCAAGGAGCAACCATTAGAACAACAATTGGTCAAGATGCCGGTTCACTTAGTGGAACGGCAGAGTACGGCCAAAGTAAGTGAGGATCAGTAATGCGAACAAGAATTGATTTAACGCAGCAACCCCTGTGGCAACGGGTGCTGGTGATGGTAGGTTTGGTCTTGGTGATTCAAGTGCCACCCCTGTTTTTATTTGCCGTGCGCCAAGCCGGGAGCTTGGGGGCCCGCTGGGGTTGGTTGGCCGGGTACTTTGGCGTTTTTATTGCCATTATTGCCCTGGCCCTGGCCGTCTACCAGCGGACCGGCTTTAGCTTAAAGCGTGCCCTATCCTGGCGCCAGGCCCGCGATTGGATCTTTGGTGGGTGGCTGGTGCTGTTGTGTTGCCAGCTGGCCTTAAGCTATTTTAATCGCTTGTGGTACCACCAAACGGAAACGGCGAATAACCAAGCGATTGCCGAGTTGATGGGGCATGACCCGTTGGTGATTGTGGCGATGAGTATAGGGGCAATCCTATTGAGTCCCGTCGCCGAAGAGGTGATCTTCCGCGGCATTTTAATTGATCTGTTCTTTAGTCGCTTTCAGTTGATCGGGCCCATTTTAGTGTCGGGGCTGGTCTTTTCGGCCGAGCACGCCAGTACCAATCCGATCAGTTTTTTGATTTACTTCATGTTGGGTGGGGTCTTGGCCTATGTCTACCAACGGACCGGCCACTTAGAGTATACGATTGCCATCCACGCCCTGAATAATTTGCTCGCGACCGGCGCCTTGGTGGTACCATTGTTGTTACATTAAGAAAAAGAGAGATGAGAAGTGATGGGATACATTAATTTGAATAATATGGCCTTTCATACCTATAACGGGGTGTTTGGCGAAGAAAAAAAGCTCGGCCAGCGTTTAGAAATCGACGCGAAGCTGGGCTACCCGATTGAACAAAAGGTCCGCCATGACGACTTAAGCGAAACGGTCAGTTATGCCGACGTTTACGAAACCATCCGTCAGTTTGTGACGACCAATTCCTTTGATCTGATTGAAACGGTGGCCAACCGCTTACTGGATGAAATTTTGACCACTTACCCGGCGTTGACCAGCGTTCACCTTAAGGTCCGCAAGTACGCGGTACCGATTGCCGGGATTTTTGACAATGTCGAAATTGAGGTCGAACGGCAACGATGATGACCCCAGTATCGCTCAGTATCGGTAGCAACATTGGTGATCGGGCCGCTAATTTACGGCTCGCGGTGCACTTGTTAACGCTCCGACCGGAAATTAAGGTGGTGGCCGTATCCCCGGTGTATGAAACGGAGCCGGTGGGTGGGGTGGTCCAACGCAGTTTTTATAACTTGGCCGTCCAACTGGAAACCCGCCTGACGGCCAGCGACTTATTGCACTATTTACATGTCATTGAGCAATCTTTGCACCGGCGGCGTTTAGTGCACTGGGGGCCGCGGACGATTGACCTGGATATTATCTACTACGGGAACCGGCAGTTTAAGACGGCGACCCTTAAGGTGCCCCACCCGGAAATGGCCAACCGCCGGTTTGTGCTGGTCCCCTTATTGACGGTCCTGGCGGCCGGGGATCAACGCCAACAGGTGGCGGCATTGTTGGCCCAGACGCCTGATCACAATTGGTTAACGGAAATTATTGGAAAAGAGGAAGTTCAAGGATGGATTTAGCACGAATTGAAGCGGCGGTGCGGGAAATTTTGCTGGCCGTCGGGGAAGATCCCACGCGCGAAGGGCTGCAAGAAACTCCCGCCCGCGTTGCCCGCATGTACAGTGAAGTCTTTGCTTCATTGGGTAAGCAAGCCGAAGAAGTGGCCAATTACAAGACCTTTCACGTTGAAGAACGGCCCGAAATGGTTTTGGTGCAAGACATTCCCTTTTACTCAATGTGTGAGCACCACCTCCTGCCCTTTTTTGGGGTAATCAGCTTAGCTTACGTCCCCAACGATCGGGTAATTGGCTTAAGTAAGATTCCGCGCTTGGTGGACTACGTGACCAAAAAACCGGGGATGCAAGAACGGGTAACGACGGAATTATTGGCGGAATTGGACCGGTTGTTAGCGCCCGCCGGGGTTGCGGTGAGCGTGGCGGCTCGTCACATGTGCATGGAAATGCGCGGTGTGCATAAGACGGGTCAGTTTACTTACACCAGCAAGTTTAGTGGGCAGTTTGCCACTCAGGAGGCCTTGCGGCAGGAATTCCTGCAACAAGTGCGGACGCATCATGACCAGCTATAAGGCGGCCCTGGCGGCCTTTGCGCCTGCCATGAAGGGGGATCAGGCCGACCGGGTGCCGCTTTTGCGCCAAATCTTGGCCAACCTCGGGCATCCGGACCAACGGTTTCAGATCGTCCATGTGGCGGGCACCAATGGCAAGGGCTCGACCGGTCAAATCATCGCGGAAGCCTTACTGGCCAAAGGCTTCCGGGTCGGCCACTTTGCTAGTCCGGCCCTCTTGGACGAACGTGAACAGGTCCAAATCAACCACCAATTAATCACACCCGCTCAGGTGGTGGCCGCGGTGGCCCAAATCAAGGCCCATTTGCCGGCCGGCGTGACCTTGGGGAAGCTGACCATTTTTGAAGGGTGGACCTTGATTGCCCTGGTCACCTTTGCCCGTCAGCAAGTTGATTGGGCGGTGATTGAAGTCGGCCTGGGTGGCCAGTTGGATGCCACCAATGCGATCAGCGCCCCGGCCTTAGCCGTAATTACCCACCTGGCTTTGGACCATACCCGGATTTTGGGCCCAACGCTGACGGCGGTGGCCCACGCCAAAGCGGGAATCATTAAGACTGGTACGCGGGCGGTTGTCTTAGCGCCGGAGCAAGCCCCGGCGGCCCGGGCCGTCATTGCCCAGGCGGCTAAGCAAGCGCAGGTTCCCCTGATAGACAGTGCCGCCGTAGTTCAGGTGCATCCCACGTTGGCCGGACAGGTGGCCATTCAAGTGGGAACTGAGCCCGGTTGGCAAAGTCCCTTTGGCTTAAGCGGCCAGTTTCAGCGGCTCAACTTGATGACCGCTTTGGCGACCTTACGTCAGTTGCCGCTAGCTTGGTCCGTGGCTGAACTGCAAGTAGCCTTGGGCCGGGTCCGCTTGCCGGGCCGCTTTGAACAAATCAACGCCCAGCCACCGGTGATTTTAGACGGGGCCCACAATCCCGATGGGACGCGCCATTTGTTAGCGGCGTTGCAAGAGCGTTACCCCGCAGCACAATTTACCTTTATTCTGGGGTTCTTGGCTGATAAAGCCGTGGCCACGTTGGCCCAGCAGTATCAAGCCCTCGGGGCGACTTATTACCTGGTGACACCCAACCACCCGACCCGGGCCCTCCCGGCGGAAAAGCTAAAGGACTACTTGCCCACCGGTCAGGTGATGCCTTCGGTGGCGACGGCGTTAACGGCGGCTCTAGATGCGGCTACGCCGAAGACGGTGATTGTAATTACGGGTTCATTTTATGTAGTGAAGGAGGGAAAGCGACTTGCCGCAACTAAATTTTATTCTGGCAACCAATAATGATTTTAAAATTAGTGAATTAACGCGGGAATTGGCCTTTTTTGGCGCGACCGGTCAGGGTTACCAAGCGGTCTTAGGTCGGCGGGTGGCCTTTCCGCCGGAAGGAACGACCAGTTATGCGGCCAATGCGACGCAAAAAGCGCAGTTTATCAGTCAGCTTCTGCCGGATGCGCTGGTGATTGCCGATGATTCCGGGATTGAATTGGCTCACCGGCCAGGAGAACTCGGGGTACAAACGGCCCGCGAACTGCACGCTAAATTTGGTACCCCGGCCGTGAACCAAGCGCTGATCGAGCGGGCGGTCGATCCTGACCGGGGGTTTACGATGCAAACGGTAATTGCCTTAGCTCGCGGCGGTGAATTAATGGCGCTCTACCACGGCCAGTTGACCGGCCAAATCGCTCGCACTCCGTGGCCCACGGGGCATGGGCTGGATCAGATCTTAATCCCGGCGGGCTTAACCCGCCCCTTGGCCGCCTTACCCCTGCCAGAATTTGTAAAGTATGATCACCGCAGTCAAGCGGTGGCCGCCCTCGTGAAAGGAATGACGCAAGATGAAGCTTGAAAATTGGCACTTAGCAAAGGAAGCGCCGGCCTTCGCCCCGCTTTTTAATGACATATTAGTGACCCACCGTTCCTTAGCTTTGAAGTGGACTTTTCCGGCCCCGGCGCAGACCGCGGTCCGGGATTTGTTGGCCGGTTTTGACCTAGCAGTGGTGGATTTACCAGCCGGCCTTGGCTTTGTTTTACCGCAAAGTGCCTGGCCGACCTTTGCCAAGCGGGTGGGCGAACGCTTTGCCAGTGACGCGCCCTTGCAAGCTGACTTAGCAGCCTTACAAGCCGAACAAGCCGTCTGGTGGCAAGCGGGGGCCTTTCGCTATGATCTGACCACGACCCCCTTAGTCTACGGAATTTTAAACGTGACGCCAGATTCCTTTTATGATGGGGGCCGGTATGCGCAAACTGATGCAATGATCGCCCAGATCGAAAAAATGGTGGCGGCCGGCGCCGACATAATTGAGCCGGGGGGCCAAACCACTAAGCCGGGGGGCTTTGTGGAAGTCGCGCCGGACGAGGAGTGGCGGCGAATTGAACCGGCAATTAAGTTGATCAAGGCCCGTTACCCGCAGGTGGCCGTAGCCGTAGATACCTATAAACTGCCGGTCATGGAGCGGGCCTTAGCGGCCGGCGTTGACATTATTAATGACGTTAATGGTTTTGAGACGGCCGCCAAGCGCCACTTGCTCAGCCAGTATCACCACGTCGGGTTGGTAACCATGCACTCCAGCCGGGGACATGAGTACCACAACTTAACGGCGGGAATGGTGGATTTCTTCCGCGCCAACCTCCAAGCCCTGCAGGCAGCGGGGATTGCAGCCGAGCGGATCTGTTTGGATCAGGGGATCGGCTATGCCAAAGTGGCGGATGGCTACCAAGACTTTGCCATGATGAACAATGTGGCAGCCTTAAATCAATTCCAGCGGCCGATTATGGTGGCAATTTCGCGTAAGGGCTTCGGCCAACGTTTGTTTAACCTGCCGAAGGATGAACGCTTAGGCGTCACTCTGATTGCCGAAGCGGCCATGTACTTAGCGGGGGGCCGGGTGCTGCGGGTCCACGATGTGGAAGCCACCCGGCAGTTGGTCAAACTCCTGGATACGATTAAGCAAAGTTACTGGACCCTACCAGGGCATGGCGAGCAACAGTAAGCCGACGCCAACTTGCGACCACCGCGCTAAGCGGGGACTGCCAAAGGTCAGGCGTTTACGGCGAAAGCTGAGTTCGATGATGATTAAAATGGCAAAGAGGAGGACGACTTGCCAGCTGTGCCAAAGCAGCCGGTAGGGCCAAGTTACGATCAAAATCCCAATCCGCACGCTCAAGAGGCTGGCTAATAAGAGCCGGGTCCAACCGCCAAAAAAGGACAGCTGCTTTTCTGCCGGAGCGTGCAGACCACGGTGGTAGGTCCAAAAAATTGCGAAAACGAGCAACCAGTTCACGGTTAAGATAATCATGTTTTTTCTCCCAAAGTGGTAAGCAACGAGCCGAGGGCGCGTTGCTTTTTTTATTTTGCGGTTTACTTCTATTTTAGCATGGTCGAAGCGGGGGACTTGAAAAATTGCCAAAAGTGTGTAAACTAGTCCTTATTGCAATTAATGGCGAAATAATGAGGTGAACTGAATGACGTTTTATAAAGTTGGCGATGAAGTCAAAGCTGGTAAGTTTGGTCCCTTAGAACACGATTTTGGCGGGATCGTGGAAAAGGTTTACGAAAATTCCATCATGATTGCGATCAAGCAGTTTGATCCTTCCGATAAGACCAGTGTCAATGAATTGAACGGCCGGGCGGTTATTCGCAAGGATGAAGCCAAAATGGTCAAGGCGGTCGAACGGACGGCCGAAGACAAGGAATTAGCCGCCAAGGAAGAAAAGGAAAAGGGAGAAAAAGCGGCGAAGCCAGCCCGTAAGAAGCGGGCCACGAAAAAATCCGAAAAAAAGGGTGACAAATAACGGATTTATGGTAAGATATAAAAGGTGATTGATTCACCTAGTTATTGCGGGTATAGTTCAGTGGTAAAACATAACCTTCCCAAGGTTAAGTCGCGAGTTCGATTCTCGTTACCCGCTTGTTGAACATCGTGTTGGCGGTGTTCTTTTTTATAACATTTCACATATGTTATAACAGTTAACTTTTAACCACAGTAAGAAGGCAGTTGCCACTTAGCGAATCCGGGATGGTGCAAGCCGGAGGGGGAGCCCTTCTGAAGCGGGGTTAAAGGAGAATTGAATATTCATCATAATGAGTGGAATGGAAATTCAAGTAGAGTGGTACCACGGGAAATCTCGTCTCTAATCAACAGTTGTTGGTTAGAGACTTTTTTATTAGCTCAGGAGGGAAATTATGGACGAAAAACAACAAGTAGTGGCGGCCTTAGCGGCAGCCTTGCCAGACTTAGACCAAGCGACCTTGGCCGAAAAAATTGAACGGCCCAAGGACAACAAAAATGGGGACTACGCGTTCCCAACTTTCTTTTTAGCCAAGACCTTGCACAAGGCGCCCCAACTGATTGCCCAAGAATTGGTGGCTAAGGTCGACTCAAGTGGCTTTGAAAAGGTTGCAGTGGCAGGTCCTTACATTAACTTCTTCTTGGACAAGGCCAAGGTCGGCGGCAATGTCTTGATGGAAATCTTGGCGGACCCAGCAAACTATGGTTCATCGGATCTCGGTCACGGCGGGAACGTGACGATTGACATGTCTTCACCAAACATTGCCAAGCCAATGGGGATGGGCCACCTGCGTTCAACTGTGATTGGGAATGCGATCGCCAACTTGATGACCAAGACGGGTTATCATCCCGTAAAAGTCAACCACTTAGGGGACTGGGGGACCCAATTTGGGAAGCTGATGGCCGCCTACAAGATGTGGGGGAACGAAGAAGAAGTCAAGGCTGACCCAATCAACACCTTGCAACGCTACTACGTTAAGATCAACACGGAAGCTGATGAACACCCCGAATACGCTGACATGGGGCGGGAATGGTTTAAGAAGCTGGAAGATGGCGACGAAGAAGCGTACCGGCTGTGGGTTTGGTTCCGGAAGGAATCATTAAAGCGGTTCATGAAGATCTACAAGCTGTTGGACGTGGACTTTGACTCTTACAACGGGGAAGCCTTCTACAACGACAAGATGGATGAAATCATCCAACTCTTAAAGGACAAGCACCTGTTGCAAGAAAGTCGGGGGGCCGGGATTGTTGACCTGTCCAAGTACGACTTGAACCCCGCGATGGTGCTCAAGTCGGATGGGTCAACCCTTTACATGACGCGGGACTTGACGACGGCCCTGTTCCGGAAGCGGATGTACGGGTTTGCTAAATCCCTGTACGTCGTGGGGGCGGAACAAGAATACTACTTTGGCCAATTAAAAGCGGTCCTGACGGAAATGGGCTTTGAATGGGCCAAGCAAATTCACTACATCAAGTTCGGGTTGATGAGCTTAAACGGGAAGAAGATGTCGACCCGGAAGGGGAACGTGGTGCAATTGGAAGACGTCTTGAACGATTCGATCAAGATGGCCCGCCAACAAATTGCCGAAAAGAACCCAACCTTGGCGAATGCCGATGAAGTAGCCGAACAAGTTGGGGTCGGCGCCGTAATTTTCCATGATTTGAAGAACGACCGGCGTAACCGGGTCGACTTCCGCCTGGAAGACGTGGTGAAGTTTGAAGGGGAAACCGGGCCGTACGTCCAATATGCCCACGCGCGGGCCGAATCGATCCTGCGCAAGGCTGGTAAGCCATCCTTTGATGGGGTTGAGTTGGCCTTACATGATGAAAAGGCATGGCCAATTGTCAAGCGCCTGAGTCAATACGGCGAAACGGTTGAACGGGCGGCGGCTAACTACGACCCATCCCTGATTGGGAAGTACGCGCTGGCCCTGGCCAAGGACTTTAACCAATACTACGCGCACACCCGGATCCTGGTGGACGACGACCAAAAACTGGAACGTTTGGCCTTGGTTCAAGCCGTCTCCTACGTGCTGAAGTCCGCTTTGGCCATCTTAGGGGTGAAGGCACCTGACGAAATGTAAGCTTGAAATTAAAAGGGAGCAGCCAGCTGGCTAATTGCTAAGAAAGCGTTAGAAAGGGCGGTTGCTCTTTTTCTTTTGCCCAATAAGTATGCTAAAATTTGGCAGAGACCGAGCAGAAAGGAAGTTGATGAATAATCTGATGAAGTTGAAAGATTGGCAGTCCCGGGTTGGCAACTGGGCCCGGGCCGCTTGGCAGACGGGGCGGGCAAACTTTCGCGCTTTTTGGCACCGGTTCCAGTTGACCCGGTGGCTGATTGTGATTGGGCTGACCCTGTTTTTAGCAGTCAGCATTTATCTGACGGTGGTGGCCAAGACCGCCAACGTCAAGAGCCTACAAGCCCGCTTGGAACACCCGACGATGGTTTATGATCGCCACGGTGACTCGGCGGGGAGTTTGTATTCGCAAAAGGGGACTTACGTTAAGTTAAAGCAAGTTTCGCCCCACGTCGTTGATGCGGTGCTTTCCACGGAAGATCGCAATTTTTACCGCGAACACGGTTTTTCCGTTAAGGGTTTGGGGCGAGCGGCCTTCTTGTTGGTTAAAAACAAGGTCATGGGCCGCAACTACATTTCCGGTGGGGGAAGCACCTTGACCCAGCAACTGGTGAAAAACGCCTTCCTCAGTCAGGAACAAACCTTTTCCCGCAAGGCCAAGGAAATCTTTATTGCGATTGAAGTCGAAAATCAATACAGCAAGGCGGAAATTCTGACGATGTATCTGAACAACGCCTACTTTGGGCATGGCGTGTGGGGGATTCAGGATGCCGCCCAGCGCTACTTTGCCACTGACGCTGGCGATTTAACCGTGCCGCAGGCCGCGACGTTGGCGGGGATGCTGACGGCGCCGGGAATTTATAATCCAATCGATCACCCCACGGCTACTAAGCAACGGCGTAATTTGGTGTTGGACTTGATGGTGGAAAATGGCAAATTGTCCCAGCGGCAAGCCACGGCCTACCAACAGACCCCCCTGGTGGTCAAAAACGGCTACCGGGCCCCGAACACCTATAAGTACCCCTCCTTTTTTGATGCCGTAATTGCCGAGGCGATCAGCAAGTATGGCTTAGACGAAAAAGAGGTCATGAACAATGGCTACAAAATTTATACGACCTTGGACCAGGGGCAACAACGAGCGATGCAGCAAGTCTTTGATGACGATGATAATTTTCCGGCCAATTTGGCTGATGGCAGCATGGTTCAAGCCGCATCCGTGGCCATCGACCCTAAGACTGGTGGGGTTTTGGCGATGTTTGGGGGTCGGGGCCAACACGTTTTCCGGGGTTACAACCGGGTGACGCAGATGCGCCGTCAGCCAGGTTCAACGATCAAACCAATTGCGGTCTACCTCCCGGCTTTGCAGCACGGCTACTTTTACGATTCGACCCTCCAAGATGAAAAGACAACGTACGGGACGGGCAAGAAGAAGTACACGCCAAAGAATTATGATGATCAATACAGCGGCAAGGTCCCAATGTATAAAGCCCTGTACGAAAGTCTCAATGCGCCGGCGGTGTGGCTGCTGAATAAGATTGGGGTCACAACGGGCTACAAGATGGCCCAGGCCTTTGGCTTACCCGTGGAAAAGAGTGACCAAAACCTGGCCTTGGCCCTCGGGGGCTTGACCAAGGGGGTCTCACCTTTGCAGTTGGCGCGGGCGTACGCCGTTTTTGCCTCGGGCGGGCAGTTACCGACGACCCATTTGATTACCAAGGTGGTTGACTCGACCGGCCATGAGGTCAAGCGCAAAGATAAATTGATGACCAAGCGGATCATCAAACGCGCCCAAGCTGATGAAATGACCAGTATGATGCTGGACGTCTTTAAGCTGGGGACGGCACAAAACGCTAAGCCTAGCGGTTATACCTTAGCCGGCAAGACCGGGACGACCAATTCCGGGCTCAAGGAGAATGACAGTGACCGTGATAAGTGGATTGTGGGCTATACGCCCGACGTTGTGGTCGCGACGTGGGAAGGTTATGACGATACGACCGTTACGCAGCAATTGTCGGATGTGGAAGAACGAGACCTAGCCAGTCTGTACCGGACGGAAATGGCCAGCCTCTTGCCACATACGGCCGGGACCACCTTTACGGTCAAAGATGCCCAGACCCGGGCGATGAGTGGAACCAAGTCGCCAAGTAAAAATCTCTGGCAACAAGCTGGTGAATTGGCTGACCAGGTCAAGCAAGGGTTGAGTCAAGCCTGGGATAATGTCCGGTCGCTTTTCCGTTAACCGGTGTGTTACAATAAAGTTAATTGTTGCCGTTAAAGGGTAACAGCGAAAACGAGTAACCGGGCGGGATTTATTACCGTCAGGTTCAGATGGAGGAACAAAAATGGTTGTAAATATTTACGATACAGCAAACGAATTGGAACGCCAAATGCGTGAAACCCAAGAATACCAAGACTTACAAGCGGCCTTTGCCAAGCTAAAGGCTGATAGCGACGCCTTTGAACTGTTTAAGAAGTTCCAACAAAGCCAAATGCAAGCCCAACAAAAGCAAATGGCCGGTCAAGAACTGAGTGAAGACGAAATCAAGGCCGTCCAAGATTTGGCCAAGGAAGTCGGCCAAAAGCAATCCGTGATTGCTTTGATGGAAGTAGAACGGCGGGTTGACAACATGATGCAAGAATTGAACAAGGTCATCACCAAGCCAATTCAAGATATCTACCAAGACATCATGCCACAAAAGCAAAACTAACTTAGCGAAGCCGGGAAAAAATCCGTTTTTTCCGCGGCTTTCTTTTGTCTGGGATCCAGTTGTCGGGGCCCGCTTGACGGCAACGCAGCTGATTTTTATATGGAAGGGATAGGTAAAATGGGATTAAACGATTATCAAGATGGGGAAAACCTTCAGTTAGCGTGTCTGATTAAGGATGCACAAGCGAAGACTACCAAAACCAACAGTCAGTACCTGGCCCTGACCTTTAGCGACCAAAGTGGGGAGTTAAGTGGTAACTTGTGGGACGCCACGGCCGAACAGGTGGCGGCTTTCCAACCAGGAGTGGTGGTGGAGTTAACTGGGAAGCGCAGTTCGTACCAAGGGCGGCCGCAAGTTGAGATTCAAGCCCTGGCGCTGGCCCCAGAAAAGCGCCCGGAAGACTTTGTGCCCCAAGCACCGGAAAGTGTGGCCGACATGAAAGATGCCCTGCGCCCCTTCTTTACGGCCATTCAGGAACCGACCTGGCACCAAATTGTGGTCGCGTTGGTAGCCCAGCACGGGGAAAAGTTTTTCATCAGCCCGGCTGCCAAGACCAACCACCACGCTTTTGCGGGCGGGTTGGCCTACCATACCCTGTCGATTTTGCGTTTAGCTGAGGCCGTTTGTGATCTTTATCCGGCCCTAAACCGGGAATTACTGTACGCGGGAGCAATTTTGCACGACCTGGGAAAGACGCTCGAACTCTCGGGGGCGGTTGCAACGCAGTATACCTTAGCCGGGCAGTTGGTGGGGCACATTTCCTTGCTCGACGGGGAAATTGTGGCGACCTGCCAAGCCCAGCAGCTTGATCCCAACAGTGAAGCCGTGGTGCTGTTGCGACATCTGATTTTAAGTCACCACGGCTTGCTGGAATACGGTTCCCCCGTTCGCCCGCAGGTTCGCGAAGCCGAAGTCTTGCACCAGTTGGATGAGTTGGATGCCAGCCTGTTAATGATGGATACCGCATTGGCAAAGACGACCCCTGGGGAATTTACCGACCGCTTATTTGCCATGGACCGGCGGCAGTTCTACCGGCCCCAGGAATAGCTGTGGCCGAATCGTGAATGACTTTCAAAGAAAGCCTAAAAATTCGCTTTTGCCCGGGGGAGGCGGGCGGAATGTGGTATATTAGACTGGTAAGTTTTTAAAAGGATGTGAAGGAGTTTGAAAAAGAAGAAGTTATTGGCCTTAGTCGCGGGGGTAGCATTAATGCTGCCATTGGCGGCGTGTGGCAACAAGGCCGTCGCGACGACCAGCGGGGGCAAGATTACCGAAAGTGAATACTACAGCAGCATGAAGGAAACTTCGCAGGGGAAGGCTGTCTTGCAACAAATGATCTTGGATAAGGTCTTGCAGAAGCAATATGGCAAGAAGGTTTCCGATGCCGCCGTTAATAAAGAATACAACTCTTACAAGAGCCAATATGGTTCGTCTTTCTCCACGGTTTTGGCCCAACAGGGGTTGACGACCAAGAGCTTTAAGCAACAAATTCGCTCCCAACTGCTGTTAGAAGCCGCGGTGCGGGATCAGTCGACCTTTACCAATAAGAAGTTAAAGGCCCAATGGAAGAAGTACGAGCCAAAGGTGCAAACGGCCCAAATTTTGGTCAGCTCTAAGGAAACGGCCCAAGACGTGATTGACAAGTTGAATAGTCATGACGGTGATAAGCTGAAGTACTTTAAGAAGTTAGCCAAGAAGTACTCCACGGATACGTCCACCAAGAATTCCGGTGGGGTGGTGGCCGCCTTTGACAACACCAGTGCTTCGGTTGACAGTGACTACATGAAAGCGGCCTTTGCCTTGAAGACGGGTGAATACACGACCGAACCAGTCAAAACTGAAAATGGCTACCAGGTCATCTACATGATCAAGCACCCGGCTAAGGGAAAGATGGCCAACCACATCAACGACTTAAAGACGCAGATCGTGGAAACTAATATGAATGATTCTACCTTTATGAAGAAAGTGATCTCCAAGGTCTTAAAGAAGGGGAACGTTTCGATTAAGGATAAGGATTTGACCAACATTTTAGATGACTACTTGACGACGGGGGCAACGACCAACACCACTAGCAGTAGCAAGTAGCTTGTCAGCGCTCGGATAAAAAAAGATCACCATCCCCGCTTGGGCGGTTGGAATGGTGATCTTTTTTCGGTTAAGCTTGATCTTGAGCCAACAGTTGGCGGATGTGCGTTTGTAACGCTTGGCCGGCGGCTTGCACGGCAGGTAAGGTCCGTTGCAGCTGTTGCAGACTAACCGTCAGCTGGCGCTTAGCGTGGCTGATGGTTTGTAAATCTTGTTGCAATTGGCGCCAATCCGCGGTCAACTTAGTTGTTTTCGTTTGCCAGTTGGGCCACGATGGCATCACAAACGGCTTGGTATTTAGCTTCATCATATGCCTCCTGGTTGTCAATAAAGGTCATGCTGAATTTGTCATCCGCATAGCGGGGCAGCAGGTGAATGTGGGAATGGAAGACGGATTGGTAAGCGGCCTTTCCGTTGTTGTTTAGGATGTTCATTCCCACGATCTTGGGGTTAGAGGCCTTGATTGCCCGGGCAATCTTTGGCAAGCGGGCAAAGACTCGGGCGGCCAAATCCGCATCATAGGCAAAAATATCTTTGACGTGGTGCTTAGGTACGACTAAGGTGTGACCAGGGGTGGCTTGCGAAATGTCGAGGAAGGCATAGACGACCTCATCTTCATAGACCTTGTAGCTCGGAATGTCACCATTGATGATTTTACAAAAAATGCAGTCTTCCATTTGATTACGCCTCGTTTCTTAAGTTTTAAATGGGGTTGTTGACACCCCACGTTGCGATAGTTAATACCAGTATACCGCACTTCCCTTGTGGTATACTTGGAGAATGAAAACTTTTTTAGAAAGGCCTGACAAAATGACGTTAGAAATTAAAAACCTGACGGGAGGCTACTCCCAATTGCCGGTACTTCACCAGGTCAGCTTTACCGTGGCTGCGGGCGAATTGGTCGGCTTGATTGGCCTCAACGGGGCTGGTAAGTCCACGACCTTAAACCACATCATTGGTTTAATGCGTCCCTTCAGTGGGCAGATTACCTTAAATGGGACCGCGCTAGCCACCGATCCGGTTGCGTATAAACAACAGATTGCCTACGTGCCTGAAACCCCGATCCTCTATCCAGAACTAACCTTGCGCGAACATTTGGCGCTTACGATCAAGGCATACCAATTAGCCCCTGAGCCAGCCTGGCAGCGGGCCCAGGAACTGCTAACGACGTTTCGGTTGGCGAATAAATTGGATTGGTTTCCAGCCGATTTTTCGAAGGGGATGAAGCAAAAGGTAATGATTGTGATGGCCTTTTTGACGGAGGCCAAGCTCTTTATCGTTGATGAACCGTTCTACGGCTTAGATCCCTTAGCGGTTCGGGATCTCTTGGCGTTGATTGAAGCACGCAAGCAGGCAGGCGCGGCGATTTTGATGTCCACCCACGTCTTGGATACCGCCCAACGCTATTGCGACCGCTTTGTGCTATTAACCGATGGGCGGGTTAAGGCCCAAGGGACGTTAGCGGACCTCAAAGCCCAAGCGCCGGATCCGACCGCCTCGTTAGATGAAATTTACCTAGCCATGGCAGGGGGGGAGCAGGATGCGTGATTTGTTTATTGCGCGCAAGCAGCGGCACTTTACTCAGCTGTTGAAGTATTGGCGCTTGGTCTTTAATGATCACTTCATCATTGCCCTGTTCTTCTTGTTTGGCGCCCTCGCGTATCGTTACGCTCAGTGGCTGCCCACGGTGGCTCCCACGGCGTGGTGGGTGTGGCCGGTGGTGTTAGCTTGGCTGACATTAGTGACTCAGGCCGGGCAATTGGCGACCTTGGTGCAGCCGGCTGATCCGGTCGTCTTACTGCCCCAGACCAGTGCCGCGCAGGGGTATTTTCGAGCCGCCTTTTATTACAGTGCTTGGCGCGGTATCTTGCTCAGCGAAGCGGGGCTGGTGGTGAGTCTGCCTCTTTTGCTGCGGGTCAAAGATCTCAGTGCCAGTGCCTTGCCGTGGTACGTGGCCGGGCTGGTCGGGGCCGCGGCGGTTTTGAAATGGGGTTGGTTGAAATCTGCCTACCAGCAGCTGAGCTTCCAACGGCGGGGTGTGGCTTGGTGGCAATGGGGGCTCCCCTTGGCGGGCTGGAGCTTGAGTTTGGCTTGGCCCCTGGTTGGGCTGGGCTTTGCCCTAGGCTGCTTATTAGTCAAAAAGCCAGCCCAGGCGCTTGACTGGCGGCACGCCGTTGCCTTGGAACAGCAACGCATGGACCGCCTCTATCGCTTCTTTAACCTCTTCACCGATGTGCCAGCGGTCCAGGGAAAAATTCGGCGCCGCAAATGGCTGCAAGGGGGCGTTCGTTGGCTGCAGGGGGGGCCTTCGGCGTGGGATTACCTCTATGCGCAAGGCTTGGTGCGCAACGTTGAAGTGGGCAATTTAGTCTGGCGGTTAACGGCCGTCGCGATGGTCGTGACGTATTTTGTTACGGTCCCGTGGCTCAATACCCTGTTGGTCTTGTTATTTATTTACTTGGTCGCCAGCCAGGTGATCCCCTTTTATCACCAATACGACCAAATCGTCTTTCCCCACCTCTTCCCGCTCCCAGCGGCAACGCAACCCGCGGCGTTTCGACGGTTAATGAACCGGTTGCTGAGCGTGGTTGCTGCCCTGATTGTGGTCGCCTCGTGGTCGGTGGGGCGGACCAGCTTTGTCTGGTGGCATGCTGGGGGCAACCTGCTGTTAGCGGGGATTGAAGTTTGGCTGCTGAACCGGTATTATTTGAAGGTACGAATTAAGAAAAAGTGAGGAAGAAACTTACATGCGTGTAAAACACAAAAAGTGGGCGGAACCGTTATTGGCCGCCCATCCCGAAAAAATGGCCCTGGATGCAGCCCAATTCAAAGGGCACTGGCAAGAGCGGTTTGAAAAAGTTCAGCCGTTACATTTAGAGGTCGGTATGGGCAAGGGTCAATTTATTATTGGCATGGCCAAGGCGCACCCGGAAATTAATTTTATTGGCTTGGAAATTGAAAGTACGGTCGCCGCCATTGCCTTAAAAAAAGCTTTGCCGGAAAAGCTGCCTAATTTGCAAATGATTCGGGCTGATGGCGCGGGGTTGGAAACGTTCTTTACCGATGGGTCAATTGAACGAATTTACTTGAACTTTTCGGATCCGTGGCCGAAAACGCGGCATGAAAAGCGGCGCTTGACCTACAAGAGCTTTTTAGCCAACTACCAACGGGTCTTGAAGCCGGGCGGTGGTTTAGAGCTTAAGACGGACAACATGGGCTTCTTCGAATATTCCCTGACCAGTTTTAATAACTACGGCCTGGTCTTTGATGGGGTCTGGCTGGATTTGCACCACGCGGCGGAAAACGAAGGTAACGTCGAAACGGAATATGAACAACGCTTTGCGGCGCTCGGCCAACCAATTTATAAAGTGAAGGCTCATTTTAAAGCTGAATAGTTTAGGGTTAGCACCGTGCTCAGCACGGTGCTTTTAAATTGGTCTAGGTGATAAAAAACAGTAAACAAAAAATTTGCGCAACGGGTTGCCTCAGACTGAAAATGCTGCCAAATTGGGTGGTAACGCTAGCTCAGACGCAGGTTAAAATTACGTAAAAATCCCGGTAAAAGATTTGAAAGCGTTTGACAAGCGGCGCCGAGCGTGAGAAGATATGGCCGTTGAACAGATAAAAATTGGATTGGTATAGTTGAGAGGGGATCAACCAAGATGAAACTGACAACCAATGAATTGCTTAACCGCGGCCCGAAAAGCAAGCGGGCCCCAGAAGGCCCCAAACTGACTGATGGTCAAGTGACGCTGACCCAAGCGGCTTGGGTGGGGCCCCAGTTGATGGCCCAAAGCGAGACGGCTTACCTCAAGGTTCGGCTGACTACGCCATTATCCCCAGCTGAGGGGACATTATTGGGACAAATCTCGCAAGCCGGGGTCCGGTTGGAGCTCACCGGCCTCACCTGCTTAGCAGAGCTGCGCTTAGTCTTGCTCTATTTGGCTTGGGCCACGCCGACGGTGATCCAATTGCCAGTGCAAGGGGACTGGTTGGCCACAGCGCGGCAGTTGTTAGCGGCTTATCCGGCAGTTGAGTTGCGGGATGTTCCTGAGCAAACCATGGGAGCGGTCGGTAAATAAAAAAGCGATCCCAGTCAGGATCGCTTGGTTGGCCGCCCGCTAAGCGTTTGGCACTCGTTTCATTTCTAAAATGGAGCCGGTGTAGGCATCTGCTAAGAAGTGGTAAGTGGTTAATCGATCATCTTCTTGGCGGGTGATGCCACCTTGGTAGGCTTGCGTGCGGACAGCAAAGCGTTGGAAGGGCCGGGCTTGGTAGTCAATCCAACTGCCCGTAATCGGGCCTTCCTTTTTAAAGTCGTTGATGACCAAGCGGAGAATTGCGTTGGCACTCAACTTGCGGTCACCAAACAATTTACCAGCTAAGAAGCCCGCGGCTCCAGATAATCCGAGGGTAACGGGAATCACCCAGGGGTTAAGGGAAGAATTAGAACTTGCCATTGTCTGCCTCACTTCTCTCATGTAAAGTAAACATATTGTAACACATGTGGCGCAGAAGCCAAAAATTTTCCCGGTTTGAGCAAACCATTGGTGAAAGTTGGAAAATTGTGTATAATTATCCTTACAATTAATAAGTGTGGAGGCGAGCGAATGGAAAAGTTACCAAAGATGACCCAAGCAGAATTAAAGCAAAAAGTTGCTACGGGCAAGTATGTCCTCTTTTTTACGGCGGATTGGTGCCCAGATTGCAACTTCATCAAGCCGGCAATGCCAGCAATTGAAGCCGATTTTAGCGATTTTACCTTCTTGCTGGTTGACCGGGATGAAAATCTGGAATTAGCAGCTGAGCTGGGGATCATGGGGATCCCTAGCTTTGTGGCCTACCAAGCGGGGCAAGAAATCGGGCGGTTCGTCAATAAGGACCGCAAGACGAAAGAAGAAGTTGAAAGCTTCTTACAAAGTTTGCCAGCTTAATGGCAGTCGCAGGGTGGTCCCAAATGGGGCCACTCTTTTTGTTTGCTTTGTCGCGCGGGGAGCAACTTGTGGTAAACTATAGACTGGTTTATTTAGAAATATAGATTGTGAGGGATTCATTGCCATGTTAATTGCAGGCTACAACCCGGCGGAGCTGGGGGATATTTTAGTAACAATGACGGCACCGGGGACTGGTGAACAAACGGTGGAAAAAAAGGGGCAGGTCGTGGCGATCACGGCTGCCGATGGTCAATTGTTGGGGTACAACTTCTTGGCCGCCAGTGCCATCCTGCCGGAATTAGCGACGGGGGTCAACGGTAACGTTGATCTGACCGCTGCTCAAGTGGCTAAGCTCAACGCGGCGATTCATGAAGCGGGTTTTACGGCTGAATTGACCGCCGCTTTGACCCCACATTTCCAAGTTGGCTATGTTGAAAAGATGGAAGACCACCCGAAGTCGGACCACTTACACATTACGACGGTCGACCTGGGCGATCACAAGCAACAGATCGTCAGCGGCTCGCCAAACATGCAAGCCAACGTGAAAGTCGTCGTGGCCAACGTCGGCACGATGATGCCCAGTGGCAGCATTATTTGGCCGGGGGCCCTACTGGGGGTTGAAAGCAACGGGATGATTTGCTCGGGGCGGGAGCTCCACTTGAAGGGTGCCCCCCAAAAGCCCGGGGCCTTGATTTTGCCGGATGATTTTGCCCCGGTGGGTGCGGCCTTTGATTTTGCAAAGGGAAATGAATTGTTTGCCTAAGAAAGGAAGCGGCAAAATGGAACAGAAACACTATTACTTTATCGGGATCAAGGGGACCGGGATGGCCGCTTTAGCCGAGGTCTTGTTTGATTTGGGGCATACGGTTGAAGGGTCAGATATTGAAAAAGAAACCTTTACCCAAGGTCCCCTGCTTGAAAAGGGGATCCAAATTCACTCTTTTGATCCAGCTAACTTGCGCGCCGGGATGACGGTGGTGAAGGGGAACGCCTTTGGGATGGATCACCCGGAAGTGCAACAAGCGTTGGCCTTAGGGCTACCCGTCCAGTCTTACCCAGAAACGGTGGAAGAATTGGTCCAAAGCTATACCAGTATTGGGGTCGCTGGTGCGCACGGTAAGACCAGTACGACGGCCTTGTTGTCCCATGTGCTGGCGGGGGTGGCCCCAACAAATTACTTGATTGGTGATGGGGAAGGGAATGGGCAAGCCGATGCCCGCTTCTTTGCCTTTGAAGCCGACGAATACCGGGATCACTTCTTGGCTTATCACCCGGATTACGCCATCATGACCAACGTTGATTTTGACCACCCGGATTATTTTGCTGATTTGGCCGCGGTCCAAGCTTCCTTTGAAACTTACGGTCGGCAGGTTAAGAAGGCAATTTTTGCCTGGGGGGACGATCCAAGTCTGCGGCAGTTAAAGGTTGACGTGCCGGTCTACTACTATGGTACCAAACCAACGGATGACTTCTACGCCGTTGACATTCAGCGAACGCCAGCCGGATCGACCTTTACGGCCTTTTACCGGGGAAAGAAGCTGGGCGAATTTACGGTTCATCTTTACGGTGAACACAGCGTTTTGAACGCCTTAGCCGTAATTGCCGTGGCCTACTTGGAACAGGTGGATTTGACGGAGATTCAACGTGAATTGGCCAGCTTTACTGGGGTTAAGCGGCGCTTTGCCGAACATAAGGTGGGAGAAGCAACCATTATCGATGACTATGCCCACCACCCGTCAGAAATCAAGGCAACGCTGGATGCGGCCCGGCAAAAATACCCAGATAAGGAAATCGTGGCGGTCTTCCAGCCGCATACCTACTCGCGCTTGCAAGCCTATTTAACGGAATTTGGTCAAAGCCTTACCGCCGCGGATCAGCTGTACGTGACGCCGATTTTTGGTTCAATTCGCGAAGCGGCGGGGCAAATCTCCAGTGCCGACTTGATCAAGCTGGTGCCTGGCAGCAAAGCGATTGATTTGGATTCCATTGATCAATTGTTGACCCACCACAATGCCGTGGTTGTTTTCATGGGCGCCGGTGATATTGAAAAGTACGAAGATGCTTATGTAGCGCGCTTACAATAGGGCTTAAAACGGGAGGTCGGAATATTCCGGCCTTTTTATGACCGAATAGTTCACAAAGAAAAGGTTAAGTTGCTTGCCTTCTACGGTGGGATTTGCTAGGATTTAGCTAGATTAAACGTCAAAGATAGTCAAATTTGAAGGGGGATTTGAATTGAACGATTTCTTTTCTCAGGAACCGCAACGGCGGGAAGTTAATACCGACGTGGTGGGACTGAATCGCTTTTTAACCCGGATGTACGGGAACATGGCTTTAGCCGTCTTGGTCTCGGCTTTGACCGCCTACTTATCAATGACGGCCTTTCGGGCGGTAATTTTTTCCTACTTTGCGGCGCACAGTGGGATGGTGTGGTTGGTCTTGCTATTGCCAATTGCCCTCACCTTTGGGATTAACGCCAGTGCCCAGCGCAATCCGGTCGGCAGCTTCGTGATGTTGATGGTGACCGCGATCATCTACGGCCTGGTTTTTGCACTGATTGCGGGAGCTTACACGGGGGCCAACATTGCCGCGGCGTTCTTGTCTAGTGCGTCCTTATTTGTCTTCTTAGCAATTTATGGGACGGTTACCAAGCGGGATCTTTCCCGGGCCGGGGGCCAAGCGACCGCCGCATTATTCGCTTTGATGATTGCTTGGATCATTAATATGTTCTTGCAAAGTCCAGCGATTACCTACATCTTTTCCTTTATTGCGGTCATTATCTTTGTGGTTTTGACTGCCTGGGATGCTCAAAAGATGAAGCAACTGTACTTGCAAGCGGGCAACCAAGTTTCGGTCAGTGGTTTAGCAGTGATCGGGGCCTTGCAATTGTACTTGGACTTCATTAACCTGTTCTTGCAACTCTTGCAAATTTTTGGGATGTCGGATCGTGATTAATGAAAAAACAGCGTTGGCGATTGGT
>NZ_HE997173.1:526525-664699 GCF_000312405.1 Limosilactobacillus ingluviei str. Autruche 4 | reverse complement strand
ATTAATTCAACGCTGTTTTTGATTGTCTAAGCAGGTTGGGGAGTACCATCTAAGTTAAAGAGGGGCAGCGGGGCCAAAAAGGTCACGTCCGTACGTTTTTGGGCGGCCCCCTCGGCAAGGACGGCCGCCCTACCGACGACGGTGCTGCCAGCTTGCTGGAGGAGGCTTTCGGCGGCCTTCAATGATTCGCCAGTACTGATTACGTCATCGACGAGGATCACTTTTTTTCCTTGCAGGGCGGCTGCATCTGCCCCGTCCAGGACCAAGGTTTGCGCCTGGGCGGTTGTGATCGATTTGACCGTGGTGGTCAGTGGCTGTTGCATGTAGCTTTTAATGCTTTTGCGGATGACAAAGGAGCGGGGATGGTTGGTCAAGCGACTTAAATCGTGTGTTAAGGTCAGGCCCTTGCTTTCTACGGTAACCAGGTAATCGAAGGGGGTGGTTAAGCGGGCTGCCAATAGCTGGGCAGCTTGATAGGTCAAGTCATCATCGCCTAACAAAACAAAGGAAGCAATCGCGGTGGTTGCATTAATGGGCACGAGTGGCAAACGGCGAGTTTGGTTGCCGATGGTTAGTTGGTATTCCATGATTTCTCCTTTTCCCGAACAATATGAGCTCAAAATACTTATTAAGATCGCCTTTAACGGTATTATCTTACCGTTGCGGACGAAAATTGTCAATTTTGTTTGGCTGGGCCTGCCGGCGGCCGTTTTCCCAGGGCGGGTTGACGTCGGTAGTTTGGTTGGCAACCTTCACCGGGGGAAATAGGAAATAAAAGAAGGGTGGGGGAGACTCCACTTTTTTGTTACAATGAAATTGACGCGATCGGAAAGGACGAGGTAAATGACCAAAAAATTATTATTGATTGATGGAAACAGCATTGTCTTTCGGGCCTTTTTTGCGATGCATACGCAAATGGACCGCTTTACCAACCAGGCGGGGCTGCATACGGCGGCAATTTATGGTTTTAAGTTAATGTTGGACCATATTCTGGCGGATTTTCAGCCCGATGCCGCGTTGGTGGCCTTTGATGCGGGGAAGACGACCTTTCGAACGGAACGCTACGCGGAGTATAAAGCGGGGCGCAATCAAACCCCAACGGAATTGACGGAGCAATTTCCCTATGTGCGCCAGTTGGTCAAGGCCAGCGGGATGCACGCTTACGAACTGCCTAATTATGAGGCTGATGACATTATTGGGACGCTAGCCCAAGCCGGGGATCAAGCGGGCTACGAAACCTTGATTGTGTCTGGGGACCGCGACTTGACCCAGCTGGCTACGGAGCACACGACGGTTGCCGTGACCAAGAAAGGGGTCACTCAAACCGAACACTTTACGCCGGCTTATATGCTCGAAAAGCTGGGGGTGACGCCGACCCAATTTATTGACGTCAAGGCGCTGATGGGGGATAGCTCGGATAATTACCCAGGGGTCACCAAGATCGGGGAAAAGACGGCGATCAGCCTGATTCAAGAGTATGGTTCGTTGACTGGCTTATACGAGCACATTGCTGAGATGAAAAAGAGCAAGCGCAAGGAAAATCTGATCAATGAAAAAGAGATTGCCTTCAAGTGCCAAGATCTGGCCCGGATTCGGCGGGATGCGCCGGTCACGGTGAGCTTGGCCGATTTGACCTACACGGGGCCGGATCATGCGGCGCTGGTGGACCTGTATCAAGAACTGGATTTTAAGTCCTTTTTAACCAAGCTGACCCCGGATGAAGCCACGGCGCCGAGCGGGGAAACGGCGGTTGCTTTCACCCCGCTCACGGCTGAAAACTTAGCGGCCGTTGGGCAGCTGAAGGCGCCGTTGACGTTGCACCTCGAACAATCCCAAGCGAATTACCACCTGGCTAAAGTGGAGGGCTTTGCCTTGGGTGATGGTCAGCATTGGTTTGCCAGTCGAGACGAGACCTTATTGACCCAAGCACCAATTAAAGGGTTATTGGCCGATCCCAAGGTCGCGATTAACCTGTTCAATGCCAAAGCCCACCTGGTCTTGTTGCACCGCTTGGGGATTGATTTGACCGGGATCGATTTTGATTTGCTGCTGGCGTCGTATTTGCTGAATCCAACTTTGAATGCGGATGACGTGGGGACATTGGCGCACGAACATGACTATTTGGCCATTTTGTCCGACGAAGAATTGTATGGCAAGGGGGCCAAACGCCAACTTCCAACTGATGATGCGGTCTTTTTGCGGCACTTGGCAGCCAAGGGACAGGCGATTGCCAAGCTGCAACCCCAATTAGTGGCCAAATTAAAGGCCAACGAGCAATGGCCACTGTATACCCAAATCGAGCGCCCCTTGAGTACGGTGTTAGCGCAGATGGAAATGGCGGGGATCAAGGTTGAAAAGGCGACCCTAGAAGCGATGGGCAGTCAATTATCAGAACGGCTCAGCGAATTAGAAACGGCAATTTATCAGGATGCCGGCGAAGAATTCAATATCAATTCGACTAAGCAGCTGGGCACGATCTTGTTTGATCAATTGGGCTTGCGGCCGATTAAAAAGACCAAGACGGGTTATTCGACTTCGGTGGCGGTCTTGGAGAAATTGGTTGATCAGCATCCGATCATCAATAAGATCTTGGCCTACCGGCAAATTGCCAAGTTGCAATCCACTTATATCGCCGGGTTGTTGAAGGTAATTCATGCCGATGACAAGATTCACACCCGTTATTTACAAACCTTAACGGCGACGGGGCGTTTGTCTTCAGTGGACCCGAATTTGCAAAATATTCCGGTGCGCTTGGAAGAAGGGCGCAAAATTCGCAAGGCCTTTGTTCCCAGTCAACCCGGTTGGCAAATTTTCTCAGCTGATTACTCGCAAGTGGAACTGCGGGTGTTAGCCCATGTAACGGGAGATGCCAATTTACAGGCCGACTTTTTGGCGGGGGAAGACATTCACGCGGCCACGGCGCGGCGGATCTTCCACCTTTTGCCAGATGAAGAAGTTGATCCCAATATGCGGCGGCAGGCCAAAGCGGTTAACTTTGGGATTGTGTATGGCATTTCCGACTTTGGCTTGGCCCAAAATATTCACGTGACTCGTAAGCAGGCCCATGAATTTATTCAAGCCTACTTTGCGGAATTTCCGGGGGTTGAAAAGTATATCCATGACATTGTGGCCAGTGCCCGGGAACAAGGCTACGTTGAAACGCTGACGCACCGGCGCCGTTATTTGCCGGATATTCACGCTAAAAGTTTTAACTTACGCTCGTTTGCGGAACGAACGGCGATGAATACCCCGATCCAAGGCAGTGCGGCTGACATTATCAAGATGGCGATGATTAAGATGCCAGCTGCCTTGCAGGCCCACGGGCTGCAAGCGCGGATGCTGTTGCAAATTCATGACGAACTGGTCTTTGAAGCGCCGGCGGAAGAAATTCCGCAACTGGCGCAGGTGGTACCAGAAGTAATGGACTCAGCCATGCAGTTGGCAGTACCGCTGAAGGTCGAAAAAAAGGCCGGGGCCACCTGGTATGATTTAAAGAAATTGCCGGATTAGTGCATTGGGGTGGTGGAACCAAGGTGGTTCCCCCGCCTTTTTATTTTGAGCGGAAAACAGGCACAAGCCTTGTGAAAACACGATGAAACTGCCTATAATATGGCTAAAAAAGGAAAGTGAGCGATTTTATGCCAGAATTGCCAGAAGTTGAAACGGTCCGGCGGGGCCTGTTGCGGATTGCGGCCGGCCGACAAATTCAGGGGATCGATATTTTTTACCCGAAGATGATTGAAAATCCAGTGGACGAATTTAAAGAAGCTTTAGTTGGGCAAACGATCGAAACGATCGACCGGCGGGGCAAGTACCTGCTGTTCCGGTTTAGCAACCAGTTGACGATGATTTCGCATTTGCGGATGGAGGGCAGTTACTTTAACCAACCCACTGGCACCACGATCGATAAACACGTCCACGTGCTGTTCCACTTTACTGATGGGACTGATTTGGGTTACCGTGATACCCGTAAATTTGGGCGGATGCACTTAGTGACCACGGGAACGGAAATGAATTACGGGGGCTTGGCCAAGATTGGGCCCGAACCCACCGCCGCCACGTTGACAACGACGTATTTGCAGGAAATCATGCACAAGTCACGCAGCAAGATCAAGCCCTTTTTATTAGACCAATCCCACGTGGCTGGGTTAGGAAATATCTATGTTGATGAGGTCTTGTGGGAGACAAAAATCAATCCCGAGCAGCCCACCAATACGATTCCGGCGGCGAAGGTTGCTCAGTTGCGGGACAACATCATTCACGAATTGGCCCGGGCGACCAAGCATCACGGGACGACCGTGCATACCTTTAAGAATGCCTTCGGGGATGCGGGAGAATTTCAAAATCAGCTCGATGTATATGGCCGCAGCGGGGAAGCGTGCCGGCGTTGTGGCACCAAGTTGGTTAAAATTAAGGTCGCCCAGCGCGGGACGACGTTTTGTCCACATTGCCAACCCTTGGTAGCCAGTGATGACTAAGGTATTGGGGCTGACCGGCGGGATTGCGACCGGTAAATCAACCGTGTCACGCTTTTTGCACCAGCAAGGGGCGGTTGTGATTGATGGCGATTTGGTAGCGCGTCAGGTGGTGGCCCCGCATCAGCCGGGGTTAGCGCGTTTGGTAGCCGCCTTTGGGCCGACGATCCTGGCCCCTGATGGGACGCTCAAACGCGCCCAATTGGGGCAAATGGTCTTTGGTCACCCCGCGGCCGAAGCGAAGCTCAATGGCATTTTGGGGCCTTTAATTCACCAAGAAATTGTTTGGCAACTCACCCAGGCCCGCCAAGCCGGGGTGCGTTTAGTGATCTTGGATGTGCCGCTCTTATATGAAGGGGGCTACGAAACGCTTTGCGATGCGGTGATGGTGGTTCAGGTCAGCGCGGCGACCCAATTGCGCCGCCTGATGGCCCGCAATGGCTATGATGAAACAACTGCCCACCAGCGGATTAATGCCCAGTGGCCTTTGGCTAAAAAGGCAGCGCGCGCCCAAGTTGTGATTAACAACGAAGGCAGTGTGGCTCAAACCCACCACCAAGTTATGGCCTGGCTGTTTCAGTGGCTTTTGCCGGTATGGTATAATTAAATAATTAGTTAAGCTCAGGGCCGGGGTTGGGACTGCCCTAACCAACGGATGGCCCTTGATTGAGGAGGGGAGCGCATGATTTGTCCACATTGTCAGCGTAATGGCTCGCGGGTGGTGGATAGTCGGCCCAGTGAAGATGGAACCTTTATTCGCCGGCGGCGGGAGTGTACCCATTGTGGGTTCCGGTTTACCACGTTTGAACGCTATGAAGAGACGCCGTTGCTGGTGGTTAAAAAAGACGGCACCCGGCAAGAATTTAGCCGGCAAAAAGTGTTAAACGGCTTGGTGCGGTCGGCCGAAAAGCGGCCGGTCAGCATGGAAAAGTTGACGGATATTGCGGCCAATGTTGAAGCCCGGGTGCGGCGCTTGGGCGAAAATGAAGTTTCCAGTCAGGTGATTGGGGAATTTGTCATGAATGAGTTGCAAGAAGTTGACCAGATTGCCTACATCCGTTTTGCCAGCGTGTACCGCCAGTTTAAAGACGTCGATGCTTTTATGAGCGAATTAGAAGCCATCGTGGCCAAACAGCACCAAACCGAGGGGCCAACCCATGCTTGAGCGTTCACCGCTGACCCCTAAGAGCCACTATGTTATCAGTGCCGGGGCTAATTTTACTGGGCTTTCGCAGCCGACGTTTGTGCCGTATTATCAGCCCTTGTTAGGCTCAGCGGCGCTAGGGGTGTTGCTGGCTCTGGCAACGGAGCTGCACCCCCAACCGTTATTAACGGCGCCCGCCCGGATTAATCAACTACTGGTGCAACTGAACACGGGGATCCGCGAATTGACGACGGCGTTGGATCGCTTAGAAGCCTTACGCTTGGTGAAAACCTTTGAACAAGCAAGTGAACTGGGCGTGGTCTTTGTCTTTGAACTGCAACCGCCCTTGCGGCCCGGTGAATTGTTAGCAGATGACTTATTATCGGTCTTGTTATTACAACAAGTTGGCGCCGCCCGTTTTGATCAATTGGCGCGCCAAGCCCAGCAATTTAGCTTGGATACCAGTTCGCTCAAGCAAGTGACCAAGAGCTTTTTTGCGGTGTTTAAGCCGGATGAAACAACCAAGGCCCAAGATGATCAGGCCTTGCAAAAAGCCCGGCAAGGCCTGATCCAAGCGGCCGCGCCAGCGCAAGTTACTGCCCCGGATTTTGACTTTGGCTTCTTTTTACAACAAGCAGCTAGTCTCGGGGTTCCCCAAGCGGCTTTGCAAGCTGCCCAAAATTTAATTTTGGCTGAACACCGCCTGTATGCGATGGATGAATTTCAACTGGCGAACTTAGCCGCCCGGGCAACGGATATGGCGACCAACCAGTTTAATGAACTGAGTTTTAAGCGCCAAGTTCAAGCGGCTAATCAGCCGCCGGCGGCCCCACCGTCAAGCACATCGGAGACTGATGATATGACCGGGCTGTCAGCAGCCATGCGCCAGCTGGTTAATTTAGCGAATCAGGTGCCGCCGGTTGAATTTTTACGGCAGTTAAAGGAACAAAAGGGGGGCTTTGTAACCCCGGCTGAACAGCGAACGTTGACGGAGCTGGCCCAAAACAGTCGTTTGTCCAACGGGGCGTTGAATGTTTTGACCTGGTACTTGTTGGTCGATCAAGAAATGCCCAATTTAGTAGCGAACTTAGCTAATTCAATCGCGTCGACCTGGCAAAGTCTCGGGGTGGCTTCGGCGGCTGACGCGTTGCGCCAAGCTCAGCGCCACCAACAGCAAAAACAAGCCCGCTTGGCCCAGCGCAACCAACCGAAGGGCAAGTATACTAAGCGGCCGCGGATTAAAGAACAATTGCCAGATTGGGCCAAACAGGCGAAGCCAGCGGCCTCGTCAGCCGCGGTCAGTTCTGCCAGTGTGCAAAAGATTGAAGATTTGCTGGCCGATTTGAAAAGTGATTCGCCAGACAAGAAACAGTAATGCTTGAAAGGAGGTGCCAAAATGGAATCCCTGAATCAGACCCTTGACCATTTATTGGCCCAGCAGGCTGGCAATGAAAGTTACCAGCAGCTCATGACGGAAGTTTTTGCTGATCCTGAAGTGCAGGCCTTTTTGCAGGCCCACCAAAGTGAATTAAGCGCACAAAGCATTCAGCGGGGGCGGGCAAAATTGTATGAATACGTGCACGAACGAAACTTGGCCAATCAAGGGCGGGTTAGCGTAGCGCCGGGGTATGTTCCGAAGCTCGTTGTCTCCGCCGGCCAAATTGACGTGGCCTATGTGCCAACGGACCAGTTAAAAGCCCAACGCGCCAAGGCAGCCCGTTTAGCTCGGGTGACCCCAATCAGCATGCCCAAATTCATTCGCCAAGCTAGCTTCGATGCCTTCTTTCGCGAGGGCCCGAATGCGACGCCAAGCCGCAATCAAGCGCTAGAGCGCGCCTTGATGTTTGTCAAACAATACAGCCCGAACCGGTTTGTTCCGGGGCTGTATTTATCCGGCAGCTTTGGGGTGGGCAAGACCTATTTATTAGGAGCAATTGCCAATCAGTTAGCAGACCAGGGCGTGCAGACGACGTTAGTACATTTTCCGTCCTTTGCGGTTAAAATGAAGAGTTCAATTGGGAAAAATACGACCGACCAGGAACGGGACCGGATCAAACAAGTCCCGGTCTTGATGTTGGACGATATTGGTGCGGATGCGCTCTCGGCTTGGGTACGCGACGAAGTGCTGGGGGTAATTTTGGAATACCGGATGCAAGAAGAATTACCGACCTTCTTTACTTCGAATTTCACGATGGCCCAATTGGTCGATCATTTGGCGATCGACAACCAGGGAAATCAAGAACCGCTAAAGGCCATGCGGATCATGGAACGGATTCGGTTTTTATCGCGCGAAATTGTTGTTGAGGGCGATAATTTGCGGCAAAAACTGGGAAATTCTTAAAAAGGCTTGACTTTCCACTTTAAATCACATAAGCTAGTAAATGTTGAAAGAAAAAAGCAGAAGCACCCGCTTCTCGCCTTGGTGATAAGTGTCGCCGGGCTGACGAGTTGAAGTACGACGATCGAGAGGATTCTCGGTAGTTTTGCGGCGGGGTGTTTTACCCCGCCTTTTTGCTTGATCTTTCCACTTAAAAAAATCGGAGGTGTGTTGCCATAGCTCAGGGAATGATTGTCAATAACGGTATTCGGGCCAAAGAAGTCCGGCTGATCGACCAAAACGGTGAGCAACTTGGGGTTAAGACCAAGGAAGAAGCTTTACGGATGGCTGAAGAGGCAGACTTAGACCTCGTCTTAGTTGCGCCAAAGGCACGGCCGGCGGTTGCACGGATTATGGACTACGGGAAGTACCGTTTTGAAATGCAAAAGAAGGAACGGGAAGCCCGGAAGAACCAAAAGACGGTTGCCGTCAAGGAAATTCGGTTGAGTCCCACGATTGATACGAACGACTTTAACGTGAAGTTAGGCCGGGTCCGCAAGTTCATCGAAAAGGGTGACAAGGTCCGCGTCTCACTGCGCTTCCGTGGTCGGGCGATCACGCACAAGGATATCGGTCGCGACATGATTGAAAAGATGGCTGAAGAAACCAAGGACATCGCAACGGTTGTGCAACGACCAAAGATGGAAGGGCGGAGCATGTTCTTAACGTTGGCTCCGCTCAACGACAAGGCAAAAAAATAAAAGAAGGTAGGAAATCGTTATGCCAAAGATGAAGACTAATCGCGCTGCTGCTAAGCGTTTCAAGCGGACTGCTAAGGGTGGATTCAAGAGCGGTAACTCTTTCACCAGTCACCGTTTCCACGGTAAGACCAAGAAGCAACGTCGTCAATTACGGGGGCTGTCGATGATGGACAAGTCCAACGTAAAGCGTTACAAGAAGATGATTCCTGCTAAGTAATTAGCAGCGACCAACCAAAATTAAGCAAAAAATTCTAGGAGGTTACCACTATGCGAGTTAAGGGTGGAACAGTTACGCGCGCACGTCGGAAGCGCATCATGAAGTTGGCAAAGGGTTACACTGGTTCTAAGCACCGCTTGTTCAAGACGGCGAAGGACCAAGTCATGAAGGGTTACACGTACGCTTTCCGTGACCGGAAGGCTAACAAGCGTAACTTCCGTGAACTCTGGATTGCCCGGATCAACGCTGGGGCCCGCATGAACGGGATCAGCTACTCCAAGCTGATGCACGGTTTGAAGCTGGCTAACATTGACATCAACCGCAAGATGTTGGCAGACTTGGCTGTTAACGATGCTGACGCTTTTAAGGCATTGGTTGACGAAGCTAAGAAGGCTTTGAACTAAACTTAATTAATCAAGCCCAAAAAAGATTAGGACGGTTCAAGGACTAGCCCTAATCTTTTTTTAACTTTGGTTTTCGCGTGGACAGTGCCCGGGATTGGATTGGTCGTTTGAATTGAACCGCTAAAGCTCCCCCGGTATAATTAGCATGATTAACAATTAGGTGAGGAATTAAGCAGTGTTAGAGATTTTCAAGCCCACTTGGATGGTAAAATCGATATATCAAGTTTCCCCAACAGAACTGAAGCAGGCGGGGATCAAGGCTGTTTTAAGTGATTTAGACAATACTTTGATTGCCTGGAATAACCCCGATGGGACGCCTCAGTTGCGCGCTTGGATGGAAGCGCTAGCCGCTGAAGGGATCCCGTTAGTGGTGGTTTCCAATAACAACCGGCGGCGGGTCGCCAAAGCAGTCGCCCCGTTGCAATTGCCGTTTGTTGCCCGGGCCTTAAAGCCATTGGGGATCGGGATTAAACGGGCGTACCGGGACCTAGGCTTGCAGCCAGATGAAGTCGTGATGGTGGGTGATCAATATTTAACGGATGTCGCGGCTTCCCACGCGGCTGGCGTCCGGTGTATCCTAGTCCAACCGCTGGTGACCAGCGATCAATGGAACACTAAGATCAACCGGTTTTTAGAACGCTTTGTTAAACAAGCACTCCAAAAGAAGTATCCAGAACAAACTTGGCAGGAGGGATTAAATGACTGACCAACAAGAAGAATTACGGTGTATTGGTTGTGGAAGTGTGATTCAAACGACTGATCAGCAAGGGTTGGGTTACACGCCGCAATCTGCTTTGGAGCGCGGCCTGGCCAGCGGTGAGTTATATTGCCAACGGTGTTTTCGCTTGCGCCACTACAATGAAATTGCGCCCGTAGCGTTGACGGATGATGATTTTTTAAAGCTGTTGAATCAGATTCGAGATGCCCAGGCCCTGATTGTGTACGTGGTGGATATTTTCGATTTCAACGGCAGCCTGATTCCGGGCTTGCACCGGTTTGTGGGGGATAATCCGGTCTTACTGGTTGGAAATAAAGAAGACTTGTTGCCGCGCTCCTTACGGCGTTCTAAGCTGACGGATTGGCTGCGCCAGCAAGCCAATCAAGCGGGGATTCGACCGGTGGGGACGACTTTGGTTTCTGCTAAGAAGAATCACCAAATTGAAGCCCTCTTAGACCAAATTGAACAATTGCGTGGTGACCGGGACGTCTACGTGGTGGGGGTTACAAACGTTGGAAAATCGACCTTGATCAATCAAATTATCAAGCAACGGACCGGCGTGCAAGATTTAATTACGACTTCGCGCTTTCCGGGGACCACGTTGGATAAGATCGAAATTCCGCTCGACGATGGCCACCAATTAGTCGATACCCCGGGGATTATTCACCAAGAGCAAATGGCTCACGTCCTACCAGCTGAAGATTTGCGGTTGGTAGCGCCGCAAAAAGAAATTAAGCCGAAGACGTACCAGTTAAATGATCAGCAAACGATCTTTTTGGGTGGGCTCGGTCGGTTTGACTATCTTAAAGGACCGCGGGCTGGGATCGTGGCGTATTTTGACAACAATTTACCCTTGCACCGGACCAAGCTGGCTAATGCCGACCAGTTTTATGCTCGCCATATCGGTGAATTATTGACGCCCCCTCGAACGGACCAATTGGCGCAACTGCCACCACTGGTCCGCTATGAATTTAAGACCACGGTGAAAAGCGATTTGGTATTTGAAGGGCTGGGATGGATCACCGTTCCTAAGGGGGTCACGGTTGCCGGTTGGGCCCCCAAGGGAGTAGCGGTCCTGTTGCGCCCAGCGATGATTTAATAAAAGTGAGGAAAAAAGATGCAATTACGCGGAAAGCAAAAACGATTTTTACGGGCGCAAGCCAACCACTTGCAACCCTTATTTGCCGTTGGTAAAAATGGGTTGACCCCGGCGTGGGTGGCCCAATTAACGGGTGCCTTGGAACACCGGGAACTGATCAAGGTTAACCTGTTGCAAAATACCAGCGTTGATGTGACAGAAGTTAAGGATTACATTGAAGCCCACAGTGAGATTCAAGTGGTGCAAACGATTGGACGGGTCTTGGTGCTCTTTAAGCCGGCTTCTAAGCCCCAATTCCAGGATCTCTCCATTCAAGTTGCCAAACTATAAATTGGCTAGCATGAGGGGGAACAGTCATGGAACAGGTAACGCTTGAAGCAATTCCACAAGTTCAAGTTGCGCCGGTTCAAACCCGCCGGCGGCAACGTATCGGGTTATATGGGGGAACCTTTAATCCCGTTCATACCGCGCATTTAATGGTTGCGGATCAGGTTGGCCATGCGTTGCGTTTGAATCGGGTCGACTTTTTACCAGATGCCGTGCCACCGCACGTGGATAAAAAAACGGCCATCGATGCCACCGACCGGGTCGCCATGTTGCGCTTGGCAATTCAAGATAATCCGCTCTTTGGTCTTGAGTTGGCGGAAATTCAGCGGGGTGGGGTCAGTTATACCTACGAAACGGTTAAACAGTTAAAGGAAGCCCATCCAGAAAATGATTACTATTTCATCATTGGGGGCGACATGGTTGATTACCTGCCGAAATGGTACCGCATCAATGATTTACTGAAAATCGTCAATTTTGTCGCGGTGCGCCGGCCAGGCGCCAAAAATGAAAGTCAATATCCCGTGATTTGGGTTGATGTACCAGAAGTGCAGATTGCCTCAAGCGATATCCGCCAACGGATTGCCCAGGGGGAATCAATTCGCTACTTGGTACCAACGCGTGTGGAGCAATATATAAAGGAGCATGATTTGTACCATGGCAGAAATTAAGTATCATAAACATTACTTACCCCTCAGTCGCCCGGAATTGGTCGAGCGCTTAAAAGCGGCGTTAAAACCGGCCCGGTTTGAACACGTCTTACGGGTTGAGCAGACCGCATTGACCTTAGCTAAGGCCAATCACGTTGATTTAGAAGCCGCCAGTGTGGCAGCTTTGTGTCATGATTATGCTAAGCAACGCCCGGATGAAGATTTCGTGCGGGTGATCAAGGCTAACCACTTGGCACCGGAATTGTTGAACTATGGTAACGCCATTTGGCATGGGGTTGTCGGCGCGGAGTTGGTAAAGGCCGAATTAGGGGTCCAAAATGAAGATATTTTGAATGCGATCCGGCAGCATACGACCGGGGCAGCCTTTATGACCCCCTTGGCCCAGGTTATTTACATGGCTGATTACATCGAACCCGGCCGTGATTTTCCGGGCGTTGAGCGGGCCCGCGAACTAACGAAAAAGAACTTGGCGTTTGGGGTAGCCTACCAAACGCAGCAAACTTTAACGTACCTGACCCAAAAGGGCAAGCCAGTTTATCCGAAGACCCTGGCGACTTACAATGCTTGGGTCCCACCATACAGGAAGGAAATTAAATAATGGAAAGTAAAGCACTCTTAGAAAAAGTTGTTAAAGCAGCCGATGGGCGGCGGGCGGAAGACATTGTGGCCATGCAAGTCGACCAATTGACGCCGATGGCGGATTACTTTGTTACGATGACGGGGAGTTCGAACCGGCAGGTCCAAGCAATTGCCAACGCGATTGTGGAGATGGCCCACGAAAATCACGTGGAAATTGGCAGCGTCGAAGGGAAAGATGCGGCCCAATGGATTTTAATTGACTTAGGGGACGTTGTTGTACACGTCTTCCGTGAAGAAACGCGACAGTTCTATAACTTGGAAAAATTATGGTCGGAAGCACCCCTGGTTAATCTGTCAGCGTGGCTGAGTGACTAATGATTTATCAAACCTTTGCACAGCTGTATGATGAATTGTTTGATCCCCAGCTGTACGATGATTGGTTGCAATTTGTTCAAGCTCACGTACCGGCGGGACGCCATCTTTTGGACTTGGCCGGTGGGGCTGGCCGGTTGGCGGTATTATTGGCGCAAGCTGGTTATCGGGTCGTTGATGCGGATTTTTCGGCGGAAATGTTGGCATTGGCAGACCAACATCGGCAGGCGGCGGGAGTCGACTTTGACTTGGTGGAAGCTGATATGCGGGACCTCAGTGGCTTGCCCAAGTACGATGCAATCACTTGCTTTGCCGATTCCTTGTGCTACCTACCAGATTTAGCGGCCGTAACGGCAACTTTCCGGGCCGTGTACGAGCACTTGGTGCCGGGGGGCTACTTTTTATTTGACGTGATTACACCCTACCAAACGGATGAGGTTTACCCGGGTTTTACCTATAATTTTGAAGATCCTGATCACGCCCGGGCCTTTTTGTGGGCCAGCTATGCTGATGATGCGATCGCCCATGGGGTTGTGCATGACCTTGCGTTTTTCATTCGCCAAGGTGACGGCAGCTATCAACGAATTGGCGAGCAGCACTTTGAGCGGACCTATCAGCAGGCAGATTTCCGGGCCGCTTTAAAGGCAGCGGGCTTTGCCGACGAGCAGATCCAAGTCAGTGCCGATTTTGGCCGCCAAAAACCGGCAGCGCAAACGACCCGGTGGTTTTTTACCGTCCAAAAGCCTGGTCAAGCAGTAAAGGGGTGAGTAGGATGAAAGCGGTGGGTCTGGTTACCGAATACAATCCATTTCATAACGGTCACCTCTACCACTTACAGACGGCCAAGCGCTTAACCCAAGCCGATGTGGTAGTGGTGGTGATGAGTGGAAATTTTACCCAGCGGGGTGAACCAACCATTGTCGATAAATGGACCCGGGCGCAAGAAGCGCTGGCTAATGGGGCTGACCTCGTGGTTGAATTGCCGCTTTTCGACGCTGTTCAGCCCGGGCAACGGTTTGCGACCGGGGCGCTGCGTTTACTAAATGACTTACAAGTTGCTGCGGTCGTTTTTGGGGCTGAGCATCCGGCTTGGGATTTTGAACGGTTGGTGGCAGCCGAAGCATCCTTTGCGGCGCCGGCATTTACTAATTACCGGGCGACTTATGCTACTCAGTTTAATGCTGCATTAGTCCAGCAAACCGGGGTGAGCCTAGTCGATCCTAACGATATTTTGGCTTTTTCGTACTTTAAGGCCCGCGCTAAACACAAGTGGTCAATGGAGCTGTACCCGATCCAACGGCGGGGCAGTGGTTATCATGATCAATCGCTGCAAACGACCCTGGCCAGTGCCAGTGCCATTCGCCAGGCGGTCCAAGACCGGACCGACATTGATGACGTGGTCCCAGCCCAAACGGCTCAGGACCTGGCAAATTTATCATGTGTCCCCAATTGGCAAGCGCTCTACCCGCTGTTGCGCAACCACTTGATTCAAGCGCCGGTAACCGAATTACGGCACATCTATTTAATGAGTGAAGGCCTGGAATATCGGATGAAAGAAGCGGCCAGTCGGGAGCTGACGTTTGATGGCTTTTTGCACGCCGTGAAAACGAAGCGCTATACCTTTGCCCGGTTATTGCGGCTGTGCTTATATACGGTCTTAGAAGCAACCCAAACGGAGGTCTTAAATGCGCAGCCTTACCATCACGTGCTGGGTTTTACGGCCCCAGGGCGGGCGTATTTACATGCGCTAAAAAAGATCGTTCGATACCCGTTGATCACTAAGGTGGATGCGGATAAAAAAGCGACCCTGATGAATTTGGATTACCGGGCAGGGAAGCTGTATCAACTCTTTACCCCAGTGGAGCAAGATTTAAAACACGCCCCAATCATTAAGCTGTCAAGCAAAAAACATTGACATGGCTGATCACGCCGCGTATAATAAAACGCGTTGCATTAGGAGGAACAAGGATGAAGTGGACCTTAAGTGAACTTCGCCGCTATGCAGATGAACCAATGCATCTGCAAAAGCAGTTAGAGTTAAATGATGCAATGAAGGCGCGCTTTCCGGATCAAATCTTAGCGGTTGCCCCCGTTAAGATTGACGGAAGCGTGATGTATGAACGCGGGGATGCGACGATCTTTGCGACCGTTAAAACGACGGTCACCGTCCCATCAACGCGTTCGTTAACCCCGGTTGAGCTCCCATTGGACTTTTCTTTTACGGAAAGTTATACCAATGACCAAACGCACCTTGACCGGTACGAAGAAGCCCAAACGCTGGTCTTTTTGCTCGATGATGCCCAAACGCCGATTGATTTTGAAGAAGCGGTGATGGAAAACATTATTGAGCAAATTCCCAGCCGGGTGTTGACGCCTTTAGAAGCTGCTGGTAATTCAATGCCCCAAGGTAAAGGATGGGACGTCCAAGAAGAAGGGGCGGTGGCTTCTGAAGCTAATGATTCTGTTGATCCACGTCTCGCTAAGTTAAAAGAATTATTTCCTGATCAGGACTCAAAGCATTAGCGAACGGTTAAAAACCAAAAGTGGATAAATTACATCTAAGGAGGTGTAACACATGGCTGTTCCAGCACGGAAGACGTCTAAGACGCGGAAGCGCAATCGTCGCGGTCACATCAAGTTGACTGTTCCTGGTTTGGCACCTTGCCCAAACTGCGGTGAATTGCGGAAGTCACACATGGTTTGCCCATCATGTGGCTACTACGATGGCAAGCAAGTTGTTAATGCCAACAACTAATGCCGTTTAACCGAAAAGATCCTCTCTAGGCGCCGGACCTGAGGGGATCTTTTTTTATGGGGAAATCCCGGGCCTGCCTAGGGAAAATCGGCGGGGTATGCTAAAATGTTGATAAGACTGAATAGATTTATGAGAGTAGTGAAGGTGATAAAATGAGTCGAATTTTGATTATCGAAGATGAAGAGAACTTGGCCCGCTTCGTTGAACTGGAATTAAAGCATGATGGCTATGAAACCGATGTTGAGCTGGATGGTCGGGCCGGGTTGGAAGCGGCTTTGAACCAAGACTTTGACGTCATTTTGTTGGACCTGATGCTGCCAGAATTAAACGGGATTGAAGTGGCCCGTCGGGTGCGCGAAGTTAAGGATACGCCAATCATTATTATGACCGCGCGGGACTCGGTGATTGACCGGGTTTCTGGTTTGGACCACGGGGCCGATGACTACATCGTCAAGCCGTTTGCCATCGAAGAACTGTTGGCCCGGGTCCGGGCTTTATTGCGCCGGATCAGTATTGAAGGTGGGGCTAACGGCGGTCACCAAACGACGGTGAACTACAAGGACTTGACGATTGAAAAGGAAAACCGGGTTGTTCGACGGGGTGATGAAATCATTAACCTGACCAAGCGGGAGTATGAATTGTTGTTGATCCTGATGGAAAACATCAACGTGGTGATGTCACGGAAGGAATTATTAAGCAAGGTGTGGGGCTATGATGCCAAGGTCGAAACGAATGTTGTGGATGTGTACGTTCGTTACTTGCGCAATAAGATTGATCGGCCGGGTGAAAAGAGCTACATTCAAACGGTCCGGGGAACGGGTTACGTCATTCGGTCGTAGAAAAAGAGGCGCAGTATGGAAAATGAGCAAACCAAGCCAAAGTTTGTCTCATTGAAGGTGAAGTGGGCCCTCGGGACGGCGGTGGGCTCACTGTTGATCTCCTTGGTGGTTGTAACGGTCCTGTTTGGCAGTTTTACCAGGGATTTGTTGCACCAGGAGCGTCGGGCCCTCAAGGACAATTTGGTCACCATTAGTCGTCAGTTAGGCGAAGTTACGACTAGCAATAATTTGACCAGTCAGCAGGTGAATGACTTACTGCAAAAACGGACTGCCCCGCTAAAGGGAACGGACGCCGGCAAAGTTTATCAGCGCCCGGTGATTCAAGGTTTCTCTAATTCGCATTTAGTGGTGGGGATTTATAATCGCGACCAACACTTGGTCTTTACGACGGGCCAATTAAAAAAGCCGTTTCACGCGGTTAAGGACGAACAAATCAAGTTGGTCGCCGGACGACACCACAAGGTGCTGGTGGGGCGGATTCCGGTGTATAATCACCAGACCCAGCGCCTTACGGGGTATTTGCAAATTGAAAACAACCTCAACAATTACTACCAACGTTATCAACGGCTGTTGTTGATCAGCGGCCTGGCTTTAACGTTGGTGGTGATTGCCAGTGGCCTGTTGGGCTACGGCTTATCCTACTTGATTTTGCGGCCCTTAGACGATATTCAAACCACAATTTTGGCTTTACGGGATGACCCGACTAAAAACCAACGGGTCCCCGAGTTAAACCGGCACGATGAATTAGCTGAATTAAGCCAGATTTTTAATGCGATGCTCGACCGGATGCAACGCTATATTGAGCAACAGTCCCAGTTTGTGGGGGATGTTTCGCACGAATTACGGACCCCGGTGGCGATTATTCAAGGCCATATGCAAATGTTGCAGCGGTGGGGCAAGGATGATCCGCAAGTCTTGGAAGAGTCCATTCCAGCGGTGATTGCGGAAACCAACCGGATGAACAGCCTGGTACAAGAGATGTTGGACTTGTCACGGGCGGAACAAGTGGAATTAAATTTCCATGATGCCACGACGCCTGTGCGGGAAGTGGTGCATCAAGTTTACAATAACTTTAAGATGATTCATCCCGATTTTGAATTCATGTTGGATGATGATTTGCGGCATGATGAAGTGGTGAAGATTTACCGGGATCACTTAGAACAAATTTTAATTATTCTCTGTGACAACGCCGTGAAATATTCTGGTGAGCAAAAGCGGATCCACTTGTCGCTTTCCCGCAACCTCCAGGCCGTTGAAATTGGGGTACAAGACTTTGGGGAAGGAATTTCCCCGGCGGAACTGTCGAAAGTCTTTGACCGGTTTTACCGGGTCGACAAAGCCCGGAGCCGCAAGAAGGGGGGCAATGGGCTCGGTTTAGCCATTGCCAAGCGCCTGATCGAAGGTTACCACGGGACGATTACCGTGGAAAGTCAGGTCGGTTCCGGTTCCCTGTTCCGCTTAACCTTACCAATTGTGCCAACCAATACCACACCTAAAGTGGCCGGTAAGGGGCGCAAACATCACGATAAAAAAGAACATTCATAAAGCAAAAGCCAGCTGAACCGTAGATGCCGGATCAGCTGGCTTTTTGGGTTAAATTAGGATTCCTTGGCAATGATCAAGCTCATGTTGAACGGCTTGAGCAGCGATGCCGCTTAAGCTTAACCGTTGCAATTGACCATGTTGATCCAAGTAGCGGACCGTGATTTCTTGGTAACGAGTAGTCGGGCGTTGCCCACTTAAGGAGAGGCAGCCCTCGGTGGTTTGATAGGGGTGCCGCTTTTTTTCTAGGACGGGATTGAGCATGGCGACGTTAACGGGGCCAAGGCAGACGGCAATGATTTGTTTATGCACTCCGATCATATTGGCCGCCATCCCAATACATTCGGCTTGGTGGGCAGCTAAAGTTGCTAAGAGCTCTTGGGCGACCGGCCAGTCGGCTAAGGTTGCGGGAACACTGGGCTGTTGCAAGCTCAGGGGGTTACGATTGATAGGCTGGGTCATGAAATTTTCCTCCATTAATCTTAAAAAGACTGGTCAGCCAAGCTGAAGCTTGACGGCCAGTCCGAAATAATTACTTTGGCTTTCGGTGTTGCTTTCCGGCGTTGCGCTGTTTACCAGCGTTGCGGGGCTGGGTTGGCGTAGTGTTTTTCAACGCGTTGATGGCTGCCGTGGGTTTAGTTGTCGTGGGCTGAGCAACAACCTTGGTTGGTTTTGGTTGCGGCCGGTTGGCCAATTCTTTTTTGATTTGCTTGCGCCATTGGGGGCGGTAGGCGTTAATCATTAGCGTTTGTAAGATGGCAAACAGTCCCCCGATAAAGAAGTAAACCCCGAGGCCGGCGGAAGACGATAAGCTGATCCCCCCGATCATGACCGGGTTTAAGAACAGCATCATCCGCATTTGCTTCTTTTGCTCCGGCGTTACCCCCACCATTGACAACCAAGCTTGCACGAGGTAAGCCACAAAGGATAGGGCGGCTAATAGGAAGCTGGGTTTTCCGAGGGGAATCCCCATAAAGGTGGCGACTGACAACTCCGGTGAGTAGCGAATGGCGTTGTACAGCGCGGTAAAGATTGGAAGTTGGATTAAAAGCGGCAAGCACCCGATCCCACCAACCATTGAAATATTGTTATCCCGGTAAAAGGCCATCATTTCTTGGCCAATCGCGGCTTGTTCTTCAGGGGTTTTGGCCTGCTTTTGCTTTTCTTGTAAGGCCCGCATTTGCGGTTGAACCATCGCCATGCGTTCTTGCATCAACGTTGATTTTTTCATTTGACTCATCATTGATGGCAAGAGGATCAATCGCACAATAATCACAATGACGACGATGGACCAGCCGTAGCTGCCTCCCATGTGTTGAGCAATAAATTCCATCAAGTGTTGCATCGGTTTGGCCAGGTAGTCATAGACCATGCCGTAGGGTTTGCCATCCTTGACCCGGACACAGCCGGACAGGAGGACTAACAAACTGGCGAGGGCACTCAGCGTCCCGAGCCGTTTAATTTTTTTCATTGGTAAACCATCCTTCAGTAAGATTATCATCACTAAAAAATAATCATACCCGATTTACACCTAAATTGCTACTTTTGTTGCTAATTGGTAATTTTAAAAGTCCGCCACTTTGCCAAGGGTTGGGGTTGGATGTGGACTTCCTCCACCCGGCAATACGGATTAGGGCCAGCCTTAATGGCGAGGACAAAGGCTTTGACGTCACTGGCCGGGCCTTGGACGTTGATTTTAACTTGGCCATCGGGAAGATTTTCAACCGTTCCGGTCAGGTGGTACTGGCGGGCGAGCAGGAGAGTGGCATAGCGAAAGCCGACCCCTTGGACCCGGCCGGAAACAAAAATTAAGTAGTTAATCATTAAGCTGCTCCTTTAAAAATGTTATAATAGTTTAATTGAGGTGATAAAATGCGGGAACAATTAACGTCTATTAAGAACCAACACGTTAAAGACTGGAAAAAATTAGCCACCAAGCGGGGCCGGGAAAAATTTAATGCCTACTTGTTAGATGGCTGGCATTTAGTTGAAGAAGCCCTCAAAAGTGGGGTGACCTTAACGGCTTTAATTGGGACGGCCGATGAGTTGGCCGCTCACGAAGACATTGTAGCACGCTTTGACCAGGTCTACGAAGTTACGCCGGCGATCCTAAAGCACGTTTTGGACACGGTCACGCCCCAAGGCATTGCAGCGGTGGCCCAACTGCCCAACCACCGCTTCCAACCAGGGGTGGATCTGAAGGGGGCGTGGCTCTTGCTTGATCGCGTCCAAGATCCCGGCAACGTGGGAACCATGATTCGGACCGCGGATGCGGCTGGCTTTGCTGGCGTTGTGGCCAGTGCGCAAACGGCGGATCTGTTTAGTCCCAAGGTAGTGCGCTCAATGCAAGGCAGTCAATTTCATTTACAATTGTTCACTGGCGACTTAAGGAAATGGATTGCCGACTTCAAAGCCGCGGGGAAACCAGTGTACGGGACCCAATTAAATCCAGCTGCGCAAAGCTTTCGTCAGGTACACCCGGGTCCGGATTTTGCCTTAATCATGGGCAATGAAGGTCATGGGATGGCCAGTGACCTGTTGGCGTCGACCACGACCAACCTTTACATTCCAATGAAGGGGGCGGCCGAATCCTTAAACGTAGCGGTATCGGCCGGGATTTTAATGTTTGAATTGAACCGTGCGGCGTTGACGGACTAAACTTTCAAAAGTAGAAAAAAGTCCAAAAATTCTTAAGACTTACTAAAAGGAAGCAAAACGGTTCCCCTTTAAGGAGAAATCGTGTAAAATGATGGCAACAAAACAGAAAAGGAGCAATCTAGTGCATGAAAACAAGGGATGAATGGCGCAAGGACGAGGAATACGTGGCGTTAGTAGCGGACTTGTTGGCGCAACCGGCGGTGCAAAAGCTTGCCAATTATACCCAACACCATCACTCTGACCGCTTGCAACATTCGCTTTCGGTTTCTTATGACAGTTACCGAATTGCCAAGCGGCTTCACTTAGATTACGTGAGCACAGCGCGGGCGGGCTTGTTGCACGATTTGTTTTACTATGATTGGCGCACGACCAAATTCGATTTGGGGACGCACGCCTTCATTCATCCGCGGGTAGCGTTACGCAATGCGGAGAAGTTAACCCCGTTGAACCCCAAGGAAAAAGATATTATTTTAAAGCACATGTTTGGTGCAACTTTGGCCGTACCACGGTATGCAGAAAGTTTGATTGTTTCTTTAGTTGATGACTATGAAGCGCAAGCTGAATTCTTTGGCCCCTTAAAGAGGCGGTGGCAAGCGCGCATGCAGAGTCGACGATTGGTAAAAAATTAATTTGTTTGGTTGGAGGGGATTGTTATGAGCAAGGAAATGACGTTAGCGGGTGATGATTTTAGCCTGTGTCCGAAGTTTGCAAAGACTTTTTCGATTCTGGGCAAAAAGTGGAATGGAATGATTATTGAAGTGCTGTTGCACGAAAAGACCCAGCGGTTCAAAGATCTGGCTGGGCACGTAGCGAAGTGTTCCGATCGGGTGCTTTGTGAACGTTTAAAGGAATTAGAGCAAGAAGGGATTGTGGAACGCAAGACCTTCCCGGGGGAAAGTCGGATTGAATACTGCTTGACGGATCGCGGGGCGGAATTGGCCCCAGTGATGGCCGCTGTCCATGCTTGGTCTGATAAATGGTGTGAGGCTGAGCTTGACCAAATGCAAAAGATTGGTTAGAATGTAGCAGTGTTTATAAAGACGTTGAAGGAAATTAGTAGTTCTGGCAGCTCGTCAGGGAGGCTCATCGGTGACTGGAAGTGAGCCCGGGCTTAAAGGATGAATTTCACTTCCCGAGTTGGGGCCACCCCCGGTTGATGACCGTTATCAATCAATGAGTGTATAGCATGGCTATAAACTAGGGTGGTACCGCGAAGCCTCGTCCCTTGCTGGACGGGGCTTTTTTTACTACCCCAATTATTGCATACCATCGTGGATGAGGAGGATAAAATGGGCTTACGAGAAAAATTGGAAGAATTGCGCAAGCAAGGGATCCAAGAAATTAAAGCGAGCGCCGACCTGGATCACTTAAATGACATTCGGGTCAAAATGTTGGGTAAAAAAGGTCCCTTGACGACCGTTTTGCGGGGGATGAAGGACCTGAGCAAAGAAGAGCGACCAAAGGTGGGGAAGTTTGCCAATGAAATTCGGGACGAACTGGCCCAAGCCTTAGAAGCCAAGAAAGCTGAATTAGCGACCGCCCGGCTCAATGCTAAGCTGGCAGCGGAAACCCTGGACGTAACCTTACCCGGGACCCCAACGGTCCAAGGGCAACCCCACGTGATCCAACAAATTATTGACCAGCTGGTTGATCTGTTTGTTGGGATGGGCTATCAAGTGGCCGTGGGGGACGAAGTGGAACAAGACGAATACAACTTTGAACGGTTAAATCTGCCCAAAGATCACCCAGCCCGCGACATGCAAGATACTTTTTATGTGACGCCATCGGTTTTGATGCGGACCCAAACGTCACCAATGCAAGCACGGATGATGGAAAAGCACGATTTTGCGAATGGGCCGTTGAAGATGATTTCACCCGGAAAAGTTTACCGGCGCGATACTGATGACGCAACGCACTCTCACCAATTCCATCAGGTCGAAGGTTTGGTCGTGGGTGAACATGTCACGATGGCCGATTTAAAGGGGACCTTGGAAGTCGTCGCCAAAACCCTGTTTGGGGATGAATTAGCCGTCCGGTTGCGGCCGAGCTACTTCCCATTTACTGAACCATCCGTTGAAGCTGACATTACTTGTTTTAACTGCCTGGGCCAGGGGTGTGCAATCTGTAAGCACACCGGTTGGCTGGAAGTCTTAGGGGCCGGGATGGTTCACCCGAACGTGTTGAAGATGTCAGGGGTTGATCCAGAAGTATACGGAGGCTTTGCCTTTGGGTTGGGGCCTGATCGCTTTGCGATGATTAAGTACGGGGTCGAAGACATTCGTGACTTCTACCAAAATGATGTTCGTTTCCTGAACCAATTCAACCAGAAAGGATAGCCGCATGAAAGTTTCATACCAATGGTTAAACCAATATTTGCCCCTGGAAGAAAAGGGGATTCAACCAGCCGCGTTAGCCGAAAAACTAGCCCGGACTTCGGTTGACATCAATGACGTCTACTCACCAATGGACGGGTTAAAAAAGTTGGTGGTTGGGTTGGTCGTGGCCTGTGAACCACACCCGGATTCCGATCACTTAAACGTCTGCCAAGTCCAAGTCAGCGAAACGGAAACCCTGCAGATTGTTTGTGGGGCTCCGAACGTGCAAGTTGGCAAAAAAGTCATCGTGGCCTTGGTGGGAGCCCGCATCAAAGATAACATTAAGATCAAGCGCGGCAAGATCCGGGGCGTTGAGTCCAATGGGATGCTGTGTGCCTTACAAGAAATTGGCTTCAGCGAGCAAGTGGCGCCAAAGGATTATGAAGCCGGGATTTGGTTCTTACCAGATGATGCTGTTGTCGGGGACGCCGTCTACCCGTACTTAGGGATGGACGATACGATCATTGATACTGACCTGACGCCAAACCGGGGGGACATGCTTAGTATTTTTGGGAACGTCAATGACCTGGCGGCGATCTATGATCTGCCAAACGGCTTTGAGAGTCATCCGGTCGTAGAAAGTGACGAGGCGATGGCTGATCAATTATCAGCGACCTTGGCGGATGAAGCAATTGCGCCGGCCTACGAAATGCGTTTAATCAAGCACTTGCACGTGGCGGACAGTCCAATGTGGCTGCAAATTAAATTATGGAACGCCGGGATTCGGCCGATTAATAACGTGGTTGACATTACTAACTACATCCTGTTGAAGTACGGGCAACCCTTGCATGCCTTCGACTACGCTAAGTTGCCAAGTCACCAAATTACGGTGCGGCATGCCCAAGCTGGTGAACAGTTGACGATGTTGGATGGGGAAGCCCGGAGTTTGCAGGCCAGTGATATTGTCATTGCGGCGGGCGAAGAAGCGGTGGCCTTAGCCGGGACGATGGGCGGTCAAAGCACGATGGTCGATGAACAGACGACCAGTGTGGCCCTGGAAGCCGCAATTTTTGATCCGGTCATGGTCCGCAAGCAAGCCCGGCGCTTAGATTTGCATTCCGAATCCTCAATGCGCTTTGAACGGGGCATCAACCCAGAAACTCTGCACCAGGCCTTGGATGAAGCGGCTTACTGGTTAGCTGAATTGGCCGGCGGGCAGGTTGTGGCTGGGAAAGCGGTCGCTGCCCGGCCCCAATTTGCCGACCGCGAAATTACCCTTTCGGTGCGGCGGGTCAACCATGTCTTAGGGACGGAATTGACCATGGCAATGATTGAACAGCTGATGGTCCGGTTAGACTTTGCGGCACATTCTCTTGATGATGACCAATTGGTTGTGGCAGTCCCGGCCCGGCGTTGGGATATTGAATTGCCGGCGGACTTGTACGAAGAAATCGCCCGTTTATACGGCTATGATAATTTACCATCAACCTTACCAGCCATGACCAAGACGGCTGGTGGGTTGACAGAAACGCAAGCCCGGTTGCGGGCCAGTCGCCACACATTGGAAGGCCTTGGCTTAACGCAAGCCATTTCCTACTCTTTGACTACCGTTAAGCGGGCCCAACAATTCCGGGTGGCTCCAGACCAAACTCAACCAATGCAATTGGATTACCCGATGAGTTCGGATCACGTGGCAACGCGGATGAGCATCATTAGCGGGCTGTTATTGGACGTGGCGTACAACCACGCCCGGAAAGTAGCCGATGTGGCCTTGTATGAACAAGGGCGCGTCTTTATTCCGCAGGGCGGTGAACGGCCGTTAGAAGAAGAACATGTTGCAGGGGCGGTGACGGGGCACTTAACGCCGGCCAACTGGCACCAAGCGGCCCAACCAGTTGATTTCTATGCCTTGAAGGGGATTGTGCAAACCTACTTGCAAAATCTGGCCGTGGCTGGTGAGATTACTTACGTGGCCGATTCCAGCCGCCCAGAAATGCACCCGGGGCGGACGGCCAACATTTTATTGGACGGCCAAGTGGTTGGGTTCTTAGGCCAAGTGCACCCATCATGCGCGGCAGAATATAAGATTCCTGAAACCTACGTCTTTGAGCTGAACTTAGCGGCGCTTTTGGCAGCACCAAAGCGCGATAAACACTATGTTCACATCAGCAAGTACCCGGCAGTCACCCGTGATATTGCCTTGTTGGTTGACCAAACAATTACCAACCAAGCAATCGTGGCGGCAATCAAGCAAAAGGGCGGCGCTTACCTTAAGCAGGTGCAATTATTCGACTTATACCGGGGGGAACACTTACCGGCCAATAAGAAGTCCTTGGCTTACACGTTGACTTATCAGGCCGATGATGCCACTTTGAAGGAAGGCGACGTCAACCAAGCCTTTGAAAAAGTTGTGGCGCACTTAACGACGACCTTGGGCGCCGAAATTCGATAATAATAGTGAGGATTATGATGAACGAAGATAAACGACCAATCGTAATTGGGGTAACTGGGGGTTCTGGGAGTGGCAAGACGACAGTCTCCAAGGCCATTTATGAAAATTTGCGTGGGCAATCGATCCAAATTATCAACCAAGATACGTATTACAATGACCAAGCGGATATGACCATGGAAGAACGCAAGGCCGTCAACTATGATCACCCCTTAGCCTTTGATACGGCGCTGTTGATTGAACAACTGGATGCGCTGCGGCATAATCAAGCGGTCGAAATGCCGGTCTATGATTACAAGGAATATACACGTTCCCAAGCTACGGTGCACGTAGAACCCCAAGACGTGATTATTCTGGAAGGAATTTTAATCTTAGATGATGAACGCTTGCGGGATCTGATGGATATTAAAGTCTACGTGGATGCCGACGATGACATTCGGATTTTGCGCCGGATCCAACGTGATATGCAAGAACGGGGCCGGAGTTTAGAATCGATCATTAGCCAGTACCTTAAAACGGTTAAGCCGATGTATCACCAATTTATCGAACCCACCAAGCGGTATGCTGATATTATCGTCCCAGAGGGGGGCGAAAATCACGTTGCCATTGATATTTTGACGACGAAAGTCCGGGATGTCTTGGCTAAGCGGGGCCATTTGACTGCTGATTAGGAAAAATTCGTCACCTTCCTTAAAATAGCGCTTGAAATCGGCGGGGGAACGTGATAAATTTTCACAGTATTTGAATGAAAGGAATGGAATAATATGGCTGAAGAAAAAAGCTTCCCAATGACGGAAGATGGGAAAAAGAAGCTGGAACAAGAATTAGAAGATTTGCGCTTAGTGCGGCGTCCAGAAGTTATCAACCGGATTAAGATTGCCCGTAGCTACGGGGACTTATCCGAAAATTCGGAATACGAATCCGCAAAGGATGAACAAGCCTTTGTGGAAGGGCGGATCAGCCAAATTGAAACGATGTTGCAATACGCCGTCATCATTGATAATGATGCGGTTGACAAGGACGAAGTTTCAATGGGGCGTGAAATTACTTTCCAAGAATTACCAGATGAAGAACCCGAAACGTACACGATCGTCGGTGAATCAGAATCCGACCCGCTGAATGGTAAGATTTCTAACGAATCACCAATGGCCCAAGGTTTGTTGGGACACAAGGTCGGCGATGAAGTGGACGTGGAAATCCCAACCGGGACGATGAAGGTTAAGATTTTAAGCGTGAAGTAAAATTTGTTTGAACCTAAAAATAGCGTCAGGCCAAACGGCTTGACGCTATTTTTACTAAGCTTTTCGTTTCTGCCACGTTCCCCAACCTAGGGCGGTTAAAAGGGTAATGGTTAACCCAAACCACCAATAAGGCGGCCAGTACGTAAAGCTGACGGTATGCGTCCCCTTTGGCAGTTTTACCGCCAAAAAGGTTTGCGCAGCCTTGTGCGTAGCAACTGGGTGCCCATCGATTTTAACGTGCCAACCTCGCGTGTAGGGAATTGAGGTCATTAAGACCTGCCGGGCTTTAGTCACCGTAATGGTACCGGTAAAGCGGTTGCTGTGCCAACTGGTGATCTTAAGCGGGGCCGTTTGCAAACGCCGGGCGCTTTGCTCAAAGCGCGCCCGGTTCAGACGGTAGAGACTAACGTTTTGCAGCCAGAGGGACGCTTTTTTCAGCGCAATGGTGACCGTGATGGTTTTTCCCTTAGCATGATCGGCAATCGTGGTGACGATCGTATTTTGATAGGTTGGGTACTGTTTGAGCGGTCGGCCGTTCAAAGTGATGGTCGCGTTATCCTTCAGTGCTGCCCCGAGGGTAAGGTAGTAGGGGTCATTGGTTTGCGGCTTAATCGTCAGGGTCAGTTGGGCCGGGGCCATTAGCTTTTGCCGCCGGACGGTAATGCCCGTAATTTGCCGCGAAGTCGGTAAATTGACAAATTCGACGTGATCAAAGTTTTGCACGGTAAAGAGTTCGGGTTCCTTGGCTTGTCCCGCTAACGTTTGGTAAAGCTGTGATTGGTAGCTTAAAGGATCGAGGGTGGTCGGATTGAACTGCAAGATTCGGGCGTTGGCTGCGAAGGCCAGGGGCAGGGCCCAACGGTTTTGCCGAATCTGGACGGCGGAAGTCTGGCTGACGACGGGGGCTTGCTTCCAGTCGGGGCGGTTGGCGACGAGGGGTAAGATCACGTTGCCTGCCGGCCCAAGCCCCTGACGTTGGGCTTGCCAATAATACTTCATGCCTAAGAATGAGTCGGTAACGGGGGTCCCGTTAGAGTAGGTCACATAGCCATCCCCGGCTGGTTGGCCGATTCGTTGGAAAAATTTGCTGACGGTTGGCTCCATCGTGGAACCAAAGTGGTCACCCGTAAAGAAATCGCCTTGAAAGGGATCATCTTTGGTCCGGGCGAAGTCCTTAGCGATTCGGTAGAGCCCGTGGTCAGTTTGGCGGTTTTGCTGACTGACTTTTACCAATGCCTTGGTGTAATTGGCAAATTGAGCTTGGCTGACGTAAGAAATCTTGTTGAGCGCGGTCACCGCATTGAAACTCAGGTCAAAGATGGTCAAAGCTGCTAAGGCGACCCCAAAGTACGATAACCGCCGCTGGTCAAGGTATAACATCGCAATGGCCAACGCAGCTAACAATAAGCCGATGCCAATTTGCCAGGGGGTGAGGTAATCGAGTTGCTTGCGCAGCCCCCAGACCATCCCAGCTCCGCTACCGGCGATTGCCACCAGCAAGAGGGCCAGGCGCCAACTGATGGGGCAGTGGGGGCGCCAGGCTACCGCGGCCAGCCACAGCCACCAAAAAGAAATTAAAAAGGAGAAGCGCGCTGGGTACCAGACGGGAAATTGGCCCAAGTGCCAAAGCAAATCCAGCGGGGGCCACCAGCAAGAAAGCAACAAGCCCCCGGTAATGGCGCTCGCTAACCACCGGCTGCGTTGGCGTTCGGTGGGCGTAAAGAAGTATAAAAGACCAGCAAACAAGGGTAACATCCCGAGGTAAAGGTTGGCTTGACCGCTGGGCATTTGATTGAAGTTAAACGCCCCGGGGACCAGTTTACCGAATAAATAGAGGGGGTTATATTCCAAGCGCCACTTAATGCTGGTTGTCGTATAGGTCCCTTTACTGGTGGTTAAGGCCCAGATCGTTGGCAAGAGGACGACTGCACTGAGGGCGACACTGGTTAGTGAACTAAGCAAATAGGTTTTAAAAACCGTTTTACTGGCGGGAGCGTTTTGCCGACTCAGTTGCCAAAGTAAAAATGGCAAAGTGAAGAGGCAAACCATCCAGCCCATGTAGTAGTTATCAATGATCAACAACGTCAACCAACCAATATACATGTTGGCTGATTCCTGCCGGCTGATTTTTAAAAGCCCGGCGATTACCAATGGCAACAGGGCTAAAACGTCCAGCCAGAGCAGGTTGAGTTGGTTGGCAATCATCCAGCCCATCATGGCGTACCCGGTCGTAAAAATGATCAGGCGACTGCCGGTTTGCAAGTGTTCGTGCTTTAGCAGCCAGCCAAAGCTCAGGGCGGCTAAACCGTATTTGAGCAATAAAACGACCATGATCCCACTGGTCAGCCATTGGTGGGGGAATAAAAGCAACACCAGGTTCAGGGGGCTTAATAAGTAGTAGGCGTTGGTTCCCCACATTTCGCCGCCTAAGCCCTTACTGAATGAATAAAGCAAACTAGCGGGATGATGTAAAAGACTGGTGCGCAGGTAGGCAAAAAAATCGACGTACTGTTGCCCGAGGTCAACCGTTAATAAGGAACTGGATCCAAAGGGGGCCATTCCCCGGCTGGCAAAGTAACTCCCCATTATTAAGATCGGGAGGAAAAAACAAATGATTAAATCGCGGTGACGAGTAACAAAGGTTTTCAAACCATGGACAGTCCTTCCGTAAAAGTAATTGGCAAGTGGCGATTGCCGTGATTGCTCCCCATTATATACCGATTTGGGTGGAGCCGGGGGTAAATTAAAATTTCTTAAAAACCCTGTTGATTCGAGTAAAATGATAGTAAGATTGAATGGTTACCATGAGAAGTTAAATTGGGGCGAGTTGATCGCGCTATTTAAACTAAGGAGAAGCGAGCAATTGTGAATTTTTTAAAACGTTTTAAAGGGATCTTTAACCAACGCGACGAAAAGCGGCAGACCTCACAATCGGCGATTCCCTTCCGGTTGAATTTGTTGCTGTGGATCGTGGCCTTGCTTTTATTGGCCCTGGGGGTGCGCCTGTTTTATCTCCAAGTGCTGAACGGGACGTCATACAAGGCCTTAGTTAAGCAGGCCGATACAATGACGGAAACCAATAATGTTCAGCGGGGGATGATCTATGATACCAACGGAAAGGTCTTGGTTGGTAATCAAGCCCACCAAGCCATTACCTATACCAAGGGCAGCACGGTGACGGATCGGGAAATGTATGGGATCGCGAACCGCTTGGGTAATTACCTGACGGTCAATACCAGTCGCCTGACCACCCGGAACCAAATGGATTACTTTTTAGCGGATGAAGCGCATTTAAAGCAGGTGGAAAAAGCTGCCAAGATTAAGGCGGGCTCAACCAACGCTTATGACGAGGCTATTGATTACCTGCAAAAGCATCCGCACTTCTTTAAACTCAGTAAGCAAGAAAAAAATAAGGCGATGATTTATGGCTCCATGAGCGGGGCTTACTCACTGTCGACGACTTATATCAAAGCAACCGGCGTTACCGCCAAGGAATTGGCCGAAGTCGGGGAACACCTGAGTGAGATGCCCGGGGTGAAGATTGGTTCTGCCTGGACGCGGAATTACCCAGAAGGCAAGGATATTCAATCCCTCGTGGGGACCGTAACCACGACTGGGTTGCCAAGTGATACCCAAAATACTTTGTTGGCGCAAGGCTATTCGCGCAATGACAACGTCGGGGCTTCGTATTTAGAAAAGTTATTCCAAGCTACCTTAGCGGGTTCAAAGTCCCAAACGGAAGTGTCGACTTCAGGCACGCGAACGCACGAAAAACTTAAGTATGCCGGCAAGAAGGGGGACAACTTGGTCCTGACCATCAATGCGGAATTTCAAAAGAAGGTCCAAAGTATTTTGGAAAGCAACTACGGCTCGGCCGGGATTGCGGATTCGCCAGGAGCCTACGCGGTGGTCATGAACCCGAATACCGGGGCCATTTATGCGATGGCGGGAATTGACCGTGATTTAAAGACCGGGAAACAAACCGTCGATGAAATTGGGGCCATCAACCACCCGATTGTTTTAGGGTCGGTGGTCAAGGGGGCCACGATTATGGCGGGGTTAATGACCGGGGTGATCACGCCAAGCAATAATGTTTTAACCGACCAACCGATCAAGGTGGCTGGGACCTCCGTCAAAGGGTCTTGGTTTAATAAGTCTGGCGGTGCGAACGTTGGCTTGACGGCTCCGGAGGCCTTAGAAGTCTCCTCCAACTCGTATATGATGCAACTGGCCATGAAGATGGGTGGGATGCACTATTCTTATGATACCCAAATCACGTTAACGCCAAGCATCTTTACCAAGTTGCGTTATTACTTTAATATGTTTGGCTTGGGCGTGAAGACCGGGGTTGATTTGCCAGGCGAAACCGTGGGCTACCGCGGGGCAGCGGACCAAAAGCACATTGGGAGTGCCTTGGACCTTTCCTACGGGAACTACGATGCGTACACGGTCATGCAACTGGCCCAATACATGTCGACCTTAGCTAACGGGGGGAAGAAATTACGGCCCTACATTGTTAAACAGATTCGGGAAACGAATCCAGATGGGACGTTGGGCAAGATCCAATCCGAAACCCAACCTGAGGTCCAATCGGTGATTAACGCGCCGAAGTCGTACTTTGATTTGATTCACCAGGGCTTGTACTTAGTGACACACGGTTCGAGTCCGTACGTGACGGCAGGGACAATGAAGAGCGAAACGCCATCGATTTCCGGGAAGACGGGGACGGCCGAAACGGTGTCTAACGGTCATTCGACGGTGACCCTGAGTTTTGCGGGCTATGCACCATCAGATAATCCGCAGGTGGTGGTAGCGTTGTCGATTCCTGGGGCTTCCAATGATAACAGCCAGGCCAACATTAACATGGCCAAGCAAATCTTTGCGGCTTACTGGAAGTATGTTCAGGCCAAGCCGAGCAGCAACTAGGCCCTGACAAGGAAAAATCCTTAACAACTTCGACTAAAAGACTGGTCAAATCGAGCAATTGATGATATAGTTGTACGAGTTAGGGTTACGTATAACGTATTCTCGTTAAAATAATTATAGTTTGGAGGCAAGAACCGATGCGTGTAAACATTACTATGGAATGCACTGAATGCCACGAACGGAACTACTTGACTAGTAAGAACCGTCGTAACAACCCGGACCGGCTGGAATTAAAGAAGTACTGCCCACGGGAACGCAAGGTCACTTTGCACCGCGAAACTAAGTAGTGGTCAGGGACTCAACAAAAAAGACTGGGTTATGCCCAGTCTTTTTTGTTGTCAGTGAAGCAGACTTTTTTAAGAATAATAAATTGACCTGGTTGCTAAAATTTGTGATAATTATTCTTTGTAAACGTTTGATCAAAGGAGAGAGATTTGATGACCTATACAAAGAAGGAGATGCGCCAGGCCTATATTGCGCGTTTACAACAGCTGGATTCCAATATCAAGCTGAAAGAAGAGCGGGCCTTGGCACAAAAACTGTATGATCAACCGGCGTGGCTTAATGCTCAAGTGATTGCTTTGACCTTAAGTCAGTCCTTTGAGTTGGATACCGCGCCGTTGATCCTACACGCCCGGCATAAGGGGCAAACGGTAGTAGTGCCACGAACTTTACCGCACCGGCAAATGGAGTTTGTGGAACTAACGGAGGAAACCCACTTTGGTGAGTCAAGTTTTGGCGTTTTGGAACCATTGGATGGGCGTGTGTTTGACAAAGCTGACATTGACTTGATGGTCGTCCCGGGAGTGGCCTTTACCCCGGCGGGGAAACGGTTAGGCTTTGGTGGTGGTTATTACGATCGCTACTTGGCTGATTATGCGGGCGCGACCGTCGCGGTAGCCCTGACGACTCAGGTGGCTCAAGCGGACGAATGGCCAGGTGAAACGCACGATATCACCGTGCAGCAGGTGGTTAGCTTAGTGGACTAAGCGTGATTGGAGGGTGTTTTGAAAGAAATGTGGCGCAAAGCCCCGGTAACGACCGGGCTGGTAGGCATCATGGTCGTGGTCTATTTAGGGGTCATCATCACCGGTGGCCTGACCGTCCCGAACTTATTGCGGTGGGGCGCGCTGTACCCGCCGTATGTTGCGGTTGGCCAAGTTTGGCGCTTGCTGACGGCAGGGTTCTTGCACCTCGGCTGGGAACACTTATTACTGAACAGTTTGACCTTGGCGTTAATTGGCTATTATGTTGAGCAGCTTTTTGGACACTGGCGGTTACTAGCCTTGTTTCTACTTAGTGTTTTGGGGGGCAATTTAGCCAGTTGCGCCTTTGATCCTACCAGCCTTGCGGTGGGTGCCAGCACCGGGATTTTTGGCCTATTTGGGGCTTTTATCTTTTTAGGCAGCGAGTTTCGCCAACAAGAAGGGGTCCGTTTAATGGCGCGCCAATTCTTGATCCTGGTGGGGATTAATGTGGCCTTTGATTTTTTGCTGCCGCACGTGGGGTTAGTCGCTCATTTAGGCGGACTGTTGGTTGGCTTTTTGGCGGCTGCTATGTTAGGGGCGCCACGCTTAGGCCCAGTTAATTTGGTTAAGCGGGGCTTAAGTGGGGCCGTTTTAATCGGTTTGGCAATTTTGTGTTATGGAATGGGGCGATAGAATGCCGGGAACGACGAACTTGCGGACCCTGTATGACGTCCAGCAGCTTTTAAAACGCTTTAATGTATTTGTTTACGTTGGCAAACGCTTGTGGGACATTGAATTGATGGCGCTAGAACTAGATAACCTTTATCAGGCCCGGGTTCTGGAGCGCGATGTGTATCTGCAGGCTAAGCTGGTGTTGAAAAAAGAACACCGTGAAGAAGAGAAATATCAACAAGAGAGGTAATTTATCATGACGAACAAGAAGTTGATTGGGGTTGACCTTGGTGGGACCACGATTAAGTTTGCAATTTTGACGGCCGAAGGGGAAATCCAACAAAAATGGTCATTGCGGACCAACATTTTGGATGAAGGGTCGCACATTGTTCCGGATATCATTGAATCCATTAACCACCACATCGATCTATACAAGATGAGCCGCGATCAATTCATCGGGATCGGCATGGGGACCCCTGGGACGGTTGACCGGGACAACGGGACCGTTATTGGGGCGTACAACTTAAACTGGAAGACCTTGCAACCAGTGAAGGAACAAATCGAAGCCGGGACGGGCCTGAAGTTTGCTATTGACAACGACGCCAACTGTGCCGGTTTAGGCGAACGCTGGAAGGGGGCCGGCAACGATGGTGACGACGTGGCCTTTATTACCCTGGGAACCGGGGTTGGTGGGGGCTTAATCGCCAACCGTCAACTGCTTCACGGGATCGGTGGGGCCGCTGGGGAAGTCGGCCACATTATTGTGCAACCAAACGGTTACCAATGTACTTGTGGCAACCATGGGTGTTTGGAACAATACGCCTCTGCAACCGGGGTCGTTCACTTGGCCCAAGACTTGGCTGAAGAATACGAAGGGACTTCCCGGCTAAAGAAGATGATCGATGACGGGGATGAAATTACCTCCAAGATCGTCTTTGACTTAGCTAAGGAGCGGGACTACTTAGCCAACAAAGTCGTTGATAAGGTTTGCTACTACCTGGGCTTGGCGTGTGCCAACATTTCAAACACCTTGAACCCTGAATTTGTGGTTATCGGTGGCGGGGTTTCCGCGGCCGGTGACTTCTTGTTGAAGCGGGTTCAAAAGAACTTTAATGAATTTGCCTTTGCCACGGTTCGGACTTCCACTCAACTTAAGTTGGCTGAATTAGGAAATGACGCGGGGGTAATTGGGGCGGCTTCATTGGCAACTCAATTTGCTTAATTGACGGCGAGGAGTGTTGGATTATGGTGATTGCATCCGTTTCAGGCGGCTTATTATTATTTGATGCTGTCATTATTGCGATTTTATTGATTTGGCTGGGAAGCGCTGGTTTGAACCGCTGGCGGCGGAAGCGCTACGCGACGGTGATTGATCAAGCGGCTTTTCAAAAAGGTTCCCACCGGGCGCAAGTCATTGACGTGCGCAACAAAGAAGATTTTGATCGGGGTCACATTTTAGGGGCGCGGAGCATTCCCTTGGCTTACATGAAGCAGCAAATGGGCGATTTGCGGGCTGATTTGCCAGTTTACCTGTACGATGAGGGGATGACGCTGAGTACCCAAGCGGCGGCCTGGTTGGCAAAGCAAGGCTTCCAACAGGTTTACATCTTAGATGGCGGGTTTGCCAAGTGGACTGGGAAAACCAAAAAAGCCAAGTATTAATGTTGTGACTGAATCGATAACAAAAAACGGGTGCCGCTTCCTTGTTCAAAGGAAGGGTTGGCGCTCGTTTTTGTTTAGAAGCAAAATAAAAAGGCTGGGCTACCAAATTAGTTGGTTGCCAGCCTTTCGTGAAGCAGGTTTAGAATTGGTGGGCGGAGCGGCCCTTCCGGACCGCTGCCCGCCGGTTGGTATCAAATTTTTCTTCGGTTTCTTCAATTGGCTTGACAACCGCTTTGTGAAAAGCCAACATCCCGCTGGCGATTGCGCCCAGGGTAGTTAAGGTGCCAAAGAAAAAGCCTTTTGAGAATTGTTTCATAATAATCTGCTCCCTTCTTGCTTAACTATGTTCATTATGCAAGATTTACTGGCATTTTGCCAGTCCAAAACCAAAGATTGGCGGTGAATTTAATGACAAAAGTGATTGCAATTGTTGGACCAACTGCAGTTGGCAAGACGGCCCTTTCCTTGAAATTGGCCCACGCCCTGAACGGGGAAATTATTTCGGGGGATTCGATGCAAGTTTACCGGCACTTGGATATCGGAACAGCCAAGGTCACGCCACAAGAAATGGCGGGGATTGAGCACCACTTGATTGACATTTTGGATGTTCATGAACGCTTTTCGGTGGCTGATTTTAAACAACAAACGCAAGCCCAGATTCAAGCGATTGCCAAGCGAGGTCATCAACCAATGATTGTTGGGGGCACTGGCTTTTATCTTCATGCCCTTACCCACGCCTTAGTCTTGGGGAATGATCATTTTGATCAGCAATCGCAAGCGATTCGTGACCACTGGCATCAAGTGGCCCAACAAGCGGGGAACCAATTTGTTTGGAACGTTTTGGCCCAAAAAGATCCAGCAGCAGCGCAGCAGATTCCAGTAGCTAATTTACGCCGGGTGATTCGGGCCTTGGAAGTGATCGAGAAAACAGGCCGGCCGTTTTCCTTGCAACCCCAGCAAACCAGTCCCGATGAATATTTCCTGGTTGCGTTAACAACCGAGCGCCAGTTGTTATACGAACGCATTAACCAGCGGGTCGATCAAATGGTTGCCAATGGCTTGTTGGATGAAGCACGGTGGTTGTATGAGCAAGGCGGGGAAGCCCTGCCAGCTGGGAAGGGCATTGGTTACCGGGAACTCTTTGCGTACTTTGCCGGGGAGATTTCCTTGGCCGCGGCAATTGAAAAGATCAAACTCGATTCGCGTCACTATGCCAAACGGCAATTAACCTGGTTTCGGAATCAAGAAGAGTGTCACTGGTTTGACCTGGTCCAAGGGCAAAGCAGTACTGAAGAAATTCAAGCTCACCTTGAACGGTGGTTAAAAAAATAAAGATTTAAGCGGTTCCATTCTAATTGTCAACCAGAATTGTACTGGGGAATTGACTTGTGAGGGCATGGTGATAAACTAATACCAATTTAGAAATTTGATTGCAAATCACTAGTGGGCTTAGCGAGAAAGGAACTAGACAATATGACCAGGCATTTGTACACGAAGGATGAAGTTCGGCAGCTGATTAAGGATGAGGACGTTCGCTTTTTGCGGTTGATGTTCACGGATTTATTTGGGATGAGCAAAAGTGTGGACCTACCAATCAGTCAGCTGGACAAATTGTTGAACAACAAAATGATGTTTGACGGTTCTTCGATTGACGGGTTTGTACGGATTGAAGAAAGTGATATGTACCTTTATCCGGACATGAGCACTTGGTTGATCTTCCCGTGGGGGCAAGAACACGGGAAAGTCGCGCAGGTAATCTGCAGTGTCTACACGATTGATGGAGAACCCTTTGCTGGTGATCCGCGGAACAATTTGAAGCGCATCGTGGCTGAAATGAAGACGGCTGGTTTTACCAACTTTAACATTGGTCCAGAACCGGAATTCTTCTTATTCAAGACTGATGAGGCTGGCAAGCCAACGATGGAAGTCAACGACCAAGAAAATTACTTTGATATGGAGCCAGCGGACCGGGGGGAAGATTGCCGGCGTGATATTGTCCTGGCCTTAGAAAAGCTTGGGTTTTCCGTGGAAGCTTCCCACCACGAAGTTGCACCAGGCCAACACGAAGTCGACTTTAAGTATGCTGATGCCTTAGAAGCGGCGGATAACATTCAAATCTTTAAGATGGTGGTTAAAACCATTGCTAAGCAATATGGCTTGCATGCGACCTTCATGCCAAAGCCATTATCTGGGGTCAACGGGTCGGGGATGCACATGAACATGTCCCTCTTTACGGAACAAGGGAATGCCTTTTACGACGCCGCTGATGCTAACCAGCTTTCGACGACGGCTTACCAATTCCTAGCGGGGGTCTTGGCTCACGTGCGGAGTTTGACGGCAGTCTGCAACCCAACGGTTAACTCCTACAAGCGGTTGGTGCCGGGCTATGAAGCGCCAGTTTATGTTGCTTGGTCAGCTTCGAACCGGTCACCGTTGGTTCGGATTCCCGGGAGCCGGGGCTTGAGTACCCGATTGGAACTGCGCTCGGTCGACCCATCGGCTAACCCATACTTAGCGATTGCGACGATCTTGGCCGCTGGCCTGGATGGTTTAAAGCAACAGTTGACGCCAATGCCAGCAGTAGACGAAAACATTTACCAAATGACCTTGGCCCAACGGCGGGCGAAGGGGATTGAAGACCTGCCCGACACTTTGCACAATGCCTTGAAGAGTCTGGCCCAAGATGAAGTAATTAAAGCGGCGATGGGGGACCACTTGTTTGATAGCTTTATGACGGCCAAGAGCAAGGAATACGCGGCTTACCGGCTGAACGTTTCAAATTGGGAACGGGACCGGTACATGGAAAAGTTCTAGTTTAAAAATCTTTTAACACGCTCGAACGAGGCAGGACCTTTGTTGGAGCGTGTTTTAATTTGCACAAACGAAAGGGGCTGATGAGAAATTGACTTCTCATCAGCCCCAACCTGCCATTACTTGTTTAATTTAGCTGCATCGGCGTCGAGCTTGGCAAATCCAGCGCCCTTGGTTGGGGTGCTGTTGCCGCGCTTTTCCATTGCTTTGCGGGCCATCGCTTTGCGTTCTTGCTTGCTGAGTGCCATGCTAACTCGCCTCTTTTGCATTGGAATGTCAAAACTTTTGTTTCGACGCCTTCATTGTAGCACGTTCAGCTGAATTGTGAAGGGAAGATGATGCGCAAGACGCTAATTTATAAAAAAAGTTGGCGTTTCGTCATTGTCCCTTTAAATCCAGCCAAAAAATCGGTAAGATTAAACTAGACTATGATAAGGAGACCATGCTGATGATAAGCGAGACAACCAACGGTGCACAACCGATCAGTCAAATTATTAATCAATCAATTGAACAAAAAGTTAACTACCTCCAAGAATTAAAGCAAGCGGTGGCCAACCATGCCGATCAAGCAATCTATGCTTTGCTGGATCAAAAACGGTATGCAGCTGAAATTATGCATCGGGAAGAAAAGGCGAATGATACCGGGGTCATGACCTTGGTTGATGACTTGACGGCCCAATTAAGTAATTATTTGAGTACCAAGTTGATTAATTACTTAAGTCAAGCCTATCCGTTTTTTTACTATGAAGAATACCAATTAGGCCATTACCGCATGTACTTTGGTAACTGGTGGGATCGCCGGCAATTTGGTGAGTTAGATGTATTAAATATTCGCTTTGTCTTTGATCAAAGTGAATACGCCAAGTTGGCCAAGTCCTTTGAATTGGCGCAAGCTGGGCAACGTTATAATGGTCAACGGATTGAAGAATTATCCAAGGAAAATGATCGCTTACAAGCGCTGATTGATTCGGCGGATAAACGGGACGCGAAAAAAGAAGAATTGCAAGCGGAGTTAAAGGAAGCCAGTGCGCGCAATGGCTTGTTTGAATCAAGCAAGAACCGTGAAACCAGGGAAGCCATTGTGGCTAAACTGAGCGAATTGGAAAACCAAGATGAAGAAGCCCGGACGGCGGCCGGCAAGATTAAGGCCAATAATCAGCAGGTCCTGGAATTGTCAAAGGAAAATACGATCCTTAGTTATGAACGGAAGAGTATTGTGGATACTTTCGGCAGTTTTGAAGATTTCGAATTAGCTAACCGGAAACTTTACGCTAGCTATTTACAAAGTTTGGTCGCGGATGGAAAGCAGGTGGAAGCTGATGACTAAGCAAATGATCTCAACAGCGACCGAACAAGTGACCAGTTTAACCGCTTCGCTGACGACGGGGTTAAAACTTGGGGAGCGCTACGTGCAGTTATTGGACCAACTGGCTACGGCGACGGTCCCGACAGAATTATTGGACGCAGCCGGTCAATTGGTAGAATTTGATTTAAATCATGCCTACGTTAAATTTCCGCAACACTATCAACCTGAAGATTATTACTTGCTTTTGATGGGACGGCTGTTAGAATTAGCCGGGATTGGCGACTTTGCGGTGAAACCTGACCCAATGCACCGGCGTTTGGCCATGCGGCTGACCACGTTTGAAAATGACTATACCTTCTGCTTTGAACAAAAGCGCAGTCGTCCGGGGGCCTTTTTCTGTGAGCAAACAGACCATGAGCCGCTGTTTAACTTGGACTTGGCGCACCACAGTTTACAATTTGATAACCGGGCCCTGGTTGATTTCTTGATTGTCAAAGAAATTGCCAACCATAATGACTTGGAATTACAAGGGGTGGTCAAGCCCCTAGTGGCCTTTGCTAACCTTTTGGTTGAGCAATTGGACTTTACCATTAACTTGGGGATCTTGGCCACGGATAATGCGGCGCAATTCAAGTTAGCGGCGCCGGAGTTGTCGTTAACGGTTATTGATAAATTGTTTGTCCAAACGGCGGAAACGGACACGGTTTTATTGAGTTTGCCACAAAACAATGGGGCGAAGTTAGCTTTGGCATCAGACACGGCGTTAAGCCTGGCATTTGATCCTGACGATTATACCAAGCAATGGTTCTTCATGGTCACAGATGCAAAAGCGCAACTCTCCTTCCTAGACGTGCTCTTACATTACCCGTTGGTCCGGGATTGGTACTTGGCGAACCGGTCCGCTTTGGCCATTCGTGATGATCAATTTGCCTATGCGCCTGTTGATGAACATGTGGTGGTCAATTCACCGGCGACGGATGCCGAGCCGATTAAAGAAGAAGCCCCGGCGAGCGCGGTCGAAGAAGAGGACGGTGAAAATGATGCTTGATTTTACCAAGTTGTTGCAAGCGGCGATTAGTTTGGATAATCAATTGTTTGAAAAGCGGGATCTCTTGTTGGGACCGACTGCGCACCTACAGCATGCGGTCTTGAATGCGGATCAGGCTTTGACGACTTTGTACGGCGGGCAAAGCAAATACTCCTTGCGTGCGGGCCAAGTTAAAAAATCAACCGAACAGCAAGCCGAAGACTTTGCCCACGTTTTATTTTGGTTTTTGGTGGTCAGTGCCCGGCTTAAGTGGACGCATTTGGTGGTAATGACCCCCGAAGAATACCAAAAATTAGTGACGGCAACGCCTTGTACCAAATTGGTTGATTTAGATCGGGAAGCGTTAGCTATTAAGAACCTTTTTTTGCAAAGCTACTATACCCACCGGCAAGCTGATTTTCGTCATGCTTGGCATTTGTTGTTAAAAATGGGCTTGGTTGATTACCAAGTTAACCCGACCGAATTAATGCAAGCCTATGACGGCTTGTTTGCGGCAGTTGAAGATTGATGAAGAAGGACTGGTGTCATTGGCATTAGTCCTTTTTGATTTGAAAATAAGCCTTTACATTTGATATCACTAGTGTTATATTTTGGTTGTAGATAAGAATCATTATAAGGAGGATCTTAAGATGAATTTTTTGAATCAAGAAATTGGTGACTTTGCGGTGAAGGCTTACCAAGCTGGTAAAACGGTTGATGTTACCAAAGCAGATGTTCTGGGAAAGTGGAGCATTTTCTTCTTTTACCCAGCGGATTTCTCCTTTGTTTGTCCAACGGAATTAGAAGCATTACAATCTAATTATGAAGCCTTTCAACAAGCAGGGGCGGAAGTTTACTCGGTTTCTGAAGACACCGAATTCGTGCACAAGGCCTGGGCGGAAGCTTCCGAAAAGATTGGCAAATTGCAATACAAGATGCTAGCGGACCCCGCCGGGAAATTGGCTCGGATGTTTGATGTGTTAGATGAAGAAGCGGGTCAGGCTTACCGGGGCGTCTTTATCGTTGACCCAGATGGCAAGATCCAATCCTATACGATTAATAATATGGGGATCGGGCGGTCAGCTGACGAAATTTTGCGGACTTTGCAAGCGGCCCAATTTGTTCGCGAACACGGCGATCGGGTTTGCCCGGCTAATTGGCAACCGGGTGAAGAAACGATCAAGCCAAGTCTGGACCTGGTTGGCAAGTTATAAAAGAGGCGATGTCGATGACGGAGCGGATCTATGATTTAATTATTGTAGGTGCGGGGCCAGCTGGATTAAGTGCCGCGATTTACGCGGGCCGCGCAACTTTGGATACGTTGGTGTTGGAGGCTGAAACGGTCGGAGGGCAGGTTACGACCACGGCCATGGTCTACAACTACCCCGCGGCACCAGCAGTTGATGGTTCCCAGTTAATGCGGCAAATGCAAAGTCAGGCCCAGGATTTTGGGGTTCAAATCAAAAAGGATGCGGTGGTAGCTTGCCAACTGGCCGATGAGGTGAAAGTCCTCACGGGAGCCAGTGGGCAAACTTATCGCACGCGCAGCGTGATTTTAGCGATGGGGGCCCAACCACGTCAGGCAGGCTTTATTGGTGAAGATGCTTTTCGGGGCCGGGGGGTCGCCTATTGCTCAACGTGTGATGGGGAACTGTTTACCGGGTTGCCAGTTTTCGTGGTTGGCGGTGGTTACGCGGCGGCCGAAGAGGCAGATTTCTTGACTCGCTATGCTAAACGCGTGACCGTATTAGTGCGGGAAGGCGAATTTCAATGTCCACCGCTAACGGCGGCCCGGGCCCTTGATAATCCTCAAGTCGAAGTCCGTTATCACACGGAGATTAAGGAAGTGCATGGTGAGCAGTTCTTAACGGGGATGACCTTGGTAAACAACCAAACCGGGGTGGAAAGCACTTACCAAGTGACACCACCGGACAAGACCTTTGGGGTGTTTGTCTACGTGGGGACGCAACCCGCCACCGCCGGTTTGCCACCAACGTTAGTGCGCGACAAACACGGTTATTTAGCAGTTGACGCGCAGCAAGCGACAGCGGTTCCTGGTGTCTTCGCGGCGGGAGACCTAGTTGCTAAGCCCCTCCGGCAGATTATTACTGCGGCGGCCGATGGCGCAATGGCGGCAACCAGTGCGGAAGCTTATGTTACCGCCCTAAAGAAACGGTTGCATTTGCCTTTGCATAAGACGCCAACGGTTAAGCAGGGCCCAACCAGCAAACTGCCAACTGCGTCGACCAGTCAGCACACGGGCAAGTGGTTTACGCCGGACTTAGTAGCCCAATTGCAGCCGGTTTTATCCAAACTTACCCGGCCGGTAACCTTGCAGTTGTGGCTGACTGACAATCAAGTCAGTCAGGAACTGCGGTCGTTTGTCAGTGAATTGGTTACCCTGGATGCGCACTTAGAAATGGCTGAACAAACCGCTCCTGCCCAAGCTACGTTACTGCCGCAATTACGCTTGGTTTGTGATGGTCAGGATACGGGCCTGCATTATGCCGGCGTGCCGACCGGTCATGAATTGAATTCGTTGGTGTTGGGCTTATACAATGTGGCCGGGTCAGGCCAAACGCTTGAACCTGCCTTAAAGGAGCGGATCCAAGCGCTGCCACCAACGAAGCTGGAAATTGGTGTTTCGTTGACGTGTCATTTCTGTCCCGATGTTGTGGCCGCCTGCCAGCACATGGCGGCGTTAAATCCGGGAATTGAGGCTACCATGATTGATTTGGCCCAATTTAAAGATCTGCGGGAAGCCCGGCAGATTATGAGCGTGCCAGCGACCATGATTAATGGTGGGCCGGTAATCTTTGGCAGTCAAAGTTTGGCAGCCTTGGTAGCGGCAGTAGAAGCAGCCGATTAAATTGCAAATAAAGAATGGTCACCAGTTGCTTGCGGCATTGGTGACCATTTTTGCTGTTAAATGAAAATGCCCTCAATGAGCTTAGTTAAGATATAAGGACCAGTTTCCGTTTGCGACTGTTTGTTTTTATGATAAAATGATTAGAAAATGTGAGGTGTTAGCATGCCAGAAACCGATTATCAATTACTACAAGAACAAGCAGCAGCGCTATTAGCTGGTGAAACTGATTGGGTCGCTATGACGGCTAATCTTTCATCATTACTGTTTCATAGTTTACCGGCGGTTAATTTTGCTGGCTTCTATCGCTTGAAGGCAGGGGAGCTATTACTCGGTCCCTTTCAAGGGCGAGTAGCTTGTATGCATATTACTTTAGGAAACGGGGTCTGTGGGACCGCAGCTCAACGTCAAACGACCGTCATTGTTCCAAACGTCCATCAATTTGCTGGCCACATTGCTTGCGATAGTGCCTCAAATTCTGAAATTGTCGTTCCGGTTTTTAAAGCGGGGCAACTATGGGGCGTTTTAGATATTGATAGTCCTGAATTAGCGCGTTTTTCTGCGGCTGATCAAGCGGGACTTGAAGCTTTAGTCGCGTTATTATTCCCCGCCCCAACATCACTAACGGAGGATTAATTGATGACTGATCCAATTTACGTTGTACACGGTTATTGTGCCAACCCCGAGGCCAACTGGTTTCCTTGGCTTAAACAGCTTGGGGCGACCCAGCTGCACCGACCGGTTCACGTCGTAACGCTCCCGGAACCTGATAATCCTCGTTTGGCTGACTGGTTGGCGGCTTGTCAGTCGCAAATCTCGCAGACCGATGGGGTGACGTTAATCGGCCATTCGCTTGGTTGTATTACCACCCTACGCTTTTTGGCGCAAGCTGATGTACAGAATGTCAACTTAATTCTCGTTTCTGGTTTTGATGACCTCGTCCCTGGCCTGACAGAACTGGCACCATTTACCGCTGAATCGCTCGATTATGCTGCGATTCGGGCCAAATTAAAAGCCGCGGTCGTAATTTCGGCGCGGGATGATCATATTGTTCCATACCAGTTTACCCAACGACTGGCTACTAATTTGGCGGCGCCGTTTATTCTTTTGCCAACTGGCGACCACTTTATTACCCAAACAGGTGGCGATCGACTGCCATTACTCGAATTCTTATTAAAAAATGGTCTATCAATTAACTAAATACCCTTGCCAAAGCTAATTCTCCATGCTAAACTATAATAGTTGTCACGGAGAGTTGGCAGAGTGGTAATGCACCGGACTCGAAATCCGGCGAACCCATGTTGAATGGGCGCGCAGGTTCAAATCCTGTACTCTCCTTATTTTTAAGTTTTAAAACCGCTAGATGCTGTTAAGTCAGTATTTAGCGGTTCTTTTGTTAGGTTATCGTTACGGTGAAAAAGTCAGTCGCTTTGCCAATTTTTCGTTGGCAGGGGCTAATGTAAGGACTAAGATAAAAGGGAGCTCTTTAAGTTCTCGGTAAAAGGAAGATCTTTTTTGAATTTTAAAAAAGGAAGGAAGTGGCCAGTTTGTTCTTAATTGACACCAGTCGGCATGGCAAACCCGTTTACAATGCCATGATCAATCAATCATTAGATGCATACTTGATTAACGATTTGCGGTTAGAGGGGCATGGCTTGATCTGCTACATTAACGATCCGGCGGTCATTATCGGTCGGCACCAAAATGCCTATGCCGAAGTTAACCTGCCGTATCTAAAACGGCATGATATCCAGTTGGTGCGCCGGACCAGCGGTGGCGGGGCGGTTTATCATGACCGGGGTAATATTATCTTTGAAAACATTGTGGTGGGAGACACCACTGATTTCCGAGATTTTCAAAAAATCGGCGCGCCGATTGTGGCGGCCTTGCACGATTTGGGAGTGGCCGGCGCTGAAGTACGTGGGCGCAATGATATGGCCATTGACGGTAAAAAATTTTCAGGGATGGCCATGGTTAAAGCCAATAATGCCTATGCCGCCGGTGGCACGATTATGTTTGATTTGGATGAAACTGTGGCCCGCACGGTTTTGACGCCCGATATTGGTAAATTAGAATCCAAGGGGATTAAATCGGTTGACGCCCGGATTACGAACGTCAAGCCGCATTTGCCGGCCAAGTACCAAGCTTGGACCAGCGAGGATTTTAAGAATTACTTGCTTTGTCACATGTTTGGGGTTGAAAAATTAGCTGACATTCCGACCTATCACCTTACGGAAGCAGATTGGGCGGTAATTGACGCTCGGCAAGCCAGCCGGTTTGCTACTGATGAATGGAACTTTGGGCAAAATCCGGGTTATGAACACTATGTTTCCCACCATTTTCCGATTGGGACGGTGGCCTTCAATTTCAATGTGGTTGACCGCCACATCAGTGAAATTAAGCTGTTTGGGGACTTTTTTACCACCGGCAACCCGGCCGTGATTGAAGCGGCCTTACAGGGAGTTGAATACCACGCCGAAGCCATCAGGGCGGCATTGTCAACGGTCGATATTGAACGTAATTTAAGTTCAGTCAGTGTTGATGACTTAACCGCTTTGATAATGCGGATGCTGTAAAACGTTGCCTTGATTATAAAAGAAAGCCGCGCGTTTGTTGGGGAGTAAAGCCTAACAAACGCGCGGTTTTGTTTAATCTTTTTGTTTTTGAAATTGTTGCGCGGTCCAAGTGGCAATCGCAACCACTAAGGCCAAAGGCAGCAAGGCCGTATGGTTCATATGACAAACTTCGTAAATCATGAATAAGGCCATTAATGGCGCACTTTGCGATGCGGCCAACAGTCCGGCGGCCCCGAGGACGGCCGTTTGGCTTAGAGTTACACCACTGACCAGGGGAACGTATAAGGCGCCGATCATTAAGCCGCTGCACGCCCCCAAGGCAATTGAGGGGGTTAAAGTACCACCGTAACCGCCCCCCTTAATGGTTAATAGCGTTGCGCTGGCTTTCGCCAAGAAACCGAAGCCAAGCCAGCTGATGGCCAGCAAGGTCGCGGGATGGGTATTCATGGCTAATTGGGCCAGGCCCCGGCCATTACCACAAACCGCTGGAAAGAACATGGCAATTAAGCCGGTCAAGGCCGCAACAAGTGGGAACTGCCACAGCAATTGCCGGCCATAAGCCCGGTGCTGACTGGCTCGGTTAATGATTGCCTTAAACCCCGCGCCGAGGGCACCGTTAACCACCCCTAAGATTATCGCGAGCGGGATGATGGTCAAAGCATAGTGATGGTTGCCAGTCAGATAGTACGGGACAAAGCCCTTCGTTAATGCGCCCACCATAGTGGCAATGGCCGACATGGTAACGCTGACGGCCACGGAGCGCGGGGTGATTTTTTTGTATAGCAGTTCCAGACAAAACATGGTTCCCGTTAAAGGCGAGATATAAACGCCGGCAAACCCAGCCCCGGCTGCCGCTGCAATCAACAGGCGGCGGTCTTCCGGCGTGATTTGCCAACCGTGTTGCTGGCTCCACCGACTTAAATTGTCGGCAATCATTGCCCCGGCTTGCCGCGGTGCTAATTCACGCCCGATCGACCCCCCGGTACTGACGTAAAAGATTTGGGTGACGACATGCCCGATCGTTCGGCCAACCGGCATCCGGGTGCCCTGCATGGCGGCCTTGATGCCGACGGGGCGCCAATTGCGTTGTAGCCAGTACCAACTCAAAGCGCTAATAATTCCACCAAGCACTAGTGCGAGGAAGCGTTGGACTGGTGGGGTATGGATCGCAACGGGGACCTGGTTGTTTTCAATGAAGCCCAAAAATAAGTGTTCAACGTGGTCCAATAAGAGCCCTAATAAAAGCGATGAACTTCCCACGATTAGTCCTAACCCAACCGTTAGCACGGCCAGGTGCAGATCTTCCCGACGACTGGTGTTCCTAACCATTCTCAATTCCTCATTTCATTTGGCCGCTTAAAATGCCAAATGACTTTCTACTAAAAATATTCCGTTCACCATTGTAGCACTGCGAATTTAACCCGCCAATTTAAAATTTTAGTAAGTTTTACTCCAGGGCAAAATAACGGCAAAGGAATTGGCGGGCTGTGATGTTGCTTGGGATGAGCGGTTCGGTTGGGGTGAGGGATAAACTTTGGTGGTGGTGGCTGATTTGCAACACCGGGGTAAATGAAATGGAAAGGCCAAGTTCAATGGCAGCTTGGAGCAATTGCTGTTCTTGGACGGAATAGGTCTCTGCTAAAACCGGCACCGGGGCCGGGTTTTGGGCGAAAAGTTGATACCGCCGTTGCCCTGTGGTGATGCCGAAGTTAAGCAATTGGTGATCTGAAGTGATAAATTCAACCAACCGGCCACTCGGGGTTTTGGTAGGGGCTTGAAGCCGTTGCTGGACGGTGGCAAGCGCATGAAAGTAAGCAGCCGGGGCCTTAATGGTTTGGGCAAACTCGTGTAACTGTGCCACCAACTGGCTGCCTTCGCGTTGGACCCACGCGAAGACTTCCGTGGGGGCTTGCATGGCAACGGCATGGTTGCGTTCGCGAGAGGTGGTCAGGTCCAGCGTTGGGCGGGTCACCAGCCAGTAAGCCAAGCAAAGTTCCAGGAAATCAAGGGTTGCTGGTGCAATGCCGCTGGCCGTAAAAGGATCCAGGTCAAAGGCCCGGAATTCAAGCCGCTCGACGCCGTTTGCCAAAAGGTCGGCCAGGTCCGTTGCGCGTCCTTTTAGCCGAACGGGGCCATAAAATTCATGGAGGGAAAAGAAGCGCTGGTTGACTAGCATCGCGTTTAATTGGCGTACTTGGGCTGCTAAGCTGGCATAGGTGATCGTTTCCTCTGCAAAATTGGTATAGCCAAAATTACTGTTGCGTAAACTGCGAACGGGAGCCGAAAAGGAGACGGGGGCGCCACTGAGTTGATTGCCAGCGACCGGGCTGGACCCGAATAAGTAGGTAAATAACCACCGGTAGGCCACGAAGGCTTGGGCACATTGGAAGTAAAGCTGGTTTTGCCAAGCGATTGCCGACTCAGTAGTTGAAGTCAGATGGGCGCTTAATTGGGTTAGGAGGTGGCGATCAAACGAAAAATTAATGTGAATTCCCGTCAGCAATTCCCGGCTGGTGCCGTATTTTGCTTGTAAGTAGTCATGGTATCGGGCCACCCATGCGCGACTGTTAAATTGACCTGCAAAGTGGAGGTCTGTCGCTGAAAAAACGGGTGGCACGGATAGGGGCCATAAAAAGTCGTGATTCTTAAGGTGAGCAAGCTCAACTTCTTGAATCATGGTTAGGTTGCGGACCGCTAAACGACTGCCTTGACTAGGAGGTGCAACCATTTCAAGCATATTGTCAGCAAAGTCAGTTTTTAAATATGGATTCGTCTGCCGGGAAGAAAAGGTCGAGGGGTACGGGGCCCGACTTAGCTGGCCGGTTGCGGTTAGCCGGTGTTGTTCGCTTTCTAAGCCGAAATAGCCCTTTAGTAAATGCGGAACTAAGTGTTGCGACTGGAGAAATGACCAAATATCTGCCATTAATTTCGCCTCCCTAACGTGATAAGTAAGATCATTATACCTTTTTCTCATCTAATTTTCATTTTTAATTAATTCAACGGGCGAAAAGCAGTGATTATTTTACAAGGAACCTCGGAACCGCTAAAATTAAACCATCATGCTGAAGACGGAGGGATTATTTTGAAGATTGGGATTGATCGGCTCACCTTTGCAACGACCGAGTTGTATTTAGATTTACGCGACTTAGCGGCGGCACGCCACGTTGACCCGGATAAATATTTAATGGGGATTGGCCAAAGCCAACAGGCCGTGATTCCGCCAACCCAGGATGCGGTGACCTTGGCCGCACAAGCAGCCGCCAAAATTCCGGCCGCTGAATTAGCGCAGGTCAGCACCGTAATTGTGGCCACGGAATCTGGCGTCGATAATTCAAAGGCCGCGGCTTTGTACGTAAAGCAACTATTGGGGCTAAGCGATTTTGTCCGCACGATCGAATTAAAGGAAGCTTGTTACTCAGCCACCGCCGGCTTGCAATTTGCGAAAGGGTTGGTGGCATTGCACCCGACCGAAAAAATCTTGGTAATTGCTAGCGATATTGCTCGTTACGGGTTGCAAACTGGTGGTGAAGTTACACAAGGTGGGGGCGCGGTCGCCATGGTGGTGGCAAAAGACCCCCGCGTGTTGGAATTAGAATCGACCAGTGTTGCTTTTTCCCAAGATGTGATGGACTTTTGGCGGCCGCTGTATCGGTCAGAAGCACTGGTTGATGGGAAATATTCGACCCAAGTCTACATTGATTTCTTCCAAGCTTGTTGGCAACGGTACCGGCAATTGACTGGGGTGACGCTTGATGATTTTGCTGGCTTCTTATTCCACTTGCCGTTTACTAAGATGGGCAAGAAGGCCTTGGCTAGTGAGTTAGGCGATCGTGATGATCAAGTTGCCCAGCGTTTTTGGGCGGTGTTGCAAGCCAGCCAGGTTTATAGCCGCCGGGTCGGTAATCTTTACACGGGGTCGTTGTACCTAAGCTTGCTTTCGGCGCTTAATCACGGTCAGTTGCAAGCGGGTAATCGTTTGGGCCTGTTTAGCTATGGCTCGGGTGCTGAAGGAGAATTTTTGACGGGCCGGCTTGTTGATGGCTTTGCGGCGGCCCTGGAACGGCCCGATGCAATGCTTGATCAACGGCGGCAAGTCAGTGTTGCAGAATATGAAACCTTATTCAATCAGCACTTAGGCTTGCAAAGTCAGGATTGTACCTTTGATTTGTCAGACAGCCAAGCCCCGTTTGTCCTGGCAGGCCAACAAAACCACCAACGTCAATATCAACGGCGGGGCTAGAAAACTAGAAAAAGCGGCTGGAAAAAAGTCTTAAAATTTCAAAAAGCGCTAGAAATCACGTTCCTGAAAACGTTGATTTCTAGCGCTTTGTTGTTACTTTCTAGACGCTAGCCGAAAAGCTAGTTCTCTAAAAAATACTGTCTCGGAATAAACCAATCACCCGCCCCAAAATCCGAACATCGTCTAAAATGATCGGGTCCATTTGGTCGTTTTCTGGTTCTAAGCGGTAGTAGTGAGCTTCTTTGTAGAACCGCTTGCAAGTAACTTCGTTTTCCGTGGTCATGGCGATGACTACATCCCCGTTATTGGCAGTTTCTTGCTGACGAACAATGACCTTATCGCCGTTTAAAATGCCCATGTTGATCATACTGTTTCCCTTAATCGTCAACATGAACAAATCATCATTGTCTTGGATCGTTGGTGGAACGGGGTAGTAGTCAGTGGCATCTTCAATTGCCAAAATCGGCTGGCCGGCCGCTACGACCCCTAAAAGAGGAATTTCGTGTTGGTGCGGCTTAATGCCGATGGCGCTAAGGCCTTCTTGGGTAATTTCTAAGGCCCGGGGTTTAGCCGGGTCTTTTTGTAAGTAGCCCCGTTTGATTAAGCGGTTAATGTGGCCGTGAACCGTAGAAGTTGATGACAAACCAACTGCATCGCAAATTTCACGGATGGTCGGCGGATAGCCCTGATTGGTAACTTGTTGATGGATAAACGCTAGCACTTCTAATTGCTTGGGTTCGGAATTTCGTGGCATAGTACTTCGCTCCTTTTTTTAATTATCTTACCATATAAGAATTGATTTGTAAAACATGCGTTCGCAAGTTTGGCTGCTTGTATTTAATGGTAATTTTGGGTATGCTAAAATTGATTCGTAAGGGAGTTGATGAGCATGACGGAATCAAAAGAACAAGACCAATTATTAAAACGAATTAACGAATTGGCCCATAAAAACAAAACGGAGGGCTTGACTCCGGCTGAAAAAGCAGAACGCAAAAAATTGCGGGATCAGTATTTAAAGAATTTTCGGGCGGCGTTCCGTTCCAACATCGAAATGATGCAAATCTTTGATAAAAATGGTAAAGAGGTGACCCCAGAAAAGGTGAAAGCCATTCAACGTAAAAAGGGGTTGCGGGATGATTAAATTAAAATTAGGCTTTTAAAATTCTCCCGAATTGTGTAACATAGATATGATTTAAACAAAGGGGGAAAAGACAGTGGGTCTGACAATTGCTTTAGTAATTTTGGCTTTACTGGTTGGGATTGCCATTGGTTTCTTTGGGGCACGGCGCTACATGGAAAACTACTTGCGGAACAATCCGCCAATTTCGGCTGACATGTTGCGGACGATGATGTTGCAAATGGGCCAAAAGCCATCGGACAAGAAGTTGCACCAAATGATGCAAACGATGAAGAGCCAAGCTAAGAAAGCTAATAAAAAGTAATAAAAAAAGCGGCGTTTCCGCCGCCTTTTTTATTACTAAAATTGATCATCAGATGGTTTTGGTGGCATCTGGTATTTAAAGGTCGGGTCCAATTGTTGGTCTAACTGGTCAAAAGCGGCTTGAATCGTCTGCTCCATTTCGGCGAGCTTTTCGTCATTTAATTTCATTTTGCGGTCGATTGTGATTGGTTCCCCGATCGCAATTTTGCGTGGATGACGCGCAAAGAGTTGTTTAAATGACAACGGCCCTTGATAGACTGCTGGCACCAAAGGTACACCGGCCAACTTTGCGATTACAAGCGCCCCGCCCTTTAGCTTCGCGGAATAACGAGAACCGGTTGGGAAGATAATGGTCGCCAAGTCGGTTTGCTTCAGAATGCGGACCGGGGTTTTAACGGCCGACGGACCAGGGTTAGCTCGGTTGACGGGAAAAGCGTTTAATTTCCGTAAAAACCAATTAGCCAGCGGCTTTTGGAAAAGTTCTTCTTTGGCCATAAAGGCAAATTTTTTAGGAAAAATGGCCAGCGCCAATAGCACGGGATCCATCCATGAGCGATGGGGAGCAATTAAAATGTAATTTCCGGCCGGTAAATGCTCCTTACCGGTAATAATTGGTCGCCCGTTGATCAAATTTAAGAAGGGTTGGACCAAATGAACTAAAAAACTGTATAGCATTGATAAACCTCACCAATAATTTTTTATCTTGGAATATTCTTAGTCTAGTATGAAGAATCACAGTCGATTATGCAAGCAAGCGGAGGAAAAATGAACGAGGAAGCATTACTCAAAGCCAACGAGCGCATTGATGCGCTAAGTGCCCAAGGCATTCGAATTATTCAGAGTCCGGAAGTGTTTGCCTTTTCTCTGGATGCGGTGTTGTTAGCTGATTTTGTGCGTCCTAATCGCAAAAGTAAGCTGCAAACCGTAGATCTTTGTGCGGGGAATGGGGCGATTGGCCTCTTTTTAAATCGAAAGTTAGGCGGGCACATTACAGAAGTCGAGTTGCAAACGCGCTTAGCGGACATGGCCGAACGCAGCGTGGCTTTAAATCAGCTGACGGAACGCTACACCGTCATTAATGCGGATGTAAAGGACATTTACGAATATCTGTCAAAGGATTCAGCGGACATTGTTGTATGCAATCCGCCGTACTTTAAGGATTTACCCACCAGCGAAAAAAATCCGAATCCCCACTTGGCTTTGGCCCGGCACGAAATTGCCATTGATTTAGCTGGTATCGTAGCGAAAATGAGTGGGCTGTTAAAAATGAATGGGAAAGCTTATCTGGTGCACCGCCCCGAACGCTTGGCGGAAATCTTAACGACCTTTTCACAATACCGCTTGGCCCCTAAGCGTTTGCGCTTAGTGTATCCCAAGGCGGGCCGGGATGCGAATATGGTTTTGATCGAGGCCATTAAAGATGGTAAAGCGGGGGGCTTAAAAGTGGTGCCACCCTTAGTGGTTGCCGATCAAGCCGGGAATTACCGACCGGAAGTGCAGGCGATGTTGCATGCCCACTAAGCTGTATTACATGTATGTTTTGTTATGTGCTGACGGTAGTTTTTACTGTGGTTTTACTGATGACGTGCAACGGCGATTTCGGACGCACCAACGGTTTAAAGGGGCAAAATATACCCGGGTCAAAGCGCGGCACCCGTTACGGTTGCTTTATCAAGAGGCGTTTGCGGATAAGTCAGCGGCCTTGGCGGCTGAGTACCGCTTTAAGCATCAGTCCCGGCAGGCCAAGGAAAAATTTCTTCACATGCGTGGCGTGAAATGGTAGCGGTTTCATAAGATTTTAGCTTAAAAATAGCACACTTTTTCACAAACTGTGCTATAATGAATTTGTCGAAAAATAAAGGTTCTGACAAGGTAATGTGATTCGATTCACATTTGGGTAGAACCGCTATTTTCCTTAGAGACAAAGATTTGGAGGCTAAAGTAATGAAGATTATTGCTTACGGGATTCGCGAAGACGAAAAGCCATACGTTGCTGAATGGCAAGAACAACACCCAGACGTTCAAGTCAAGATTGTTGAAGAATTATTACTTGACAGCACGGTCGATCAAGCTGAAGGGTTTGATGGGGTGGTAGCCTATCAACAAGCTCCATACACGGATAACGTTTTAAAGACGCTGGCAGGCTACGGAATTCACTACCTGTCCTTGCGTAATGTCGGGGTTGATAATTTGAACCCGGTAGCCGTAAAGGAAAATGACTTTAAGATTACCAACGTTCCAGTTTATTCACCAGCGGCCATCGCTGAATTTTCTGTCACTCAATTAATGAATCTGTTGCGTCGGACTAAGGAATACTTCCGGAAGTTTGACCGTCGTGATTACCGGTGGGCACCAGAAATTTCTCAAGAATTAAACCAACAAGTGGTTGGGGTCATTGGGACGGGCCACATTGGGCAAGTTGCCATTGACATCTACAAGGGCTTTGGGGCGAAGGTAATTGCTTATGACAAGTTCCACAACCCTGAATTGGAAAAAGAAGGTTTGTATGTTGACAGTTTAGACGAACTGTTTGCGCAAGCAACGGTGGTTACTTTGCACATTCCGTTGTTCCCTGAAACAGAAAACATGTTAAACAAGGAAGCCTTCGACAAGATGAACGATGGGGTCTTCATCGTTAATGCTTCGCGGGGGCCACTGATTGATGAAAAGGCTTTGATCGATGCCCTTGATTCTGGTAAGGTTGCCGGGGCTGCCTTGGATGTCTTAGTTGATGAAACCAAGGTCTTTAACCACAACATGGCTGGTAAGAACATGGATTACCCAGAATTCTGGAACTTGGAAAGCCGGGGCAACGTTTTAATTTCCCCACACACCGCCTTCTACACCAATGTCGCGGTTGAAAACATGGTTAAGCAAAGTTTGGACGCTAACCTGAGTCTGATTCAAACCGGTGCTTCTGACCACGAAGTTAAATTTAACTAAAAATCAATTTTCTCGGGCTGAAAGACTTGTCTTTTCAGTCCGTTTTTTGTATACTAGTCAACGGTGCAGAAAGCCCAATTCACACCCGTCTTGATGACTGAGGAAGTGCGTTTTCGTACCCCAGTCAAGTGAGGGGCGGGGAGGAAAAAACTATTTTTTTGGAGGTATATTCATGTCTGTAGTTAGCATGAAGCAATTGCTTGAAGCCGGTGTCCACTTTGGTCACCAAACGCGTCGTTGGAACCCAAAGATGAAGCCATTCATCTTCACGGAACGGAACGGGATTTACATCATTGACCTGCAAAAGACGGTTAAGATGATCGATCACGCTTACAACTACGTGAAGGACATTGCCGCTGATGGCGGGGTGGTTCTGTTTGTTGGGACCAAGAAGCAAGCCCAAGACTCAATTGAAGAAGAAGCCGTTCGGGCAGGTCAATACTTTGTTAACCACCGTTGGCTTGGTGGGACCTTGACCAACTGGAAGACGATCCAATCCCGGATCAACCGCTTGAAGCAACTCAAGAAGATGGCAGAAGATGGCACGTTTGACCGGCTGCCAAAGAAGGAAGTTGCTGTGTTGACGAAGCAACGTGAAAAGTTGGAACGCTTCTTGGGTGGGATCGAAGACATGCCACGCATCCCAGATGTATTGTACATTGTTGACCCACACAAGGAACAAATTGCAGTTAAGGAAGCTCAAAAGTTGAACATTCCGATTGTTGCAATGGTTGACACTAACACGGACCCAGATGACATTGATGTGATCATCCCATCTAACGATGACGCAATCCGGGCCGTTCGTCTGATCACTTCTACGATGGCTGATGCAGTGATCGAAGGAAAGCAAGGTCAAGACGACCAACAAGTTGCTGAAGAAGCAGAACAAGACGCTGAAGTTACGGCAGATGCTTTAAAGGATCTGAAGGACAGCGTTGAAGGCAACAACTAAAAATAGTTAATGCTTAGGCTGTTTTGCAGTTAGACCAGGAAGGCCTGAGTGCAAAACAGCCTTTTTTGAAAATTTACTTTGATTAAGGAGAGATACTCATGGCAATTAGCGCAAAGCAAGTTATGGAATTACGGAAGAAGTCAGGGGCCGGAATTATGGATGCCAAGAAGGCCTTAGTTGCCAGTGATGGTGACATGGACAAGGCAATGGACTTTTTGCGTGAAAAAGGGATTGCTAAGGCGGCAAAGAAGAGTGACCGGATTGCGGCCGAAGGGTTGACGGACATCAAGGTTGAAGGCAACACGGCTGCCATCGTGGAATTAAACTCCGAAACGGACTTTGTGGCTGCTTCCGATCCATTTAAGGATGCTTTGAAGAGCATCGCCAGCCTGTTGGTAGAAAAGAAGCCGGCTGACGTTGAAGCGGCCTTGGCTTTAGAAACGGCTAACGGGACGTTAAACGATGACCTGATTGCTACGACCCAAAAGACGGGGGAAAAGGTTTCCTTACGGCGGTTTACTTTAGTTGAAAAGGCAGACGGTGACTCCTTTGGGGCTTACCTGCACCAAGGTGGTCGGATTGCGGCCTTGGTTGTTTTGGAAGGGGCCGACGAAACTACTGCTAAGGACGTTGCAATGCACGTGGCGGCCGTTAACCCTGAATTTATGACCCGGGAAGACGTTCCTGCTGAACGCCTTGAACACGAAAAGAAGATCTTTACGGAAGAAACCTTGAACGAAGGGAAGCCAGAAAAGATCGTTGGCAAGATTGTTGAAGGGCGTTTGAACAAGTTCTTGGCGCAAATTACGTTGGCCGACCAAGCCTTTGTTAAGGATTCTGACCAAACGGTTGCAGAATACGTTGCTTCTAAGGGTGGTAAGCTGAAGTCCTTCATCCGTTACGAAGTTGGGGAAGGGATCGAAAAGAAGGAAACGAACCTGGCCCAAGAAATCAGTGAACAATTAAACAAGTAATTACTGATTAAGCTCAGGACGTACTGTACTTTTTGGGGCGGTGCGTCCTTTTTTGAAATGAGAATCAGGAGGGTGAAGATGACAGAAGCAGTCAAATACCAACGAATTATTCTGAAGTTAAGCGGAGAAGCATTAGCTGGGGACCAAGGCTTTGGGATTAATCCGCCCGAATTAAAGACCGTTGCCAAGGAATTAAAAGAAGTTCACGACTTAGGTGTGCAAGTCGGGATTGTTGTTGGTGGTGGCAACATGTGGCGCGGTGTGACGGGCGAAAAGCTCGGCATGGAACGGGCCCAAGCTGATTACATTGGAATGTTGGCCACCATCATGAACGCCCTCTCCTTACAAGATGCCTTGGAAGCCTTAGGGGTTCCGACCCGGGTCCAAACTTCAATCGAAATGCGCCAAATTGCTGAACCATATATTCGGCGCAAAGCCATTCGTCACTTTGAAAAAGGCCGGGTAGTTATCTTTGCTGGTGGCACGGGTAGTCCATACTTCTCCACGGATACCACAGCTGCTTTGCGGGCCGCTGAAATCAATGCAGATGCCATTTTAATGGCGAAAAATGGGGTTGATGGGGTTTACTCAGCGGATCCGAATAAGGATGCTTCCGCGGTTAAGTTTGACCGGTTGACCCACATGGATATTATCAATAAGCAATTACACGTCATGGATTCGACGGCAAGTTCTTTGTCAATGGATAATGATATTCCGCTGGTGGTCTTTAACTTGAATACCCCAGGAAATATTTTGAAGGTGGTCAAGGGCGAAGCTATCGGCACAACGATTGAGGGGGATTAAGATGACTGGAAAAGAAATTTTAGTTGAAGCTAAAGATAAAATGACGAAATCCGGGGAAGCTTTAAAGCGGACCTTGGCAGATATTCGGGCTGGGCGGGCCAACGCCAGCCTGTTAAACCCAGTTCAAGTCGAATATTACGGGGCAATGACGCCGTTAAACCAAGTGGCCTCCATTTCAATTCCGGAAGCCCGGCAATTATTGGTGACGCCGTACGATAAGACTTTATTGGAAGAAATCGAACGGGCCATTTACCAATCCAACTTGGGGTTAACCCCGCAAAACGATGGGACTGCCATTCGCTTAATTATTCCGCAACTGACGGAAGAACGGCGTAAGGAATTGGTCAAGGACGTGAAAGCGGAAACCGAAAAGGCGAAAGTTGCCGTGCGCAATGTCCGGCGCGAAGCAATGGACGCTTTGAAGAAGGGGAACAAGGCTGGCGACTTTAACGATGATGAGTTCCATGACTTGGAAAAGAAGGTCCAAGAGGAAACAGATGCAGGGATTAAGAACCTGGAAGCCATCGCGGCCGAAAAAGAAAAAGAATTAATGGCCAACTAAGTCGTGGCCAAAGAAAGGCTGGGAGCAATGCTCACCAGTCTTTTTTTAAACCGTTATGGTGGTGGGGGGCACTTCGCTTGTGGTTGGTGAGTAAAACCGGTATATTAAAAAGAAAATAGTTAATGGGAGCGACAATAATGACAACTTTTGCCCAATACCTCGCCCAAATTGATTCGCCGACTCACCGGGATCAATTTGCCGCTGTATTACAGTGGGTAGCCCAACAAGATCCGCAACTGACCGGCGTTATTAAGTGGAATCAACCGATGTTCACGGCCCACGGTACTTTTATTCTCGGTTTTTTTGCTGCTCAACACCACTTTACGGTTGGACCCGAACAAGTTATTTTTGATCAATTCCTGCCTCAAATTAAGGCGCAAAGCCTAAAGCACGGGAAGAAAACCTTTCAAATTCCCTTCGATCAGCCGGTACCGTATGATTTATTGGGGCAGTTGCTCCAAGCAACCTTAACCTTGAAAGCGACGACGACTAGTTTTTGGTGGCGGGGGTAAGATTATGTGTACGAGTATTGGAATTGTCACGCAGGATGGTTATCATTTGTTGGGACGGACGATGGATTGGGATACTTTGCGGGTCGGGCCCCTGTTTTTGCCGCGTGGGTATCAATGGCAAACCGTTTTTGACCATCGTACCTACCAAAACCGTTATGCTTTGGTGGGAGGCGGTTTAGCTAATGCTAAGTTGGTTGACGTGAGTGATGGGGTCAATGAGAAGGGGCTGATGGTCCAAAAGCTGACGTTTGATCATGGTGGACAATTAACCGAAGCTCGCCATGCGGATAAAGTGCAGTTGGCAGCCCGTGAGTTAGCGCTGTATTTGTTGGGGCGGTTTGCCTCGATTGCCGAAATTGAAGCCCACTTGTCTGAGATTGAATTGATGAGTGATACCAATAGTGATGTTAAATATGGGCACGCGGAGCAACACTATGCGGTATGGATGCGACGGGGCGCATGGTCGTAATTGAACCCAGTCAAGCCCCGTTACGCTTACGCGAGAATCCGCTGGGCGTATTGACCAATCACCCCAACTTTGATTCCCAAATTCGGCGTTTGCACGATTATGTAACTTTTAGTCCCGCTTTTGAACAGGGGACCGTCCCCTTAAATACCTACCACGTGACGACCGGGGAGTTGAGTGGCAAGAAGACGCCGCCGGGGGCGTACTCGCCGAGTGCGCGCTTTATGCGGGCCGCGTATATGAAAGAGCTGGCAGATCAACCGGTGGACCTGACCATGGGCGTCGCCACGACCAGTCACCTGTTGGATACGGTTACGGTCCCGCAAAGCAAGGGGCACCGACCGACGTTTTCAGTCTACCGTTCAATTGCCGTGGCGGAGACTTGCACCTATTACTTTCAAGCTTACGCCCAATTGGGGATGACGGCGCTAACGCTAACGCCGGAATTAGCAGCCCAGCCAACGCCGCAATTGTATCGCAATGATTAACTAATCAACAATAAAAGCGAACGAGAAAGACAAGTTGCTTCTCGTTCGCTTTTAAGTTATTTAGGCTTGGGCCGCCAACAACTGATCACCTGCGTTCACCGTACCGCTTGTTAGGGGTTCGATGGCTTGGTATTGGTTGGAGTTGGTGATGACGACCATTACGGTTGGATCATAACCTGCGGCTTTGATGGCTGCTAAGTCGGCGGTCCCCAGGATCTCACCCGCTTTCACGTGTTGGCCTTGGGCAACTTGGGTCGTAAAGTGTTGACCCTTTAAGTTTACGGTATCCAAACCGACGTGGATTAAGACTTCTGTGCCATCGTCGGCGGTTAACCCATAGGCATGCTTGGTTTCGTAGGCAACGGTGATGGTTCCCGTGACGGGAGCATGGATGGTCCCGTCGGTTGGGATCACTGCTGCCCCGTCGCCCATCATTTTTTGTGAAAAGACCGCATCGTTAACCTGACTCAGTGCTTCTACCGTTCCACTAACGGGACTCAAAATTTCACTGGCAGTGGTTGCAGTTGGCGCAGCTGCGGCAGTAACAGGTTCCGCAGGGGCAGTCGCTGGCGCAGCCGGTGCGGGGTTAACCAGCTGGTGGTGCGTCTTACCATAAAGGAAAGTAACGGCAAAGGCGATGGCAAAGCTGACTACTTCACACAGTAAGTACAGGGGAATGGAGTGGGCGTCGATGGATAGAAAACCAATGAACCCAGCTGAACCCATGGAAACCGCAATGACGTGGAAGAGTCCCGCTAAGGTTGCCGCAACGCAAGAACCAATTAAGGCACAGAAGAATGGGAACTTGAGCTTTAAGTTGACCCCAAACAAAGCCGGTTCGGTAATCCCCAGCAAGGCCGAAATGGCCGCCGAACTGGATAAGCCCTTCATCTTTTGATCCTTGGTCAAGAAGTATACGGCCGTAGTAGCGGCCCCTTGAGCGACATTAGCCATGGAAGCAACGACAAAGATAAAGTCACCAGCACCATGACCATCCTTAAAGGCGGTGATCAATTGGGTTTCGATGGCCGGGAAGCTTTGGTGTAACCCGGTTAATACGATCGGGGAGTAGACGGCCCCGAAAATCCCGGTCCCGATAAAGCCCAAGGTGCTGTATACCCAAACGATCCCATTAGTCAACCAATCGGATAATTCCTTCATGACTGGTCCGACCACAATAAAGGTCAAGAACCCCGTTAAAAGGACGGAAATTAATGGGGTAAAAGTAAAGTCAACGGCGGCCGGCAACTTTTTGTGTAACCATTTTTCAAAGATTGACAGTAAGTAAACGGCTGCCAAAGCCGGGATTACTTGGCCAGTGTAGGATTGAATGGCGATGCTTAACCCAAAGGCATGCCAAGTCCCACCATTAGCGAGCGCCGGGGCAGTCATCATCATTCCGACTACAGCCCCTAAGAATTGGTTAGCTCCAAACCGTTTGGCCCCAGAAATTCCGACGAGAATTGGCAAGAAGACGTATGGAGCCGCTGACATGACGGCCACCATTTGTTCCAGTCCCTTGAGGGCCGGGTACATTTGAATGACCGACTTCGGGCCAAAGAGATCCGTTGCGGTCAGGACGTTGTTTAAAGCCATTAACAAACCACCCGCGACCAGGGCCGGAATTAATGGCACGAAGATATCTGATAACAACTTGATAAAGGCCATCACCGGGTTGAACTTTTGGTTCTTGGCGGCGATTTGCTTAAGGTCGTCAGTTGAGACTTCTTGTAAGCCGGTTTGCTTGATCAATTCATCGTAAACGTTGTTGACATCACCAGGGCCAATAATAATTTGGTATTGGCCATTGGTTTTAAAGGTCCCCTTGACACCATCATTCGCGTCAAGCGCCGCTTGATTGATTTTTTCATCATCCTTTAAAACCAGGCGGAGGCGGGTTGCGCAGTGCGCAGCTGCCACTAAGTTTTCTCGACCCACGGCGTTAATAACGTCGGTGGCCACTTGTTTGTGATTCATAAGCTGAACCCTCCTTTAGGTTACGCTTGGTTGAAAACGCTTTATTCGAGTTATATAATACGCTAAATCCCGTCAATGTCAACCGATAGTCAATAAGATTTTAAAATTAGTTCATCAAATCAGCTCTACTAAGCGGTTTGTCTGCTCAAGGTGATTACTAACCGATTGACAAAAAGGGGGCGATCGGGCACAATAACGGTGATTAGCTTGGTGGAGTTTTTGAGAAGGTGAGGAAAGAAAATGGAATGGACACGCGCAAAACGGTATCAACCATATACTGCCTATTCGGCGGCAACACTGTTGGCGCTGCAACAGCAAGCAGCTGATTCGCCCGCCCAATTGCGTTATCATATTCGCCCCCGTTCAGGGTTGTTGAACGATCCGAATGGTTTTTCCTACTTTAACGGGGAATGGAATGTTTTTTACCAGTCGTTCCCGTTTGGGGCCACCCATGGCTTGAAGGCTTGGATGCGTTTGACGTCGCCTGATTTGGTCCATTGGTATGAGCACGGCTTAGCCTTGCAACCCGATACCAAGTTTGACAGTCACGGGGCTTATTCTGGTTCGGCCAGGGCCGTTGGTGACCGCTTGTTTTTAATGTATACCGGTAACCACCGCACTGCTACCTGGCAACGGCAACCCTATCAACTGGGAGCGTGGTTGGATCAAAAAGGCCAGGTCACTAAACTGGCCAAGCCATTGATTGAACCGCCCGCCGCGGTCAGTGAACACTTCCGCGATCCGCAATTATTGCAAGTTGGTTCGACTTACTATGCGCTGATTGGGGCACAAACGGCGTCCGATCAGCATGGGGCGATCTGGCTCTACCAAGCCCCAGCGGCAGTGGGACCTTGGCAAGCAGTTGGCCCCGTTGACCTAGGGGAGCCGGCGTTGGGATACATGGTTGAATGCCCCAACCTGGTTGAGGTTGATGGCACTCCGGTAATGATCTTTTGCCCCCAAGGTCTGCCCAAACAAGTCGCCGCTTATCAAAATATCTATCCCAATATGTACGTTAGTGGCACCGCCTTTGATTACCAAACGGCCCAATTACGCCACCCGAGTGCCCTGAACAATTTGGATGCTGGTTTTGATGTTTATGCCAGCCAGGCTTTTAATGCCCCAGATGGAAAGGCTTACCTGATTTCTTGGGTGGGGCTGCCAGAGCTGACTTACCCAACCGATCAGGAAAATTGGGCCAACTGCCTTAGTCAAGTCAAGGAATTACATTTTCACGCTGGGCATTTGTATCAACAGCCAGTGGCAGCGATGAAGACCTTACGGCAAACTGAGCATGGCTTTGCTGGTTCGGTGACGACGGTTGCCACGGCCGCGGGACAGCAATTGGAATTACAACTGACCATTGCGGCGGATCAAACTGGCACACTTTACTTAGCTGCTGATGACACCCTAACGCATGGCTTGCGGCTAAACTTTGATACCCGAAACGGCCAGTTGGAAGTTGACCGGGGGCAAACGGCGCAAGTGCCGGCGCCCGAATATGGCACGACGCGGTCGGTGGCCGTGCCGGCACATCAACCTTTGCAATTGAGAATTTTCTTGGATCATTCCCTGGCCGAAATTTTTGTCAATCACGGCGCCGAAGTGGTCACCTTGCGTTACTTTAACGATCAATCGTGGGGGAAAATTGCCTTTGCGCAGCCAACCCAAGTTACGGGAAAGTGGTGGTCGTTACAACTGTAAATTCAAGTGAGCCAGCGTTGCCCCAAGCAGCGCTGGCTTTTTGCGTGTCTTCTCGATGAAAATTCTTTTTATGGCGTCTTAAATCTGCTAAAATGAAAAGTGTTGCAAAATTTCCCACTTGGGAAGGAACGGAGGAACATCGTGTTTTCCAAACCAAAAGAAACTGTGGCTGATCAGCCGGCCCTCGATTTGGCAAACATTCCCGCCCACATTGCGATTATTATGGATGGAAACGGGCGGTGGGCCAAGGCTCGCCATTTGCCACGGGTTGCTGGCCACCAACAAGGAATGCAGACGGTAAAAAAAGTTACCATTGAGGCGAGTCGGTTAGGCGTGAAGGTCTTAACGCTATACGCTTTTTCAACCGAAAATTGGAAGCGGCCCAGTAGCGAAGTCAACTTTTTGATGCAATTACCAATTAAGTTCTTTGATACCTTTGTCCCGGAATTGATTGAAAATAACGTTCGGGTAATGGTCATGGGGGACTTAGCCGCGTTACCTGCTCCTACCCAGGCGGTGGTGAAAAAAGCCATGGCCCAAACGGCGGCTTGTACGGGGATGGTCTTAAACTTTGCCTTGAATTATGGGGGACGAGCCGAATTGGTTCGGGCGGCCCAAGCGCTAGCCCGGCAGGTTGAACAAGGCGCCCTGGCAGCGGAGGCAATTGACGAAGCGCACTTTGAGCAAGCGTTGATGACGGCGCCGTTGGGTGAGCTGGCCGCACCGGATCTTTTGATTCGCACTAGCGGTGAAGAGCGGTTGAGCAATTTTATGCTTTGGCAGGTTGCCTACAGTGAATTTGTCTTTTTAGACGAGCACTGGCCGGATTTTGATGGCGCTAGTTTACGCCACGCAATTGAAGTATTTCAACACCGTCACCGCCGTTTCGGGGGTTTGGTGAATAAATAACGTAGATGGGAGAATTTGAAGAATGAAGACACGGGTAATAACCGCGGTGATTGCATTGGCAATCTTTATTCCACTGATTATTATTGGCCACTTGCCATTGACCTTTGCGGCAATGGTGTTAGGGGTAGTCGCAGTCAGTGAAGTCTTGATTATGAAAAAAATCTTTGTGACCTCGTTTGCGGCGATTGTGTCGTATTTGGCGGTCATTTTGATGATTGTGCCGGCTGGCTACTTGGCCTTTTTGCCGAGCCAATTAAACCGGTTAACGACGGTTTACATTTTATTGATGTTATTGTTGTTGCACACGGTCTTTCATAAGACCCGCTTTAGTTTTGATGATGCAGGGGTGTTAACCCTGGCCATTATCTACATTGGGATGGGCTTTAATGCCTTTATTACCGCCCGGGCCGCGGGCTTTTGGACCTTGCTGTATGGGATGCTGATCGTGTGGCTGACTGATTCCGGGGCGTATTTATTTGGCCGCCAGTTTGGTAAACACAAGTTGGCGCCAAAGGTAAGTCCCAATAAGACTTGGGAAGGTTCCATTTTAGGGACGGTGGCTGCGACCGTTATTTTAGCGGTTTACTTGCACTTCTTCCCCGTCGGACACCTTAATTTCTGGTTGATGTTGCTGGTGACAGTTGTCTTGTCAGTGTTTGGCCAGTTGGGTGATTTAATTGAATCGGCGTTGAAGCGCTACTATGGCGTTAAGGATTCCGGCAAGATTTTGCCAGGTCATGGGGGGATCTTGGATCGCTTTGACAGCATGTTGGTAGTCATGCCAGCTTTATACCTTTTGGGGATTATCTAAAGGGGTGACACTTTGCTTTTAACAATTATCGTCTTCATTATTGTTTTTGGGTTGTTGGTGTTGGTCCATGAATTTGGTCACTACTTTTTTGCTAAGCGGGCCGGCATTTTGGTGCGTGAATTTGCAATTGGGATGGGGCCCAAGCTATGGTGGCGCCAAGTAAATGGCACGACCTATACGCTTCGTTGCTTACCCTTAGGGGGATACGTACGACTGGCTGGCAGTGAGGAAGATGAAGAAGACTTGCGGGTTGGTATGCCGGTGACCTTGGAATTAAACGAGGCCGGTCAAGTGGTTAAGATTAATACCAGCCAACAGCCCGGCTTATTTACCGGTTTGCCGCTGCAAGTGACGGCCTTTGATTTGGTGGATACTTTAACGATTAAAGGCTATGTTAACGGTGACGAAACAACTGAACAAACTTATGCGGTTGATCACGATGCCGAATTGGTCGAAAAAGGGGGGACCACGGTCCGAATCGCCCCGCGGGACACCTGGGTAAATTCTGCGCCTTTGCCTGCGCGGATGATGACCAACTTTGCCGGGGCCTTTAATAACTTTTTATTGTCGTTGGTGGCCTTTGTGGTGCTCGGGTTTACCCTGGCCGGAATTCCCACCAACAGCAACCAGTTAGGGCAAGTTGCGGCTGGTTCGCCGGCAGCGCGTGCGGGTCTGGTCGCCGGGGATCGGATTGTCGCGGTGAATGGTCACCCCACGAAAGACTGGGAGGCGTTGGCAACGCAAATTGCCAACCATCCGGGGCAAAAGGTGACCTTGCAATATCGCCATCAAGGCAAGCTTAAAACAACTACGGCAACGCCTAAAAAGGTTCAGCAAGGCAAGCAGACGGTTGGCCAAATTGGCATCAGCGAACGACTGGATCACTCCATTGCCGCACGGCTAAATTACGGGTGGCACCAGTTTATCGCTGCGGGAACGTTGATTTTTACGATCCTCGGGCATATGGTAACCCATGGCTTTTCGTTAAACGATTTGGGTGGTCCCGTGGCAATTTATGCAGGAACTTCACAAGCCACGGCCTTGGGGTTCAATGGGGTCTTGAATTTCTTGGCCCTGTTGTCAATTAACCTGGGGATTGTAAACTTATTACCGATTCCCGCTCTTGATGGGGGAAAGTTGTTGCTCAATATCATTGAAGCAATCATTCGCCGGCCGATTCCCGAAAAAGCTGAGGCCATTGTTTCAATGGCGGGCTTTTTCTTCCTGTTGTTGTTGATGATCCTGGTAACTTTTAACGATATTCAACGCTACTTCATTCACTAAAAATTAATTGGTACAAAGGAGTACTTTACGCATGAAACAATCACAAATTTTAATTCCAACTAAAAAGGAAGCGCCAAGCGATGCAGAAGCGCTCAGTCATCAGATGATGGTGCGGGCGGGGTATGTTTACCAGGTTTCCGCGGGGGTGTGGTCATACTTGCCCCTGGCTTACCGCGTGATTCGCAAAATCGAAAACATTATTCGCGAAGAAATGGCCAATGCCGGTGCAGTTGAAATGATGATGCCGGGCCTCTTACCGGCGGACCTTTGGAAAGAATCTGGTCGTTACGAAAGCTATGGGGCCAACTTATACAAATTAAAGGACCGGCGGGACCGGGACTTTATCATGGGCCCGACCCACGAAGAAACGTTTACGGCCTTGATGCGGGATTCGATCAAATCGTACAAGAAGTTGCCATTGGTCTTATACCAAATGCAAGATAAGTACCGGGATGAAGACCGGCCGCGGTTTGGAGTGTTGCGCGGGAAGGAATTCGAAATGTTAGACGGGTACTCCTTCTCAGCCGACCAGGCGGGATTAGATGCCGCCTACGATAAGCAAGCAGTTGCTTACCGCAACATTTTTGACCGGATTGGCTTGGACTACAAGGTCATCTTGGCGGATTCCGGGACCATGGGGGGCAAAAATTCACAGGAATTTTCTGCGCCAGCGGCCGTTGGTGAAGATATCATCGTTTATACGGATGGTGATTATGCGGCCAACATTGAAAAGGCGACGAGTCAATTTACCGGGGTGCAACAAGAAGGGACCCCGGCCGAATTGACGAAGGTGGCCACCCCCGGGGCACACTCAGTGGATGAAGCTGGTGAAAGCCTGGGGATGCCAAGCAGTCAGATTCTGAAGTCGATGTTGTTTATGGCCAAAATGGCTGATGAGACGGTTCAACCAGTGATGGTCTTGATGCGGGGCAACGATGAAGTCAACGAAACGAAGTTGAAGAATGCCCTGGATTGTTTGGAATTAACCCTTGCAACTGAAGAAGAAACCGAACAATACTTAGGGGCTCACCCGGGTTCTTTAGGACCGGTGGGAGTGGGCCAAGAAGTTAAGATCTTGGCTGACGAATACGTCAAGGTTTTGGTAAACATGGCCTGTGGTGCCAATGACGACGGCTACCACTACATTAATGCCAATTTAGACCGGGATTTCCGGGTGGATGCATTTGGCGATTTCCGCTTGGTCCAAGAAGGCGAAATTGCCCCGGATGGTTTGCCACTAAAGTTTACCAAGGGGATTGAAATTGGCCATATCTTTAAACTGGGGACGCACTACTCCAAGCAGATGGGCGCCCAAGTTCTGGATCAAAACGGTCGCCTGGTTGATGTGATCATGGGGTCCTACGGGATCGGGATCACGCGGTTGCTGTCGGCGGTAGCTGAACAACAAGCCGATGAAAACGGGTTGGTTTGGCCGGACAGCATTGCCCCGTTTGACGTCCATGTGATTCCAATTAACGCTAAGAATGCGGATCAAATGCGGGTCGCGGATGAAGTGACGGCGCAACTGGAAGCGGCCAACTTGGAAGTCTTATTGGATGACCGCAAGGAACGGCCGGGGGTCAAGTTTGCCGATTCCGACTTGATTGGTCTGCCAATTCGGGTGACGGTTGGGAAGAAGGCCACGGAAGGAATTGTGGAAGTTAAAATTCGCAAGACTGGTGAAACCATCGAAGTCAAGGTTGAAGAATTAGTCAATACCATTCAAATTTTGTTGCAAAACAACTTGCAACAAGCTTAATTGCAGTTGAAACGTCGCTGATAAATCCAGCAGCTGCCGGTGGGCGGCCGCAAATGATTTGTTGGCGTCGTTTTCTTTTCGTTTAAGGAGGGAACAACGTGGCATTAAGTCCGCAAGAAAAATTTACCAAATTACTTGAACAGATTAATTATTCCGCTCCGGCCCTGATGAAGGGGCAAGTCGCGGCAGTGATTGTGCACCAACAATCGCGGGTCTGGGAGTTAACCTTGCATTTTCCGCACCTCTTGCCGGCGGAAGTATACCAGGGATTGTTTCAAGCGTTACGGGTTTCATTTTATCAATTGGCGCAAGCACAAGTGGTCCTACAAATTACTGCTGATGAAGTGCCCTTAACGCAGGACTTGTTAGTTGCCTACTGGCGCCCCTTGGTGCAACAAACCTTTGGCCAAGCTGGAATGGCGGTTGAATTAGCTGAACAGACGGAACCCCAGTTGGTGGGCCAGCAAGTTCAAGTACCGCTGGAAAACGAACAGATTAAAGTTTTCATGGAAAACAAATTCTTTGGACCGTTAGCAAGGGCCTACCAACGGGTTGGGTTTCCGACGTTTACTTTCCGCGGTGTGGTTGACGAAGCCAAATCCCAAGCCCAAATTGATTTAGTAAAGCAAAAACAAGAAGCTCAGGATGCTGCGCTGGTGAAAAAAGCGTTGGCGCAACTGCAAGCCAACCAAGCCAAGCAGGCTGCTGCCCAAGCTGCGGCGCCGCAAGACGGACCAGTCGTAATTGGCAAATCAATCAATCCGCAAGCTGAAGTGATCGCGATGCAAGAGATTGTGGAAGAAGAGCGCAGTGTGGTCGTGGAAGGGTATGTCTTTTCCAAGGAAATTCGTGACTTGCGTTCTGGCCGCCAGCTGATGGTGCTGGAAGTCACGGATTACACTTCGTCGATCGTGGTTAAAAAATTCTCCCGCAACCAAGAGGAAGAAGCGCAATTTGAAGGCTTAAATGAAGGCGATTGGATCCGGGTTCGGGGGTCAGTCCAAGAGGACAATTACATGAAAGATCTGACGCTGAATGCGTATGACATCAATCAAATTTCGCACCCCGCCCGCCAGGATCAAGCGCCCGCGGATGAAAAACGAATTGAACTCCACGTTCACTCGACAATGAGCCAGATGGATGCTACTAATTCCATTACGGACTACGCCAAGCAAGCCGTTAAGTGGGGAATGCCGGCACTGGCCATTACGGATCATGCCGATGTCCAGGCCTTTCCCGAAGCCTTTAAAGCCGCGGGCAAAATTAAAATGCTGTACGGGGTCGAAGCCAACGTAGTCGACGATGGGGTGCCACTGGTGTACAACGAAAATCACCAGCCTCTGCAAGGACAAACTTACGTGATTTTCGACGTAGAAACCACGGGTCTGTCAGCCGTTTATGACAAGGTCATTCAGCTGTCCGCGGTAAAAATGAAAGATGGCGAAGTACTGGACCGGTTTGACGAATTCATCGATCCGGGCTTCCCGTTGTCCCAACAAACCACGGAATTAACCAGTATCACGGACGATATGGTCCGCGGGTCCAAGTCGGAAGAAGAAGTCTTCCAATTGTTCCGTGATTTTTGTGCCGATGCAATTATTGCCGGTCACAATGTTTCCTTTGACTTGGGCTTTATGAACGCAGGTTACGAACGTCATGGCAAGGCCCCGATTGAAGCACCGGTCATTGATACTTTGCCCTTGGCGCGCTTCTTGTACCCTAATTTGCGCGGTTACCGGTTAAATACCCTGAGCAAAAAGTTTAAAATTGCCTTGGAACACCACCACCTGGCCAACTTTGACTCGGAAGCAACGGGGAAGTTACTGCACTTGTTCTTGAAAGAGGCTGAGCAACGTTATGCCATCAAATACGTTGATGATTTAAATCAACATATGACCGACAATGGGGCTTACCGGCATGCCCGGCCCTTCCACGTGACGATTTTGGCCCAAACCCAAGCGGGAATGAAGAACCTGTATAAGTTGGTTTCGTTGAGTAACGTTAAGTACTTTGCGCGGGTCCCGCGGATTCCGCGGAGCGTTTTGGCGCATTACCGGGAAGGGTTACTGCTGGGAACGGCCTGTGCCAGTGGTGAAGTCTTTACCGCGATGATGCAAAAGGGTTACGCTGAAGCTAAGCGGTTGGTTGATTTTTACGATTTTATTGAGGTTCAACCCAAGCCAAATTATGCGCCTTTGCTAGAGCAAGGGGTGATCCAAGACCAAGCCCATTTGGAATCAATCATTAAAAATATGGTTAAGTTGGGGGAAAAAGTAAACAAGCCCGTGGTGGCAACCGGGGATGTGCACTACTTAAATCCGGAGGATAAGATTTACCGCAAGATTTTGATTAACTCCCAGGGGGGCGCGAACTTCTTAAATAAGACTGAGCGGCCGGACGTGCACTTCCGGACGACGGACGAAATGTTGGCGGAATTTGCCTTCTTGGGGCCGGAAGTGGCCAAGCAAATCGTGGTTACCAATACCCACTTGATTGCTGATCAAATTGGCGACTTGCATCCGGTCCAAGATAAGCTGTATGCGCCGCACATGGCGGGGGCGGACCAAGAAATTCAGGATCGGACCTGGGCCACGGCCAAAGCTTGGTACGGTGATCCACTGCCGGAACTGGTCAAGGACCGGGTGAACTTGGAATTGAACAGTATTGTTTCGAACGGGTTTGCCGTGCACTACTTGATCGCGCAACGGTTAGTGGCTAAATCTAATAAGGATGGCTATTTAGTGGGGTCCCGGGGCTCGGTGGGCTCCAGTGTGGTGGCGACATTGTCGGGGATTACGGAAGTTAATCCGTTGCCGCCGCACTATCGTTGCCCCAACTGCCAGTACAGCCACTTCTACACGAAGGGGGAATACAGTTCAGGCTTTGACTTGCCAGATAAGCCGTGTCCCGAGTGTGGCACGTTGATGGTCAAGGATGGTCACGATATTCCCTTCCAAACGTTCTTAGGGTTTAAGGGTAACAAGGTCCCGGATATTGACTTGAATTTCTCTGGGGACTACCAACCAATCGCCCACAACTACATGAAGGTCTTGTTTGGGGAGAAAAACGTTTTCCGGGCCGGGACGATCGGGACGGTCGCCGATAAAACGGCCTATGGGTACGTTAAAGCTTATGAACGCGATACTGATCAGCAGTTCCGCGGGGCGGAAGAGGACCGGTTGGCCAAAGGCGCAACCGGGGTCAAACGGACAACGGGGCAACACCCAGCCGGGATTATTATCGTCCCTGATGACAAGGAAATTTATGACTTTACCCCGATTCAATACCCGGCTGATGACCAAACGGCGGCGTGGGAAACGACCCACTTTGATTTCCACTCCATTCACGATAACCTTTTGAAAATGGACATTTTGGGGCATGATGACCCAACGATGATTCGGGCGTTACAAGATTTGTCGGGGATTGACCCAACGACGATACCAATGGATGATGAAGGGGTGATGAGTCTGTTCTCCAGTCCCGAAGCCCTTGGGGTAACCGAAGAACAGATCAATTCGAAGACCGGGACCCTGGGCCTGCCTGAATTCGGGACCCGCTTTGTACGGGGAATGTTAGAAGATACCCACCCGAAGAATTATTCCCAATTGTTGCAAATTTCGGGGCTTTCCCACGGGACCGGGGTGTGGTTGGATAACGCCCAAGAGCTGATTAAGCAAGGCACGGCGACAATTGCCAACGTGATTGGGTGCCGGGACAACATCATGACCGACTTGATTCACTACGGGTTAGATTCGGAAACCTCGTTCCAAGTGATGGAACACGTGCGTAAAGGGCGGGGGATTCCTGATGAGTGGCAATCCAAGATGTTAGAAGTCGGCGTGCCCCAATGGTACTTGGATTCATGTTTAAAGATTAAGTACATGTTCCCGCGGGCCCACGCCGCGGCCTATGTCTTAATGGCGTTGCGGATTGCTTACTTTAAGGTTTATTTCCCGCTGACCTACTACGCGGCCTTCTTCTCGGTCCGGGCCGACGATTTCGATGTCGTTGCCATGGCCCACGGCAAAAACGCCGTCAAAGCCGCGATTAAGGAAATCAACGACAAGGGCAACGAGGCCTCGGCCAAGGAAAAGAACCTGATGACGATCCTCGAATTGGCCAACGAAATGCTGGAACGCGGCTTTGAATTCAAAATGGTCGACTTGGAACGTTCCGACGCCAGCGATTGGTTGATTGACGGCAACACCCTGATTGCTCCGTTCCGGGCGATCCCGGGGTTGGGGCTGAACGTGGCCAAGCAGATTGTTGCGGCGCGCGAAGAACGGCCCTTCTTGTCCAAGGAAGACTTGGCAGAGCGGGGGAAGGTTTCTAAGACCTTAATTGAGTTCATGACGGCTAACCACGTCTTAGACGATCTGCCAGATTCCAATCAATTGGACCTGTTTGGTGACTTTTAATGGTATTAACAAAATAAAAAACCAGCTGCCGCGAGGGGATTTGCGGTGGCCGTACGGAAGTGGTGTCAGTTAAGCAATCGCTTAGCGGGCACCACTTTTTACTTGCTTTGCAAAAGTTGTAATAAAAAAAGTTACTTTTCTACTTGAACACTAACTATTAGTAAGCTATAATAAAACCATCAAAACAAATGACTAGCAAAAAGGAGCAAATTACTTATGAAGCAGGAATTTTTAAACTTAGCCAAGCAACGCCGCACGATCTATGCTTTGGGCAAGCAGGTTGATTTCTCAAACGCGGAATTGGCTGACTTGATCAAGGAAGCTGTTAAGTTGGCCCCAACGGCCTTCAACTCCCAATCCACCCGGGCCGTGATTGCCTTTGGGCAAGCGCACGACAAGGTTTGGGAAATCGTTCGCGAAAGTTTGCGAAAGGTCGTTAAAGATGACGATGCCTTTGCCCAAACTTCCGCTAAGATTGACAGTTTTAAGGCCGCATACGGGACGGTCCTTTACTTTACTGACATGGACGTGGTTCACAATTTGGAAAAGCAATTCCCAGCTTACGCTGACAACTTCTACGACTGGTCAGAACAAGCAATGGGGAATACGAACTTTGCGGTTTGGACGGCTTTAGCGGAAAACGGGCTGGGGGCAAGTCTCCAACACTACAACCCGCTGATTGATGAAGCAATTGCGGCTGAATTTGACGTTCCGGCTTCCTGGAAGCTGCGGGCAGAAATGCCATTTGGCTCGATTGAAGCCCCAGCTGGCGACAAGGAATTTATGGCCGATGACGACCGTTTTAAGGTTGTGGACTAAGGAACCCTAAAATTTGGTAAGAAAAAGGCGGAAGGACTAAAGATCGCTTTAGTCGCTTCCGCCTTTTTGGTATACTTTTCTTGACATGATTAGTGAACGGCTAGGGCTTCATGGAGGGCTTGGGTTGCGAGATGATGGGCGCCGTGATTTTGCTTTTCTGGAATCCATTGGGAAATCACCAGGTTGAATTGCGCCATTTGCCTTTGTAAGGCGGCCAGTTCCGGGGCAAAATGTTTGGCGTAGTTTTTTTGTAAGGCGTCGGCCAATAAGCGACTGTCAGTATAGAAATAGACGGCTTCCGTGGGCGCAAAGTGGTCCAATAAATAAGCAAAGCCAAATTGGGCTGCCGCAAATTCACCGGCGTGGTTTGACAATACCCCGGCGCTTTGGTGCAATTGGAATTGCTGCTGGTGCGCAACGACTAGGGCCCCCAGTCCGGTTGGCCCTGGATTGCCCTTGGTTGCCGCATCGGTATAAAGTTTAATCATGTTTCATCACCACTAATAAAAGAATAATTTACAGGAGTCTAACATGGAAGAAGAACGAAAACAATATTTTTATCAACCGGATATGACGACCGCCATTATTAATTGGTGCTGGGTCTTGCTGATTCTGGTGGTCGGCATTATTATTGCCTTTGAATATACCTATTTTCAGTGGGTGACGGCAACCTTTATTGGCGTCTTCTTGATCATTGCGGGCCTGTCGATTTTTCGGCGGACGCTGGTGGTTACCCCGACCAAACTGGTCTTTTCGCGGGTTTTGCAGGGGCAATTTATGACGATTCCCATTAAGGATATCCGGCAACCGGTGTTTACTAACCATACGATGACGATTACGGTTCACGGTGAAGTAATGACATTCTCCTTTTCGCGCCGCTCCCTTGCTTCCCTAAAAGCCTTTTTGCGGGCCGCTCAGGAGGCATAATCATGGTGTGGCTGAGACAATTGCTTTTATTGATCGGCTTAGTTGGGAGTGATCAACTGGTCAAATGGGCTACGCAGACTTGGCTGCCCTTAGGCCGGGTCAAAACGATCATCCCGGGGGTGGTGGCCTTGACCAACCTGCATAATGACGGCGCGGCCTGGTCAATTTTAGCCGGTCAACAGGTTTTCTTTATTGGTTTGACCCTAGTGGCCGTGGTGCTCTTGGGGTATTTGCTGTGGCGTTATTGGCAACAGGGGTGGTTACGCTTGAGTCTCACCTTGATTTTGGCGGGCGCCGTGGGGAACTTGATTGACCGGCTGGCACACGGCTATGTTGTTGATATGTTTGAGCTACAATTTATCAATTTTCCCGTTTTCAACGTGGCTGATATCTGCCTGACCCTTGGCGTCGGGTTAATGATTTATTTGGTATTAACAGAGAAGGATGAAGAATAAATGACCTTACAAACGACAATTACGGTGGCCCCAGGCCAGAGTGGCCGCTTGGACAAACAATTGGCCCAGTTGTTGCCAACGGTTTCGCGTTCTCAATTACAAAAATGGATTGATGACGGTCAGGTTTTAGTGAATGGGCAAGCGGTCAAGGCGAAATTTAAGGTTAAAGTTGGCGACGTGATCCAGGTGGATGAACCGGCGCCGCAGACGATTGACCTGGCGCCGGAAAAAATGCCCCTGGAGATCGTTTACGAAGATGAAGACGTCTTGGTGGTCAATAAACCCCAGGGGATGGTCGTCCACCCAGCCGCCGGCCATCCCAATCATACCCTGGTGAATGGCTTGTTATACCATAGTCCATTATCGACAATTAATGGCGAATTTCGGCCGGGGATTGTCCACCGGATTGATAAGGATACTTCGGGGCTGTTGATGGTCGCCAAAAATGACGTTGCGCACCAGTCTTTGGCGGCCCAACTCAAGGCCAAGACAACGACGCGGGAATACGTGGCCTTAGTCCACGGGGTAATCCAAGAACAGCAGGGAACAATTAATGCCCCCTTGGCCCGCTCACCCAAGGACCGGAAAAAACAGGCGGTGGTGGCTGATGGCCGCGCGGCCGTTACCCATTTTCGGGTGTTGGAACGGTTTGCGGCCTATACCTTGGTAGCGTGTCGATTGGAAACGGGCCGGACCCACCAAATTCGGGTTCATATGAAATACATTAATCATCCCTTGGCCGGGGATCCACTTTACGGCCCCCGCAAAACGTTACCGGGGGCAGGGCAATACCTTCATGCCCGCTTGTTAGGCTTTCAGCACCCGAAGCAAGGACGGCGTGTTACGGTTACAGCGCCCTTGCCAGCCGCCTTTCAGGCCATGATTGAGAAGTTGCGAAAAACGGCCCCCAAGCAAGATTAGCATTGTGTTAGAATAAAACTTGAATATGCAGAGTTGGGGTGAGAATTGTGGCAGAACGCTATTTAATCTTAGAGGATGGCACGGTCTTTAGCGGCGAGGGCTTCGGGGCCCCGGCGGTAACTTTTGGTGAGGTCGTCTTTAATACTGCGATGGCGGGATACCAAGAAATTATTACCAATCCCGTTTATTTTAACCAAATTGTGGTCTTTGCTCAGCCAAATGTCGGGAATTTGCCCCTGCATCGGAATATCTATGAAACGATTACGCCCCCGATTAAGGGGGTGGTCGTGCGTGATTTAGCGGCGTTTAACCGCCAGGGCCCCCGGCAGGTCAGTTTAGATCAGTACCTTCTGCAAATGAATATTCCGGGCGTTACTAATATTGATACGCGGGCTTTGATTCACCGCTTGAATGCGGCCGGGCGGCCCTTGCGGGGCAGTATTGTGCCCGTAGCGGATGACCATGCCTTTGACCAACTGCACGCCACCGTTTTGACTAACCAACAAGTTGCCCAGGTGGCAACTCCCAAGCCCTTCCCGAATCCTGATGTCGGTCAGACCGTGGTGGTCATCGACTTTGGTCTGAAAAACGGGATTTTACGGGAGCTGTCCCGCCGGAAGTGTAACGTGACAGTGTTGCCTTTTTCCGCCAGCGCGGAAGAAATTTTGCGCTTGGACCCTGATGGGGTGGTCCTGTCAAGTGGGCCGGGAAATCCCCAAAACGTCCGTAGCAGTGTCTTGACGATGATTCAGACGGTACAAAAGCGGGTGCCCCTCTTTGGCATTGGCTTGGGCCATGAATTATTTGCGTTGGCCAACGGCGCCAAAATTCGCCGCTTGCCGGTTGAACACCACGGCCAAAATCACCCGATTAAAGAAATTATTACGGATCAAATTGTCTACGCTAGTCAAGCGGAAGGCTTTTTAGTTGAACGCGATAGTGTTGATCGGCAGGCCCTGTACGTCACGTATGTTGACTTACTGGACAATTCAGTCCAAGGCTTGCGCCACCGGCAATATCCGGCCTTTTCCGTGCAATTCTTCCCGGACGGGGCGCCGGGCCCGGATGAAACGAATGCCTTGTTTGATGAATTTATGGAAATGATGAAGGAGGAACACCTGTGACGGCGGAACCAGTAGTTTTAATTATTGGGGCGGGGGCCGATAACCTTCAGCACGAAGGGGAGCTAAATGCCGCTTTGGTCAAGGTGGCCCAGGCCCTAAAAAAAAGTGGTTATCAGACCCACTTGATTGACAATAATCCCTTCAATGTCGCGCCAGAATTGCCGGCGGTAATTGACCATTATAGTGTAGCTGCGCCAACGGTAGCGAATTTAACCCGGGCAATTGAACAGCTTCAGCCAGCGGCTTTGTTGCCAACTTTGGGCGGCCGGGCCGCTTTACAAGTAACGGAACGCTTAGCTACCAGTGGGATTTTAAACAAGTATGGCGTTAAAATTATGGGAATGCCGGTCGCCACGATTCGGCAGGTGAACAATCCGTCGGTCTTAAATCAGACGCTCAAACAGATTGGGGCGACCACGAAAAAAATTGCCCCGGTCACAACTTATGCTGATGCCCGTGATTTGGTTGATGAGATTGGGTTTCCGGTCGTGGTGCGGTCGGTTGTTCCGCAAGCCGGGAGTTTGCGACGGATTGTCCACGATTATCATGAGCTCCAATTAGCGGTCAGTACTGCGATCCAACACTCACCTAGCCACCAAGCGATGGTTCAACAAAGCTTAGCGGGTTTGAAGGAAATCGAGGTGGTGGTGGCGCGCGACCAATCGGGGATGATGATGCAATTGGCAATGGTCGAAGATCTAGATCCGATTGGGATTCACGCGGGGGATTCAGTGGCGGTCTTGCCCACGCAAACGTTACTGGATCGCCAAATTCAAGATATGCGGGATGTGGCCTTTAAAATTACCAGGAAGTTGCGCGTGGTGGGGATTAATCATGTTCAATTTGCCCTCAATCAACTTACGGGGCAGTTTTACGTGATTAAAAACAGCCCGTATTTTGACCGGTTGGCGACCTTTGTGGAGCAAGCGACGGGTTATCCGGTTGCCCGGGTTTATGGGCATTTGGTGGCCGGCAAATTATTACGTGATATTCGCTTGGACCATGGCTTGGCCAAGCATACTGCGGCGATGGAACCGGTCTTAGATCGGACGGCGATTCGCTTGCCAGTCTTTGCCAACGATCAACTGGGGGTCCAAAATAAAGAATTAACAACGGAAAAGCAATCAGTTGGGAGCGTGCTAGGCTTGGGTCGCAGTTTACTTGAGGCCCTCCTCAAAGCCTTGGGTGAATTGCACCCGGATTTTTACGCTTTGGCCGACCTGGGGGATGAAGAATTGGATCAACTTTTGATCCATCCGCGGCCCAACCGTCTCCTACCCGTGTTTGAAGCGATTCGCCGTGGCTATTCAACCAGCGAATTGAGTGAATTGACCAAGCTGGACCAGTACTACTTGGACCAATTTAAACGCTTGGTTGAATTAGAAAACCGGCTTTTGCAAGCCCCCAAGGATCGGGCGGCCTTGACGGCAGCTAAGTATTGGGGCTTTTCAGATCGCTTAATCGGTCAACTGTGGCAGTGCTCAGTGACTGAGCTGCGTGCTTTGCGCCAAGAGTGGCAAATTCACCGCACCTTTAAGGAAGTTGATCCGTCGGCCGGTGAGTTGGCGCAACATCCGGGGACGTATTATGCCACCTTTGAAATGGAAAATGAAAGCCAACCGGTCGCTAAGCCCCGGGTGCTGCTGTTAGGGGCGGGCCCCCGGACCTTAGGCAATGGAGTGGCCAATGACTACCTGTTGACGCGGGTGGCCGCGGAATTTAAGCGCCAGGGCTATGCAGTCGTCGTGGTTGAGGATAATCCGAACAGTGCTTTACTCAACCGTGCGGTGGCGACGAAATGCTACCTGGAACCCCGCGACTATGAACGGGTAGCAGCAATTATGGCCCTAGAACGGCCGGATTACTTGGTTAGTTTGGCCTGTCCGTTTACTGCGGAACTTCCCTTGGTCAAGGCGGGGACAACCCGGGCCTTGGCGTTACCGCCTGCGAGCTTGACTGCCCCGGTGGCCCACGAAGTGCGTTACCAATATAACGTCTTTTTTGATGGTCACTACACTTATCCGCTGGGGATTACCCGGTTGCTATTGACCCCAGCCGGGATAAAAACCGAGTTTGCCCCGGATTTGCCGGCCGGCTTAGGTCAGACGCTGGCTCAAGCGGGAGAAGCGGCGGTCAGTCCCGAGCTTGCTCCAGGCCTTTATCAAGTGGAAGGCCAATTGATTGATGGCCAATTGGCGATCCAGCCGATTCACCAACCAGCGCCTTGGATGCTGGTCTTTTTGAGCCAGGTCACTGGTTTGGACTTAGCGGCCGTGTGGGTCCGGTTAGCTCTGCAAAAATTTAGTGGCCGCCTGTTAACGGCCGCCATGCAGGGGCAACGCCGACAAGCCACCCGGTTAGAAGCGCTGTTTCCGTATGCAGCCTTGCATTTAAACCGGTCCACTCGTTTGAGTGAGATGATGGGGGCCCGGTTGGAAATTGAGTAAGAAAATTAGCAACTGGTATGCCAAGGATTTTGGCACCAGTGCTTTTTATGGCTGAGTAGTTTAGGTTTAAGCTTTGCACTTGGTTTTTGATGAGCGAGCAAAAAATTAACCCACCGCTCTTGACATTTTCCGGCGATCACGTATGATAATAGACAATCAAAGTCCTTTAAGTTAGTCCAGAGAGGCTAGTAAGGTGCAGTCTGATCGTTAAAAATAACTTCCGACTACCCGCTTGCCGTCCAGGGCAAGCGGGTTTTCTTAATGGACTTGGTGGATTTCATTAACGCGCTCCCGTGAGAGCCCGATGAAAGCCGCACGTGGCCAACATGGGGCCTCCGGGTGAATGCCGGTGAACCGGTAAAGGAGGAAAAAGATGACGATAGTTCGTTTACCCCACTTTGTTTCCGTTGAAAACCTCACGGTGGATCAAACCTTGGCGCTGATCAAGCGGGCGGAAGAATTTAAGGCGGGCACCCCCGCTCCCGAATTGCGTGAACCTGTTTACGTGACGAACATGTTCTTTGAAAATTCAACCCGGACCCATACCAGTTTTGCCATGGCCGAAAAAAAGCTGGGCCTGACGGAGATTCCCTTTGATGCCAGCCATTCATCGATTAAAAAAGGCGAAACCCTGTATGATACCTGCCTGACCATGGACGCTTTAGGCGTGGATTTAACGGTTATTCGGGCCAGTGAAAATGAGTATTACCAAGCCTTGATTAACCCGCAAGCCGATGAACACCTGTCCATTGGGGTAATTAACGGGGGTGACGGCAGTGGTCAACACCCATCCCAATGCATGTTGGATATTATGACGATCCATGAACACTTTGGCCATTTCACTGGGTTGAAGGTGGCGATTGTTGGCGATATTACCAATTCCCGGGTCGCCAAATCCAACATGGAAATTTTAAATAAACTGGGGGCCGAAGTCTTTTTCTCGGGGCCAGAATACTGGTATGACCACGCCTTTGATCAATACGGGACGTACTTGCCAGTTGACGAATTGATTGGCCAAGTTGATGTGTTGATGCTGTTGCGGGTTCAACATGAACGGCATGCTGGGGATGCAAATGAAGCCAGCTTTGACGCCGCTCAATACCACCAACAATTTGGGATTAATCAAGCCCGCTACCAAGCAATGAAGAAGTCAGCCATTATTATGCACCCGGGCCCGATCAACCGGGGGGTCGAATTGGCCAGTGAGCTGGTGGAAGCCCCGCAATCGGCCTTTGTTGAACAAATGACCAATGGGGTCTTCATGCGCATGGCAATGCTGGAAGCCGTCTTGCGGGGGCGGAAGTTAGGGGGCCTGGCCTAATGGCAACGAAAATTATCAACGGAACCGTCTTTTTGGCGGGGGAGTTGCAACCCGCAGAGTTGTTAATTGAGGAGGGCAAAATCCAAGCACTGGGGACGAACTTGCCAGCAGCAGAGGTGGTAATTGATGCCCAAGGAAAATTAGTAACACCCGGTTTAGTCGATGTGCACGTGCATTTACGCGAACCAGGCGAAAGCCAAAAGGAAACGATCGCTACTGGTACGCTGGCGGCCGCCCACGGTGGTTTTACGACGGTTGGGGCAATGCCCAATGTGGTTCCCGCCCCGGATACCCCGGCGCGCGTGGCCACGCAAATCCAGGCGAACCAAGCCCAAGCCAAGGTCCACGTGGCTCAGTATGCGACGATTACAACGGGGCGGACCGGCGATCAGTTGGTTGATATGGCCGGGGTCAAAGCAGCCGGGGCCTTTGCCGTAACCAATGATGGCTCTGGTGTACAAACCGCTGGCACGATGTACCAAGCGATGCAAGCTGCCCAAGCCGCGGGTTTGCCCCTTGCCGCCCACGTGGAAGATGATTCGCTGTTGTTTGGCGGGGCCATTAATGCCGGTCAGCGCGCCGCCACCTTGGGCATTCCCGGAATTCCCGGGGTCGCTGAATCAGCCCAATTGGCCCGCGACCTGGTCCTTGCTCAGGCGACCGGGGTCCATTATCACGTTTGCCACGTTTCTACGAAGGAAAGCGTAGCGCTGATTCGTCAAGCCAAGGCGGCGGGAGTGCACGTCACGGCTGAAGTCAGTCCGCACCACCTCGTGCTTTGTGATGATGAGATTGAAGCGGAAAATACCAATTACAAGATGAATCCTCCCCTGCGGGGGCAAGCCGACCGGGCCGCCTTGCTAGCGGGCTTGTTGGATGGCACGATTGATATGATTGCCACGGACCATGCGCCGCACACCTTAGCGGACAAGGGCCCCGATTTTGTCACGGCCGCCAACGGGATTACGGGTCTTGAGACGGCCTTCCCGTTACTGTATACCCACCTGGTCTTAACCGGCAAAGTGACGTTAACTCAGTTGTTGACTTGGTTGACGCTGAAGCCGGCGCAAAGCTTTGGATTGACGGGTGCCGGGCGCTTGGCCCCGGGGCAACCTGCTGATCTAGCGATTTTTGATTTGCACCAGCTGGTAACCTTTACGGAGCATGATTACTATTCCAAGGGGCTCAATACGCCCTTTACCGGGTGGCCCTTGCAAGGGAAAAATTTATTGACGATGGTGGCCGGTGAGGTCGTGTACCAAGCAAAGGAGGCCCAATTGTGGAACGCTTAGCAGTCAATTTGCCGGGTTTGTCGTTACGTAATCCGTTGATGCCCGCGTCGGGGACCTTTGGGTTTGGGGATGCTTTTGGGGCTGAACAAGTCAACTTTAATCAGTTGGGGGCCTTCGTAATGAAGACCACAACACCGACGGCCACGACTGGCAATCCCCAGCCGCAGGTGGCCAAACTGGTTGACGGGGTGATGAATTCGGTGGGGTTGACCAATCCGGGGGTGGAAGCCGTCGCCACGCAAAAAATTCCGGCCTTTAAAAAGGCCCATCCCTACCTGCCATTAATTGCCAGCGTTGGCGGTGATACGGTGGCCGATTACCGGATGGTAGCCCGGCGCTTGGCACAAACGGGTTTGGTTGATGCACTGGAAATCAACGTCTCTTGTCCAAACGTGGCAACTGGGGGAATGGCGTTTGGCGTTGATCCCCACCAAGTAGAATTGGTGACCCAAACGGTTAAGCAAGTCAGTGGGCAAGTGCCGGCCTATGTAAAGTTAACTCCGAACGTGACTTCGATTGTTGAAATCGCCCAAGCTGCCGAAGCGGGTGGGGCGGATGGCTTGAGTCTGATCAATACGGTCTTAGGCTTGCATCTTGATATTCAAACCCGCAAACCCGTTTTGGGCAACGGCATGGGAGGTTTTTCAGGGCCAGCGATTAAGCCGTTAGCGGTGCGGATGGTTTATCAAGTTGCACAAGCGACCAAGCTGCCAATTATTGGCATGGGTGGCATTGAAACGGCTGCCGACGTAATTGAGTTTATGATGGCGGGCGCCGACGCCGTAGCCATTGGGGCCGGGCACTTTAAGGACCTCAACATTTGCGGTCATATTGCGGTTGACCTGCCCCCGTTAATGGATCGCTTGGGAATTGGTTCCCTTAATGATTTACGCCGCTAAGTAACAAGTGTCGGACTGAAGTTGGTAAAGGAAGGCGGGAAAGTTGCACTTTTTCGGCTTCCTTTTTCGTTTTTATGCCAATGGTCTAGCTTTAGTCTCCGTAATTCTGAACTCGGGGCCCCAAGCTTAGCCCCTAATTAAATATGCATCTATCTTAATGATTAATAAATTTAGCGCTCATTGTTGTAAGCGCTTTAAAGATTTGGTATATTCATGACAATGTTGAAGCTGTAATGAAGAAATGATGGAGGAATTCGAATGCGAAAAACCACAACCCGGTCGTTGCTAATGTGCGGCTCCACTTTATTGGGACTTTCCCTGTGGGTGAATGCGGTCAAGGCTGATACGACCACCTCACCAGTGATTGCCAATCGAGCCGTAGTCACCAGCTCGCAGTCGCCAACGGCAAGTCAAACTGCGCCGGTACCGGTGGTGACCAACCACGATCAAGCCGCCAAGCCAAGTCAAACCACTGATTGGGCGAACCCAGCTGCTTACCAAGGCAAAGTCCCGGTGCAAATTTTAGGGATCAATGATTTCCACGGTGGTTTGGAAATGGGCGGCAAAGCCACGATTGATGGCCACACCTACCAAAATACGGGGACCGCGGACCGGTTAGCGGGCTATTTAAACGCGGCTGAAGCTGATTTTAAGGCGGCCAATCCGACCGGAACGACGATTCGAGTGGAAGCCGGGGACATGGTCGGCGCGTCACCAGCCAATTCAGCCCTACTGCAAGATGAATCGACCATGCAGGCTTTAAAAGCCATGGGGATTTCCATCGGGACCCTAGGTAATCATGAATTTGATGAAGGGTTACCCGAATACTTGCGGATTGTAAACGGGCAAGCGCCAACCAAACAGTACAATGAGGCGGAAATGGCCTACCCGCACGTACCAAGTGGGATTTCGATCATTACGGCGAACGTAATTGACAAACGCACGGGGGAAGTCCCTGATGGCTTGCAGCCATACTTGATTCAAGAAATTCATACTGCCGATGGACGGGTGGTCAAATTAGGCTTTATTGGGATTGAAACGACTTCCTTGCCAATTTTAACCTTGTACGATAATTACAAAGATTACGAAATCTTGGATGAAGCCGAAACGATTGCCAAGTATGATCAAATTCTCCGGCGCCAGGGGGTCAATGCGATTGTGGTGTTGGCCCACACGGCGGTGGCTTCCAGCAATGGTACGACCAAGGGGGATGCGGTCGATATTTTACAAAAATTAAATCAACTGGATCCAGCGAATAGCGTTGATATTTACTTGGCGGCGCACTCTCACCAGTATGCCAATGCCAAGGTAGGCCAAACCCATTTGGTGCAGGCCATTTATACTGGGAAGGCCTATGACGACATTATCGGTTATTTGGATCCAGCCACGAATGATTTTGTTGCCGACAGTGTCGTTGCCCATGTTTATCCGGTCTTGTCAGAAACTGACGATCCGGCGACGCAGGCCGATGCTAAGGTACAAGCGATTGTGGCGGATGCCAACCAACGGGTCGCCCCAATTATTAACAAGCAAATTGGCCAAGCGGCAACCGCTGAAACCATCACCGGGCGGCTGAATAATTCACCAACCATGGAGAATGGCGCCGGAGAAATTGTGGTTGATGGGCAATTATACGAGGCCCGCAAAGCCGGGTTGCCAGCCGACTTTGCGTTGACCAATACCGGGGGCGTGCGTGCCGACATCGTGGTGGGGCCAGATAAGTCCATCACGTGGGGCGCTGCCCAAGCCGTGCAACCCTTTGGTAACATTTTGCGCGTGGTGGAAATGACGGGTGACCAGATTGAAGCTGCTTTGAACCAACAATATGATGAAGAGCAAAAATTCTACTTGCAGATTGCGGGCTTGAAGTATACGTATACTGATCAGGCCGATCCTAACCAACCATACCGGGTGGTGCAAATGTTTAAATCCGATGGGACTCCGTTACAAGCCGATCAAACTTACCACGTGGTTATCAACGACTTTTTAGCCGGAGGCGGGGATAGTTTCACGGCCTTTAAAGACACCAAGTTGGTTGGGATTGTCGGCCAAGATACAGAAGCCTTTATTGATTATATTACCGACATGACCAAGCGGGGGACGCCAATTCAAATGCCGGCCCTCGACCGGAAGGTGTACCTGACTGCGGCCCAAGTCGCAGCCCTTAAGCCGGCTGGTGAAGGGGAAACAACAGGGCAGCAACCAACGCCGTCACCGGCGCCAACCGGCTTGACCCCGTTGTTAACGGATGCGCCAGTTGAGCTGCTAGCGGCTGCTCAAGCGCCTGGACAGCAAGCCCAAGCAAGCGTCTCCCAAACTACAACTACCCAAGCTGTGCAATTGCCGCAGACCGGGACGGCCCCGAATTATTGGGCGCTGGCCGGTTTAACATTATTAAGTCTCCTGGGGATTAAAGCGCCGGTTCGGCGCCAATAATTAAAAAGCATTTGGTGCCAACCAGAGGGCACCAAATGCTTTTTGCTTACTTCGCGTTGCTTTCTTCGAATTTAGTCTTAATGTAGTCCGCAGAGACTTGCAACTTGGCAAGTTCCTCATCGGTCAAATTCAATGGCACCCGGGCAAGGATCCCATCGGCCCCCACAATGGCAGGGTAGGAAAGGTAGAGGCCGTATTCTGCTACGTAGTTAGAAACAGGCAGTTCACTGTGGGCATCTGAGAAGATCGTTTCAACCAGACGCACCGCCGCAGTTGCAATTCCGTAGCTGGTATATTTCTTACCGTAGAAGACTTCAAAGCCACCCTCGCGGGCTTTTTTATCCAGGTCGACTAAGTCCAGCCCCTTTTCAGCCGCAATTTCGGTAATGGGCTTTCCCAATACCCGGACGGTTGACCAAGCCGTAAATTGGGAATTGCCGTGTTCGCCAAGGTTATAACCAACGACGGAGCGCGGATCAAGGTCTAACACCTCAGCCACCGCGTGCTTCATGCGCGCCGAATCCAAGAGCGTCCCCGTCCCAATCACGTGTTCCTTAGGTAAGCCGGTTCCTTCTTGGTACAGCATGGTAATCACGTCTACCGGGTTGGTAATCACCACCAACTTACCGTGGAAGCCGGCCGCTTTGATTTGCTTGGCGACTGCTTTTACTTGTTGGCTGGTGTATGGCAACTCCGCAAAGCGATCGTTGTCTGGATTGTCTTGGAGTTTAATATTCCCCAGCGCCGACACGATGATATCAGTATCAGCCAACTCCGCGTAATCGTTGTAGGTGACTTCTACGTGGTGTGGCAGGTTGGCCATGGCATCTTTAAAGTCAATCGCGTCAGCTTTGACCTTGCCTTCGTTTAAGTCAAACAAGACTAACTTATCAACTAAACCAGCCACAACCAAGTGGTGGGCCACCGTTTCGCCGACGTGGCCATCCCCGATTACAGCAACCTTTCGTGACATATCATCAACCCCTTGATTTAATTAATTTTTAACTTAATTCTAATTTAACATTTAAAAGGGATAATAACAAGCGAAAAAGCGGTTTCTGCGGTAGAATGAAAATAGATTGGAGGAATGAGCATGAATCTAACGACGGCAATTCAATTACGGCAGGCCAACCGGGAGTTTAAGGCGACCCCGGTTGCCCCGGATCAGCTGGCAGCTTTGAGAGAAGCCGCCAGCTACGCGCCAGTAGCGCGAGGGCGGTACAATGAATACTTACTGACGGTTGTAACCGATCGCCAGGTGATTGATGAGTTAGAAGCTGCCGATACGGGGCACCCCTTTTATGGGGCCCCGGTGGTAATTGTGTTATCAACGACCTTAACCAATCAGGCGGGTTACCTTAGTGCGGGGATGATCGCCCAAAATATTGAGCTCAAGGCCAGTGAGTTGGGCCTGGCCTCATGCACGATTTTAGGGGCGCTCAAGGGCGGGATTGAAAGTTCAGTCGCCGCCCGCACGGCGCTTGGCTTGCCAACCGATTATGTACCGGTGGTCGCCATCGCGATCGGTCATCCGGCGCATGAATTAAAACCCCGTCACTTTGTAACGGATCGCTTGCGGACGATTACTTTGACGCCTGACCAAGCCTAAAAAAAGAGAGGACCAATCACCACTGGTAAAATTAGGCCTGGTGATTGGCGCTCTCTTTTTAATTTAGGTCGGCTAAATCCCGTTTGAAATACTTCTTTAAGTACCGGGCGACCCCGGCGTGATCGTTGTCATACTCGGTTTTGTCATCCGCCACGGCTTTGATGACCGCGATGGCGTTTTTCATTGCCACCCCGCGGCCGGCGTAATCCAACATTTCCAAGTCATTATGCTCGTCCCCAAAGGCAATGATGTTTTGACGCTCAATTTGGTAGAATTTAGCGACGTGGTCCAAACCATCTTCCTTGTGAATGCCGCGGTGAATCAATTCCATGATTTCATAAGGCCCGCCCCACACCCGGGGTTCGACCAGTTGGCCGTAGCGTTGGTCGATTTGGTTTAAGACGCGTTGCTTTTGTTCAGGGGTGTATTCAATGGTCAGGGCAATCGGGTCGTTTAACAGGTTTTGCGCGTTTAGGTACTGGTCTTGGCGTAAAGTGGTGGGCAAAAATTCTGGTAACATATCAGTTGGATGATCGGCCCACACGTGAAGTTTATCTTCGGCGACTAAGGTTTTTAATCCCAGCTCGTCTTTGGCATCCAACAGGTCTAAACTCATTTGCCGGGAGACCTTCGCAATTTTTTCTCCCGCCCACTTTTGGTGGGGAATGTGAGTCAAGGCCCCATTAAAGTTCACCATCGGCGAGGTCAAATGGAGCTGGTCGTAGATCCGTTGGGAAATCAAGTAGGGGCGGCCGGTAACAATCACGACTACGTGGCCCGCCCGTTCCAGTTGGTGGAGCGTAGCAATCGTTTCAGCATCAAGTTGCGAATGGCGGTTTAACGTGGTGCCATCCAGGTCCAAGGCAATTAAGTGGCGTTGCATAGCAGTCGTCCTTTCGTTTCAGCGTGCTAATTATTATACCACGAAAGGAAATGATTGCGTCACATGAAGCAGGGCGGTACAATGGATCGGAAACTAATTTGGAAGGAACGATGCAATTTGCAATTACCCGCTGCCTTTATTGAAAAATACCAACACCTGCTCGGCGCGGAGGCGCCGGCCTTTTTGGCGACCTTTGACCAGCCGAGTCAAAGTGGTTTTCGGACCAATCCGCTCAAAAATGGTCAGCCGACGGCCAGCATCGCGGCTGCCAGTGGCCCGACTACGCACGTTAAAAATGGTTGGTTTGGCAAAGTCAACGGTAAAAGCTTAGACCACGTAACCGGCTGGGTGTACAGTCAAGAACCATCAGCGATGACCGTCGGTGAAGTAGTTGCACCACAGCCGGGTGAGCGGGTCTTGGACCTGTGTGCGGCTCCCGGGGGCAAGAGCACCCATTTATTGGCTCAAATGCACGATACGGGCTTATTGGTTGCCAACGAAATTTTTAGCAAGCGGGCGAAAATTTTGGCGGAAAACCTGGAACGGTGGGGGGCGAAAAATGCGGTCGTAACTAATGAAGCCCCGGATCAGTTAGCGCCTCATTTCTCCCAGTTTTTTGATCGGATCTTGGTGGATGCCCCGTGTTCTGGGGAAGGGATGTTTCGCAAGGAGCCGGCGGGGATTGAATATTGGACTCCCACCTATCCGGCGGAGTGTGCCAACCGGCAAAAGAAAATCTTGGCTTCAGCGCTGACGATGTTGAAGCCGGGCGGGACCTTGGTTTATTCAACGTGTACCTTTGCGCCGGAAGAAGACGAACAAGTCATTGCCTGGTTGCTTAAAGAATATCCGCACTTAGCCTTAGTCCCGATTGAAAAGACCGCGGGAATGGACGATGGTCGGCCATCGTGGGCCGATGGCAATCCGGCTTTAGTCAAAACTTGTCGCTTGTTTCCGCACCATTTCGCGGGGGAAGGCCACTTTATTGCGAAGTTGGTTGACCAACGGCCAGCGCTGGCCCCTAAACCAGCTCGCAAAAATAAAAAGCGCCAAACCAACGGCGCATTACGGTTGAGTAAGGCCGAATTTGCCTTGGTCCAAGCGTGGTTTGACCAAGTGGTACCATCGTTTGAGCTGGAGCGGCTGGTTAAATTTGGCGATCAGGTATATGCAGTTCCCACGGCGATGCCAACATTGAATGGCTTGTCGGTTTTGCGGCCGGGTTTGCACTTAGGAACGTTGAAAAAACGCCGCTTTGAACCGGCCTTAGCACTAGCCTTGGCCTTGGCGCCGGAGCAAGTGACAAAGCGGGTAGCTTTAACCATGGAACAGTGGCGAGCATACGTCCACGGGGAAGCCTTACCGTTTGAAGCTCCCGATGGCTGGGCGTTAGTCGTGTGTCAAAATCACAGTTGTGGTTGGGGGAAGGTTGCCAACCGGATTTTAAAAAATTTCTACCCGAAGGGGCTACGTTTCTAAGTCGATTCTAAAAAAGAGCGGGAATTCCCGCTCTTTTTTAGAATTCGCTATTCCTTTGGCTAGTGCGTTGCCGCCAAAAATTGGTTAAGTTACTGTCCCAAACCGTTTCGATTTGGTCAGCGTCTGCGGTCGTCTGAATGCCCAGCAAAGCATACAACCGTTTTAGTTCCCGGGTCCAATGGCTGAGCTCTTGATCAAGCCCGGTTTCACCTTGGCGTAATAAGCAATGAAGGAAGTAACCCGCGACCCCGGCAGCCTTGGCACCCAGGGCCAGACTCTTCATCACATCCAGCGGGGAAGTAATCCCACCGCTGGCTAAGATCGTTGGGCGGGTGCTTGCTGCTACCCGGCGGGCTTCCAAGAGACTTTCGGGAGTCGTCAGGCCAAAATCATACAGGTCCGCAAAGGATTCCTCATGATTGCGGCGGTCTTCGATCATGGCAAAGTTTGTCCCGCCGCGGCCGGCAACGTTTACGATGGTGGCTCCCAGTTCTGCCAATTCTTGAATGGATTGGCTGGTCATCCCAAAGCCGACCTCTTTGATAATTACGGGGACTGGAAGGTGAGTGATGATCTCGCGAAGGTGGTCCCGCCACAGAAAAGCCCGGTCGCCTTCGGGCATGACGGTTTCTTGGGCGGCATTCAGGTGAATTTCCAAGGCATCGGCCTTGATTAAATCCACTGCCGCTTGGGCCTGGGCTAAATTGGCACCGGCGCCGAGGTTAGCGAAGAGCAGGCCGGTGGGGTTTTCTTCCCGTAAGCAAGTAAAGGAAGCCTTGGCAGCCGGATCCTTAAAGATGATGCTCATGGAACCGGTCGCCATGGCTAAGTGATGGCGCTTGGCTAGCCGGGCCAATTGGCGGTTGATGCGGGTGGATTGCTGACTGCCACCCGTCATGGCTTCGATAAAGAAAGGCTGCGTTAACGTCAGCTCGCCAACGGTGGTCCTTAAATCGACCGCAGCGACCGTCGTCTCGGGTAAGGCCTTGGGCATTAGCCGGACTTGGTCGAAGGGATGCTCAGCATGGCTTAAGGCGTATTGCTTTTCAGCCAAGGAGAGGTGTTCGACCTTGCGGTGGGCTTGAATTGATTCCATAACGATCCTCCGGGAGCTTAGGGTTCAGCAACAAAATGGACGGTCAGGGGCAAGCGCTCGATGCCCGCTCGATGCCAAGCATTGGTCAGTTCGGCTAGGTTAGCTTGGTGGTCAATCGCGACAATGCCGCAGTCCCCACCACCCGCGCCAGAAGTCTTGGCCGCACCACCGAATTGTTCCGCAATTTGGCAGAGCTGCTTGAGTAAGGGCGTTTCGATGGCGACCCCGGACCGCTTCGCCAGGTTTGCCAACAGAATTCGATTGGTCCGAATCTGATCTTGAATGGCCGATAGATTATTGGTTTGGAAGCCGGCAATCATCGCTTTTAAACACCGCCGGCTGTTTTCCAAGAATTGGTGGTATTCTGCTTGGTGCTCAGCTTTAAAGAGCGCAATTTTGTCCACTAATTGAGAAGTGGAGGCTGGCTTGCCGGTCCAGCCGATCACTAATTTTAAGCGCTCCGGGACTTTTAATGGTTCAATGGCTAAATTGGGCCAGGGGAGTTGTAACAACGTCGGTAGGGGTAAAATGCCCCGTTGGTTGGCCAGCCACTGCCGGTCAAATGAATGATAGGCAATCCAACCGCCGTAAACCGACGCGGCCACATCGCCCAAGGAACCATTGCCCTGGACGGAGAAGTGCGCGATTGCGGCCAGCTTAAAGGTTTGGGCCTTGCTAACCGTCAATTGATAAAATTGGCAAAGCGCTTTGACCGTGGCAACGGTGACCGCAGCAGAAGAACCCAACCCATATTTGCGACCACTTTGGTTGTCTAATTGACTGTCGATTTGCATTTTAAAGACCCGCAAGTCCCGTCCGCAGGCTTTGGCATATTCTTCAGTTACGGCAATGGCTGCCAAAATATAAGAAAAGGGGTTGTCGCGTTTGTCAACCACCAATTGGTCCCCCTGGCGGCGCCACGATAAGGCACTGTTTTGGTATTGTTGGCTGATGATTTGGCCAGTCGGTCCATCAGTCTCAGAAATTGTACAAGTGACAAATTGGTTAAGGGCAACAAGAATCGCCGGGTAGCCGTTTTCAACCACGGCGTACTCCCCGGCGATATATAATTTGCCTGGTGCTTTTGCGGTAATCAAATTAAAGAATCCCTCTCATCTGTTAATTCCTCTACCCCAGGCCCAGGTTTAGCGACGGCCAGGTGGTCAGCGCCAAACTGGGGGGTGAGGGCCGTTAATATCGTTTCCCGGTCACGACGATCATAAATTACTTTCACGTTCGGACCAGCATCCATCGTATAATAACAGCTTACGCCCGTTTCTCGCAAGTGATCAATGGTTTCCATTGCTTTAAGCGTGGCGGCATTAAAATAGGTGAAGCCAGGGTCAGCCGCTAAATTCAAGGCGTGCATCCGGAGCGCATTGGTTTGGGCTAAGTGCCCGATTTGATCAATATCTTGGGCGGCAATCGCCAGCTTCATGGCTGCCATGTCATGCGCGACCACTTCCCGCCAAGTGGGATAGTAAGGCGAGGTGGCCACAACGTGTTGCATGCCCCGGCGGCTGCCGATCTTTTTTTGGCGCGTATCCAGGAGAATCGCCAGCATTTCCAAACCAAAATCAACGTGTTCTTGAATCGGTTCGGCAAAGGATGATTGGTCATCATGGCCAGCGTGCCATTCAACCAAGCCCCCGAAGATTGAGCGGGTTGCCGAGCCCGAGCCCCGCCGCGCTAAGCGGGACAGCTCAGTGCGGGACGGGTGCAGCCCCTGAGCCCAACTGGCCGCCGCCGCGAGGGCCGCAAAGGCCGAAGCCGAAGAAGCTAAACCGGCTGCCATCGGGACATTATTAACCGATGCCACCCGGGCAAAACAACCTTGGGGACGGACCAGGTCTAAAAATTGGCTGACGCGTTGGGCCACTTTAGGGGCGGCCGGTGCCTGGTCGATTTGAATTTGGTCGGCTGCTAACGTAGGATCAAATTCAACGCTAGTGGTGGTGTAGAAGCGATCCAAGGTGAGGGAAAGGCTGTCCGTTTGGGGCAGCATCAAAGTGGGATCCTTTTTCCCCCAGTATTTGACTAAGGCGATATTGGTATGCGCACGGGCGGTTGCTTTCATCATGAAGTATCCTCCTTTGGTTAGTCAGTGCTGAGTGCCGATGCTTTTAAGGGTTGGAGCCAGGTTTGCGTGGCGCCGGCGGTTTGCAGCGCTTGGGCGAGGTGTTGAGCCTGGGACAGATCGGCAGCCAGGGCAAAGAAGCATCCGCCCCGGCCGCCCCCGGTTAGTTTCGCGCCAAGGGCCCCGTGGGCTTTGGCCGTGGCAATCAAACGATCTAACGTTGGATCGCTGACGTTGAGGGTGGCCAGGTTGATCTGGGCCTTATCTAAGACCGCCCCAAGCGCGTTAGGTTGGTTGGTGGCCAAAAAATGTTTGGTTTGTTCTGCCAGCTGGCCGAGATCGACTAGGGCTTCTTTCGCGGTGGTTGGGTGTAAGGTCAATTCTTGTTTGACGGCGGCAATCGCTTCTTTCGTCGCCCCGTGCACCCCAGAGTCGGCGATCACCAGGACAGCATCTAAATCAAGGTCGATCGGCACCCCAGCCTGGCCCCGGACAAACCATAACGGCCGGTCGGCACTGGTCATGGCGGCGTCTAAACCGCTGGGACTGCGGTGGGTGACTTGTTCTTCGATGTCGGCCCATTTTAACAATTCGGGCCGGGACAGAGGCGCGTCATAAAGATCAAAGAAGGCTCGGATAATCGCAATCGCGGCCGCGGCCGAAGAGCCCATCCCCCGTTCAGCCGGGATTTGGCTGGTAATCAACATCGCCCAGTTGCCATCATCGTGAAAGTGTACTTGGAGTCGGTGGATTAATTGACCGATCCCGGCCATCGGGGCTGGCAGCTCACTTAAGCGCCCCGTAAAATAGCGGCTTTCGATGGTGGCGGGGCCACTTTGCCGGCTCAGGGTGACCGTGGTTTTAATTGAAGCTAAGGGAAGGGCAATTGCTGGTTGACCATACACAACGCTGTGTTCACCAATAAAAATTAATTTAGCGTGACTTTGTCCATAACCTGAATTTTTCAAGTTGTTTCAACCTGCTTTCTAAAAATAACTACTGTCTATTCTACCATTAAGTATCTACAACAGGGAAATTCATCTGAAGCACTTTACCGAAACTCGATTGCCCGGGTGGGGTATGGTATAGTGGACTTAAATTTATGATGCTGTGACCACCCCGTACCAGCTGGGCTGAACGGTCAGGTTTTGGTCGCGGTAAGTTTAGGAAGAAAGAACGAATTGCAATGCAAAAAAAGAAAACGCCCCGGGGCCCAATTTACGCGGTCGTTGATTTAGAAACGACCGGGACCAACGTTAAAAAGGGGGACCGGATCATCCAAATCGGCTGTGTGTTGGTACAAGATGGCCAGTTGATTAATCACTTTGAGACTAAGGTCAATCCCGAACAACCAATTGCGCGCTCAATCAGCCAGTTAACCGGAATTTGGGCCGCGGATGTCAAAGCGGCCCCGCTCTTTGAAGAAGTTGCGCCAACCTTACAAAGTTTATTAGCGGATACAATCTTTGTGGCCCACAACGTTAATTTTGATTTTCCCTTTTTAAACGCGGAATTTCAACGGATCGGTCTGCCCAAGCTGCAGATTCCGGCCGTTGATACCGTTAGTTTGAGCCAGTTGCTCTTGCCAACGGCGAAGAGTTATCGCTTGCGGGATTTGAGCGCCAAACTCCAGATTGAACACGATCAGCCCCACAGCGCGGTATCGGATGCGGAGGCGACCGCGCACTTGTTGATTGATCTGTTACAACGTTTGCAAGCGTTGCCAACTTTAACGCTGAATAAATTAGTGGCCTTGCAGCTGCAACTGCCCCTGCAAACCCGCTTATTGCTTGACCGGGCGGCGCAATACCGCCAAAGTCACCCCGTAGCCTTAGATGATGCCCACTACGTTAGTCACGGCTTGGTGTTGCATAAAAAACGGCCGCTCAGCGTGGCTACGCCCAAGACGCCCCCAGCTTTTCCGTTGACGAAGCGCCAAAAGCAGCGGTTGTTTGGTGATCTACTGACTTACCGGCCCTTGCAAGCGAAAATGATGAACGCGATTTATAACTACTTTACGCGTGATCACGCCCGGCAGATTATGATTGAAGCCGGGACCGGGGTGGGCAAGAGTCTGGGATACTTAGTTCCCCTGACGTATTTAGCGCAACCAACTGGTAAAGTGATTGTCGCTACGGCCACGAACCTGTTGCAGAGTCAATTAATGACGACGGCTTTGCCGCAGTTGCGGCAATTATTACCGGATTTCAGCGGGGCCGTGATGGTCAAAGGCAACGCCCATTACCTTAGTCTGAGCAAATTTGCCCACTCCCTAACGGTAAACGAAGATTCACAACTCAGCCAGTTTTTAAAAGCCCAATTGTTGGTCTGGTTGTTAACGACGACGACGGGCGATTTGGATGAATTGAATCTAACGGCGCAAAAGAGTCCGTATTTGGCAGAAGTTCGCCACACCGGTTTGGCAAACTTAGCCAGTGAAGATCCCTTTTATCGCGATGACTTCTTGGTTTATCGCCAGCGGCAATTAGCCTATGCACCGATTATCGTCACGAACCAAGCTTACTTAGTTGCCCATGCGGCTGAACTGGGCGCCCTGGCGCCAACGACCTATTTGGTGGTTGATGAAGCGCAACACCTGGCCCAAAGTGTTTTGAAACAGGCGCGGCACCAATTGGCGTTTGCGGAATGGCATTTACTGCTCAATCAGCTGGCGGCCTTGGTTAATCCAACTAATGTGCCCAACTTGCGGAGTTTATTTGCTAAGTTGCCACTGGCGGCTTACAACGTTGAATTGATGCAAGCGGATCTGGCCGGCCTGAAACAAACGGTTAGTGACCTGGCCGCGGCCTTATTAACCAAATTGACGCCACCGTCAGCTACCACGGGTACCTTTATTGAACAGGTCTTACCAAGTGCGGAGCTCAGCGTCTTATTGGATCCAGCGCATCCCCTGTGTGAAGCCTTTGAACAGGATTTGGCCAGTTTAAAGCTGCATTTTAGCGCTTTGCAACATTTGTTTGCGGAACGCCAAGCGCAATGGTTAGGTCAGGACCGTTATTTAATGAATCAATTTGCCAGCCAATTGGCGCAGTTAGTGGCCGTGGATGATCAGTTACACGAATTGAAACGGCTGGCCGACCAACCCGATCAACTGACCCTCTTTTGGCTCCGGGCCCGGCAGGGAAGCGAGACAACGACCTTGACCTTAACGGGGGGGCTGTTAGCGGCCAACCACTTCTTGCGCGAGCAAGTCTACGCCCACTTTACGCATCAATTGTTTACCGGTGCGACCTTATTTACTTCCAACCGCTCCGCCTTTATTTTTGACCAGTTGGATCTGGAGAAAGCCGCGGTGAAGGTCAAACGCTTGCCGGAAGCCTTTGATTATGAACATCAGGCCAAACTCTTGGTCGCCAGTGACGCGCCTAGCCCAACGGACCACGAAGAAGCCAGCTATCACCAGTACCTGGCACAGACGATTGCTGATTTGGCCGTGGCAACGGATTGTCAAACGATGGTGTTGTTTAACTCTTTGCAAACCATTGAGGCCGTGTATGGCTATTTGCGACAAACGGCGGTCTTTAATCAACGCGATATTCTGGCCCAAGGGGTTAACGGCAACCGGGCGAAATTGCTCAAACAGTTCAGCAGTGGGCATAATTCGATCCTCTTGGGGGCGGCCAGCTTTTGGGAAGGGATTGACTTGCCCGATAATCAGCTCCAGTTGCTGATTATTACCCGCTTACCATTTGCGGCCCCGACCCAATTGGAAAATCAAGCACGGTATGAGTTAATGAAGCAACAAGGGCACAGCCCGTTTTATCACTATTCTTTGCCCCAAGCAATTATTCGGTTGCGCCAAGGGGTCGGGCGGCTGTTGCGCACGCCGACGGATACGGGGGTGGCGGTAGTGTTAGATCCCCGGTTGGTAACCAAGCGGTATGGGCAAACCATGCAACGGGCCTTACCGGCGGGCTTACCGCAAGTGGAAGTGCCCACGGCGGAATTGAGTTCTGCCACGGCGGCTTTTTTGCAAACCGCCGGCTCAGCGAAACTTTAAAAATCAATTAATCTCTATTCGCCTTCGGAAATCTGTGATAAACTTTTACTGATATTGTTTAGGAAGGAAGGCTTTTATGCAAAGTCGGCGAGATGTTCAACGTCAAAAAAGCCGGGTTTCGGGTAAGCAAGTGCTGATTCGAAGCTTAATGACGGTTTTGGTACTGATCCTGGTTGCTTGGGGTTCGTTTGCAATTGCAACCCAACCCAAGACCAGTGCCCAGCGCCAAGCCGTTAGTCTGGCCAAAAAGTATGCAGATTTGCGGTCCTTTGATCACTTTTACGTCTACAATCGCGATCACACTTACTACACGGTAAGTGGGCAGAATCGGCAACACCAGCCCATTTTAGTGATCGTTCCCCAGACGGGGGGCAAATTAAGGGTGGTCAAGCAGGCCAGTGGCTTAACCAGTCAGCAAGCCGTGGCGAAGGTGCGAGCAGATCGCGCCGTTAAGCGGGTTTTAAAGGTGGCGCCGGGAATTTTTAATGACCGGGTCGTCTGGGAGGTTACCTACAAGAATGCGCAAGGAGCGCTGTGTTATGATTTGCTTAGCTTTAAGACTGGTCATTACGTTCAACGGATCAACAACCTATAGAATATTTGGAGGAATCAGGAGTGCAAACAATTAACATTATTGATGCCCCACACCACGTTAACGAACGGGTGAAGATTGGGGTTTGGTTAACGGATAAGCGATCCAGCGGGAAGATTGCCTTCTTGCAATTGCGGGATGGGACGGCCTTTTTCCAAGGGGTCTTGTTAAAGAATAAGGTCACCCCAGAAGTTTTTGAATTGGCCAAGCACGAATTGCGCCAAGAAGCCAGTTTCTGGGTGATCGGGGAAATTCATGAAGATACCCGTTCCAAGTTTGGGTACGAAATTCAAATTGAAGACATCGAAGTGATCGATGCCAGTGAAGACTATCCGATTGGCAACAAGGAACACGGGATTGACTTCCTGTTAGATAACCGCCACCTGTGGTTGCGTTCTTCAAAGCCCCAAGCGATGATGAAGATTCGCGACCGGGTGATCCGGGCTAATTACGAATACTTTGGTGACCATGGCTTTACCAAGATTGATCCCCCGATCCTGACCGGGAATGCCCCGGAAGGCACGACGGATCTGTTCCACACCAAATACTTTGAACAAGATGCTTACTTGTCCCAATCTGGTCAATTGTATGAAGAAGCTGGTGCCTTGGCCTTAAACAAGGTTTACTCCTTCGGGCCGGTTTTCCGGGCTGAAAAGTCCAAGACGCGGCGGCACCTGATTGAATTTTGGATGATTGAACCAGAAATGGCCTTTATGCACCAAGAAGAAAGCTTGGAAATTCAAGAAGAATACGTGGCCTACTTGGTGCAAAAAGTGATTGACGATTGCAGCCACGAACTGGAAGTCTTGGGGCGGGATCCAGAAACCTTGAAGCCATTTACCCAAACGCCATACCCACGGATCAGCTACGATGAAGCAATTGAATTGTTGCAAAAAGGTGGGCTGGATGTTCAATGGGGGGACGACTTTGGTTCGCCAGAAGAAACCTTCTTAGCGGATCACTTCTCCAAGCCCGTCTTTATTTTAAACTACCCGAAGTCGATCAAGCCGTTCTACATGAAGGGACACCCAACCCGGGATGACGTGTACGTTTGTGCCGACTTGTTGGCCCCAGAAGGTTACGGGGAAATTATTGGGGGCTCCGAACGGGAGACCGACTACGACACCTTATTGCAAGCCGTTAAGGATGCTGGGTTAGATCCAAAGGATTATGCTTGGTACTTAGACTTGCGCAAGTATGGGTCAGTGCCACACTCAGGCTTTGGTTTAGGGTTAGAACGGTTCTTGAGTTGGATTACCTTGCAGGATCACTTGCGGACGACGATCCCGTTCCCACGGATGCTGAACCGTTTATACCCGTAATTTCAATTTAAACTCACCAATCGAATTTTTTAATCACCGGGGTCGGAAAACAAGCAGCGTTTCCGACCCCGGTTTGTTGACGCGGCGATGGGGGATGGCCCCCTTAGAGAGGAAAGAACAATGGTTGATGTCTTATCAAAATACTTGCAAGCTGGCCAAACGACGGTCAGCAACCTCCTCTTGCACCACTACCATGACTTGGGGATGAGCACCAGTGAACTGATGGTTTATCTGGAGTTAAAGAGTTACCTGGATATGGGCCAGTTGCCCAATATTAAACAAATTGCGACGCACTTAGGGACGGAAACCAGTCAAGTTTATGAATTGATTCATGAATTGGTCAGTCACCATTTTTTGGCCCAACGGTTGCAAAAAAATGCGGCGGGCCAAGAAGCGGAAGTGTATGACTTCAGTCCCCTTCACGCTCGGTTGTTACAGTACTTAGAGCAACCAGACCACTTCAACGCAACACCGGAGCAGTCAGCCCCCCAGGATGCCAAAGAGCGTCTCTTTAAGCAATTGGAGAGTGGTTTTGGCCGTTTATTGAGTCCGATGGAGATCAACCTGGTGAACGATTGGCTGACCAAGGATCATTACGAGCCGGCGATTATCGAATTGGCCTTGCGCGAAACGGTCCTCAATGGGAAGTTTAGTTTTCGTTACATGGATCGGATTTTAATGAACTGGCGTCATCGGAAGTTAACCACGGTGGCGGCAATCGAAGCGGATCTGCGCCGGTTTGCCGAACAAAAGGCCGCGCCCAGTGCGGCGGAGTCGTCGGCACCGACGCCCCATATTCCGATTTTCAAGTTGGCCGATCAACCGCGCGAGCCGAAAGCTTAAATTTACCTCAAGTTCCGTAAAAGCAAGGTGGAAGGAACGCGGGCATGCTAAAATGAATAACAAACTGATGATAAATTAGGTGAGGGTGATAACGATGAAGAATACCAAACGGACCTTAGCCATCGTTTTGACAGCGGCGATTGTGGCTACGGCGGCCGGGCCGGTCAGTCAGGCCTTGGTTTTACCAACGCCGGTCCAAGCTGCGCAAACGGGATCAAGCCAACAAACGGCGTCTTTAAATCAGGCCTATGTGGTTTATGGGGCAGGGGCGCCCCAAAGCGTGTATGCCAACCTGAATGATGTGATGGATGTTGATTCGTCCTTTACGAAATTAACGGCGACGGGGCAGGACTACGCAACTTATATCAGCCACGGGGCACCCGCGACGGATGCGTCGATGATTTCTTCGGTGGCAATTGCCCCGACGGATCCCGGCTCCGGGGTCAAGGTAAACGTGAAAAAGTATAACGGGCAAAGCAACATTACCAAAGTTACGGCCCAACAATACGCGATGGTGGCCCAGATGGCCGGTGTAACGGATATTACGATTACTGTTACCGCGAACCGGGCGGTTTCAGGGGAATCAGCTTTAACCGGGGTTTATAAGGCCTTTGCGGCCGATGGGCACCAATTGGATACCCAAAATACTGCGGCGGCTAATTCCGTGTTAACAGCGACGCAAGCGGCGATTGATGCCAACAGTGATGACCAAGCTTATGCCGGAAAATTGATGGCCGCCGTCGGGGATACTTCCAAGCAAGTGGCGCAAGAAAAGCAAAAGGGAAACAACCTGACCAAAGTGCAAATTGAAGTGATTTTAAAGCAGGCGCTAGAAAAACGCGGGGTGGCTGATCAAACCACGGCCAACCAACAAAGTCAGATTGCCGGCTCGCTAGTGAACTTCCAGAATTCACCGATTGCTTCTTCTAAGACTTACGTAACCAACGTGACCAACACGATCAACAACGTGAAGAATTCAACCGGGGATTTGATGAATAAGGCGAAAAACTGGCTAAATAGTGACTCAGGAAAGCAAGCGGCCAACCAGGCATCGAATTGGTTCCAACGTTTAGTTAACTGGGTTAAGGGTTTATTCCAGCAAAATTAATTTTCTTAAGCAAAAGCCAGGGGAAACTTTCCTCTGGCTGCTTTTGGTTTAATTATTGGTATCAGCTGATCCGATAATGGTAAGATATTTGTATTGCTGAAAACGGAGGGTTAGTGATGAATAATAACCAAGTAATTAAGGGGATGACCTGGGCTGGGTTTGCCTCCTTGAGTTGGGGGATTTCCGGGACGGTTTTGCAGCTGATTTCGCAAGACTTAGCGGTGCCGGGCCCCTGGATGTTCTCGACCCGGACGACGGTGACGGGGGTCATCTTGTTGCTATTGAGTGCGGTAATTTACCGTGGTCAGATTTTCAATGTTTTTAAGACAAAGGCGGCCTTGCTGTCGGTTGTGACCTATGGGTTATTTGGGCTGGCCGCGAATCTGATTACCTTCTACTACTCGATTCAAACCGGGAATGCATCGACGGCGACGATCTTACAGTACTTGTCACCGTTATTCATTGTCTTAGGGGGGATTTTCTTCTATCGGAATCGCCCCTTGCGCAGTGACTTGCTGGCCTTTTTAGTGGCCTTGGTAGGAGTGTTGCTTTGTATCACCCGCGGTGATTTGACCCACTTGGCCGTGCCGTTGGTGTCCTTACTGTGGGGGTTAGGCTCCGGGATTACCGCCGCCTTTTATGTGGTCTTGCCCCAAAAAGCCAGTGCCACTAATCCCCCCTTGGTCGTCTTGGGCTGGGGGACGATGATTGCCGGGCTTTTCTTTAATCTCTTACACCCGTTTTGGGTCGGTGTGCCGCCGCTGACCCCGACGTTGGTTTCGTCGGTGGCGACGGTGATTTTCTTCGGGACGATTCTGCCGTTTGGGATGTTGCTATATGCCAGTCGCCTGGCCCCGTCGGATGTCGTTAGTATCATGGATGCCTTGCAGCCAATCATGACCACGATTTTAAGTGTTATCTTCTTTCACTTGGCTATCAATTTCTTTGAAGTCCTCGGGATCGTGTTGGTCTTGATTGCCATTTATATCTTACAAAACGGCCGGCGCAAGGCCCAGTAATGGTTAAACATAGTAAGCCAGAAGCTGCGGAAAAATGAATTTTCCCAGCTTCTTTTTTTGCGATCAAAATTAGTGTAAGATCATAATGGAAAAGAGGGGTTGAATTGTCAGTTAAAGTTTTTTTGGAATTAGTTGAGATTAAGGCCAAAACGGCCAGTGTACTGCCCGCACTCTTGGGCTTGTGCTTGAGCTATTACTATTTTCACAGTGTGAATTGGAGCTTGATGGTGCTCTTTTTTGTGGCCATGTTGCTGTTTAATATGGCCGTCGATATGTTGGATAATTATCACGATTATACCCACGCGGTTGATACCGCAGATTACCAGCAAAATACCAATATTATTGGTCGCGAAAAGCTTAATCCCCGCTTGGTTTTTTGGCTGCTGGTCAGCTTTGTGCTAGTGGCGGCCCTGCTGGGGTTGTATTTGGTCAGCCAGGTCGGTTGGCCGCTCTTGGCAATGGGGGTCTTTTGCTTTGCGGTGGGCATTGCCTACTCGTCTGGGCCGTTTCCGTTGTCGGGGCTGCCGGTCGGCGAATTTTTCTCCGGTTTTACCATGGGTTTTATGATCACCTTGATCAGTGTCTATCTCAATGCCTACCAGCATTTTGTGTGGGATCCCTTTAGCTTATTGGTGATTTTCGTAGTGGCTTTGCCAGATGAACTCTGGATTTCAAATTTGTTGCTCGCCAATAACATTTGTGATCAGCAAGAAGATGAGGATAACCGCCGGATTACGATCGTGCACTTTATTGGTAAAAAATGGGCTTTGAGGGCCTTTGCGGTTAAAAATGGCTTGGCCTTTGTGGCGCTTGGCTTGGCCGTTGGCTGGGGTTTTACGCCTTGGGCAACGTTATTCACCTGGCTGTTGATCCCGTTTGTCATCAAGCAAACCCGGATCTTGCTGGCCCGGCAGGTGAAAAAGGAAACCTTTCCGGCGGCGATTCGGATTTTGCTGGTGGGGTCGCTGGTGCAAGTGGTGACCTTTGCGTTAGGCATTGCGTTCGAAAATTGGCTCTAGAGTTACGCAAAGAAGTGAAAGGAACGTGATTTAAGATGTTAACAAAAGCCGACTACATTCAACAATTGAATCTTCAGCCCCACGCGGAGGGTGGTTGGTACCGGCAGGTCTTTCATGCGGCCACTCAGCGCTTGGACCCTGCGAGTCAAGCCCAACGGTTTGACTATACTTCGATTTATTTTTTACTGGACGAAAGTTCACCGTCTCATTTGCACCGGCTCTTGCATGATGAATTATGGTACTTTCACGCCGGCCAGCCCTTGACGGTGCATTGCTTAATGCCCGATGGCAGCTATGAGGCCTTGCATTTGGGGTCAGATTTGGCGGCGGGACAAGAATTTCAAGCCCGGGTGCCGGCAGGGACGATCTTTGGGGCGGAAGTTCACCGGGGGTTTGCTCTGGTCAGTTGCATGGTGGCCCCGGGCTTTGACTACCGGGACTTTGAGTTGTTGACGGCGCAAGAATTAACGGCGATGTATCCGGCCCAAGCGTCAATGATTAAACGGATGGCGTATGCGACGTTACCAGCTGAATAACTTAGCCAACATAAAAAGGATCCGCACTACAAATGCGGATCCTTTTTTGCTATCGGCAGACTTGAGACTACCAGCGGCGGGAAATTTTAGTGGTAAAGGTCGAAGCGACCCTTCTTGAAGACTTCCTTTAAGCCCCCAATCCGGTACAGGGATTCGTTGGCGATCATCTTCTTGGTAGCTGAAGCCAGGTAACCCTTGGTTTCGCGGCCCATTGCCACCCCAAAGGCCCGGGTGTTGCCGACGGAAGCGACGGTCCCTAAGGACTTGTAGACAAAGCCTTCGCTTAAGTGACTGCCCGTCTTCAAGACGTTGGCCAGGTCGGCAGCCGTGTACTTACCCATTGCTAAGGCAATTTGGGCTGTCGTTGGGTAAGGACGCTGGCCATCCGGTGGCATCACCGCTGCTACGTCACCAATGATGTAAAGATCGTCGTGGTCCGCATCGGTTAAGTGTTCGGTTGGAATGACCCGGCTCCGCCGTGCCTTTAAGCCAGCGGCGTCGACTAATGGGCTCCCAGAAACCCCGGTCGTCCAAATGATGGTCTTGGCCGTCAGTTCGTGTGGTGTTTGTTCTTCATCCTTGCCGAAGACGTAAATTGTCTTGCCCGGTGCCACTTCTTGCACCCGGGCATCGGTAATGATGTCGACGCCTAAGCTCTTAACCAGGTTGACCCCGTATTCTGCCAATTCATCGCTGAACATTGGCAACAGCCGGGTGCCGGCATCCAACATGGAAATCTTGATGTCAGATGGGTTGACCCCAGCGTGTTCAGCGTATTCCTTGCGGCCATCGGCTAAGGCCCCCGCCAGTTCGATCCCGGTAAAGCCGGCCCCGGCAATAATGATGTTTAAGGCATCTGGATCAGGGTTTTGCTTGTATTCATCCATTACCTTCAGTAAGTGGGCGTGGATGGCTTCGGCTTCGTCAACCGTCGTCATTGGCAGGGCGTTTTCTTCGGCGCCCTTGATGCCGAAGGTTTCGGAAATAAAGCCTAAGGCTACCACTAAGTAGTCATAAGACAATTGGTCGTGGTTCTTTAAGTCAACCGTCTTAGCAGCCGGGTCAAAGGCCACGACTTCATCTTGGATAAAGGTCGTAACCTTTGGATCGACGATGTCAGCCACATCGTAGGTAATCTTTTCCTTCGGTTCCGTCCCCGCCGCGACTTCGTGCAGATCGGTTGCTTCGTAGTGGTAGCTGTTTTTGTTGACCAACGTGATCTTAAAGCTGCCATCGGCCTTCTTTTGCAGTTCATGAACGGTCTTTAAGCCGGCATAACCAGCCCCCAGGACAACGACTTGCTTCATAAAAAATTCCCCCTCAAAAATAGAATGAAGATAATTGCTTATCGAATTAAAAGCGAAAATAAAAAATTGCGCTTTTAACTGATGGATAATTATTGATGGTTTAATTATAACAAGGAAATCGGTTGGTGAAAAACAAAAAACCGGAAAAAAAACGCAAAAAACTGCGAAAAATGTTGTTATTTAGCTCACAAAGTTGAAAATTGCGTCCCAATAAAAGCGGTTTATTTTAGGTGACACCGGATCACTTCTTATAATATGTAAGCGGTTTCTGAACCAAAAGATAATTTATCATTCTTTAATCTTTTATTGAAATACTAACTTTTTAAGAGTAAACTAAGGAATGAAATATAGGGAACACCCTATACGCTATTATTTTTGGACTTATTAGTCGATAATTTATATAGGGGGGATAATAGTGGACATTGTTAGTTTGGCACGGTTCCAATTTGCAATGACAACGGTTTACCACTTCTTCTTCGTACCGTTTTCAATCGGGACGGCTTTTGCCATTGCGATTATGGAAACCATTTACGTGCGCACTAAAAATGAAGTCTACAAGAAAATGGCCCGCTACTGGGGGAACATTTTCCTGTTGAGCTTCGCGGTTGGTGTTGTGACTGGGTTGATCCAAGAATTCCAATTCGGGATGAACTGGTCGGATTATTCACGTTTCATGGGGGACATTTTCGGGGCTCCATTAGCCTTTGAAGCTTTGTTGGCCTTCTTTATGGAATCAACCTTTATCGGGTTGTGGACGTTTACGTGGAACAAGGTTAAGCCAGGGGTGCATGCCCTGTTTATTTGGATGACCAGTATTGGTTCGATGATTTCGGCCCTGTGGATTTTGACCGCCAACTCCTTTATGCAAAACCCAGTGGGCTACACGATTAAGGATGGCCGGGCTGAAATGACCGACTTCTTTGCTTTGCTGAAGAACCCACAACTCTTCTTTGAATACGGTCACGTCATTGGGGCCGCCTTGATGATGGGTGGGGTCATCGTTGCCGGGTTGACGGGCTTCCAACTTTTGCGGGCCAAGAAGCAACCCGTTTCTGATGAAACCAAGCACATCTACAAGACTTCCATGCGGTTTGGGATGTGGGTTTCCTTGATTTTTGCCGTGCTGACGATTGCCGTCGGTCACGCCCAAATGCAATACCTGATCAAGGAACAACCAATGAAGTTTGCCGCGACTGAAGCGATTTACAAGAACACCAAGGATCCGGCTGGTTTAGCCTTGGTCGGGGTCGCCGATCAAAAGAACCATGAACTTAAGGGGAGCATTGAAATCCCTGGGATGTTGAGCTTTATGTCTTACAACAAGTTCTCTGGTTCTCTGACCGGGATGGACGAAGTTAATAAGGATTTAACCAAGAAGTACGGCAAGTACATTGCTGGCGAAAAGATGAACTACTACCCGCCGGTTAATACCTTGTTCTGGAGCTTCCGGATCATGGTCGGCGTCGGCATGTGGGTCGCCTTGGTCTCAATTGTTGCCCTCTTCTTGACGCGCAAGGGGAAGGAAACCTTGTATGAACACAAGTGGATGCTGTGGGTCGTGGCCCTGACGACCTTCTTGCCATTCATTGGGAACACGGTTGGTTGGTTTGTCACTGAATTTGGGCGTTACCCATGGACGGTTTACGGCCTGTTTACGATTAAGCAATCCGTTTCGCCAACCGTTTCGGTCGCTTCCTTGTTGACGTCGAACATTGTTTACTTCGTACTCTTCACGGCCTTAGCGATTGTGATGATCGGCTTGGTCATTAAGGAACTCCACAAGGACCCAGCTAACATCGAAAATCCACAATTGTTAGAAAAGTTCATGGATCCATTTGATAAGGGGGCCTTTTAAATGAGTGCATTTCAATTTTTATGGTTCCTTTTGATCGGGGTCTTGTTTGCCGGCTTCTTCTTCCTCGACGGTTTTGACTACGGGGTGGGGATGGCCGCTAAGACAATTGCCTCGAACGAAGCGGAACAAGATCAAATTATTCATTCAATTGGACCGGTTTGGGATGCCAATGAAGTTTGGCTGATTACGGCCGGTGGGGCCATGTTTGCCTCCTTCCCATACTGGTACGCAACGTTATTTAGTGGTTACTACTTGATTTTATTGGCGATTTTGTGCGGTTTGATTATTCGGGGGGTCTCCTTTGAATTCCGTGCAAAGGGGAATGCCAAGACCAAGCGGGTTTGGACCACGTTGTTGGCAATTGCCAGCGCTTGGGTTCCCTTCTTCTTAGGGGTCATGTTCATCTCGATGATTGAAGGGATGCCAATTGATGCCAATGGCAACATGCATGCCACCTTCTTTGATTACTTTAATTGGTTCTCCGTCGTCGGTGGGGTTGCCTTGACCTTACTGACTTACCTGCACGGGTTGAACTACGTGGCCTTGAAGACCGTCGGCCAGGTGCGGGAAGTGGCCCGCAACGTGGCGGAAGCCCTGTACTATGTGCTGTACGTTGGCTTAGTGGTCTTTGCCTTACTGTTGATCTTTAAGACCGACTTCTTTAGCGTGCACCCACTGGGGACGGCCATAACGGTTGTCTTGATCGTGGTCTTTGCGGTCTTGGCGCACGTGGCCGTTTTCAAGGGGAAGGAAATGCTGGCCTTCATTGCTAGCGGGTTGACGATGGTGTCGCTCGTGGCGATGATCTTTGTGGGGATGTTCCCGCGGGTCATGATCTCTTCTCTGAGTGCTAAGTACAGTCTGTTGATTCAAAATGCTTCTTCGACGTCCTACACCTTGACGGTGATGACGATTGCCACGATTTGCCTCTTGCCATTTGTTTTGGCTTACACGGCGTGGGCTTACTGGCTGTTCCGGAAGCGGATTGAAATGCCAACGGTCAAGCCACTGGAGGGATACTAAAAAATGGTTGATCGACTCCTATTTACAATTAACGGGGTCCGGTCAATGCTGGGAAAGCTTGTGGGACTGCACGTCCTACAAGCTTTTCTTATCATTGGTCAGACCTTAACGCTCTCGGCAGTTTTGGTGGGCTTATGGCAAGGCGAAAGTCTGGCGCGCCAAATGCCGTGGGTTGCCCTGTTTATTTTGTCATTTCTGGGCCGGCACGGCGAGAATTGGCTGATCAGTGGGATCTTAGATCGGTTTGCTCGGGCGAATGCCCAACGCCTGCGTTCCCAATTGTTGGCCCAAACCTTTACCTTCGGCCCCGCCTTGGTACAACGGGAAGGGACCGGGAACATGGTAACGTTGACCTTGGACGGGATCAGCCAGGTGGAAGATTACTTTAAGCTGGTGCTGAATAAAATGGTTAATATGATGGTAGTGCCGGTGTTGATTCTGGGAGTGGCCTTTTACTTAGATTGGCTCTCCGGGTTGATTATGGTCCTGGTTTACCCGTTGATTATTTTGTTTATGATTGTGCTGGGCTATGCCGCCCAGGCGCAAGCTGATCGCCAATTTGCGACATTCCAGCGCTTATCAAATCACTTTATTGACTCCTTGCGCGGGATTGACACGTTGAAATACTTTGGTTTAAGCAAGGCTTACTCCAAGAGTGTCTACCGCTCCAGTGAAGATTTTCGCAAGTCCACCATGGCAACTTTGCGGATTGCCATGACGTCGACTTTTGCCCTCGATTTTTTTACGACGCTTTCGATTGCGATTTTGGCGGTTACGTTAGGGCTACGCCTGATCAATGGGCAGATGACCCTTTATCCGGCCCTGGTGATTTTAGTCTTGGCCCCAGAATACTTTTTGCCGATTCGCAACTTTGCTAACGACTATCATGCAACGTTGAACGGCAAAAACGCCTTCCACAAGGTGATGACCTTGATTAACGAACCACCCGCACCGCAAGCTCCGTTGACGCTGACGCCTTGGCGGCCCACCGATGAACTGCAGGTTAAGGACCTAAGTTTTAGTTATGGGGAAGGCAAGGCTGGTTTGGCCCCGCTCAGTTTTCGCTTCCGCGGGTACCAAAAGGTCGGGATCATCGGGATGAGCGGCTCGGGGAAGACGACTTTGATCAACTTGTTGAGTGGTTTCTTGACGCCGGCAGCGGGGGAGATTACCCTCCAAGGGCAAACGGCAACCACTTTGCATGCCGCGGCCTGGCAAAAGCAGTTGACCTACTTACCGCAAAATCCGTATATTTTTTCGGCCAGCTTGCGGGAAAATATTGCCTTCTACCACCCGACGGCGACCGAAGCTGAGGTCCAAGAAGCCGTCCACGTGGTCGGGTTGGATGACTTGGTAGCCGAATTGCCAGCCGGTCTGGAAACCCAAATTGGGGCCGGCAAACGGGCGCTGTCCGGGGGGCAGGCCCAGCGGATTGCCCTGGCGCGGGCCTTTTTGGACCCGAACCGGCGGGTCATGATTTTTGACGAACCAACCGCGCACCTAGACTTGGAGACGGAACTGGAGCTAAAGGAGAAAATGTTACCCCTGATGGCGGACCACTTGGTGCTGTTTGCCACCCACCGCTTGCACTGGATGAAGCAAATGGACTACATTTTGGTGATGGAAGATGGGCACTTGGTTGAACAAGGGACCTACCAACAACTCCAAGCTCAGGCCGGGGCTTTTCAGCGCTTAGTTAAGCAGATGCAAGCCAAGGAGGAAAAAGATGCGCAATAAGTTTCCGTTATTAAAAATGTTAAAGACCGACCACTGGGTCAAGCCCTTCCTGCGTCACTACAAGCGGACCCTGGTCTTAGCGATTACGCTGGGGATTTTAACCTTCGTGTGTGCCGGTGGGCTGATGTTTACCTCGGGGTTTTTGATTTCTAAATCAGCGACCCGCCCCGAAAATATCCTGTTGGTGTACGTTCCCATCGTTTTAACCCGGGGCTTTGGGATTTTTCGGCCGGTGATGCGCTATGCGGAACGGCTCACGAGCCACAACTGGGTCTTTAAGATGACCTCGGAATTTCGTAAAAAAATGTACGATTCCCTCGAACAAGATGCCGTCTTTTTTAACAGCAAATACCGATTAGGGGATATTTTAGGGCTCTTGTCAGAAGACGTGGCCCACATCCAAAACCTCTATTTGCGGACGATCTTTCCGAATTTTGTGGCTTGGGGGCTGTATGCGATTATCGTGGTGAGCCTGGGGATTTTGTCGCCGGTAATGGGGGTCGTGATGTTAGTCCTCTTTGGGCTGATCATTTTTGCTCTTCCCCTGTGGTCGGTGGTGGTCAACGGGGCCCGACAAGAATACGAAAAACAAGTTAAAAACGCGTTGTACACGGATTTAACGGATAACGTGATGGGGATTGTCGACTGGGTATTTGCCCAACGCAACCAGGAGTACGTCGACCAGCACCTGGCCAGTGAACACGAACTGTACGCGACCCAAGCGGCGTTGCGCAAGTTTGAGCGCTGCCGTGATTTCTTGTTGCAAGTAATGATTCTGCTGATCGCCTTGGCGTTGCTGGGGTGGGGGGCCAGTCGCTTTGGCGGCCAATTCGGGGGGCCAGCCAATTGGATTGCCGCCTTTGTGCTGGCCATTTTCCCGCTGGAAGATGCCCTGGCCGGGTTGCCGGCTGCCGCGCAAGAAACCAATGTTTATGTGGACTCGCTCAAGCGGTTGAATGCCTTGCCGCCGGTAACGACCTCGCCGACCTCAGCGCCGCAGTTGACGGCCCCCTTGGATTTTCAATTGACTGACGTTCACTATACCTACCCGGCGACCACCAAGGAAGTTCTCAAAGGTGTGGATCTCCAGTTGCCCGCGGGGCAAAAAGTGGCAATTCTGGGGAAAAGCGGTTCGGGAAAGAGTACGCTAGCCAGTTTATTGCGGGGCGACCGGGTGCCAACGGCCGGTCAGTTGACTTTAGCGGGGGTGGCGCCTAGTGAATTAGGCGATCAGATTGCGGACTTTATTGGCGTGATCAATCAAGCCCCCTACCTGTTTAATACCACCGTCCTAAACAACTTGCGGATCGGGAACGAAAACGCGAGTGAGGCTGACGTTTGGGCGGTCTTAGAACAGGTCGGTTTAAAGGCGACGATCGAACGGTTGCCCCACGGGTTGGCGACGATGGTCGATTCGGCCGGTTTGCGTTTTTCTGGTGGGGAGCGGCACCGGTTGGCCCTGGCCCGGATTCTCTTGGCGAAGACGCCAATTGTGTTGCTGGATGAACCGACCGTCGGCTTGGACCCGGTGACCGAGCGCGCGGTCATGAATACCTTCTTCACCGCCTTGCAAGATAAAACGTTGATCTGGATTACCCACCACTTACAAGGTATTGAAGCGATGGATCGGGTCATCTTCTTGGAAGATGGGCAATTAGCCATGGATGGTACGCCGCGCGAACTAGCCCAAACCAACGCCCGTTACCGACACTTAAAGGCGGTCGACGAAGGGCGCTAGCTTAATTATTGGGATAAGAAAAGAGTGATAACCACGTGGTGCGGTTATCACTCTTTTTACTTACGGATTATTGGCCAGCCGGGGCAACGCCACCATTGCTGGTATTGGTTGCCGTGCTGTTTTGCGTTTGGTTATTGTTTGGCGCCGGCGTTGACGGTGCGCTGGCGGACGCAGAAGATGCCGATGAAGCCGAGCTGCTTTGACTGCTGCTGGAGGCACTGTCCGTACTTTCCTTTTCGCTGCTGGCTGAGCTGGAACGCAGTAAGCTGCTGGCACTGGATGAATGGCTGGTCGAGCTCATTTCCGTAAAGCCAAAGGCCCACTTGGAATCGCGAATGACCAATTCCCGGTGTCCGCTGTAAGAGATGGCTTCCACCGTATCTGGCATCGTCCAGTCGCTGGCGTGGTTTTGCCCGTCTAAGAAGCTCATGATCGCCTTGTACAAGAGGTGGGCCGATTTTTCGTAGCCTTCTGCCACGGCGTACTTCGGATTATCAAAGCCGGTCCACACGGCCACGGAGTAGTTCTTGGTGTAACCAACCATCCAGGAGTCCATGACCCCGGACGTCCCGTACATTGGTTCATCGGTCCCGGTCTTCCCGGCTTGGTGGACCCCACTTAAGTTCGCGTCGGTGGCAGTCCCGTTACTGTCGGTAAAGACCCCTTTGAGCATGTCGGTAATCATGTAGGCCGTGGCCTTGGTCATTGCCCGTTTACCGTGCTTATCAAAGGTGATCGTCTTCCCGTCTTGGGTCGTAATTGAACTGATGTAGTACGGCTTGTAGTAGGTCCCACCGTTAGCAAAGGCAGCATAGGCAGCCGACATTTGCAGTGGGGAGACGTAGAGGCCGATCCCGTTTTGGAGGTTAAAGCCATTCTTCCCTGGGGTAATCCCCAGGCCTTTCAAGAAGGTCGTCGCCCGGGAAAGGCCCACGTCTTGCAGAGCGCGGATGGCCGGAACGTTCCGGGATTGCACGAGGGCGGAGCGCATGGTCATCGTGCCCTTGTACTTGTTGTCCCAGTCGCGCAGGGCTTTACTGGTGCCCGGCCAGTAGAACTTGGTGTCACTTAAGACCTTGTAAGTTGGCCAGTGGAGGTATTCGATCGCCGGACCATAATCCATGATTGGCTTGGCCGTCGAACCGGAACTCCGGTTGGATTGGACGGCGCGGTTTAAGCCGTAGATGACGTTATCGTCAATCTTGCGCCCGCCTAGCATAGCGACCACTTGCCCATTGTGGGGATCGGTAACGGCGACCCCGGTCTGCATGCTGTCATTTTGGAAGGCGACACCACTGTTGGCGGCGTTATAGAGTTCTTCTTGGGCGGCCAAGTCGAGGTTGGTGTGGACCTTGAGCCCGTCGGTGTTAACGTTGTAGCCTTGGGCTTGGAGTTGGGCCAGGACTTCTTTGACGTAAGCATCAACGATCTTTTCCTTCACCCCAGTGGTGTTTTCGCTGGTATTACCGTGGTCTTCATCCAGGCCACTGGTAATATTTTCGGCTTTGGCGCTTTTGGCCTGGGCGGCGGAAATATACTTGCTGCGCACCATCGCGTCGAGCACTTGATTACGCCGCTGGGTCGCGTACTTGGTGTCGTCGACGGCCGGGTTGTAATAGGTCGGCGATTGTGGAATCCCAGCCAGTGTTGCTAATTGGGCCAGGTCTAATTCATCGAGATCCTTGCCGTAGTAGTATTGCGCGGCGGTCTTCATTCCGTAGACCCCATTGCCCATGTAAACCTTATTAATGTAGAACTTTAAAATATCTTGTTTGGAGAAGTGCCGTTCTACATTTAAAGCCAACCAGGCTTCTTGGGCTTTACGCTTTAAGGTTTGATCCTTGGCCGACGTGGAGAAGACCGTCAGTTTGACCAGTTGTTGGGTCAGGGTACTCCCCCCTTGCATTCCGTTGCTGCGGTGGAAAATATCGGCGATCGCCGACCCCCCGATCCGGACTGGATCAATCCCGTGGTGCTTGTAGAAGCGCCGGTCTTCGATGGCGACAACGGCGTTCTTCAGCGTTGCGGGGATTTCGCTTTGCGAAGCGTATTCCCGCTTTTGTGCTCCCAAGCGGGAAATCACCTTATCGCTGTCGTCATAAATGGTCGTTGTCGACTGACTCTTTAAGGCGCTTTCGCTGATCGTCGGGGCACTGGAAGCCCAAAAGAAAAAGAGGGCGGCCAGTGCGACAAAAATCAATAAACAGATGCTCAGCGTCCAGCCGATGATCTTTTTGATCAGTGGGCCTTTGCCTTGACCACCACTTCGCGGCCGGTTGCGCCGGGAAGTGGTGGTAGTTCCATCATTATTCATGGTTGACTCCTTTTTGCCGCGCGATCAGTTGATCGACGGCCGATAAATATTGCAAGCGGGGATGCAGGCCTAATTGCACCGGGATCCCAACTTGTTTCAGTGTGGCGAGGGGGATCGAATGCTTGCCGCCCTGGGCTTGTTTTTGCCAGGCGGTAATTAAATGACTGGCTGGCAGGAGGTAATACGCTGTTAAGCGGGTAAACTTGATCAGGGCAAAACAAATTCCGCCTTGCTTAAGACAGGCCGCCAAGTGATCGATTTGATGCTGGTGAAAATTCTTGAGGGGAAACGAGGTCACGTTTTTCGTTTCCTTGGCATCAAAATCGATATAATACCCTTGGTAGATCCCATTGTAATCCGTGGTTGACGGCCGGCGAAAGTAAGCTTCGCGGACTACGGCCGCGCTGCGTTTGGGATAGTCGACCTTCACCAATTGAATTGGGGTCGGCTTTTTGTGGATCACCGCTTGGTTGGTGGCCAGGTAATAAGCGTTGCTGGCGTTGATTTCGGCTTCCAGTGACATTCCCCGGTCGGCAAAGTTGACGGCGGGTTGCGGCCGGCTTTGGGCGGGGCGCTGGGGCCCCTGGCCGTTTGGATAATGAATGGTCATGTGGTGGCCTCCCTTCGCTACTTGGTATATTATATCATTAGGCTGGCAATTAGTTACAGTTACGGAACGGTTACACGAGGAAAATTTATGCAACGATTATGGGTAAGTGGGTATCGCGATTATGAATTGGGGTTGTTTGATCCGGCAGCGCCAGAAATTAAAGTGATTAAACGGGTCTTGCAAGAGCGCATTGGGGCCTGGTTAAATCAGCAAATGGAGCCGACCTGGCTGATTACCGGACCCCAAGCCGGGGTGGAACGCTGGGCGCTCGAGGTGGGCCTGACTTTAAAGGCTGACTATCCGACCTTGCAGTTGGGGATGGTGCAGCCCTTTGTGGGGGTCGGGCAAAATTGGCAGCCGGCCCGGCAAGCGGCCTTGCAACAGATGCAAAGCCAGGTTGATTACCTGGGCACGCTCAGCCAGCAGCCTTACCAGGGTCCACAGCAATTGCGGGATTACCAGGCCTTTATGCTGGCCCATTCCGATCAATTGCTCTTGGTCTTTGACCCGGACCAAGATGAGCAAAGCGAACGGCACGCCAAAAGCTACTATGATTACCAAGCGGGCCAACGCGCCGTTGCGGCGGGGACTTATCAAATGGAATTAGTTGATTTTGATGACCTGCGCGAAGCCGGGGAAGCCTTGGCTGAAGAAGAACGAGAACGGCGCGGGGAATGGTAAGTTCCCAAGAAAAGTTAATTTTTTTAACTGGGCCCTTGTATTTAATCGGATTTCTGGTACAATTATTTTCGTATTGACGAATAAGTACAGTAAATGAGGTGTTGAAATGGATAACATTAAGTTTACTCCCCAAGATATTTTGCATAAGCAATTTAAGGAAAAGAGTATTGGGAAGGGCTACGATGTTGATGACGTTGATGGCTTCTTGGATGATGTTATTAAGGATTATGACACCTACAACAAAGAAGTAGCCCGCTTACAAGACGAAAACGAACGCTTGAAAGCCAAGGTTGACGAATTGAACCGTCAATTGGAAATTGGTTCTTCGATTGGCGCGGCGTCGCCAGCCAGTCAGCCGGTTGTTTCGTCAACGACCAATATGGATATCCTAAAGCGGCTGTCCAATTTGGAACGGCGGGTCTTTGGTTCCCAATTAGGAGACGATGGGGATTCCCATCTGCTGTAGTTCGTTAGTTGACAATTGAATTTTTTGCAGGTTTTGGGTAATCGAGCGCAGCCTCAGTTGCGTTAGGAAGGTCCATGCTCGCACGGGCTGCGATGCCCGTAGTGTTTGTGCTCGCTGAAAAAATAAGGCGGGGCACCGAGCAATCGGTGACGGCGGAAAAAACGGCTAAGGCTTTTGGCTAGGTCCGAGTATTCCTGAAAAGTGCCACAGTGACGAAGCAAGTTGGGAAACCAACTTGGTGGAACGCGGTAAACCCCTCAAGCGGTAAACCCAAACTACGGTCGGGGAGCTTTGGATAGCGAATTGAAGCGATTCCAGGGGAGCAGTTATTAACTGCTGAGATAGATGATTACCACGGTCTAGGTTGGCCTGAACCTAGACTTCGACAAAACATGGCCTACAGAAATCTGCAATTAGGCAGCCCGGTTTCGACCGGGCTTTTTTCTTACATTTCGAAAGAAAGTGGGGGAAGGCAATGACCAAGATTCTGATAATTGAAGATGATCCACAAATTATTGCGACCATGACTGCCACGCTGCAAAAGTGGCAATATCAAGTCGCCACCGTCCAAGACTGGCAGCACGTCGCCCAAAGGGTGGATGAAACGGTCGCCTTGGTGCTGTGTGACATTACCTTACCCAGCTTTGATGGTTTCTATTGGATCCAAACGATTCGTCAAACCAGCGCGGTGCCGATCATCGTGATCTCCGCCGCGGCAATCGATGATAACGTAATGCACGCGGTCGCGGCCGGGGCCGATGATTACCTAATGAAGCCCTTTTCGATGACCGTGCTGGTGGCCAAGATCCAGGCCCTCTTGCGCCGCCGCCAACAGGCCAGTCCGCAATACCGCCTGGGGGCGGCAACTTTAAATCCCCTGACTAATGAATTGCGCCAAGCTACGCAGGTTGTGAAGCTCTCCCCCACCCAGGCAGCCTTGTTAAAACTTTTATTGGCGAAGCCTAATCAGACGGTGACCAAACAGGAGCTATTGGAGCTCTTGTGGCAGGGCGGGGAATACTTAGACGAAAACACCTTAAACGTGAATATTTCGCGGCTGCGCCGAAAATTAGCGCAATTAGACTTAGCGACTGCCTTACGGACGGAGCGCGGGCTGGGCTACCGGGTGGTGACAGGCGATGCGTAAGTGGTGTAAGGAAGCCGCGCGCTTGACGATTGGTTACTGGCTTTTGCTGGGGTTACTGGCGCTGCTGTGGTATGTCTACCGTTTGCCGGGGACCTTATTTGCGGATTTGGTCTGGAATTCGCTGTGGCCGGTGCTGGGCTGGGTGGCCTGGCGGCTTTGGCATACGAAGCAGCGGCTCAAACAGACTAACTTAATTCCCCGCACGCTGGTGGAAACCGAGCTGACTCGGCGCTTGGCCCAAGCCAAGCGAGATCATCGCCACCAGCTGTTGCAACTACAAGCCCGCCAGCGGCAAGAACTCGATTATGTGGACCGTTTTGCCCACGAGATTAAAAACGCCTTAATGGCCTTGGAAGGGCTGACGGCACAGCCAACGGTTGCTTCCGCCCCCCTGAAGCCGGTCCTCTACCAAGCCAACCGTAATTTAGACCTCTTGTTGAACGCGGAGCGCCTGCAGTTTTTGACCAACGATTTCGCCTTTGAATGGCTTGATTTGACCGCCCTGTGCCAAACCGTCGTCCAAAGTTTGGCCCCGCTGATGATTGCCCAGCAATTACGGCCGCAGTTTGCCATTGGAAACGTCAAGGTCTTAAGTGACCGCAAGTGGTTGACCTTTATCGTGACCCAATTGGTGACCAATGCGGTTAAATACTCCCCGCCGGGCCGGGTGGTCACCTTTGCTTGGCAAGCTTCGACCCTGCAAATTATTGACCAGGGCCCCGGGGTGGCGCCCAGTGATTTGCCCCGCGTCTTTGAAGCCGGCTTTACCGGTCAAAATGGGCACCAAACTACCCGCGCCACGGGGATGGGCCTGTATTTGGCCCAACAAGCGGCCACCAAGATCAACCTGACGCTGACCCTGGTCAATAGCCAGCCCCACGGCATCAGAGCGGAGGTTCATTTTCCCGCCGCGCACGTCAAACTTACCAAACTGTAAGGGTTGTGACCCACCTGTAAGTAGGCAGGGGGTCCCAGCCCTTTTATAATGAAGAAAACGACGGCGCGTGACGTCGAACAAGGAGGAACTTGAAATGACTTTATTGACGCTTGAACACGTGGCCCGGACCTTTGGGGCCAATACCGCCCATCCGGTCCATGCGCTGCGTGACGTTTCATTTACGGTTGATGCAGGGGAGTTTGTGGCGATTATGGGCGAATCGGGGGCCGGCAAATCGACCCTCTTAAATTTATTGGCGACCCTGGATCAAGCCACGGCCGGTCAGCTCCGCTTGCAAAATCAGGACTTAGCCCAGCTGAGTGCGGAGCAAGCCGCGAAGTTTCGGCGTGATCACCTGGGCTTTGTCTTTCAAAGTTTTAATTTATTGGATAGTTTGACCAACCGCGACAATATTTTCTTACCGCTGGTTTTAAAACGGACGCCATTAGCGACCATGCAAGCCCGCCTGGCGCCCTTAGCGGAACAACTGGGCCTGCAGGAACTGCTGGATCGCTATCCCCAGGAAATTTCTGGGGGCCAAAAGCAACGGGTCGCGATTGCCCGGGCCTTGATTACGCAACCAGCGTTGTTGTTGGCCGATGAGCCGACCGGCGCCCTTGATTCTAATACCAGCCAGCAGATTTTGGCGATTTTTAATCAGGTCAATGCCCAGGGGCAAACCATTTTGATGGTTACCCACAGTGCGGTGGCTGCCAGCTATGCCCAACGGGTCCTCTTTGTTAAGGACGGGCGGATTTACCACGAGCTGTTTCGCAAGGAGCAGTCCAGTGCGGCGATGCAAAGTCAAATCAATAACGCGATGCTGACCTTAAGCAAGGGGGGCGTGGCAAATGATGATTAAATTATTGGCCAGCCTCTGGCAAGCCCACCGGCGGATTTACTGGCCGGCCTGGTTGGCGACGGTCGTCCTCGTGGGCCTTAACTACTTGTTGTTTGCCCTGGCGAGTGATCCCAGCCTGCGTCATTTTGGCTTTAGCAGCTTGACCAATGCCCTGTTGCAGATTGGGGTCGTCTTCATCGTGGCTATTACGCTGGGCTTTTTAGGTTACGCGGATAATTTCTTGGCCAAGGCGCAGAGCCGGGCCTTTGGCTTGTATCGGATGCTGGGGATGACGCACTGGCAGTTGGGCGGGTTGATGAGCTTGGATCGGTTTAGCTTTCTGGCCACGGCCGGGCTGGTGGGGGTCTGCACCGGGACGATTTTCACGCGGCTGGCTGGGCAGGTCTTATTGCGGCTGATTGACGGGACGGCGATTCACTTGGCGTTTTGGTCGGCCCGGGGGACGGCTTCGACCGCGGTCGTGCTGGCACTTGGCCTAGTGGGCTTAATTGTGGTTAACCTCTGGCGGCTGCAGCAGGTCAGTCCGCAAGCTTTATTTACGACCGGCCAGTTGGAAAAGGCGCCGGCGGCTAAAAAGCCGTGGCTCAGTGGTAGCCTGGGGCTGCTTTGCTTAGGGCTGGCTTACTGGCAGGCGATCAGTGTCAAACCATCAATGGCCGCCCTGGTACAATTTATGGGCGCGACGTTGCTGGTCGTGATTGGGACTTACTTGGTCTTTATGGCCGGCAGCATTTTGATTTTGCGCCAGTTGCAAAAGTGGCCCCGGTGCTACTACGAAAGTCCACGCGGGATGATCGCCATTTCTGGCTTATTGACGCGGATGCGGGCCAACGGGGCCGGCTTAGCCACGATCTGCCTGCTGTGTTCCGCCGTGATGGTCCTGTTGTTTGGTTCGCTGAGCCTTTACGTCGGGCGGAGCCGGATTCAACGCTTGTGGAACCCGGCGGCCATCCAAGTCGTGACCCCGCTCAAGCAACGCACCCAAGCTCACCAAACGGTCGTGCGATTGGCCGACCGTCAAGGGGTTGCCGTCCGGCGGGTAGCAGACTATTCGATTACGGTGCCCCAGTATGGCAAAATCACCGGGGCGAAGTTTTCGACCCAACTGGGTGGGGCGGCCTCCAATACGGCTACGCTGATTTTGATTAGCCGTCAGACCTATCAACGCCTGACCCACCATCCCGTGCAGTTAGCGGCCAATCAAGCCCTCGTCTATTCCCCGGGGCAGGCGGTGCCCAGCAAATTGAAGGTGGGGGAGGTGACCTACCACTTACACCGGCTGGCGCATTTTAAGTGGGGCATCGACCCGACCCACTCGATTTTTCCGCCGATCTACTTGGTGGTTAACCAATTGCCGGCCCAACTGCCCCAGCTCAGGGTGCAGGCCTTTGACTACCAACGGACCTTACCAACCACCAAAAAGTTGGCCTTTGAACAAAGCGTGACGGCGGCCTTACCAATGGCTGACAACAGCTACTTGTCAATGCGCCAGACGATCAAGACCTTTTTGAATGGCCTCACCGGGGGCACGATTTTTGTCGGCTTTTTGATCAGTTTGGCGATGCTAGTTACAACGGCGATTGTGATCTACTTTAAGCAGTTCACCGAGGGCATGGCTGATCGCCGCCGGTTTGTGACGATGCAAGCGGTGGGCTTGACGCCGCTGGAAACGGCGGCCGCCATTCGGACTCAGGTGCTGGCCGTCTTCTTGCTGCCCGTGGGCGGGGCTCTGCTGAATTTGGCGGTGGCCTTTCCGGGGATCCGCAATATCTTGAAGCTCTTTAGTATGTATGACGGGTGGTTGGAGCTGAAAATTGCGGTCGGTGTAGCGGTCTTGTTGCTGGTCATCTACCTGAGCGTCTATGCGGTGACGACCCGCTTGTACCAACGAGTTGTTGCTTCAGGTCAACCCACGGCTGGGGATGTGGTAAGATAGTAGGTGATTACAGTCCGGGATAACCGGACGATTGAGAGGTAAAAATGTGCAGAAGTATCAATTGATTGCGACCGCCGCGGCGGGTGTGGAAGCCTTGGTGGGCAAGGAATTACGGGAACTGGGTTATCAGACCCAAGTCGAAAACGGCCGGGTCCGCTTTGAAGGGACGATGAGCGACGTCTTGCGGACCAACCTGTGGCTGCGGATCGCCGATCGGGTGAAGATCGTAGTGGGAGAATTTGATGCCCGGAATTTCGATGAATTGTTTGAACAAACCAAGGCCTTAGCCTGGGAAGACCTCTTGCCCCTAGACGCCAATTTCCCGGTGGAAGGTAAGAGTCACCACTCCCAACTGCACCACGTGCCGACGGTCCAAGCAATGGTAAAAAAGGCGATTGTCGAACGGCTCAGTCAGGTTTATCACCGGCGGACCCTCTTGCCGGAAACCGGGGCGACCTACCCGCTGGAGGTGGCGATTGCTAAGGATCATGTCTTATTGACCCTGGATACCTCGGGCAGCAGCCTCTTCAAGCGCGGCTACCGTCAGGCCAAGGGGGGCGCCCCCCTGAAGGAAAATCTGGCTGCGGCCCTGGTCAGCTTGGCCCACTGGTTCCCGGACAACCCCTTTGTCGATCCGGTGTGTGGGTCGGGGACGATTCCGATTGAAGCGGCGCTGATTGGCTACAATATTGCCCCGGGGCTTAACCGCGAGTTTGCGGCCGAACGGTGGGTCAACCTGGTTCCGGCCGGCTTAAGCGATGACCTGCGCGATGCGGCGCTGGATGCCGCCGATTATGATGTTGAATTAGACATTACCGGCTATGATATTGATGGGCAAATGATTGAAATTGCCAAAGCCAATGCACGGGCGGCCGGCTTATCACAAGCCATCACCTTTAAGCAATTGGCGGTTAAGGATTGGCACACCGACAAGCTGAACGGGGTTTTGGTCGCCAACCCACCGTACGGGGAACGGCTGAGCGATTTGGCCAGCGTCCGGGAATTGTACCGGCAGATGGGGCAGCTCTACCGGGCGATGCCAACCTGGTCTAAGTATATCTTGACCGCCGATTTGGAATTTGAAACTTACTACGGGGCCCCAGCCACCAAGCGACGCAAGCTATACAACGGGGCGCTGCGGACCGACCTCTTCCAGTACTGGGGTAAGCGTCAGCGTTAAGCAGAAAGGAAGCGGACGATGTTAAAAATTGGTCCTAAATTTGTCACCGGGTGTGTCATCAGCATGTTGGTCATGAACGCGGTGGGGCTGGGGGCGACCTTGGCCCGCCAGGGGATGACCGGAGCGAGCTTCGGGTCCGTTGCCGGCTTTCTATTTGAGAACGGGGTATTGCTGGTGGTCTACTGGCTCGTGCAACGGACGGGCCCGGCCGTTAAGGTTTACTACTGGTGGACGCTGAGAGCTTTTGGCGTGGCCACCATTTTAACGGCGGTTGACCTGGGCCTTCGCTTGGCCTGGGGGTAACGGTCCTCGTGATAGGGCGGACCGATTTCGCGGCATTGGAGCTGAAAATGTGGTATCCTCAAGTTAATAAAAGCGTTTTCTTGAGGAGGAAAAAGTGATGACTAATAAACATTTACACCAATTAGGCTTAGTCGTGGCCCTGGGTTCGTTGGTGATCAACGTCTGCAGCTTGGCTTACCATGCGAAGCACCTTTGCCCCTGTCAGGCAGGCCATTGCCGGCACTAGCATTAGTAAATAAAATGGGAACCGCCCGTTGGGGGTAGTTCCCATTTTTTGCTTTAATCGGTTTCGGGCGTAATCGGCAGCTGACACAGGGTAGGCAGGGCCGCAGCAGCCTGGGCCGAACGGACTTGATATTTAATGCCGGTCGCGCTGACGTTGAGCGCCTGCCAAAAACGATTGGCGTCAAAGGCGGTATCAAACGCGTTTAACAACAAACTGAGGTCTTTGACCTGCCGCCGCCGCTGCTGTAGCGTTTGCAACGCGACGATCAGCCCGGGAGCATCAATTTGGGCCAGCGGAGTAAACTCAACAGCGTGCAAGTAGTCTTGGGTCACTTCCCGGTCATAGTAGGCCAGGTCGTGGTCGACAGTGGCCTTTAGCGCTAAGGCATCCAACACGTAGCTTGACAAAACTAGCTGAACTGTTCCTGCAGTGTTTCGGCAAAGGCATCGTTAATCAACGTCGTCATCTGCCGCTTCCAAAAGAGAAAGTAGGGTTGGTAGATGGGTGCGTGGTGTGGGTCAGTAAAGGGCAGGAGTTTAATAGCGGCGGGAACGGCGGGATGATTGCTGAGCTGATCGGTCAACAGCCAGCCCTGGTTGGCCGCTACCATCAGCCGGGCTTCGCGCAGGCTAGTCGCAAACCGCAAGGGACTGGTAATCCCGAGGGCTTCGCGGTAGTAGCGAATTTCGCCGGCCTCTTGATCCGAAGCAGCCAGGATGTAACAAGGGAGCGCGGCCAACTGCGGGGCGGTGACCGGCCCGGTTAAGGATTGGTTGGCCGAGACTTCGACCATCTTTTGGGTGGTGATGATCCGCCGGCTGGTGTAGGCTTCGGATTCAGGGTGGCGCTGGTCGTTAAAGACCAGGTCGACCTTTTCTTGCCGCAAGGCGTCAAACAGTTCTTCGTGGTTGCCCAGGGTAATGCTTAATTCTAAGTGGGGATGTTGCTGGTTAAAGCTGGCGACCGCCTGATTGAATTCCGGGCCGATGTAGGACCGCACGCAGCCGATCGTCAGGTGGGTAGTGTTGGTGTGGCCGACGCTGATCGTGCTTTCCTTTAATTCCTTGGCCTGGGCTAAGAGCTGGGGCGCGTGGCGGTAGAGGTATTCGCCGGCGGGGGTGAGGGCGAAGCTGCGGTGTTGGCGGACCATTAAATCGACGCCGAGATCCTTTTCCAGGGCCTGGATTTGCTGGGAAATGGCCGATTGCGAAATATAGGCTTGGGCTGCGGCCTTGGTGAAACTGTTATTTTCAACGACTTTGACGAAGTAATCGAGCTGACGCAAGAGCATACTTATTTATCTCCTTAAAAGTAATCCTTGCTCATTTTAGCGGATTGGTATTAAAATGCAAGCAAAAAAACGGCGGAGGAAGCGAAATGACAACTGTTTTAAATGAACAATTGATTGACCAAGTCCTGACCCAAGTGGCCTTGATTCCGCGCGGGAAGGTGGCGACTTACGGGCAGCTTGCCAAGCGGATTGGTCGGCCCCGTCACGCGCGTCTGGTGGGGCGGATTTTAGGTACTGCGCCCCAGGCTGTGCATTATCCCTGCCACCGGGTGGTGACGGCGACCGGGCGTTTGGTACCCGGCTGGGCGGAGCAAGCGCGCTTGTTGGCCGCCGAGGGGGTCAGCCTGCGCGATCCGACCCATGTCGCCTTAAAAGCTCACCAGTGGCGAGGTTAATAATTAACGTGGAAAGCGCTTAATGTTATAATAGGTAAAAATAAAGGAGGATGAGCAACATGACGGAAAAAACCTTTACCTTAGCACAGTTAGCCCAATATGACGGCCAAAATGGCCAACCAGCCTATGTCGCCGTGGATGGAGTCGTGTACGATGTCACCAACAGCCCAGCTTGGCCGAATGGGCGCCACCATGGCAATCAAGCCGGCCAAGACGTAACCAAGGCTTTACATGAGGACTCTCCCCACGGGGCCAAGAAGTTAGCCTTATTGCCGGTCGTGGGGAAGTTGGTCTAAGCAAGCGCAGTTGAATACCCAAAGCCCGGGAACCAAGTGAACAGTCGATGGTTTCTGGGCTTTGTTTTTTATCAAAAAAAATTAAGTTTGTGGTTTTAGAAAGTGCCGACCGGCGGTTTGATTAGAAAAAATAAGTCGGTTCGCCAATTTAACTTTGAAAGGTTAAGTGAAAATTGGATAATTAGGTGGTGATTAGGGGTTCAACTTTGACAATTTAATCGTCACCCCCTAAAATTAATCTATTCTCATAAAAAATTAATCAAACCAACGCGGACGAACCGAGGTCGGCACGGAAAAAAGCAAGGAAGGTGAAGGAATGGATTATCGAATGATTCCAGTGGGTGATCAGGCGGTCGCCATTGCAATGGGGACGACGATTGATCCGGCGGTCAATCAACGGCTTCAAACCATCGGGCAGGCGGTGCTGGCGGCCCATTTACCAATGGTCAAGACCGTGATTCCGGGGTATGCAACGCTGACGGTGACTTTCAACGGGCAGATGGCCACGACGGAGATGGTCATGAAAAAGCTGACGCCGTTGATTGACGCGGCAATGCAAGACAAACTGGCGCCCCACCAAACCTGGCTGATTCCGGTCTGTTACGGGGGCGAATTTGGGCCGGACCTGGCCGATGTAGCGGCCTTTGCCAAGTGTAGTGCCGAGGAAGTGATTGCCAAGCACACCAGCCGGGATTACCTGATTTACTTTATGGGCTTTTTGCCGGGCTTTGCTTACATGGGTAGTGTCGTCGATGAGATTGCCATGCCCCGCTTGGCCGAACCCCGCTTAGAAATTCCGGCCGGCAGCGTCGGGATTGCCGGGGCCCAAACGGGCTTTTACCCAGTGGCGTCCCCGGGGGGCTGGCGCATTATCGGCCAGACCCCACTCAAGCTCTATGACCCGGCGCATCCGCAAAGCTTCTATCACGCGGGTGACTTGATTCGTTTTCAAGCGGTATCAGCGGCGGAATTTGCGACGATTAAGCAAGCCGTCGCGGCCGGGACCTACCAACCAAAGGGGGTGGCGTAATGGCTTATTTGCAAATTTTAAAGCCGGGGATCCAAACCACGGTCCAAGACGCGGGGCGGCCCCAGCACCAACGCGATGGCTTCCCCGAATCTGGGAGCATCGATCAGGGGGCGGCCCGGGTGGCCAACCTCTTAGTCGGAAATGCCGAACAAGCCGCGGTTTTGGAATTTTCCTTGCTCGGCCCGACGATTGAGTTCAGCGCGCCCACCTTTATCGCCCTGACTGGGGCGGAATTTGCGACCGACCTCAACGGCGAACCACTGGCGGCCAACCGGTGCTGGCAAGTTCAGACCGGCGATGTCTTGACGATTGGTAACGCGACGAAAGGACGGGTCGGCTATTTGGCCGTCGCCGGCGGGATCCAGACCCAGCCGGTGCTGGGCAGCCGCTCGACGACGATGCGCTTGCACTTAGGCGGCCTCAACGGTCAGGCCCTGGCGGCGGGGGATTTACTTCCGGTCAAGCGCCAGGTCGTCTTGCCGAGTTACTTCCACCGCCACTTGCCAGCCGAGCGCCTGCCGGAGCAAGCTACGCCAGCCGAAATCCGGTTGCTCAAGGGGCCGCAGTGGGACTGGTTTGATAAAGCGACCCAAACGGCGCTCGTGGACAGTGAATACGAAATCAGCAATCAAGCGGATCGGATGGGCTACCGACTGACGGGGCCCAAGTTAACGGTGCCCGAGCGCAGTCTCTTGTCCACCGCGACCGTGCGCGGGGCGTTGCAAGTCCCAGCCAACGGGCAGCCGATTGTCCTCTTGGCGGACCGCCAAACGACCGGCGGTTACCCGATTATCGCCGTGGTGGCGACGGTTGACCTGGGTTATTTTGCCCAGTGCCAGCCGGGGCAAAAGGTTCGCTTTAAGCTGATCGACTTGCCAACAGCGCAAACCTTATTGGCCGACGTCCGCCAGCCGCTTGATGAACTGGAACAAACGGTAATTACGGGTAAATACAAGCCACCGTACGGGATCAGCCGGGTGGCCAGCCAGCGGATTGCTCGCCTGTTTGAAGACTGATGGTTGGCAGGGTGAAAATTAGAAGGGGTGACCAAGATGAAAATTGATCAAGCAGCGATTGAAACTTTAACCAAGCTGTTGGAAGGCAGTGAATTAACCGAGTTGGAATACCAACAGGGCGATGAAAAAATCAAATTGAAGAAGGCGCCGGCTCCGGTCGTCGAAGCAGTGGCTCCAGTGGCCATGTCAAGTGATGACCAACCAGTTCGCGCCCCGCGGACCGACGTGGTCGAAGGGCATACGATCAACGCTCCGACGGTTGGGATCTTCTATACTGCTAAGTCGCCACAGGAACCACCGTACGTTCAAGTTGGCGATGAGGTCAAGCAAGGCCAAATCGTCGGCGTGATTGAAGCGATGAAGGTCTTTACCAACGTCGTCGCCGATGTGGATGGCGTCGTCGAACGGGTCCTGGTCAATAATGAGGAGGGGGTTGAATATGGACAACCACTTATTCAAATCCAGTAATTCGGTCAGTAAGTGGCCCTTTCACAAGGTCCTGATTGCCAACCGTGGCGAGATCGCGGTGCGGATCATTCGGACCTGCCGGATCTTGGGACTGGAGACGGTCGCGGTTTATTCGGCGGCGGATGCCGAGGCCTTGCACGTTAAGTTGGCCGATGAAGCGGTCAGCATTGGCCCGGCCAACGCTGAACAAAGCTACCTTAACATTGCTGCTTTGATTGGGGCTGCGCAGTTGACCGGGGCGGATGCGATTCACCCGGGCTACGGCTTTTTATCCGAAAGTGCTGATTTTGCCCAGGCCTGCCGGGACAACCACATTAAGTTGATCGGTCCCAGCCCGGCGGTGATTGAAATGCTGGGGGATAAAGAAACCGCCCGCCTAACGATGAAAAAGGCCGGCTTGCCGGTGGTCAAGGGGAGCCAAGCGGTCGTAACGACTTTAGCGGAAGCCCGCGCCCAGGCCAATCAAATTGGCTACCCGGTGATGCTGAAAGCCAGCGCCGGTGGGGGTGGTAAGGGGATGCGGATCATTAATTCCGTGACCGATTTGACCCAGCAGTTTGCCACGGCCCAAGAAGAAGCGGTCGCCTCCTTTAACGACAACCGGATGTATTTAGAACAATACCTGCCGGCCCCGCGCCACATTGAAGTCCAAATCATCGCGGACCGTTATGGGCACGCGGTTGCCTTAGGAGAACGGGACTGCACGATCCAGGCCCGCCACCAAAAGGTGATTGAAGAAGCGCCGGCCGTCGTCTTGCCGGCTAACGTCCGTGAGGAAATGTTGCGGCGTTCTGAGCAGGCGGTCAGCCAGCTGAATTACGAGGGGGTCGGGACGATTGAATTCCTCTACAACCCCGACGGCAGTTACTACTTCATGGAAATGAACACCCGGATCCAGGTTGAACACCCGGTCACCGAGCTGATTACCGGGACCGACCTGGTGGAAATCCAGCTCCGCTTGGCGGCGGGGGCCGAATTGAGCACCCGCCGGCCCCAACCGTTTGGCTTTGCCCTGGAGTGCCGGGTCAACGCCTTAACGCCGGGGCAAATTACCGGCTTGCACCTGCCGAGTGGGCAGGGGGTCCGGATTGAATCGGCCCTCTACCAAGGCTACCGGGTGCCGACCAATTACGACGGGATGATTGCCAAAATCATCGTCTATGGTGACCGTCGCCAACGGGTTCTCCAGCAGATGCAGGCCGTGATTGACGAGACGGTGATCAAGGGGATTAAAACCAACTTGGATTTATTGGAACAAATTCTACAGGAACCGGATTTCCAACGCTTGGCGACTGACGTCAACTGGCTGGATAATCGCTCAAAGGGGGAGTAAAGATGGTCGCAATCGATTTAAACAGTGATTTAGGGGAAAGCTTTGGCCGCTACACCGTCGGTAACGATGAAGCGGTAATGGGCTTGATCACCTCGGCCAACGTTGCCTGCGGGGTACACGCTGGGGATCCCGACGTGATGGCCCAGACCGTGGCGGTCGCGGCCCAGCGCGGGGTCGCGATTGGGGCCCACCCCGGTTTTCCAGACCGGCAGGGCTTTGGTCGGCGCTATTTGGCAATGGCCCCGCTGGAAGTTGAACACCTGGTAACCTACCAGGTCGCGGCCTTGGCGGGCTTTACCAAGGGTCACCGCCTTCACCACGTTAAGCCCCACGGCGCCTTGTACAACGCGGCGGCCAAGGATTACGATTTAGCCCTGGCGATTTGCCGGGGGGTCAAGCAGTTTGATCCCGGCCTGCCCCTGTACGGGCTGGCGGGCTCGGCCTTGCTTCAAGCAGCGGCCGAAGTTGGGCTGCCGGCGCGTTCGGAAGTCTTTGCCGACCGGGCCTACCAGGCGGATGGTTCCTTGGTGCCGCGCGGCCAGGCCGGCGCCGTACTGACGGACGCCCAGCAGGTGGCGGCCCGGACCGTGGCGATGGTGGAAAACCAAGCCGTGACCGCCATTACCGGGGAAACGGTCCCGTTGCAAGTCGATACGATTTGTGTCCATGGCGATAACGAAGCCGCCCTGGCCCTGGTTAAAGAACTGCGGGCGGCGATGCTGGCCCAAGGGATTGAAATCAGCGCGGGTTAAATTTAGCTTAATGCAGTTGGTATAAGAAAGAACAGAGGTGATACAATGCAAAACGGACGTGATTTATCGGCGGCTAGCCGCCACGCCGCCGTCAAGAAGGCGGCGATCGGGGGCGCCTTTTTGATGGCGATGTCAGCGGTCGGCCCGGGCTTTTTGACCCAAACGGCGACCTTTACCCAGGCCGAAGGGGCCAACTTCGGCTTTGCGATTTTAATTTGTATTCTGGTTGATATTATTGTTCAGTTAAACATCTGGCGGGTGATCGTCGTGGCCGGCAAGCGGGCCCAAATGATTGCCAATGACGTGGTCCCGGGCTTGGGCTACCTGCTGTCCGCCCTCGTGGCCCTAGGGGGCCTCTTCTTTAACATTGGGAACGTTGCCGGGGCCGGTTTAGGGTTGAACGTGTTGTTTGGCATTCCCGTCGCGGCCGGGGCGATTATCTCGGCGGTAATTGCCATCGTGATTTTGATCGTGCGCAACGCCTTGAAGGTCGTCGACTGGACGGTCCAAGCCCTAGCGGTGATTGCGGTGCTGGTCTTGGTCTACATGTTGTGCGTGACTAAGATTCCGTACGCGACGGCGGCGGTTCACACCGTTGCGCCAACTAAGATTGACTTCTACTCGATCCTGACGATTGTCGGTGGGACCGTCGGGGGCTACATCTCCTTTGCGGGGGGCCACCGGCTCCTTGAAGGTGGCGCTAAGGGCCAAGCTGATTTGAAGTACGTCAACTTGGGGGCCTTGACCGGGATCGGGCTGGCTTCCGTCATCCGGGTGATGCTGTTTTTGGTTGGGCTGGCGGTCGTCGTGGCCGGCACGACTTTAGATCCAACCAACCCCGCGGCCTCGATCTTTAAGACCGCGGCGGGGGCCTTTGGCTACAAGTTCTTCGGCCTCTTGCTGTTTGCGGCCGGGATGTCGTCGATTATCGGCTCGACCTTTACGTCGACCTCCTTCTTGGATTACGCGGTTAGCGGGCGGTCGGTCAAGTACCGTGATGCTTTGACGATTGGCTTTATCGCCTTTGCGACGGTGGTCTTTGTCTTTATCGGCCAACCGGCTAAGGTGCTGGTCGTGGTGGGGGCCTTGAACGGCTTTATCCTGCCGATTGCCCTGGCAATCTTGCTGGTGGCATCTGGTCGCCAAAAGATCATGGGCGCGGCTTACCGCCATCCGCTCTGGTTAGCGATCACCGGCTGGATCGTGGTCGCTTTCATGGCCTTTGCCAGTGTCAAGACGGTGATTGGTTTCTTCGGTTAGTGTTATTCGGCGGGGCGGGTGCGGCCCGCCTTTTTTAATGCTTTGCAAGCGGGCTGGCCTGGGGTACACTGGAAACAACGACTTACCAAAAGAAAGGAAGGACGGCAAATGATGGCAACCCGCCGGGTCCACTTGATGGGGACCGTAATTGACGTACAAATTGATGATCCTAAGGGGGAGGCGCTGGCCGATTCGGTGGTCGCGCGGCTGAAACTATACGAACACCGCTTCTCGGCCAATGATGAGGCGGCCGAATTAATGCAGGTCAACCACCAGGCCGGCGTGGCCCCCGTTGCAGTGGCCCCAGAATTATTTGACTTGATTGCCCTGGGCAAAAAGTACAGTTTAAGGCCGGACGGCAATCTCAATATTGCCCTCGGTCCGCTGGTTAAACTCTGGCACATTGGCTTTGCCGATGCCCATAAACCTAGTGATGAACAGATCCAGGCCCGCCTGGCCCTGACGGACCCGCACCAGATTGAATTGGATGCTCAGCGGCAAACGGTCTACTTGACCCAACCGGGGATGGAGCTTGATCTCGGCGCGCTGGCCAAGGGCTACATTGCCGATTTGCTGACCGATTTTTTGCGCGCCGCGGGGGTTAAGTCAGCCTTGCTGAACCTGGGCGGCAACGTTGTGGTGATCGGCGGCAAGCGGACCAATGCCGATGGTAATTGGCACGTTGGCCTACAAGATCCAGCCCAGCCGCTGGGGACTTACCGGCGGGTCTTGAATTTGCGCGACCAATCGATCGTGACCTCCGGGATCTACCAACGGAATTTAAAGGCGCACAATCATTTTTACCACCATATTTTTGATAAGCACACTGGCTACCCAACCCCGGCCCAGATTACCAGTCTGTCGATCATCTCGCCCCGCTCGGTTGATGGGGAAATTTGGACAACGATGCTCTTTGGCCAGGACCGGGCGACGATTGAACAAACGGTGGCCCAATTGCCCCAAGTCCGGGCGATCGTGATTGATCAGGCCGGACGACTAACCCAGTGCGCCGGGCCCGGCGCAGTTGCCGTGATGTGAAAAAAGGGTTATAATTAAACCAATTTAAGTAACTGGAGTGCCCGTGGTCCGGGCTGAGATGTACGCAAACGTACGGATCCATTGAACCTGGGAGTTAAGACTCGCGAAGGGACGTTACCAAGCCGATCAAGTAGTGATCGCGCGTTGCGGGTGAGTTGACTCATCGCAACGCGTTTTTTCGTTTCCCGGCCTGGCCGTTCCGGAAAGGAAATGGCAAATGGAAGTTCAATTAATTACTAGTCTGCAGCAGCGGCGACCGCTAGTGTTAGCGGTCACGAATTTTATCACCGCCGGGGCCGTCGCTAATTGCCTCAGTGCGGCAGGAATGTCGCCCTTGATGCCGAGCGACCCGGCCGAAGCCGCGGAATTGGTGGCCTTGGCGGATGCCGTGGTCGTCAATATCGGCTCGGTTGGGGCCGAACAAGCGGCCCTCTTACGGGCCGTTGTTACCGCCGCGCGCCAACTCAAGAAGCCGTTGGTCCTGGATCCCGTGGCGGTCGGGGCCAGCCAGGCGCGCCGGCAGCTAATCACCGAGCTTTTAGCCGGCCCGGTAACCCTGATTCGGGGCAACGCCAGCGAGATTGCGGTTTTGGCGGGGGCGACCAGCCATGGTCACGGGATTGACGCGGGGACCGAGTCCAACTTGGCCCAGGTGGCAGCGGCCTGTGCCAAGCGCCACGCTTGTCTGGTCGTTTTGTCGGGCCCGGTCGATTACGTCAGTGATGGCCAGCATACCAAGGCGCTGCCTGGCGGCAGTCCGCTGATGCCCAAAGTGGTTGGGACCGGGGATATGTTATCGGCCTTTTTAGCCGGTTGCTTGACCTTGCCAATGGCCCCCTTGACGGCGGCCGAATTAGGGACGGCCTACTTTGGTCAGGCCGGCGCCCAGGCGGATGACGGGCAACTTGGGCACTGGCTGAGCAATTTTCTGACGGTGCTCGCTCAAGCCCCACACGACTTTGGAAAGGCGGTGCAGACTAATGACTAAGCCACAATTTCCCCAGGCCCTCTCAATCGCGGGTTCTGATTCCGGTGGTGGGGCCGGGATGCAGGCGGATTTGAAGACGATGCAAATGCGCCACGTCTTTGCGACCACTGTCTTGGTAGCAATCACGGCCCAAAATACCCGCGGCGTCCAAAGGGCCCAGGTCCTACCCCCGGCCATGATTGATGCTCAGTTTGCTGCTTTGGCGGAGGACCTCCAAATTAAAGCAGTCAAAACCGGGATGTTGGCTGATTCCCAGACGGTCCAAACGGTGGTCCAAAACCTGCAGCGCTACGACTTTGGTCCGCTAACCGTTGATCCGGTGATGATTGCCAAGGGTGGGGCGCCGCTCTTGGCTGATGAGGCCGTGGCCACCGTCCGCGACCAGCTCTTGCCGCTGGCCACTTTAGTCACGCCAAATTTGCCCGAGGCCGAGGTTTTAACCGGCCAAAAGATCCGGACGGAAGCCCAGATGCGCCAGGCGGCTGAACACTTGCAGGCCCTGGGAGCGGCCAATGTCTTGGTCAAGGGTGGTCACTTGGGCGCAGACCAAGCGGCGGTGGATTACGTCTTACTGGCAAACGGACGGGACTTTTGGCTGACCAGTCCGCGGGTGGCGACCGCTAATACCCACGGCACTGGCGATACGATCTCTGCTTGCATAACGGCGGAATTAGCCAAGGGGGTCGACTTGGCAACGGCGATCCGGGTGGCCAAGGCCTACGTCACGGCGACGATTCGGGAAGGCATTCAAATCGGGCACGGTCACGGCCCCTTAAATCATTGGGCGGTGTAGTAAAAATGAGATTTGAAACCACGATGTTAAAGGCCTACTTGGTGGGCGGGAGCCAGGATACCCAGGGGCAGCCCGCTCAGCTGTTAGCCAAAGTTGAAGTCGCCTTGCAAAACGGCATTACCATGTTTCAGTACCGGGAAAAGGGACCTGGCGCTTTGACCGGGGGAGCTCGGATCCAGTTGGGACATCGGTTGCGCGCTCTATGTCGCCAGTACGATTGTCCCTTCGTGGTCGATGACGACCTCGCCCTGGCCCGCGAGCTGGGGGCGGACGGGATTCACGTCGGCCAACGCGACCAGGGAATTGAAACGGTGCTCGCGGCCGCCCAAGCCGCGGGGCTCTTTGTCGGCTATTCTTGTGCGACGGCGGCCCAAGTGGCGCGGGCCAATCAATTAGCTGGGGTGGCCTATGTAGGCAGTGGACCAGTCTTTCCGACGGTTTCGAAGGCGGATGCCGATCCGGCCCTAGGGGTTGCGGGGCTAGCGGCGTTGGTAGCCCAAAGTTACCATCCGGTCGTGGCGATCGGGGGACTTAACGCAACCAATTTAGCCACTGTCTGGACCACCGGGGTGGCCGGGACGGCGGTGATTTCGTTGGTGCTGGGGGCCCATGATGTGGCCAAAGCGACGCGTCAATTTGCCAATTATGCCAAAATTAAAAGTTAAAAATCAGCCGAAACCGCGTATATATAAAGTAGGGCCTTTAAAAGGGGACCTACTTTTTTCGTTGGGAGGAAATGACATGCAGGAATTTACCCATTGGTTGCAGTTGGCCAGTCAGCCTGGGGCCAGTTTGGCCACCGAAAAGCAATTACAACAACAGATGGTACGCTTGGGCTTTGATCGAAGTGATTTTGAAGCCCTTTTAGCGGTGGTGGTGGAATTGCGGGTTTGGGAAGTTTAGGTAGTTAATCCAATTCGGGGTACTTGTTATCACGGCTTAAGCGCATTTAGACGCCCAGCTCAGCAGAAGAGATGGGCGTTTTGAATTGTCGCGGGACTTTGCCAAAATTTAACCAGCCCCCGCCCAGCGGTCTGGTATAATAGAGCCGGTGAGCTTTCGGGGGCGGGGGGCAGTCCGTCCCCTGTCACCGGCACGCTGCGCCTACCAGTGTTCCAGCGGAAACGACGGCCCTGCTGGGGTAAATTTTGCGGTGGGGAAGCGAGCTTAAAAAAATTAACAAAAGTGGTTGACATTTACCCTGGTGACCGGTAATATATTTAACTGTTGTCAGGTAATGACAAGGACTTCATTTCGGGAAATAGCTCAGCTTGGTAGAGCACCTGGTTTGGGACCAGGGGGTCGCAGGTTCGAATCCTGTTTTCCCGATTCATCAACGGCCGTGGTAAGCAATTACCACGGCCGTTAATTTTTTACCAAGGGGAATTACGATGGAATTTTCATTTGCCCAGCCTAAGCAGCGCCGGGTCTATCTGCTGTATAGCCTGGTCTTTATTTTAATTGCGGCTTGTATGTACGGCACCTACCTGGTGACGGGCAACAGCTTGATTTGGAATAAGGATCCGCTCAATCAGCACGTCCCGCTCTTGATTGAATATCGCAAGGCCGTCTTACACTTTTTGACCCACCCGTTGGGCCCGCACCAGTGGTGGTCCTGGCGGATGGGGCTGGGGTCGGATACCTTTGCGATCTTTTCCTATTACACGATCGGGGACGTCTTTGCCTACCTGGCCCTGTTGTTTCCGGCTGGCAAAATGGTCTTGGCCTACCAGGTGATGGTGGTGCTGCGCCTGTACTGTGCCGGGCTGGCCTTTGTCTGGTTTGCCCGCCACTTTAAGCTGGCCGACTGGGTGATCGTGGCCGGGGCGGTCGTCTACCTGGTTAATTCTTACCTGCTCTACGCCAGCTTAGCCCAGCCCTTTTTTACTACCACTTTCATCCTGTTCCCGCTTCTAGTCGTGCAGGTCGAACGAATCCTGCAGGGGGGCTCGTGGTGGCCACTGGCCGGAGCCTTTGTCTGGATGCTGGTCAATAATTACTACCTGGCCTACGTGCTGGGGATTGGCACCTTCTTGTTTTTGGTCTTGCGGGCGCTGACCCATTACCGGGGGCGCTTGGACTACGGGGTTACCATTTTGAAGCTGGGCTTGGCAACGGCGACTAGTCTGCTGCTAAGCGCGGTCTTGTTAGTACCAGAAGTTTTGACCGTCATGAATTCCACCCGGGCCGGTTCGACCTTTGCCAATGGGCTGACGACCTACCCGGCGTATTACTACCTCTTTTTGCCCAAGGCCTTGATTAACGGCGGCCAGTGGTCTTTTATGTTCTGGGCGGCGCTAGGGATTGTTTCCTTTGGCTTCTTGGCCCTGGTCTACGTTTACTTGCAGCCCAAACGTTATCCGTTGTTGGCGCTCAGCTTGGCCCTCGCCTTGGTAATGCTTTTGATTCCGGCGGTTGGCGCCTTTTTCAATGGGCTGATGGCGGCCTCGAACCGCTGGACCTTGCTGATTTATTTGCCGATTGCCATGGCGGTCTGCTTCCTTCTCCAGCACGTCGGTGAATTGACCCGCCACCAGCTGCTGGTAATGTCGTGGGCGACCGCGGTCTACCTGCTGGTCGTCTTGGCCACGTACTTCCTTAAAAACGATGCGGCCCTCTTTGTACCGTTGACCTGCCTGTTGGGTGGCCTGCTGTTGTTGTGGCTGATTCACGCGGGGGTGGTGGCCCACCCGGGGCGGTGGCTACTGGCCTTGATCTTGGCCAACGCCGGCTTTAACGCCATTTACGCCGCCTTTCCGTACAACGGGGACTTCGCCAGCGCGATGCTGCCGCGCGGCGCTTACCAGCGTTTGACCACCCAGCGTTACGGGGGCTTGGAAAAGGGGCTGAGTAAGCAGCCGACCTACCGGGTTTCGACGCTCAGCCAAAATGACATTGTCAGCGACGTCTTGAATGATAATGACTTGACGACTGGCATGCACAATATCGATTCCTACTACTCGCTGCAAAATCAGTACCTCGGTCAGTTCAGCCAGGACTTGCAAAACACCCAGTACCAGGCCAACGTCCCGCTGCGGCAGGTCGATGACCGGAGCGTCTGGCTGAACTTTTTAGGGGTCAAGTATCTCTTTGTCCAAACCAACGGCGCTAACGCAACCAAGTGGCCGCAGGGGTATTTCTTGGATCAAGCGACAGCGCCCCAGTACGATTACAATGCCAAGCAACCAGCGGGGGCGACCAAGAAGGAGGATCTGCCGCCGATCCAAACCGTCCGGCTCAAGAGTCAGCAAAACTTCCCGCTCCTGTATTGGCAAAGCACCGCCATCACCCCGGCTCAATACCGCCAGTTGGGGCCGACGGCTAAGGAGCGGGCACTGGCCAGTGGGGTGGTCGTTGCAGACCACGTGGCTCAAAAGCTGACGCCGGCGGATTTAACGGGTAACGTCGTCAAGCTCAAGAGTCAGCTGATTTCCAACCGCTTTAACCAGGTCAACCCGGCGAACTTGCACTACCGCGACGCCGAGGAGACCTATCAGCTGGTCTTACCACAATTGACCAACAAACAATTCGCCAAGCGACTTAAGGAAAGTGAGCTCCACGTCGAATTTCAGACGATTAAGTATCAGCCACTGACCCTCAAGCAGCAATTAGCCGCGGAAATGGCCCATGCTAAGCAAACCGCCAATTTTAATCCCGGCGCGGCGCTCAACGAAAAATCGGTCTGGTACAAGTACTGGCGCTACCACCTCATCAATGGTTCGCCCGACATCAGCTATACCCTGCAGCTGACCAGCAAGTACGGGACCGAAAAGATCAGCCAGCCCAAGCAAAGCGTCCTGTCCTTCTTTAAGGTCGTCAAAAACGGGACGATGAACGTTGGCTACTTTGCCAAGCACTTACCATCTGAGTTGACCTTTAAGCCGACTAAGCTCGGGACCTACCACTTGAAGTACCAGGTGGTGGCTGAGCGGCTGGGGGCCAAGTACCAGGCTGAGGTAAACCAAATCCGCGCTCACGGCCTGAAAAAGCTGCACTTTGCGCCGAATACGGTCAGCGGGCGGTTGACGACCGATCGTTACGGGGTCTTGACTTCCTCGATTCCGTATTCCAAGGGCTGGACGGCGACGGTTGATGGGCACCCGGCCCAGGTCTTGCGAACCAATACCGCCTTTGTCGGCTTGGCCCTGCCGGCGGGGGAACACCGGATCAAATTGACCTACCACGTCCCGGGCTTAAAGGTGGGGGCCCTTATCAGCCTGTTCGGGCTGGCTTGGACCGTGCTACTGGCCGGGATTACCTGGTGGGTCCGCCGTCACCGGGCCGCCTAGACCAAAAATGTTAAAAAAGTTGGGATGAACCCTTGCAATTACCGCTGGATTTGCTATACTAATGAAGTCGTCAAATGATGACTTACAAATTGGGCTATGGCCAAGCGGTAAGGCAACGGTTTTTGGTACCGTCATGCGCTGGTTCGAATCCAGCTAGCCCAACTCATTGAAGCGATCAGCAGAGGCTGGTCGTTTTTTTCGTGTATGAAGTTGCTTGTTAATGAAAACGCTTTTAGTAAGTTTAGTTTTACTAAATCGTATTATACTAAAACTAGTTATACTGAAAATAAGTAAGTAAAAATGACAATGAGGTTAGCTACAACCATGGTTAGTTACAGAGTATGGGGGAACTAGTTGTAACCGAAAAGCGCCCCAAGCGAGGATTCAATGCTCGCTTGGGGCGCTGGTGTTAATAGGGTCTGGCAACGACTAGCTGCTCATAATATTTCTGGGCTTCAGCCTGGGAAATGGACTGCGCATCGGCGATCATGGCGACAATCTCTGGGGCAGGCATTCCACGTTTTTCTAACGCTTTAATCAGCCCTAATGTGTTTTTATTCCGTTCTGCTTCCCGGTTCTTGCGCAACTCCCGGCGCCGTTCGATTTGTTCTTTCATAAACCTCGCCTCCCGTTGTTTATCGGCGCGGATCTCTTGCACTTCCGCGTCTACTGCGGCAATAAACTTATCTTTAGTATCAACGGTTCCCCGGGTCATGTCAATTGAGTCGGATACGCTTAATAAATGTGCCCCAAGCCACGATCGGAAGTAGGTGGCTTGGGGCACGTGACTTAACTGGCAACGACTAGCTGGTCATAGTATTTCTGGGCTTCAGCTTGGGAAATAGCTTGCATGGTGGCAATGGTTTGTACTACCTGTGTTTCCGCCATCCCTTGACTTTCCAGTGCCTTAATCATATCAAGGATTGTGTTGCGACGTTCTTCTTCTCGGTTCTTGCGCAACTCCCGGCGCCGTTCAATCTCTTCCTTCATAAACCTCGCCTCCCGTTGTTTATCGGCGCGGATATCTTGGACCTCCGCGTCTACCGCGGCAATAAACTTATCTTTAGTATCAACGGTCCCGCAGATCATGTCAAGAAAAGGGCGGATCTCAGTGGCATGTTCGTAATCTTGCGCTTTGGTATTAAAGACGACCATCGTCCTTAAATCTCCGGCGGTAATTTCGGGGTGCCACTTTTCGCGGAATTCAAATTGATAGCGGGCCAAGCCCCGTTGGTAGGTAGTAGTCAAAGTTGCAGAAAAAGATTACGTAAGTCGGGTAGTTGGCCAACTTGTCGTAATCATCGCCAATATTCAAAATTTCCTGGTCCATCAGCTCTTGGTACTCGCGTATCCGGAAGGGCAGGTTATGCTCGTTGACCATTTGCGGCGGTAGCTGACTGGAACCTGCCGTGCCGGCAGAACCCTAGTCAGCCTCGCGAGGGCAAGACGACGAAATCGATTGCTGTGCAATCACGATTTCTGTCTTGCTCCTTTTCCACGGTATAAGTCCTGTTCTGATCATCCCGCGCATACACATCAATCCGAATTCCCTTGGCCGTCGGGGTCGACTGGATCGTATGCTGAGGATCGGCGTCTTTGACCCACTGGATCGTCAATTCCGGTAGTGCCCGCCGGAGCAGTTCGGCGCACAAAGTCGGATTGGTCATCACCGTTCCAAAGATCGGGTCGTCTTTGATCGTTTTGCGTTGCCACTCGGCGCGCAGGGCTGCGCGTTCCTGGGCTAAATTCTCTGGCATCATGTTCGCCTCCTGTCGATTTTTCGAGGAGTGTTACCCCTCTACTTTATATATACGTCAAAAGGGAGAATTCTTAACTTTTTAATTTGCGGGCGCCTTCAAAAAAGATGTGCCAAGGGGTAGAAAAAATCCCCCCGCCGCGGGGTAAGTGCGGGGCGGAGGGCGGTATTACTTGGACAGCATCAATTGATTATAGTACTGCCGGGCTGCTAACAGGGACAGCTTCCGGGCTTTTGCAATGGTGGTGATGATTTGCTCTTTCGGCATGCCTTGTTCGGCCAAAGTTTCGATCATCGCCGACATGGCTTGGTCCATCCCTTGTTCTTTCGCCTGTAATTCCGCCCACTTGGCGTCTTGCGCAGCTAAATTGTAACGCATGGCTTCCCGCCTCCATTTCTTATTTTGTTTCGCTTTTCGTTGTACCTGCTCTAATTTTAAAATAAGTGGGTCACTGGGATCAACTGTGCCGTCCCGAATAAAGGCGCACAAGCGGCGGAGGGCCGGGGCAGTTGTCTCCTCATCGCTGGCGGCATTGATAAAGAGGTAGTTGACCAGGGACGGCAGGCGCTGCTGGTCGGCATGCTCGGAGTACAGCCGGTGGTGATCGACCTGGTGGTGGCCGCCGAAGGGATCAAACATGGTAATAAAGATCACGTAGACCGGCCGTAGCCGCTGGTAAAAATCACCTTCCTCGAGCTGTTCGTCAATCATCATCGCCTGGTAGCAGGCCGCCCGCTTTAGCAGGTCGTGGTGGTTGATGACCTGCATCTCCAAATCAAGCCGGCGGCCATTTTGGTCTTCGGCAAAGATGTCCAAGCGAAAGCCCCGCCCGCCGATTTTTAACCAATTTCCCGCCGGGAGACATACGACATATCTGCAGATTTACGCCACGTCGCCGGCAAACCCGCGTCAGATCAGCCTTTTGCGCCAACTGGCCGTCCCGCGGACCTGGCGCAGATTTCT
>NZ_HE997173.1:508563-525005 GCF_000312405.1 Limosilactobacillus ingluviei str. Autruche 4 | reverse complement strand
TTTCTAGATATGTCGTATCTCGCGGGGCGCAGTGGTCAATTGCAAAAAATCATCATTCCTTCACAGTCTGCTCACCGCCCAGCAAAATATGAAGAGACCAGCGTCCGTCATTTTGGCCCGGCACACCAAAGGCGGAAGGGCTTTTTTCGGGGCACGGGGGATCAAAAATAAAAATAATCATACGATAAAATTTCGTAAACGGTTAGGCGCCTAATGACCGTCAAACCGGGCTTGGGGGCCAATTAGGGCAAAATTCCGGCCGGCCCCAACCGGCGAAAAGGCGCGCCAAGTATTGACACAACAGTAAATCAAGGGTAAATTTTAAGATGTTCTTAAAAAGAGTTTTTGGGGGAGAGTCGCGACGTTGAAGGTTACTTCAGCGGCCAAAACTCTCTTTTTAAATGGTAAAACTACCGTTTAAGTTTTGTCGCAAGCCGCTCCGAACCCGGGACGGCTGAATTTATGCGGAGATCCGGGAGGATTAAAATGGATCCAGAACAACAATATCAACAACCCGAACATCACCATCACCACCATCATCACCACCGCCACCACCGGCGCAAGGTGATGATGCGGGTAATTTGGGCGCTGATCGGGATCTTGGCCCTGGTGGCCCTCTTCTTTGTCGGGATGGCTTGGCGTAACGTCCGCGTCGCCACCAACACGATGTACTCGCCGTCGGGGATCAAGACCGACCTGCCGAAGAAGTTGGCGGCGAAAAAGCCAATCAACGTCCTCTTGTTGGGGACGGATACCGGGGCGCTCGGCCGTTCCTACAAGGGGCGGACGGATACGATCATGATGATGACCGTCAACCCGCAACAAAAGAAGACGACGATCGTCAGCTTGCCGCGGGACATGAAGGTGAACCTGCCAGACTATGCCGATGAATCGCCGGCCAAGATCAACGCCGCATACACGTACGGCGGGGTCAAGGAAACGATCAAGACGATTCAAAAGTACTACCAAGTGCCGATCGATGGCTATCTGCTGGTGAACATGGGCGGCCTGGAAAAGGCGATCAATCAAGTTGGCGGGGTTGAAGTGACGTCGCCGTTGACCTTTGATTACGAAGGCTACCACTTCACCAAGGGGACAACCTACACGATGAACGGGAAAAAGGCGCTTGCCTTCTCGCGGATGCGCTACGACGATCCGGATGGCGATTACGGTCGCCAAAAGCGGCAACGGATTATCATCATGGCCCTGTTAAAGAAAACGGCTTCGTACAAGGCGATCTTGAACCAAGCCTTCTTAAATTCAATTGCCAATGAATCGCAAACCGACTTCTCGCTCAAGGACATGACCAAGGTCGCCATGAACTACCGTGACGCAACCAAGACGGTCAAGTCTGATCATGCGCAGGGGGAGAGCCAAAATATTAATGGCGAATCCTTTGAAGTCGTCCCATCGGATGAAATGCAACGGATCTCAAACGAAATTCGCACGGCCCTGGGGCTGAATACGGTAAATTTAACGGAGAATGATTAAGCATGGAACAAGAAAACACGATTGATCTGCGCCGCTTGCTGGCGCTTTGTAAGAAGCACTTCCGCCTCTTTATCGTCTGGACGATTGGCCTCGGGGTAATTGCCTGGGGCTTGGCGGCCTTTGTAATTCCGGCCCAATACACGGCCACGACCCAAATTTTGGTTAACCAAAAAAACAGTGACAACAACGGTCAGGCCTACGCCAACCAACAGGCCGACGTCAACATGATCAACACCTACAAGGACATCATCACCAACCAGGTGATCCTCGGGGCGGCCAGCAAGGAACTGTCCAATCCGGTCAAGGTGGTCAAGGAAGCCCAACCGGCCAAGTACGAAACCTTAGCCGACGGCACCAAGCAACTGGTCCGGCCCGCTAAGCCGGCGGTGCGCAGCCACGGCAAGGCCTACGACTTGTCAGCCGGGGATTTAAAGAGCATGGTCTCCATCAAGACCCAATCCAACTCGCAAGTCTTTGCCTTGAGTGCCAAGGCTAATGACCCGGCCGAAGCCAAGGCGGTCGCCAACACGATTGCTTCGACCTTTAAGAAGAAGATCAAGTCGGTGATGTCCGTCAACAACGTCACGATCGTCTCCAAGGCGACGACGCCCACTAAGCCATCCTTCCCGCGGCCGAAGCTCTTTGCCCTGGCCGGGGCGGTGCTTGGGCTCTTGCTGTCCTTTGCCTGGATCGTGCTGCGCGATCTGATGGACACGACCGTTCGCGATGACGACTTTATGACCGACGAACTGGGCTTAACCAACCTCGGCCAAGTCGGCAAGATCCGGATGGACAAGAACTTCCAATTGCGCCAAGTCAACACCAACGCCGGGACGCGCCGGGTCTAAGGAGGAGAAGAAAGCATGGGTTTATTTAAACGAAAGAATAAGAAATACTCCACCGATACGATGGACAACGGGGCAATGCTGATCACGGTTGCCGACCCGAAGAATCCGGTGGCTGAACAATTCCGGACGATCCGGACCAATATCCACTTCATGAGTGTCGACAAGCCGCTGCGCCGGGTTGCTTTCACTTCCTCGAACGTCAGTGAAGGGAAGTCAACGGTAACGGCCAACGTTGCCATCACCTGGGCCCAAGAAGGCAAGCGGGTCCTTTTGATCGACGCCGACTTGCGCCGGTCGACCTTGCACACCACCTTTGGCGTGCCAAACCACCACGGGTTGACGACCGTCCTGACCAGTGCGGTCAGCGAAATCGACCTGAGCCAGGTGATCATGGACTCTGGCGTGGAAAACCTCGATGTCCTGCCCGCCGGGCCGGTGCCGCCGAACCCGAGTGAACTGTTGAACTCACAGCGGATGACTGCCTTCTTGGACGCGGTCGAACCAATTTATGACATCATCGTCCTCGACGTGCCACCGCTGCTGGAAGTAACCGATACCCAGGCCTTGTCCGGGAAGCTCGACGGCGTGATCTTAGTTGTCCGCGCCGGCGTGACCCAAAAGGCGGCCGTTTCCCGGGCGGTGGAAATGCTGAAGATTTCCAAGGCCCGCTTACTCGGCTACGTGATGAACGATGTCGATGGCGAAGATGCTGCCTACGGCTATGGTTACGGCTATGGCTACGGGGAAGAAGAAAAGTAATTCAAAAATTGATACCCTGCCTTAGCAGGGGAAAGGGGAGGTCTCATGGGCTTAATCGATCTGCACTGTCACTTACTGCCGGGCTTAGATGATGGATCACCAGATTTGGAAACGTCATTAAAATTGGCACAAGATGCCGTGAACGACGGGGTTAGCCATGCGGTGGTGACGCCGCACCATTTGAATGGACGGTACGTCAACCATAAGCAAGACGTTTTAAAGGCGGCGACGGCTTTTCAAGCGGCCTTGAAGGATGCTAACATTCCGCTGACGATCTTTGCTGGCCAGGAAGTGCGGCTGAGTGATCGAATTATCCCGGCCTTAGATGAAGATGACATCCTCTTTACCGATGCCGACGGCAAGTACATGCTGCTGGAATTTCCAAGCAGCGAAGTGCCGAACTACGCTAAGTCGGTAATTTTCCAGCTCCAGCAGCGCGGGATCACCCCGGTGATCGTGCACCCGGAGCGCAATAAGCAGATCCTTAACAAGCCGGAACTCTTAGCCGACTTCTTACAAAATGGCTGTCTGACCCAATTAACCGCCAGTTCCTACTTAGGGACCTTTGGCAAGGAAATTGAAAAGGTCACGACCCAGTTCATTGCCGCCGGTCAGGGGACAATTCTGGCCTCGGACGCCCATGCGCTTTCGCACCGCGAATACGAACTGGGCGAAGGACTGGCCAAGCTGGCTAAACAATTTGGCCAGGATGTCGCTGATCAGTACCAAGCCAACGCCAAAGCTTTGATCAATGGCGATTTGGTCGCGATGCATTGGCGACCGTTAAAGAAGAAAAAGAAGTTTTTGGGCTTATTTTAAATTTTATAGGGGGGGGGGACACAGAGCCGCTTATTACAGTAACGGTTAAGTACCTGCTCCCCTTATTTTGAAGGGAGGAAATGCAATGGGAATTCCAGCGAGTGATCAAAGCAATCGATCAAAGAGATTGTATGGGTCAGTATTTAAACGTTTTTTTGATTTCGTATTTGCTACTTTACTTGCCATCTTGCTATTCCCTTTGATGGGAATTTTGGCGGTATGGATTAAGCTAGATTCCAAGGGGCCGATTCTTTTCAAGCAACAAAGAGTAGGAAAAGGCGGAAAGCTTTTTACGATCTACAAGTTTCGCTCAATGAGTGATGATGCCCCCCACCAAATGGCGACTTCGGAATTCAGTAGTGCGGAAAGCTACATTACTAGAAGTGGTAGGATCATGAGAAAAGCGAGCTTAGATGAGTTGCCACAGTTATTTAATGTCATTAAAGGGGAGATGTCGTTCATTGGCCCGCGTCCGCTAATCCCCAAAGAAAAAAAAGTTCTGAAATTACGTCGGGCTAATGGATCAGAGCAGATTTTACCAGGAATAACGGGACTTGCTCAAGTACGTGGACGAGATGAAGTTACGGATGTTGAAAAAGCTGGTTATGATGGAGAATATGCTCAAACTCTAAGCTTAAAATCGGATGTTAAAATTATAATTAAAACTATTTTTGATGTTATCCAAAGTCGTGGGATCCATGACGGAAAAACTAATAATAAACCAAAGGAAAATAATTAATTATGATAAATGACTACCAACAAGGACTAGTGTCTATTATTATGCCTTGCTACAATGGTGAACAATTTTTAACTGAAACAATAAAATCTGTTCAATCACAAACGTATACTAATTGGGAATTATTAGTAATAGATGATGGATCGACAGATGATTCAGTCAATATAGTAAGATCATTTGATAAAGATGATAGTAGAATTTTTCAAATATCGCAGAAAAATGCAGGATCAGCTGTAGCACGTAATAACGGTATCAGACGATCTAAGGGGCAATATCTTGCATTACTGGATTCAGATGATCTTTGGATGCCAGATTTTTTGAATAGTCAAATTAACTTCATGAAAAAAAAGAATGCAGTGTGTGTATGTTGTACGTATGGAAGAATAGATGAAGATTCAAATGACATCTTGAAGCCTGTCAAAGCCAAGCCAGTAATTACTTCTAAAGATATGGAAGCGATTGATTATATAGGATGTTTAGCTGGTTTATATGATCAGTCTAAATATGGAAAGATTTATCTACACGAAGAACTTAAGAGCTTATTAGATGATTATGCTTTTTGGATTGATGTTGTAAATCTGGAAGGTGTAGCATATGGAAACTCCGAATTACTCGCAAAGTATCGCTTAAGAAAGAATTCTTTAACTGGAAAGAAAAGTAAGTTGATTAAGGTTCATTATCAATTCTATCGTAATTATAGGAAATTTGGATTGATTAAAAGTTTAGAATGTGTCTTACGGTGGGGGATAGCAGGTGTAATTAAATATTCAAATTAATTTACTTGAAATAGTAGGGTGAACATTAGATGAGTATTACAGCAAAAGAAAAATTTTTAGAAAATGATCGTGGTGAAAAGTTTCGATTGTTAAAACTGTGTTGGATGATGTATGTGTTATTTCCTTTTCGGTTAAATGGGATTTCTACGTTACAAAATCTGATCTACTATGGTTTGTCAATAGTTTTTGTATGTATTTTTTTCATTCAATTAAATAAGAGAAAAGTAGATAGAAAATATCTATCAAAAGTCATTGGCTATTTATTTATATTGGCAATTATTACTATTTTTGCTTATGTCGTTCCAATTGTAAAAAATACAAATGATACCAGTTATTTTAGCTATTTCCTTTACTATTGGGGACGGATTATCGTTCTAATGGGAACACTAGCTCTGTGTCAAACAGTAATTAGGTATCTCGACTTAATTATTGATGCTATTAACCTTTATGTAATATGTTCAATTTTCTTGTTGATTCCATCGTTCCATAATTTTTATGCAGGGATCATTAGTGTCTCTAGTACAACAAGCGCTGAGCGTTTAGAGCAATTATATAGTCAAACGTATTATACGCGATTTGGATTACAAGGTTTTTCAGGCTTTGGTGCAACATTAATGTGTACAATCTCAGTGTTATTGAGTTGCTATTTGATAGTTATCAGTATTAATAAGAAAAAAGTATGAAGCCCTATGTTCTTAGAGTGGTTATTTCATTAATCGGTACCGCTTTATATGGACGGATTGGTTTTTTAGTATCTCTAGTATTGATCGCTATGACGTTGCTTTATGTGGCCATTTTTTATAATAAATATGGAATGTTACTATCAATATGTGGAGTTGGTATTCTTGTAATTATTCTTTTTGTTGCCAATGCGCAAACTTTAAGGCAAATTAACAGTATTAATTGGATGTTTGAAGGCTTCTTTAACTATTTGGATTCAGGAAAGTTTTCAACAAAGTCATCAACTGTGTTAATGTCCATGTTTGTTCATCCTAGTTCGCAGACTATTTTATTTGGGGATGGATATTATACTGTAATGGGGAAGTACTACATGTCAACAGACGTTGGTTTTCTCAGACCGTTATTATTTTTTGGCATTTTTGGCGAATTTTTGTATTACCTCCAAATTTTGCCACTTTTGAAAGCTATTTATGATCGGCTAAAAAATTTAAATGCTAGTTTTTTTGTAATGAGTGTTGTAGTATTGCTTGTATTATTTGAATTTAAAGGGGAATCATTGATGACGGTTAGCAATATGCTTTTTGTAATTACATTAGCAGTTGCTCTTAAAAGCCGCATAAGTTCCCAATTGTAAAATTGACAGAGGATAGCTAATGAATTCTGAAAAAAAGAGTCTTTTTGTCACAAATCAATTTGAAACAGGTGGAGTAGAAACTGTTTTTTATAATCTGACTAATAATTTGAAAATAAATGCATTGTTATTTCCGTTACACGCTAATACTAACAAACAGTTAATTGATGCATTGCCTAAAAATGTTACTCTAATAAGGAATCGTTATCACCTAAAAAGAAGTCCACTTGGCTTAGTAATGACTGTATATGCTGCTATTAAATATCGAAAACAGTTTCGACATTCAAATGTTTCAATCATCAACTTTAGCGATACTTTAACGACGCTTCTGTTCTCGTACATTTTAAATCCTAAAAATGTCAATTCTTGGATTCATTGTAATCCTGAGGCTTTAAAAAATGCTGCAACTTATCCAGTATATTGGTGGCTATTGGGCAGATGTAAGAATTTAATTTTTATATCTGAATCACAAAAAGAACTTTTCTTTATGATGAAGGAAAGTCGTCATATAGATCCTAAAAAAGCAGTTGTTTGTACTAACTTTATTGACGCTGAAATTAACAAAAAGGCAGATCAACCCATTAAAATTGAGCAGCCTTTTTTCTTTATTGCTGCAAGGTTAGATTTACGATCAAAAGATTACCTAACTTTAATTGAAGCCTATTCTTTGCTCCCTGAAAGGATTCGGAAGATCTACTCGTTAGTTATTGCTGGTGATGGTCCGGATAAAACGGTTATTAAAAAGTATATAAAAAATAAAGAATTAGAAGACCGGATAATCCTTTTAGGAAATATTTTAAATCCTTTTTCGTATATGGCTAAGGCAGCAGTTGTTATTCATGCATCGATTTCAGAAGGATTTGCAATGTCAATTTTGGAAGCGTTGGCTTGTGGTGCAACGGTTGTTGCTGCTGATTGTCACGTTGGACCTAGTGAAATCTTAAATAAGGGACAGTATGGGTATTTGTATGAGCCGGGTGATGCTAAAAGATTGTCTGAACAAATTGGCGTGGCACTCAATAGCAAAATCTCACCAGATGTTGCTAAAAAACGTGCTTTTGAAATTACACAGCTAGGAATTAATCAAGCAAAGGAATTTTTAGAAAATGACAACTAGAAATACTATTACTGCAATTGTTGTAACCTATAACCGAAAAAAAGAATTAATTCGCTGTTTGGAGGCTGTGTTTGCTCAAAGTGCATTAATAGATAATATTTTGATAATTGATAACGCTTCAAGTGATCAAACAGAAGAGCATTTAGCTAATAAATATGGGTACGATTCTAGTAAGGTAATTGGAAATGTTCCAGTAAAGGTTTTTCAACATGGAAAAACTAATGTTTTTATTTATCGAAGTGAATTTAACGGAGGAGGATCTAGAGGGTTCTACCTAGGTATGAAATTTGCTTTTGAAAAATTCGATACGGATTTATATTGGATGATGGATGATGATGGTTATCCTAGTTCAAATTGTTTAGAACAATTAATGACAAAAGTGGATCAATATGACTATCTAATGCCTGTTTCCATTGATATAGCTGACCATTCTCAACTTTCCTGGCCAGTAAGAAATAAGAAGGGGGTTAAGGTAATAGAATATCAAGATTTGAAACAATCTTGGGGTAAAATTATGAATTTTGTCACTCCGTTTAACGGAGTTTTATTAACTAAAAATTGTGTCGAAAAGGTTGGATACATTAATAAAAACTTTTTCATCTGGGGAGACGAGTATGATCATTATTGGCGGTGCAAAAAAGAAGGAATCAATCCAGTTACGTTATTAGATGCAGAATTTTATCATCCATCACAAAAACTACCGCTTGTTAAAATATGTTTTGGCTTAACATCAGCACCATATGTGGACTCAAAGCTTCGCATGGTATGTTTAGCCCGTAATTATACTTATATTTATAAACATTACGGTCAAGGATATAAAATTCCACTTAAATTTTTGCAATATACTTGGCTATTTTTAATTACTCGTCATTTTGACTTTGAAGGATGGCAGTTGTATATAAAATCTGTTGGTGACGGATTACGTGGTGATTTTACACGTCACCAACAGTATTTAAAGTAGGTGTAAATTTGAGTGACTTAGTGAGTATACTAATACCAGTGTACAATGAACCAATAGAGTATATTAGACAAGCAGTTGATTCAATTAGATATCAAACATATAAAAATCTTGAATTAGTGATTATTATTGATAATCCAGACCATCATGAAGCTATAGAATATTTAACGAGTATATCTAATAATGATGCTCGCGTCAGAGTATATACAAATGAACAAAATCTAGGACTTCCAAAGACATTAAATAAAGCAATAGATTTATCACACGGTAGTTTAATTGCGAGAATGGATGCTGATGATTGGTCGACTGAGAAAAGAATTGAGTCACAAGTTGAGTATATTAATAATTTTGGAGTCGATTTAGTTGCTTCTAATGTTGTTGATATGGATGAGTCAGGTAATCTCCTTGGTACAGGAACAAAGTATCCAATAAGCTCTAGAGGAATAAATAATTATCTGAAATATGGTGATTGTCTGCCCCATCCAACTTGGTTGGGAAAACGAAGGATATTTGAGAATTTAGCGGGATATCGTGAGATTGAAGCGTGCGAGGATTATGATTTTGTAGTACGTGGAGCGATATTAAGATATAGTTACGGTTTAATTGTAGAACCATTGGTACGGTATCGAATTAATATGAAGGGGATTTCGCAAACTAAAAAAGTAAAACAAATTGCGGCATCAAAAATCATTCAAAAAAATTATCGTTTAGGGTGTATTACACCAATTGATGATTTGCAAAGTGTGGCATTAAATTCAAAAAAAAGCAAAGCTTCTTTTGATAACCTAAAAAATAAAATAATGAGGAAATGGTGCTTGATTAAATATTCTTAAGAAGGAATTTCAATATGAAAGATTTGTTCAAAATAATAAAGAATGAAATAAAACGGTGGTTGATAGTAGCGAAGTATGCGGGCAAAACTCAAGATAGTGAAAAATTTTTAGCACATAAAAATAAAAAAAGAATTTTTTATATGATGGTTCCAACACATGGGAACCTAGGTGATCAGGCAATTGCGGAAGCAACGTATAAGCTTTTTAAAAGAGAATTTGCTGACTACGATGTTATTACAACATATGATGAAGATGTATATAAAGATATATATTTAATAAAAAAATGTATAACAAAAGATGATATAGTTGTTCTCCATGGCGGAGGCAATATGGGTGATTTGTACAAAACTGCTGAGCAACAAAGACAATGTATTGTACGGAACTTATTTGAATACAAAATAATTATTTTAACGCAAACTACTAATTATAGTGATTCGAAGTATGGTGAGTTTTTATTAAAGCGCACTCAAAAATTATTCAATAAATGTAAAGATCTTACTTTATGTGCTAGAGAAAATCGAACGTTTGAATTTATGAAGGTTAATTTCCCTAAGTCTAGAGTAGTGTTCATTCCTGATATTGTCTTTTCATTAGCAACAAAAAGGAATGAGCAGAATAGGGAATTTATAATGACATGTCTTCGTAGTGATGAGGAAAGTGTTCAAACGTCAGTTGGCTCTATTTTAAACTCCGTAGCTGAGCTTGACTCGAAGACGTTCATTTATGATACTTATGTTGCTCGAAGAATTGATAGTTCAAATCGTCAAGTTGAAGTTAATTCGATTATCAATCAATTTTATCGGGCTAAATTAGTTGTTACTGATAGAATGCATGGTATGGTATTAGCAGCGATTACTGGAACGCCATGTATTGTAACTAAGTCATTAGACTACAAAATTATTGGAACTTACCAGTGGATTAAAGATTTAAATTATATTAAATTAGTCAAGAAGCTTGATGGTGAAACACTTAGGCAATCGATACAAGAGCTAGAAAGTTTATCGGATAAGGATGAGATAAGAGTTAAAGAAAAGTATTTACTTGATTTAAGGACAAAACTTGGGGTTTCCTAATGAATAAATATAAGAAGCTTATTGGGAATTCAGTGATTTTTGCGATTGGGAATCTCGGCAGTAAACTAATGCAATTTGTCATGGTTCCTCTATATTCGTTTGCCCTTTCAACAAAAGAATTCGGTCAAACAGATATTATTACAACTATGGTTTCATTACTGTGCCCTATTGTGAGTTTAGAGATATTTGACGCTGTTTTTCGTTTTGCAATGGATAAAGAAAATAATGTGAAAAGAGTTTTTAGTAGCGGGATTGCAGTAACAACACTTGCAGCTATCTTTACACTGGCTCTTGGTACATTATTTGAATTTAGCAGCTTTTTAAAGGAATATCATATATTTTTGTCTGCCGTACTCTTAATTTGTACCATTTTCTATTCGCTGATTTCTAACTTTGCTCGTGCAATAGGCTATTCAAAAATGTTTGCTATTGCTGGAATGATTAATACATTCTTTATGGTGGTAATGAATATCATCTTATTGGTTTATCTTAGGATTGGAGTGTCTGGGTACGTTTTATCAATGATTATTGGACAGGCTACTGCAATCTTATTCCTATTGACCATTAAAGAAATTCATCTCAGTTTTAACATCTCTTTTATTGATGTTCAACTTACTAAAAAAATGTTAGTTTATAGCTTGCCGTTAATTCCTAATGCATTTTCTTGGTGGTTAAATTCATCGTCTGATAGGTTATTCATTACCCTTATGGTAGGAGCTGGGGCAAACGGAATTTATGCAATGGCGAATAAAATTCCAAATGCTCTTAATACATTAACCACTATTTTTTTTCAATCATGGCAAATTTCAGCAGTTGAAGAATATGATAATAAAGATGCAAAATTATTTATTTCAAACGTTTTTAACTTCTTTATGTATATTTTACTTTGCTGTTCAATTCTAATTTTAGCTATTGTGCGACCTTTATTTAAAGTGGTAATTGCACCAGGTTATTTTTCAGCTTGGCAAATTACTTATATAGTCTTGTGGTCATTAATTTATTCTAGTCTTTCTGGTGTATTAGGTACACTTTATACCGCTACCAAAAAAACTGCTCCTATTCTTATAACTACAATTTATGGTGCTCTAATTAATCTATTAGCAAGTTTGGTATTGATTCATTTTATTGGAATTTTTGGAGCTGCACTTGCTAATGTTATTTCTTTTTTGTTGTATTGATTATTCGTTACCGAGATTTAGCTAAAGATAATAAAATTAGATTGCATTTTGGTGATATCTTTTTCTGTCACGTAGTATATCTAGCTTACTCATTTAGTTTATTCATTATTAAATCTGATATAGCAGTTTTTGCAGTAGGGATTATAGTAACTGGTGCAATCTTAATATCTAAGCGCAAAGAGTTAAAGTCGATGCTTGCACATCGTTGAGAAGGAGTAATGAAGATGAAGTACTCTTATGTAACATATTTGGGTGATGATGGGTATCTCCAAGGTACGTTGGGATTAATTGCCTCACTGCACGTTGTGAAAAGTAAATACCCCTTGCTGATAATGATAAATAAACAAGGGGGAGTAAGTAAGAAAATTATTGATTATTTACAGTCAATTAATAATGTATCTGTTAAACTTATAGAACCTATTGTTGCAAATGACAATATTGCTAGAGAAAATGAGAATAGTAATCAGCCAAAATGGACTAATACTTTTTCTAAATTAAAGATATTTGATTTTACTGACTATGACAAACTAGTTTTCTTGGATTCGGATATGTTAGTTGTAAGTAACCTAGATAACTTATTTGAGAGAAAAAATATGTCGGCTGTATCTGCTGATGCGGAATATCCTGGGAACGACTATCATGAATTGAATTCGGGATTGTTAGTGATTGTTCCTAAAAAGGGCGAGAGTGAGAGATTATTGAATCTTGTGCCTACGACTTCTGATACGCCAATAGGTGATCAAGATATTCTTCATAGTGGTTTTCCTTTTTGGCGTAATACCCCAGATTTACATTTGGGATCTGAATACAATGTGTTTGTGAATCATGTTGATTACTATCGTAAACATATTTGGAAAAAAACTAATGAAAAAGTGATTCACTTTGTCGGCCCTCAAAAACCATGGCAGCTGAGCCCAGTTCAAAGTTTCTTATTTATACTAAAGAAAACGATTTGGTGGCGGCCATGCACTATTAAATATTTTCTGGTGTATCGTAAATTAATTCGTGATAATTTAAAAAAATATCAAGATTATGGCAACTAACTACTGATACAACAATATTTATTAGATTGTTGAAAGGAGAAGAATATGTCAAAGTATGATTATTTAGTCGTCGGGGCCGGCCTGTTTGGCGCGACCTTTGCTTACGAAGCGGCCAAGCGCGGTAAGCGGGTGAAGGTGATTGAAAAGCGCGACCACATCGCCGGAAATATCTACACCAAGGAAATTGCCGGGATTCAGGTCCACCAGTACGGCGCCCACATTTTCCATACTTCCAACAAGGAAATTTGGGACTATGTCAACCAATTCGCGGAATTCAACCGCTACACCAATTCACCGATTGCCAATTTCCACGGTGAAATTTACAACCTCCCCTTTAATATGAACACCTTCTCCAAGATGTGGGGAGTCAAGACGCCGGCCGAAGCTCAGGCCAAGATTGATGAGCAACGGCAAGAAATGGCGGGCAAGCAACCAGCCAACCTGGAAGAACAAGCCATTTCGCTGATTGGCCGCGACATTTACGAGAAACTGGTCAAGGGTTACACCGAAAAGCAGTGGGGCCAAAAGGCGACCGACCTGCCGGCTTTCATCATTCGCCGCTTGCCAGTCCGGCTGACCTACGACAACAACTACTTTAACGATGCCTACCAAGGGATTCCGATTGGTGGTTACACTCAGATCGTTGAAAAGATGCTGGCCAGCGACTTGATCGACGTCGAAACCGGGGTCGATTTCTTTGCCAAGCAAGCGGAATACGAAGCTGAATTCCCGAAGATTGTCTTTACCGGGATGATCGACCAGTACTTTGGCTACCAGCTCGGTGAGCTCCAATACCGGAGTTTGCGGTTTGAAACCGAAGAGTTGGATGTTGACAACTACCAAGGGAACGCGGTTGTCAATTATACGGACGACGAAACCCCGTATACCCGGGTGATCGAACACAAGCACTTTGAATTCGGCAAGGGCGACGCCAACAAGACGATCGTCACCAAGGAATACCCGGCCGACTGGCACCGCGGGGATGAACCATATTACCCGGTCAACAACCAGGCCAACAACAGCCTCTACAAGCAATATGCAAAACTGGCCGCTGACACTAAGCCGAACGTGATCTTCGGTGGCCGGCTCGGGCAGTACCGCTACTACGATATGGATCAGGTCCTCCACGCGGCCCTGATTACCGTGACAAAAGAGTTTGGAGAATAGCGTAGTCCAACTGTTGGTGTAATTCCCCGTCAAGTTGATGATTAGCTATTGTGTAGTATACTGTCTATATTAAATCCTTGGAAAGGAGTAACTTTTATTATGAAACATGTAATGGTGATGATATTGTTAGCCCTTTCCTTATTTTTCACAATTATAAATGTCTATAATTCGATAATTCACAAAACATATGTAAACCTTCTTGGATTTGCTGCGTTGGCTCCTATTTTTAATTCTTTGTATCAAGAATCTGATTTAATATATAAATTTTTCAATTCGGTAATGAGCTTTATTAAGAATGGAACTACTAGATTTAAAGTGATTTTTTATATTGCAAATGAGAATGATGATATTACTAAACAGGTGAATAAGGGTTTGCGTTTAGCTATCAGAGATTTGAGCCTTAAATTTTTAAAGGGACATCCTGGAGAATACGGTGGTGGTTATTACAAAGGAAGACTGATAACAAACACTCAAGTAGAATTTCTACTTGAAATAAGTAATGATGGAATTCCACCAAAAATAGGTAACATTGCTGTGAAGCTTGAATTTCAAATATCTATGCGTGATGTAATGAGCTGTTGGAGGTTGGCTAAGGATTTTAGAAGTAAGTTTCTGGAACAAATTGAAAATGACTATCCACGAGTTGGAGTTGCAATTAGTCTGCCTAAAAATTCTCCTAATCCTTTTTATCGTTTAACGTTTAGAGTTCCTAAATTCTATAATATCGATAATTTCGAATTGAAATTTAAGAAAAATAGAGATTTGACCGTTAGTGTTAGACAAAATGAAGTTTATGCTGATACAACACATATTAGTGATTTAGATGGTATTATTGCAGAATGTATCCCATTCTCTAATTTAATATAAAATTAAAAATCGACGTTCCTCTCATATTTAATTAAAAAAGGAATGTCGATAACTAATTAATGAATATACTGCAACTTTTGAAATGCACTGACCGCAAATTCAAGCATCGGAACTTCTTTTTCATCAAAACGAGAAATTCTGTTATACACAACTAATGTGCCAGATTGTGTAATTGAAATAGTATAGGCAGTGTTACCAATATCCATAACACCAATAATTTGAGTAGCATCATCATTTTGGATTGCTAATAATGCTTCGGTATTTTCATCAACAGCTGTACCATTGAATGTTTTATTGTTAACACCTTGATCATTGCTATTAAAGCGAATTCCCTTTGTTTGTTCAAAGTACGGGGAGATTTTATCAAAATCAAAATGAATATTGCTAAAATCAAAAGTAACCTGGGGAGTATCTTTTAACGCAGATAAGAAACTTTTGGTTACGGGAGTAATGGCTTCGGAAAACAGTAACTGAGTTTCTTTGCTGTAATACATGTTAAAAGCAAATTTCTTTTTGAATTGATCCAGAGAGATATATTCTTCGAGTTGTGGAATATAAGCACTGATTTCTTCGTTAATGTCTTTAGAAAAAGTACACTTAAGAATTTCAAAGCTAATTTTGCTTTCTGTGGTCAAGGTTTTTTGAGTACGATTAATTGTTCCTAGAGGAACATTAGCTTTTGTAATTTCAGTAAGACCGGTTGGAATGTCAAAATTTTTAACATTTCGAATAGAAATTGATTTAACCATATTTTAATCTCCTTTAATTACTGAATCTTCTTAAATATTATACTCCCTTAAATTGACATTTCAGGAAAAATGATGTTGCAATCTTAAAAAATTATCTTCTTAGATTCATGTCAAGGGCGGTTTGAATCATGATTCAATGCTAGATGGTCCCAAACGATTTTTGTCGCTGATGGACCATGTGCTTCTACTTTCCAATTTTTCGTTTGGCTCCTTGATTTCTTACCGTAATCTATCAAATCCGGCTTCCGTCCTTATTTTGTTGTTTACGATAAGCACAGCATAACCGACCGGATTTAAACTTTAATTAGGACCTTCTATACTTAGGGAAACTCAACTATAGGAGGTCTTTATTTATGATTCAAGAAGTTGTAGAGGTAGGTACGCCAACGGCCAAGCCGGTTTCACCGCTGTCCAACAAGCGTCATTCGGCAAAAACGTTAGCTGCTTCAGTTTACCTTAAATAAGCTAAGAGTAAACCTCTATCAAGGTGCTGATCCTGAATTAGCTGCCAAGTTACTAACTGTAATGATGAACCATGTTGATTAACTGGGCCGCGCCGCGGCATGTCTATATCGTTTGTGGGAAAACTGACTTACGGAAAGGAATTGACGGCTTAGCTCTAATAGTTGAAGAAAATTATGGTCTTCAATTCGTACAATACCCTTAGAGGTTGACACTTTTAAAAATGGGTTCTACAATATTTGGTACTGATGGGG
>NZ_HE997173.1:502168-507614 GCF_000312405.1 Limosilactobacillus ingluviei str. Autruche 4 | reverse complement strand
CCCAAGCGTCATTGGCTGCCCGAAGTCCTAGCCCTCGATGACTTTAAAGCTGGTCGCTTTGCGACGAGTGGGATGAGTATGGCTTTGATGAATGGGGAAACCCATGAATTGATTGATGTGATTGAATCCCGTACCAATACTTGCTTGCGCAATTATTTCTATCGGTATGAGTATGCAGTCCGGGCCAAAGTTAAATTAATCGTGGTTGGTCTTTATCAACCTTATCGGTCTTTAATTCGAGATCTTTTTCTCAATGCCGCCATTGTCGCTGATCGCTATCACGTCGTGGTTCAAGCTTACCAAGCATTGAACCAGGTCCGTACCCAAACTATGAAGGCTTTGCCTTCTAAGGATAAGCTGGCCCGCGCTTTAAAACGCTACTGGCGTTTATTGGTTAAGGATGCGGCCAAACTCAACTGGCACGATTTTAAGCGGCGAACAGGTTTTGGTGGTGCCCAGTTGAATGAACGTGAAGTGATCGATCGGCTGACCGCTACGAGTGATGCGCTTAGTACGGCGTATGGTTACTACCAACAACTGTTGTGTGCCCTTCATTTTCAAAGTTCAGAAGTCTTGGCAGAGTTATTAAAAACCAAGTTGACAGCTTTACCTAAACCTTGTCAAAAGGCCCAACGTACGCTACGGAATCACCGTGAAGAAATCGAGCGTAGTTTTGAACAACCTTACAATAATGGCTCGTTAGAAGGGACAAACAACGTCATCAAAACGATCAAACGAGTTGCCTTTGGTTTCCGGAGCTTCCCCAATTTCCGGCTTCGAATTCTACTAGTCGCTAAATCACCATATTTTAACGTCAAAACAGCTGCCTGAAAAAAGGCAGCTGTGGGGGTAGACCAATTATTCTTCTAAAAGTTCATCAGTACCAGTTGACGAAGAACCGAAGTTCGGAGCGGCCGTTTTGGTGCACTAACGATGGCTGGTAGAAAGCGTTTGCTTATTTGGGAAGCTTTCAACACCAATGGAGTAGGTCGAAGTTAATGCCATTTGGTATATGTTCATTCAGACAGCTAAGCTAAATCACACCTTAAGGTACGTGAGTACTTAGAACGCTCCTATCAGCTTTCGCAAGGACTGAAAGACTAGTCTGGGAGGCCTATTTACCGTGGGCTCCAGAAATTCAACGTAAATTTGGAACTCAATAGACGCAAATAGCGCCCTGAAGTTGTCCTTCCTTCAAAGGATACTCCTGAGCGCTATTCTGTTAAAGACGGTTTGTTATGCCGTCTATTTAAATTTTATATCTATTTTGGACGCTAATACCCCAAAAAGGTATATAAGACACGAACTTTCTACCTGCTTTTTCGTCATATAGCTTAATCAGGTTGGCTTCCATTGCATTAGAAATCGCTTTAGAGATCAGTGAACTATCATTACTTGTTAAACCAAATCGCTGTCTTAAGGACGCATTATTTATTTGTTCATCATTTACATAATGTAAACATGCATTCCAATATATCGATTCGTTCTTTTCTGTTGGGGACATATCTTTAAACGACTTTTTATTATGGATAGTGACTTGCGTGGCATCTGTTCCTTTAGTCAAAATTTCTAGAGCTGGCAATTCATAGTTTTCTAATGATGCAACAACCTTATCAATACCTGTTCCTCGGGATTCTACTATTTTAAATTTTCCCAGTAAGTCAGCTAATTCTGTGTTTCTTGATCTTGGTGGGAAATCTAAAAACCGCATTGGATCAATCAAAGGAACTCCAGGGTTACTAAAGACGATCCTATTATCAAATATTTCTATCATCGGCCTCGTTCCATCAATAGTAAAATCTTGATGTGCAATCGTATTTGCTAATAATTCTCGAACGACCAATTCTGGAAATTGTGGAATATCGTTTCTAATACCACCAGTATAATTTTCAGAATAGGGAATATGTCGCATTATATTAATAATCATGTTATGAAAACCAACAATGACACCCATATTTCCAAATGCATCATATATCGCATTGTCAGTTTTATAATTACCAGCATATTTAGTAATTCTAACCGTTCTTCGCTTTAAATTTGGAAAGCAGCTCATATCTTTAGCTAAGGTATAAGCCCCTAAATTAGTAATATCAAAAGAGTTTCCAGAACTAACAATGATATTATCATTAATTAAACTTTGGATGATATCAGTTTCATGGATAATATCCATGCTTATAATTCTTTTGTAAAAATCTATATCTAGTAAATCCTGGATGTCTGAATATGAAACATTAGTTTTTGCAAACTCCATTTCAAATTTAGAAGACTCAAACGATTTCCAAATTTGCCTTTCTTTTTCTGGAAATTCGTTTAATGGTTTTAATGATGTTCCAGACCGAATATACTCAGTTCCCTTATATTTAATAGGCTGATTTATATGGGTTACATTAATAACCAAAACAACTAGTCTTTTCCCTTGAACGTCCTTAAATTCTTTCCACTCCAGTTGAATTTTAGGATTTATATTTACCTCAATATAAGTAATAAGTGGGTAATTGGAGTTTTTCATTCGCTTCTTATTGTCATCTTTTGGTAAAATTCGAGCTTTTGCTGTATATGGATCGAATGTTGTTCCAATTATCTTTTTTGTGATATCTTCGACTCCCCAGATTAAATAAGCGTTTGGGTTTAAAGAAGCAATTGCAGCATTTCCCAGTGCAGAAATATATTTACATATTTGACCGGTATTATTGAAATTAGATTTATATTCCACTATTTCTGATTCATTGGCACTTTGAATAAGTTCTAATAACACATCAGAAGTTAAATTTTCCATTCTATTTCTCCAGATTTTTCTTTTCTCAATTTAAACGCTTTTTCTCTAATTCCAATTATATCAAGCACTCCCTTTTTTCTCAATTAAATATTTTGTAGTGATACTTACAAGTGTAAGGACAATATAGCAGACTGAATGTTAGTAACAGCTGATTAAAATTGCGAGGTTCGTATTTTGTAACTTTAACGCAAGTACGGTATAACAGGCAGTATTCCAACATCGATTGAGACCTTCTATACTTAGGGAAATTTAACTATAGAAGGTCTTTGTTTATAGTTCATAAAATTGTCGGGACGGGGACGGGAATGACTAGAGTCTCTTCGTTAATGTCCAATAAGCGTCATAAGGCAAAAAAGCTATCTGATTTAATTGTCTTAATAAATTACGGTTAAGGCTCTGTCAAGGTGTGTGAGCCCTTAGAATATTAGTCGTTGCATGGACTGAAAAGCCGGTCTAGGAGGCTTATTAACCATGGACACTAGAAATCCAACAGGAGAGATTCAAATAGCGTTCCGAAAGCTCCTTTTTACGAAAATACTTCGGAGTGCTACTTCATCACAAATGATTTAGAGTTTCTTATTTTCGCAAATTTATTTTTATCATTAAACATTTATTTATTGAAAACAATAGACAAAGAAACCGACAAAAAGACTATTTCTTCGAGAAAAGTGATTTTAAAACTTGTTGAAAAAATAACGTTAATATATAATGAACGTATAAGGTGTTTAAGAGATACTAACTTAGTGATTTTTGAGATTCTTAGATTTAAGTTGAACGCTATTTATGTAGAAGAGTAAGTAGCGATTTATTTTGAAATCTGCCTGTTAGAAATCGTTACGTGAAATTGGGATCCAGAATGTTGGATTAAGTTCAGACTAATTTTAGATCGCGATTCATGCAACAAGGTATGGTTAAGGAAAATCATATGAAGCTATTTTTTGGCGCAAATTGGTTTAGTTTAACTGAAGACGCTATTAAATTTGTTCTGAATAATCAAAATCAAATTAATAGTCTTTTCAGAAGAGGAAGGAACGTGGATGGACTTTTTGTCCAAACAATATTAGCCAATGATGATGGCTTTAGAGAAAAAATGGTTGATTCTAGGTGATTTACGGACTGGTCTGCAAGAGGAGATCATCTTAAAATTCTAACGATGGTGACTTTGACGGTCTCTCTGAAAGTAGGATCTTCTTTGCCCGTACGTTTGACGGGAGCGTAGATAAGAAAGTTATCGATAGGGTAGTTTGTAATGTGAAAAGCGAAATGTAGGTATGAAATTGTATTAAGGATGGCTTAGGGATGATTAGCAAATAATCGTTTTATTTTGATCATAGGCAGTGATAGATTAGGTGATCTAAAATGACTTGGGTCGTATAGCCCAGCAAAACAATTACAAGAAAATTGAAATATTAGGAAGTGTTTAACATTATGGCATTAGAAGATAAATATACAAGATTAGATGACGTTGGTGAAGGAGGAAATGGAGTAGTATTTACAGTTCGGAGTAAAGAAACAAAAGAAGTTAATATAGCTAAGATTCTTAAAAGTAAGAAATCCAACAAGGATAATAAAATAGAGCGCTTTCGATTAGAAATTAAAACTTTGAAAAAATTGAAAGATCATAATATTGAGGGAATAATTCCAATTCTTGATTATAGTGATCCAGAACAAAGCGAAAACGATCTATGGTATGTTATGCCTAAAGCGGAAAGTTCTTGGGATTACCTCAATAAAGACGATAAACATACAGAAGATATAATCGATATGTTTATTGACTTGAGTAAAACCTTGATCGAAGTTCATGACTTAGAAATTTCTCATCGTGATATTAAACCAAAGAATATTTTGGTTTACAAAAATCGATTAGTTTTTTCGGATTTTGGTTTAGCTAAGGATGAAGAAGTAAACGAAGATTATACTGAAACCTCCAAAAGAGATTCTCAAAATTTAGGTGCTAAATTTACAATGGCGCCTGAAATGCGTCGCGAGCCTGGAAAGGCGAATCCCAAGAAGGCAGATGTATATTCGATGGCAAAAACACTATGGATGTTTCTGATGGGGAATGAATATGGCTTTGATGGACCATATGATTTTAAAGATCCCAAGATTAGTTTGAATGCTAAGTACAAGAAAAAACACTTGGTAGAACTGCATGAATTATTGATGTGGGCAACTAATAATGATCCGGATAAAAGACCAACTATGGAGGAATTTAAAGAATTGTTGGTCAAATGGAAAAAGGTTATAAACAATTTTGGATTAATTCAGTCGAGCGAGTGGAAATTTATTAGTAAGCAATTGTTCGTTGGAGACGCTCCAACAGAAGCAAGCTGGAGTGACCCGAAAGCGATAATTAATGTTTTGAATACCGCAAGTAGTGTGCCGGATTTAAACCATATGTTTTTTCCGAGTGTTGGGGGTCAAGATTTTGGTAGAGCTACAAAGGCAGTTCAAAGTGACTGGATCAAACTATATAATAATTCAAATCAGTGTTATTTGGTAAAGCCAAAACGACTATATTTGACTACTTTCGATCAACAATCAGACTGGAATTATTTTTTCCTTGAAACCGTACTCGACAAAGCAATTTATGAGGATAATGAATTTGGATTTGAACCGCTAATTGAATATGATAATGGAAAATATGAAAAAAGCTGGGATGCTGTGGGT
>NZ_HE997173.1:404512-500601 GCF_000312405.1 Limosilactobacillus ingluviei str. Autruche 4 | reverse complement strand
TGACATATGGAGTTCTTGATTATGATAAGGAAACTCCTTTACCTTCGGATTACGAGGATTTAAGAAGATATTATAAGGGTAACTTTCTAATTGTTATGAAGCACTCTGCCTATAATTTAGCCGACAGTACCTATGATGCTCGTCATGCAAATGTAACTCATGGTGAATTTAAAGAACAATTAGAGAAAATCGTAACCTTGGAACATGATTTATTAGCATGTGGATTCCCTAAAGCATTTGCTAAAAAATGTGCAATAAAGAAATTAAACAAGGATTCAAGCTCGATGGTAGAATCTGTTGATTATGAAAGGGATTTCGGTATTAATGATAATGCAGTGAAACAATTAGTATTAGAACTGAATTTTGAAGATATTATCAAGCGTATCGCTAAGAAAAGCGGAGAAACAACAAACTTAAAATATCATTATGCTTCATATGTTGAATATAATTGGCTAGAAATTATCGCGGAGAATCCAATTAAAAACAACTTCATACTGTGTAAAGACGGAAAAATCAGAAAGAACGGGCCTCCTTTTTATGTCAATAGTCGGGCAATGGCACAAGAGTTAGAAAAAGAGGTTAACCAGCGAATACAAGAGAAAGCTTATGAACGGGGAATGAAGCTAACTGGTAGTCTTGGAACAATTCGCATAACAAAGAATGGTGAACCTAAGCATCGATTTACGTTAGAGGAAGTACGAAAAGTAATGCGAGACGCAGATGACCGAGATACAAATCAATTAGTGATAGATGAAAATGGTTATGCTCGAATTATAGTGAATAACGAGTACAGTGGCTCGACATTTCCAATTAGTGTTGAGCAGTGGGGTCCCAGAACAGTGAACGTTGGTAAGTATGCAGATTTGTCAGATCTAGGATCTCTTTACAAAAAACTATTGGAAACATGGGAAGGCTATTTGAATCAAGGGGTTCATTTTTACATTGATGAATACTAAGAGAGGCTTTCGGCCGCTAAATTGAAAGTGAGCTATTGTGTAACTGCTATGCTGAGCAGTACAACTTACGGGTCGTGACGGCGCGCTTGCTTAGGTCTTTGGTAATGGTGTCTTGCCAAGCGAGAATCGGGTCTTCGCCCAGTTTGCCCGTAGTGCCATGCAAGGTGAGGATATTGTCTTGCATACCACCGGCCAGTCAGAAGGCAATTACGTTTATGCCATGGATGCAGTTAAAGCGATCTTACTCTTGCTGCAAAAGGGGGAGGCCAAGCAGGCCTACAATGTTGCCAATGAGGCCAGTCATCTGACGATTAAGACAATGGCTGAAATGGTGCAGCAGGAATTTGGTGCCCCGGATGCAAAGGTGGTCATCGATATTCCAACGGAAAACATGGGGTATGCCCCGGACGTCAAGCTCTGGCTGAGCAGCCAAAAGCTCCAACGCCTCGGCTGGCAGCCTACGGTCGGCTTGAAGGAGAGCTATGCACGGTTGATCCAGTGGTTGAAAGAGCAGGCAAGTGAATAGAATACGGAAAGCGGCCACTACGAGCTTAGGTTCGTGGTGGCCGCTTTAGTGCGTTAGTGATGACTGGCAGAGAGCGTTAGCTTATTTGGGAAGCTTTCAACACCAATGGAGCAGGTCGAAGCTAATGCCATTTGGTATATGTTCATTCGGACGGCTAAGCTAAATCACACCTTAAGGTACGTGAGTACTTAGAACACTTCTATCAGCTTTCGCAAGGACTGAAAGACTAGTCTGGGAGGCCTATTTACCGTGGACTCCAGGAATTCAACGTAAATTTGGAACTCAATAGACGCAAATAGCGCTCAGAAGTTGTCCTTCCTTCAAGGATACATCTGAGCGCTATTCTGTTGACGGTTCGTTATGCTGTGCTTACCTTACGCTTAGCATTTACAGTAACTTGATTACAATCTCATCAATTTCGCTAGCTTTATCGATTTGCTTTTCCTGTAAGGCAAAATCGCTAGAAATTTTTTCGAAAGCATCAGCATAAGTCGCAACACCGTCGTCAGCAGTGCCAAAAGTAATATCACGACCATCTTTTAAAATAATTTTTGCTCTGTAACGTGAAGCTGCGATTTTTTCACCAGGAATATTTTTAATAACTTTTTTAATCATGAAAGTTCCTCTTCGTATTATAAAAATTAAATCTAATTGTTTTTGTGTAACTATTTATTTCTTGGTTGCTCTGTAATAACCTCTAATTGTCGTTGGCTTTGGTCAACTGGTATAGGTTATTCCTACTTGCGGTTTTAATTGCTTATAGAGTCTGCCGCCCAGCTAATCGTCTAAATTACGAATCCAATTAAACGAGCACTCATTCTTACCGCTAGAAAATTAATCAGGGTGATTTTCTTCCTACTCACGAATCGCCAACTCTATCAAGTAAAGGAGAAATTGGTATAGGTGAATAATTAGTTGTCCGATGCTTAGCCAAAAATTGGTCTGATTAGAAGGCTTATTTAAGTGCACCCAAAATCTGGTCAAAGCATAGTCATCACCTCATTCTTAGTTCAAGTTTTCTCTTGACTTATTACCACATGACTTTACTAACGTTACGCTTAGAAGTCTTAATGTATCGTTTTTCATTGCCAAATTGAAGCCGATCGGTTGTTCCAATCAGGCCTTGTATTCCTACAACGGGGTCACAGGTTCCAATCAGTTTACCGTCTTGATTGAAACCTTCAAAACACATTGCGAGGTAAAACAAGTTTTCCTCTTTGCTTGGGACTAATGACCGTCAAGTTTTAATTTTAGTACTGATATCGATTGAAATGGTTTCACAATCAAGAAATTCGACCTTGAAATTCATGCTCGCACCTCCTTTCGAATAATTATTTGGTTATATCATACAATCTATTTTGATTAAAAGCAACTAAAAAATAGAAAAAGTGTCCCAAAACTGTCCCAGGCCGTGTTATCATAATAGGGAGGTGAATGAAATGAAAAAGAGAGATATCGTGGACTTGATTAGGGCCCACTATGATCATGATGACAGTCAATTTCGGTTGATTGCTCAGCGAGTTGCCAGTGAATTTGAGCAGCAAGGCGACCAGCAATTAGCAAGCTACATTATGATGCAGACGTCGGAAGTAAATTCCTTTGTTCCCCAATCAGTAACGTACGACACTAAGTTTTTGACGCAAATTGGGACTGATGATAGTCCGCTCCCGCTTCCTAATGTGATTGCTAATGATTTAAAAGGAATTATTAACGCGGTTAGTCACCAGCAATTAGGGCTAGGTCGCTTTCTTTTCCAGGGAGCGCCAGGTACGGGGAAAACGGCTTCAGTGAAGCAACTGGCTCGAATTCTTGACCGGACCTTATTGATGGTCGATTTTAACCAGGTGATCGACAGCAAACTGGGCCAAACGGCTAAAAATATTGCAGCCGTTTTTAACGAAATCAATCAGATGCCAAATCTATCACGGGTTATAATCCTCTTTGATGAGATCGATGCCTTAGCCCTTGATCGTTTAGATGTCCATGACGTTCGTGAAATGGGACGGGCGACATCGAGTGTCTTGAAGGAACTGGATAACGTTAATCCGGAGGCCCTTATTATTGCCACTACTAACCTCTATGATCAATTGGATGCCGCCTTTAAGCGACGCTTTGATAAAGTGGTCGACTTTAATCGCTACCAAACCGAAGACCTGGTGGCGGCTGGCGAAGTTATGCTAAATGCTAACTTGGCGGCCTTTAAAAGTGCTGGTCATGACATTAAATTATTTAGAAAAATTTTAACCGTGGCGCCGAAGATTCCGAACCCAGGTGAACTTCGTAACAGTATTAAGGTAGCTATTGGCTTTAGTGATCCGCAGAAGCCTTATGAATATTTGGCTCTACTATACAAGGATCTGATGGGTGTGGGTGATCTAAAGCTAACGGAATTGCGTGATCAAGGTTTTACGATTCGGGAAATCGGGATCTTGACTGGAATGTCCAAGAGCACAGTTGCCCGCGAATTGAAAGGAGCTGAAACCGAATGAATCAAGTACTGAGTTTAAAGGGGCACTTTGAACACCGCAAGAATCGCGGTCGGCCAGGTGCACCAAATTTGCCTAAAAATGCGACTGTCACGGTAGTAAAGTTAGAAAGTCTGATTAGAGAATTAACAGCACTTAAGGAGTATTGGAAAAAGCAAAGTGAACTGAGACAGTTTACTACCAAATGGTTGATCAGTGCGTACTATATTAAGATCGCGGCGAAATCAAATCGAATTGCCGGTTTTCTGAGTACTGGTAAGCAACCCAATCAGAAAATTGTTGGAGCCAAGTTTGATAAACGACAGGGCAAAAATCGGCATGTTATTACTTATCTTGTAGATGAACGTGACGTTGATGTATCTATCAGACATGCTCAGGGCACAATTGAGGTCTTACAAAAAGAGTTTGGGGGCCAGGTCACGACGGACGTCTTTAATAAGGGTGAACAAATTAAAAAGATTAACTTCAAAAATTATCAGCTTGCCAAGTCGATGTTTCAAAAGGTGATTGTTGATGCCTGGTACGTCGAAAAGTTCGATGTGCCGGTCGCAAAAAGTACAAAGAACGAGCAACTGGTGACCCTTTATGATGTTGGGGTTAATAGTGAAGAGCTCTTGCGGGGGCTAGGGATTGCCGTAACCTCAACGGAATTTTTAAACGAGCGGACGGTAAAACTAACGCCCGCAGAATATGCGTTGCTATACCAAAAGGCGCCTTATTTAATTGCGATGAGCGTAACCGACTTGAGCGAGTTCCATCCCCAGGATTTTGGGATTGGTTCTAATGAGCAGCTGACTATTCCGTCACCCCAAAATGAACCTACGATTGGGGTAATTGACACTTTGTTTAAAAACGATGTGTACTTCAAAGAGTGGGTGACGGTCGAAAATGACCCTGGACTTATTCAGTTTGCATCCGATGATGACTTTAAGCATGGCACCGAGGTTACCTCCATTATTGTTGATGGCCCGAGCCTAAATCCGGAATTAGATGATGGTTGCGGTCGGTTTCAAGTTAAGCACTTCGGGGTGGCAGTAAACGGAAAGAACAGTACGTTCTTACTCATTCAAGCCATTCAACGGGCAGTGAAAACTAATCCTGAAATTAAGGTTTGGAACCTTTCTTTGGGATCAGACTTGGAAATCGATGAAAACTTTATCTCGCCGGAAGCAGCGCTGTTGGATCAGATCCAAGTTGAAAACAATGTGACCTTTGTTATTAGCGCAACCAATAGACGGCAAAGAGAAGACGAAGAGAAGCGGATTGGGGCGCCGGCCGATTCAATTAATGCCCTGGTAGTGGGGTCAGTGAACCAAAAGAATCAAGCGGCTTCGTATGCGCGTAAGGGGGGAGTATTGTCGTTCTTTATCAAACCTGACCTTAGTTACTATGGTGGTGATAAAGATCAACGGATCAAAGCTGTGAATGGTAAGGACATAGCTGAAGTTGAGGGAACTTCCTTTGCGGCGCCTTGGATTGCGCGGAAATTAGCTTACTTAATTCAAGTGATGGGGTTGAGTCGGGAAGTAGCCAAGGCGCTCTTAGTGGATGTAGCTTATGGTTGGCAGGATAAGCCAACCGATCCTGATCGAATTGGCAATGGTGTGGTGCCACGGAAGATTAGCGATATTTTGGAAACCTCGAGTGATGAAATCCGTTTTGTCTTGCAAGGAACGTCGGAAAGTTGGGATACGTATAATTATGGGTTGCCAATTCCGCTGACGGGTAATCACTACACCTTCTTTGCTAGAGCCACCCTGTGCTACTTTCCAGATTGCGAACGGAATCAAGGGGTTGACTACACAAATACCGAATTGGATCTGTACTTTGGTCGGGTGAAGGATAGCGGTACGATTGATTCGATTGATAAGAACAAACAGGTTGACGACCACCCGGACTACATCAACGAAGAAGATGCTCGCGATCATTTCCGAAAATGGGATACGGTTAAGCATATTGCACAGCCGTTGAAAAAGAGTGCACGCCCGAAGAAGGTATACGGAAGTAAGCTTTGGGGAATCAGCATTAAGTCAAAAGATCGCCTCGGTAATGGCGAAAGAAAGCCGCTGACCTTTGGTTTAGTAGTGACGCTAAAGGAAATGAATGGTGAAAACCGGATTGAGGACTTTATCCAACAGTTCAGTATCCGGGGATGGATGGTCGACCGGATTGATATCCAGCAACGTGTTGAGATTTACAACCAGGCTGAACAAGAGATCGAGTGGGAATGATTGGAGGTCTGTAAAAATGAAAAAGATTAAGGATCGAATTCGTAATGCCAAACGTAATGGATTAGAAATGTATACAGTAGTCGTTCTGTTTGCACTGATGACTGCTTATGGGTGCCTTTATTCTTTCATAACTGATATAACGCCAACAACAGGAATTTTTGCTGGAGTTGGAATGTTATGTAAGGACTTAATGCCAATGTTTACAATAGTTATTGGTTATTATCTTGGATCGGAGAAGTAATTTGAGTAAATTTCAATTCATGAAGTTAAAACTTGGGCCTATATTCAAAAAAACTTGGCTGCTTGTGAAAAAAGGTTGTCGAATTTTGGTAAGTCTGTTCGGAGTTATCAGTCTTTGCTTGACAATTTGTTTAGGTTTTGAAACCTTACACATGAATAAGTTATCTGAAAAATTAAATAGGCAGACTTATGAACTTAATAAAAGTGAAAAGATCAGTAAGGAAAGGTCACAAGCGAATAAAGTAGCACTTTGGAAATTAGATGGAAGTACAGATTTAAAAGAACTGGAAAACAAGTATGCTGATTCGCATATGTTAGCAGTTCCCTTTAAAATTGTTAATAAGTCCAACTTACCGGTATATGACGTTGTGGTGATAAGTGTTGTCACGGATCTTAATGGTGTAACCGTGGATAAACTAATAGAAGGATATGGTAGAGATAGACCTATAGATATGCCAGAAGAAAAACATTATACGTATAGTAGAATTCTTCCCCCTGGTTCAGAAGAAGGTATCGTGCATGGTTGGGGAAGTGGCATGAACAAGACGGATGAATTAGTTGTTTTTTTCAAAGATGTAACGGGAACTGTGTGGTATAGAAGTAATAATGGCTATCTGGAAAAAATTGGATCTGAAGAAAAGATGATGAGTATATTAAATAAATTAGGAATACTTGCTTCTGATTTGTCTGTGTTCAGCAACTTTAAAGATTAGTCTGCCTTAAATAAAAAATCCGTACAAAATGAATAATAAATTTAATGTAATATCAATTAATGACGTAGTAGGATATTTAATTGTTCTTGTTAGTGTATTTGGGTATTATAATCTCCGATCACACTTAATTTTATATTTCCCGATTGTTGTAGTGCTGTCTTTGTTGTATTTTAAAATGTTATTTAATGATTACAATTTTTATAAATCGGTAGGAAGAGCGACAAATTCTTTAGTATGGTCACTATTTTGTATTGCATTTCTTTCAATGATATTAAAGTGCGACGCAAAAGAAATTTGGGCCAAGAAATGGTTATATGTAATAGCATTTATAGCTATTTCAATAGTAATTTGCGAGATTCTAAAAATAAAAAAATTGAATTTGATAAAAGACAGGACTCTGCTAAATTCTAATATTATCTTCGGTTTTATGATATGTACTCCATACTTATTAATCACGGTTAAAAATTTTGAAGTAACGGCTATTTTTTCAGCGTTTTCAGTATTCATGTTTCGACATTTGGGTCAGAATTTACTACCAGAAATCAAAAGAATTATTGAAAAGCAAGAAAATATTGATCATGTGAGTTATGAGCAATCTCAATTTAGTAAAGAATTGTTTAAAATAATAAATTTTGTCAATGCGAATGTTGCCTTCGTATATAGTTTAACATCATTTTTAATAGATCATTATTACTTTAAAATCATAGACCCTGAAATAATTGCATTACTAATTACTATTGGCCTAGTTACCTACATTTTAGAAAAAATTATTGAAGTGATATTGATTTATCTGTTTAGATTTAATCCAGTAGTATTGGATAAATTAGTTAAGCGCAAAGATAATTATTAATCCATGTGTAAATGACCTACTAATCATAGTGTTTTATGATTAGTAGGTCATTTTAATAATATCGATATAATAATAGATATCCTGCAAGAAATAGTTAGCCAAAGTTATCAAAGGTGGTTTAAAATTGTCATAAAATGGCGAAAGGTACGGAGTATGGCTAATCTCAGTTCATGAACTTTTGAATACTCCAATCTTGTAGTAATAAAGGATCTTCACGGAATTGATTGGGGGTAGTCCCTGTGTAACGTTTGAAAGTGTTGGTGAAATATGCCTGATCTGAAAAGCCCAATTCATTTCCAATATCAAAAATTGTCTTATCTGTTGCTGCCAAAAGGGTTAGGGCCCGATTTATTTTTGACAGCATTTTAAATTGGGAAAATGACACGCCAATTTCCTTTTTAAACAAGCTGGAAAAATAATTTTGTGACATATTGACTCGCGCTGCGATTTCTTTCATCGTTTCATTAGCACATGGGTTGGTCAGTAATTCGTGGTAAGCTCTCACGACAGCTGGAGAAGCTTGTAATACCCGATATTTTTGAATCTGGCTACTTAAATCAATCAACTCATTTTCAATACAATTGACAACATCATTAAATGTTTCTTGCTTTTCTAAATAATATACATAACGATCGTTAAGACTATAGGCGATTTCGAAATCCATACCATGTCTTAATGCAACGCGAATGTTTGTAGAGATAGCGATAATCCCAAAGTTAAGAATATTCCTTAACGGTCCCTTGTCAGCAAGAACGCCGATTCTGCCAGATTGGTATAGTGATGCAAGGGATTTCTTTATGCTGGAAGCATCGGCGCTGACAATTGCTCTATTTAGTTCTTGTTCAAAAGCATAATTAATATGGGCGCCGTGATTTGAAACGCGAACGTAAGCATCATTAACAAGCTCAAACGCAGAGCTTTTTCGATGTTTGAATTGGCGGCGGAGCTTTTTGTAACGATAGTATCTGTGTGCGAGATAAAGAATGAGTTGAACCTTACCATAAAGTTCGTCATAGCTCAGAAAAGGAACGTGTAAATTTCTGATAGATATTAATTGGTTAGAGCGAAAATCGATCTCTTGTCCTAAGGGGTTGCTGTTCAATGCTACGGGACCGATTAGATAATGAGTATTTTTAAGGTGTAATTGCACGATGACTAATCTTTTGGTTTGATCACTTAAAAGAGTCAGTAATTTATTAGACTTATTTTCCCTAAAGATTTGTTCAATATCGATTGAATCTTTAAGGTATTGATAGTTTAAGACTTGGCAATGGTGCGCGTTGAATATTGCACAGGGGAGTTTGCTTATTTTTAAATAATTATGTAACTGATTCATTAATTTGAGCTCCTTAAATTATCACAAAAAAGCGTATTATTTTGCAAGACAGCATTCTTTACTAATTATACAATACAAAACGTAAGCGTTTACAAAAATGAGTCTTAGTAATCACAGGCTTTTATTTTAAGGAGATGCTACTTTATGAAGATATACGTTGATGCCAATGCTCCTTTTGATGGGACGGGGACAGCCGAACGTCCATATAAGCTAATTAACGAAGCAGCTCAAGTCGCAATGCCGGGTGACGAAGTCTTAGTTTACCCAGGCATTTATCGTGAAAATGTAAATCCGATCCACTCTGGGGAAAAAGATGCCCGAATTACTTATCGAAGTGTAGAGCCTTTACAAGCTATTATTACTGGTGCTGAAACAGTAAAGAGCTGGAAAAAATATAAAGATAATGTTTGGCTGGTGCGGATCAACAATTCCGTGTTTGGTTCATACAATCCATATACTACCTTCGTCGTAGGTGACTGGTACTTTGGTCCCGTTAATAAGCACACTGGTGCAGTGTATATGAACAACATTCACTTCTATGAAACGGAATCCCTTGATGAATGTTTGCGTGGCGAGGTTTACGCCCGTTCTTGGGATCAAGCTAACTCTGTTTATAAATGGTATACAGAACAAGACGAAGAACGGAACGAAACGGTTATTTATGCTAACTTCCAAGGCAAAAATCCGAATGAAGAAGATGTTGATATTAATGTTCGACGGGAATGCTTCTGGCCCCAAGCAACTAACGTCAACTATATTACCTTTTCGGGCTTTACCGTAAACAAGGCGGCGACTACTTGGGCACCCCCGGCAGCATTCCAAGACGGGATGGTTGGTCCGCACTGGGCTAAGGGGTGGATCATTGAAGACTGTGACATTAGCTTGAGTCGGTGTGCTGGTATTTCACTCGGTAAGTACAAAGATCCTAACAACGACCATTACTTTACTTATAAGCACGTTAAAAGTCCTACTCAAATGGAACGTGAAGCTGTTTGTCGGGGGCAATACGACGGTTGGCTAAAGGAAAATATTGGTCACCACATTATCCGTCGTTGCAATATTCATGACTGTGAGCAAGATGGTATTGTTGGTCGGCAAGGTGGGGTCTTCAGCCTTATTGAAGATAACCATATTCACCACATTAATAACATGCAAGAATTAGCCGGAGCTGAGATTGCGGGGATCAAGATGCATGCTGCAATCGATGTTACTTACCGGCGGAATCACTTTGATCACTGCACTATGGGGTTGTGGTGTGATTGGGAAGCACAGGGAACCAGAATTACGCAAAACCTGTTTGACCACAACTACGCTCCTGCTGGAACGGCCCACCGGCTTGAAGGGGCAATGGAAAGCCAAGATATTTGGGTGGAAGTTAGTCATGGACCAACGTTGATTGACAACAACCTACTGCTTTCAAAAGACTCACTTAAGATTCCAACCCAAGGTCTTGCAGTCGTCAATAATTTGATTCTGGGTTCGTTTACCCTCGTTGGCTCCGGAACTGACTACCCAGGTAAGGGGAAAGTTGTTCCACGTTACACACCATATCATATTCCTCACCGAACCGAAGTTGCTGGTTTTGCCACCATTCTGCATGGAGACGACCGTTTCTACAACAACATTTTTGTTCAAAAATGGCTACCGGAAAAAGATCCTGAAGCCAATGAAGAAGTTGGGACCTTTGTCTTTGATGATTACCCAACCTATGATGAATGGTATAAGCCATTCAAAAACTTAGAAGGTACCTATGCTCAACAAAATGATATGGCAGATTTACAACCTTATCACTTTGGTCACTTACCGGTTTGGGCGAGCGGAAATGTTTACCTGAATGGTGCTAAGGCATGGAAAAAAGAAACCAATAATCTTATTAACACGACCGATCGTGTAGAAGTTGAACTTGCAGAAAAAGATGGCAAGCCAGTCTTAAAGACCAATCTTTATGATTTGATTGGTGAATTTAAGAATAACATTATTGACACAAACGTCCTTGGCAAGGCCTTTGAACCAGAGCAACGCTTCGAAGCTCCTGATGGCAGTGAAATTCAAATTAGCGAAGACTACTTTGGAAATCATCGTGGCGTTTCAACAATTCCAGGTCCATTTGCATCTAAGGAAAATGCAGAAAAGACGCTTTGGAAAGACTGAAATGATACTATCTTGCTAACGGACATAGGGTGATAAAATATGAACGCAAATACTAACGAGGTAAGTAAGCAAAAGTTTCCCTACCGCTTAGGCTTTGGTTTGCTGTTTGGACTGCTTGGGTGGTTGGTCCCTTATTTGGGAGTTAACTCAACCTTGCTTCCTGCTAAGATTCAGCAAATTGCACCTGGGCAAAAAGTTCAAATTGTTGCAACATTAGCAACGATTGCTATGATCGTGGCGACGATTGCCAATATTATTGAAGGCGCTCTTTCAGATCGAACGGTTAGTCGGATCGGGAAACGTAATCCATGGATTATTTTGGGCTTAATCACCACCTTGATAACGTTTCTTTGCCTAACAAAGGTGACAACGGTTCGTGGCATCATCATAAACTGGTCGCTATTTCAAGTTGCGCTTAACATGATGGTTGCACCGATAGTCGCTTTCATTGCAGACAAGGCCCCCAAGAAATATCGTGGTGGGGTATCGGCTTTTTATGGTATTGGTATGAACATTGGGACGCCAGTTGGTACGATGATCGCTTCACGTTACATTACCAATATTAACGCCGGGATATATTTCTTTATGGTCTTTGAAGTGATCTTTACCCTTATCGGTATTTTTCTTGTAGGGGATGGCAGCAACAAGGGTGAAAGTGTTAAAAAACTGCATGGCGCAGAGTTGTTAGAAGCTTTCATTTTCCCAATTCATGGTGATATTCGAGACTTTTATCTAGCAGTTTTTGGTAAATTGTTGTTTGTTTCCGCTCAATTTGTTATTACTGGGTATCAACTATACATTTTCGTTGACTATATGAAGCAGTCTTCAGCAACTGCCGCACATAGTCTGTCAATAATGTCTACGATCTTGCTGGTCACGGGTGTTACCTTTGCGGCGATCAGCGGGCCGTTGGCGGATCGCTTCCATAGTTTAAAGTTGTTGGTTGCTGTTTCAACGGTTGTTATGGGACTGGGGGTAGCTGCACCGGCGATTGATCCGGCTCCGTGGACAATGTTTGTTTATGCAGCCCTTAGTGGTTGCGCAATGGGGATGTACAACTCAGTTGACCAAGCGTTAAATGTTGCTGTCCTTCCTAATCCAGATAATTCAGCTAAGGATTTAGGGATTGTCAATCTGGCTAATTCATTGGGGCAAGTTTTTGGTCCGATCGTTGCGGCTTCAATTATTGGAGCCGCTGGTTACCGAATGATGTTTCCGGCAGCCGGCATTATGTGTTTTGTCGGCGCTGCGTTAATCATGATGATCAAGAAAGTACGTTAATTAAATTTTGACACTTATTAGATAACTAACTTATTAAAACAGAAGCAACCCATAAGCATTAAATCGGATGGTTTAATGATTGTGGGTTGCTTTTTATCGACTGAAATTAAGGGTTAGGAAAGAATATGTCAAGGGCGGTTTAAAATTGTCGTAAAATGGCGGAATAAAATTGTATGATTTTGGCGGTGGGAGAACTCACAAATGCCAGTTGCTGAGGCAACGATTAAGCATTAATTGAGAGCCGTCTCAGCAGAAGACTGTTACGTTAAGAATGGATTGATGTCGTGCTTGCGGAATCAATCGTATCTATCCATTCGTTAAAGTCAGCTAGGTCGCCAATTAAGTGTGTTTGCCCCAGTTCCGCTTCTTCTCTTGCTTCGATGGCTGCGGGGGTATCCAAAAAGTCATAAGTATTCTGCAATGGCAAGGCCTCACTTAACGTTTCCTTAGGGAGTCAAGCAGGTTGTGGCCAACGACAGTGACTATTACCTGAAGACTTTGATCAATGAAGTGTTGGCAGCTCGACTTGCCGGCGATGAGGTTAGCCACCAAATAATCGTGTACGACTGTTCAGCTGGCAAAATTCGACTATGCTGGCAATTGTTTCAAGAGGCGGTAGTGGATATTTTGACGATGTAACAAACGCTGTGAACCGACGCTATTACCAGCTGTATGATCGGTTGGATGATTCTGAGCGGGATTAGTGGCTGGTACTGGTTGAGAGGTTGGGAAGATCAATTGAGGACATTGCTTGATTAATTTCAAATTGGACAGTACAGTAACGGTAAAGCAGTTTTGCTATGATCCTTGGAACTGAATTGTTGGCGTAGGAAAGCGTGCGAACCGGAATTGCACATAAAAGTTACGGGGGTTTCGCACCAACTAATTCGAGTAAATGTCTTATTTAGAGACACTTTAGTAAATTCGAAACACTTAGTTTTAGCCGTAAATTTTTGAAGTGGCTTTACCAGGCCACTGTTTGCGGTCGCATCCGGATCTTCGGGTGCGTGGATTGAAATATCGCGATCATAATCCCATTGCGAACTAAACTAAAGTCGCATCCGGATCTTCGGGTGCGTGGATTGAAATTCCGTCATGGGTATCCGCTATCTGCAACGCTAGTTGTCGCACCCGGATCATCGGGTGCGTGGATTGAAATGGCTATGACGCGTGGGGAGCAACGGTTGCCATCAAGTCGCATCCGGATCATCGGGTGCGTGAATTGAAATGGCAGTCTCTGCACCGATATTAGCGTTGCTAGACAGCGTCGCATCCAGATCCTCGGGTGCGCGGATTGAAATGACGGGTGAACAATGATTACAGACACGTCTTTTATGGTTAGAAGGTTGAAGGAGATACTTACTAACTATGGTGTGTTATTAGGTGGCGTGACGTTTTCATCGGATAGAAATTGTTTTTTATCTGAAAGCAATTCCAAAAGCTCGTTTTAATATATGGGATGGTAATACGACATATGGTAAAATGATAGTGAGACAGAAAGAGGGTGGAAATATGATTTCGGTTGTTGACAATTATATGAAGAATAAAGGGATTACGATCACTGACATAGCGAAGGCTTCTGGGATTAGTATTTCAACGTTGAGTAATGCCTTTAAGAAGCCCGTTGCCAATTGGAGTATTCGCATTTTAAATGGTCTCGCTGCAACAACCTTTGATGATCCGGCCCAAGTCTTAACGGAATTACAACCGCGACCGTTTAAGTATGTGGTTGATGATGATAAGCAAACGATTCAAGGCTTTCATATTGAAGACCCACATTTGTTTTGGGTCGTCGAAGCTGCGGTGCACAATTCGGTAATGGAAGGTTGGCAGCCCACAAAAGCGGATATTATGGATACTTATCGGGTAATTACGGAACCTCAGCCAGAACTGGAACGGGATTTTAAGCAAATTTTTGGGGACGATCATGGTGATAAGTGATGATGCGCTGATTAAGCGCTTTAAATATGCTAATGGCACCCTAAAAAATAAATACCATGAAACGGATGCGGCAAAATTACGGTTTATTGAATATAAGGTTGTCAATCAACGTTTGGTTTGGTTGCTAAACCATCACGATCAACTAACCATTCAGTCGTTTTCAGAGTTGGTTAAGATTCATCAGTTCCTATTTACGCCAATCTATGCTTGGGCTGGTGAAGTGAGGGATTACGAATTATCGAAGGGTGACACAGATTTTATGTTGTCGCCAGCGATCGCAAAGGGAATTGACCACGTTAATCACCTGTTGGCGCAAATAAACAAGCAAACTAAGCCAACCGCAATGGATTATGCACAATTGTTGGATAGTTTGAACTACCTTCATCCGTTTCGGGAAGGTAACGGACGTGCGACTAAGGCTTTTATCCAGCTATTAGCTGCGAATCATGGGCAGGAGTTACGCTTTAACCGCCAAGATGAATTAGTAATTAGGGCTTTGGCTGCGGCTGACTTGGCGGTGCTTGCTGATTTTATCCAGCTGAAACCAGTTGGTAGTAAGCAGGCGGTAATTCAAAAAATATCAGCGGAGTTGGAAAAGAAGGGACAACATTATCAAACCTATCGGCCGCCGCGCCGGTAAATGATCGCGAAAATAGTCAGAATTAGCCAATTCGACCGGCGTTTTGGAACTAAGATATTGATAGCAGGCAACATGGAGTGGCAACGGAACACGCCACTTCATGTGGGAGTGAATCTGCATGTTAGCTGGGGTGGTATCAATCCTTGTGTTCCTTCTTAATTAACCTTTAAAGCTCGAATAAAGGAATCGTTAAAAGATTCTTTATTCGAGCTTTATTTTTTGAGATAATTAGTAACCGTTTACAACCTTGGTATGTTAGATTTAGGTTCACCAAGGAGAAATTGGATGACCTGCCTTTTACATCCAAAACGCCATCATCTTTGCCTTTTAGCTTAATTCTTACCAGAAAAGTAATATTTTACAATAACATTTGCAATTACGCTGATTTGAGCAGCCACGGGTGCGTAAGCGAAAAGCACATCTAAAATCGTTTTGTGCATTTAAATCACCTCCTAACTTTGCTGTCTTTTACTATACAGAAGATCCCTGTTCTTTTCAACTGTTTTCTATAAAAGTAATAGAACTAAAATGAGATGGGATTTTGATAACCCGAAATATCGATTTGAGTTAGTGAGTTAGAAAGTAGTTCCTCATCAGTTAGATGACTAATTCATTTTGAAAAGCTAACTGTTTTGTTAAGCTCGTGTTGATTCGTAGGCCGATCTTGGCAAAGCGAGTGTGAATGCCAAATTGATTGGTAATATCGTTTGCTACAGTGAATTACCCTCCTATTGATCATAATTTTTATCTTCGATTGACATTTTGTAAGGGTTGTTACCGAGTCTTAAGAATTTTTGTCTTGGATGGTATCCGCTTTAAGATGACTGAATTCAGTAACGTAGTGTGGGAAGTCCTTAGTGAGGTTATGAATACTGTTTCTCAATTTTTCCATCTTCTCGCGGTGTTAATATAGCCATTTGGATGACTCTTGCCTCGAAACGTAGACATTGTGCCCATTCAAACATACGGTAAAGGGAGGCCGTCGATTACAACTAATTGGGTGCTTTACGCAGCTAATAATGGTGCCAAGAGTCGGCTTTCCTCTTTGTATACGCGATTATAGGACCAGTGCCTACGTGTTTGGCTGTTTTTCGTATCATTCAGCAACGTAAGCCTCTGATTGCCAGATGATAATAGAACTGATAAACCATTTCGGCACTGCGATTAATCATTACGCCATCCGATAAGCTTTAAAATTTTGCACGAAAAAATGCGATGATTGGCAACTTGCTTGTGGTAGGATAAATATAAGCTATTTATGATTTTCCTTTTTTGCTTAGGGGTACTCAGGAAACTACCGCAAGTTGTTTTCTTTTTTAACTTAGTTTTACAAACGACGTAAAATATATGCTCATAAATTTCATTTTTTTGAGAATACATGTTAAACTTAAGATCACGTCTATTATAGATGTGTGGATTGAAATTATTATTTTTAAGTGGTGGATAACAGTCGAACTTGAGAAGTCGTATAGTGTGTCTAGAAGAGACTAGCAATTATACGGCTTCTTTTATTTTAGTGTTACGATCATACATTCCGTGTTTTTTTAATTATCACCAAAAAATAGTTTGACTCAAAGCTCTAGAAAGCGATATCATTTAAACGTGGATTCGAATTAACGAAATTGTTAAGGGAAGGGGAATATAACGTAGAGTACATTGCTCATACAGCAACGGATCCCGCTAAGAAGGATCAACTATTGAAGGACCATCTTCATCAAAGTCAAATGTTGGCGAAACGTTTTGCTACTGGTACCGGGTTGGAAACAACGGCGGGATTAATTGCCTTGCTACATGATGTTGGTAAATATAGTAATGAATTCCAAGATTATATTCATAAGGCCAAACAAGACCCAAAGTCCGTTAAACGCGGTAGCGTAGATCACGCAACGGCCGGTGGCCAAATTTTAATGGAAGTCTTCAAAGATTATCCTAATTTTGGACAATTCATTAGCAACGTTCTTATTTCGCATCACAATACATTAGGTGTGAAAGACTATCTTTTGCCAAATAATTATAAGTACTCACAGTTTTCAGTACGTTGCTCACCATTTTTGCTGCGTATTAAAGAAACGAAAAATGATTTAAAACTTATTAAAGAGCGTTTCTATAATGAGGTTATGGACGAAACGTCTTTTCAGAGGCTGATTGCTAAAGCAACGGTAGAGCTACGCCAATATTTTGGGAAAGTATTAGGGATCGTTAAGAAACTTAACGTTGATATACCTAAGCGGTATGAAGAATATCGACGAATAATCTTTTTTACACAAAAAACATTGAGCAGTATTTTAATAGATGCTGATCGTACCAATACGATGGAGTTTGAAGAGGGAAAACCTGCGCTTTTAGAGGAGCGATCCCAACTATTTGTGGATTACCGTACCAAATTGTTAGCACGATTACGTGCTTTCGGTGAACCAACCACGAAACTTAATAAATTACGGAATCAGTTAAGTGATCAATGTGATGCTTTCGCTGAACGCGGAGACGGAATCTACACTCTTTCGAGCCCAACGGGGGCAGGGAAAACCATTGCTAGTTTGCGTTATGCTTTACATGAGGCGGTTAAAACTAATAAGCGCCATATCATTTATATAATCCCTTATACAAGTATCATTGAGCAAAACAGTCAGGTTTTTCGAGAGCTGTTGAATGGTAATCCTGACGATGATACTAGTATTTTAGAGTTTCACTCTAATGTTACTGATAGAGTTAAGGCGTCCAACGAGGAGAAAAATGAAAAAGAGGCGAAGGAACTGGATCACCTGGACCTAGCGGAAAGTAGTTGGGATAGTCCGATCATTATAACAACCATGGTACAGTTCCAAAATGCAATTTTTGCCAAGGGGACCCGTAATGCACGGCGTTTTCATAATTTGCTTAATTCAGTGTTGGTATTTGATGAAATCCAAAATATCCCTCCTAAGACTATTAAGATGTTTAACGCGGTAATTAATTATCTAGCGACGTTTGGTAACAGTGATATTTTGTTATGTACGGCAACCCAACCTTCCTTAGAGGGGGTAACGGATGGAATTAGATTTAGTAAAAACCCAGAGATAATTTCCAACTTAGCAGAAACCTCTAAACAATTTCGTCGCGTTAAAATAGTTAACAAATCTGAGAAGCCTGCGTCATGTGCTGAGCTAGTCGAACTACTCCAAAGGGTTTATACGAAGACAAGCTCAGTCCTTGCAATATTTAACACTAAAAAAGCGGCTCGTAAAGTTTATGAAGGATTACAATCTTTGCCAGGAGCGTACCATTTATCAACTAGCATGTGTGCGGCTCATCGAAAGAAGACATTAGCTGAGATCAAACAGCGGTTAAAAGAGGGCCAACCGACGATTTGCATTAGTACACAACTAATTGAAGCTGGAGTAGATATCAGTTTTAAAGCGGTAGTTCGTTCTTTGGCTGGGGTAGACTCCATTTTCCAAGCTGCTGGGCGGTGCAATAGGAATGGTGAGTTGCCAATTGGCAAAGTTTACTTAGTTCAACCAGAACCCGAAATAGAAAATTTGAAAAATTTAGATGAAATCGCAATCGCTCGAAATGTAACAAAAGACATTTTAGATGAACTAGGACAGGATGCGACGGAATTACTAAATCCAACTTGGGTAAAACATTATTTTGATGAATACTATCGCGAGCGAATACCTTATCTTGATTATCCGTGTGATGAGGGTCTCCAAAGATTGAAATTATATGAGCTGTTAACTGGGAAGAAAGTTCTGGATACTTTAACGCCAAACCTGAGGAAATCGATAATATGGGCGTCTGATGCTGAAACAATTGCCCGTCACTTTGAAGTGATTGAAGGCGATACTATAGGGGTTATGGTCCCATATCAGGACGGTAAAACTTTGATTGAAGATTTTAATGGCGACAGAGCGAAACTACGCTTACGTGATTTGAAAGCGATGTTTCATCGAGCTCAACCTTACTTGATAAATGCTTATCGTGACAATTTAGATGATTTAATTAAAAATGGGATCGTCGTACCGCTGCCTCTGTTATCAACTTCTGAAATGTTTATCTATGCGGTTACTGATGAACGGTATTATGATCCTAAACTAGGGTTAATCACGACCCCAACCGAATCGTTGACGGTGGACAAGTATATCTTATGAAAGGGGGAACTATTTGTGAAAAAAGAAACGACTACTTTCTCATTTACAGTGAGTGGTGATTATGCTTTATTTACGGATCCGATTACCAAGTTGGGAGGCGAGAAGTTTTCCTATCAAGTTCCAACGTATCAGGCGTTAAAAGGAATTGCGGAGAGTATTTATTGGAAACCGACGATTGTAATATATATCGATAAGGTCCGAATCATGAAACCAATTGAAGAAGAAACCAAGGCAATTCGTTTGTTGAAGTATAATGATACTCGGACGCCGGATTTAGCTCATTATACTTATCTTCGCGATGTAGAATATCAAGTTCTAGCTCATTTTGAATTTAATTTAAATCGTCCGGATCTCGCTCGGGATCGAAATATTAACAAGCATTTGGCAATCATGAAGCGTTCAATTAAACGGGGTGGGCGACGTGATATTTTTCTGGGGACTAGAGAATGTCAAGGCTACGTAGAACCCTGTGAGTTTGGTGTTGGCAAAGGCTATTATGATCAACGAGATCAAACCTTCGGAATTATGGAGCACGGTATTAACTATCCAGATGAAACAGGTCACGACCAACTTGCAATTCGACTGTGGAATGCCAAAATGACGGGAGGAATTATTTCCTTTCCGCGTCCCGAAGAATGTTCGATCGTTCGGCCGTTGCATGACTTATCGGCCAAAGATTTTACGATGACAACTATTCGTGGCGTGGAGGAAGAATATGCTGCGTTGTTTGGGGGTGTATCTGATGACTTGGATTAATGACTTAATTGAGATTTACGATCGAAATAAGGATTGGGTCGGTAAACCTAAGCCGATAAGATTATCGAATCCGTCTAAAGAAATTTCCGAACAAAATGCTTACTTGTTGCCATTGTCTCATACAACCGTAAAAGCCCAGTATGAAGTTACTGTAGATGAAGCTGGGGAATTGGTTAGAGCGGATGCACTTGGCCCACGGGGAAAAACGACTATAATTCCAGCGACGATCGATGCCAACTCCCGAACTAGTAAAGCGGTACCTTATCCAGTTCATGATAAGTTTCAGTATGTGGCTCGTGACTATCAAGATTATGTTTCATTGAAAACTGCACAAAATGACGCTTACCATAGTTATTTGCAGCAATTGAGGGATTTTGTTGATTCACCGGATGGTCAGGAGTTTAGGCCAGTTTATCAGTATCTGAAACATCATGATCTAATTCATGACCTAATTGAACAAGGAACTTTTACCGCAGCTGGAATTAAAAGTGAGCGACCTGAAAAAAAGGATTTGGCGGTATTTGTACGTTTTCGAGTAGCGAGAAGAAAACCATTTTGGAATGATCCAATAGCCTTTAATAATTGGGATCATTATTACCAAGAGCATCTAAACCAGGATGAAACTCACGGCCTTAGCTACGTGACCGGTATGTTTAACCAAGTATTAACAAATCGCCATCCGGGGGCAATTCGATATCCCGGTGATAAGGCTAAACTCATTTCTAGCAATGATTCGCAGAATTACACATACCGAGGACGCTTTTTGACACCAGATGAAGTAGTTGGATTAAGTTACTGTGACTCACAAAAAGCTCATTTGGCGCTTAAGTGGTTGATCGAACTCCAAAGCATCAATATTGATGGTCGCATTTTTTTGATTTGGGGTGTTGAAGAAAGTGTCACAATTGAAGATCTATATTTTGGGCTTGGTGAATACGAATCTGGTGATCCAAACGAACCGAATACTAATTTAGGTTTGGCAACTGAATTTAAGAAATCCTTTTGGAAAGGTAAAGAGATTCAAGCTCATGATCAGGTGTACGTAATGGAACTGGATGCTGCGACCCCCGGCCGTTTAGGGATTCTTAACTATCGTTCGATGGATGTTCAGACTTATTTTAATCGGATTATTGATTGGTATGAGGGGATGCGACTGACTCGCTACTATCAACAGTCAGATCATGCTTGGAACCCATCACTCAAACAGTTAATTGAATCAGTCTATGGTACAAAGGGCAGCGATAAGATCCGTAAAAGTGCCCTGTCGCGGGTGATCCAAGCGATGTTTGATGGGCGAGAACTACCCAAAGATATGCAGCGTCAACTGTACATCCGGGCTAGTCATCCAACAAGTTTTAAAGCGGATAGTTCTCCAAATTGGCAAACGGTTTGCCTAACTACGGCGGCCGTTTGGAAACACAAAGCGAAAGGAAGATTTAAGATGGGATTAGATCGACAGGAAACAGATCGTAGCTACTTGTTTGGTCGGCTTTTAGCTGTTGCTGATATTGTAGAACAAGGCGTGTTAGATGCTAAAGAAAAAGAAGGAGGCCAAACGTCGGCTGATCACATGCGGGGTAGTAAACGTCGGCTTACTAATGCGCGACGTTACATGTCCACATTCTCACAACGACCGGTAACGACGTGGAAACATATTTACCAACAATTACAGAAGGCGTATTTACCGCAAAGCAAGTTTCAATTTAAAGCCCAAAAGGAGTTTGATCAAATCATGGAGTTGCTGGACAGTGACAAGTATGTTGACCAGCCACTCGATGGCACGTTCTTATTAGGGTTCAGTCACCAACGCAACGCTTGGTTCAAGAAAGCCACTGAAAGCGAGGAGGAAAAATAATGAGTTTAGAACACAAGATTGACTTTAAAGTTGTGATTTCAGTTAAGGATGCCAACCCGAACGGGGACCCGCTGAACGGGAACCGGCCACGTCAAACAATGGAAGGTTACGGAGAAATTTCCGATGTTGCAATCAAGCGGAAGTTACGGAACGCGCTGCAGGACCAGGGGCAAAAGATTTTTGTGCAGTCCGATGACCGGGCAACGGATGGTTTTAAGAGCTTGAAAGACCGTGCTGGAGCAATCGATGGGTTAAAAGAAGCGCAAAAGAAGAAGGATACGGCAGCTTACGCGCGGATTGCGTGCCAAGAATGGTTTGATGTGCGGGCCTTTGGGTCAGTCTTTGCCTTTAAGAAAGGGGCGGGTAGCGGACTTTCGGTTGGGGTTCGTGGTCCGGTCTCGATTCAAATGGCTAAGTCGATCACCCCGATTGAAATCAATGAAATGCAAATCACGAAGTCGGTTAACTCTGAACCTGGTGACAAGAAGTCCTCAGACACGATGGGGATGAAATTTACCGTTAACTATGGGGTTTACGTCTTTAACGGGAGTATCAGCCCCCAATTAGCAGAAAAGACGGGCTTTTCGGCAGAAGACGCCGAAGCCTTGCACCAAGCACTGATTCACATGTTTGATAATGATTCTTCAGCCGCTCGACCAGCCGGTTCGATGGAAGTATTAAAGGTTTACTGGTGGGAACACAACAGTAAAGCTGGTCAACACTCACCAGCTCAAATGCACCGTTCGATCAAGGTCTTGTCCAAGACTGGCGACCAGGTTATGCGCAGTGTTGCTGATGTTGAGTTTGATGAATTCCATAAATATAATGATGTCGATGTTGAAATTTATTCCGGGTTGTAATCATGGAATACGCTGAGGACGACTTTCTCTGGGTTTCTGGCATTCAGCACTTTGTCTTTTGCCGTCGGCAGTGGGCTTTAATTCAAAACGAGGCTCAGTGGCAAGATAATGAGCTGACGTTGGCCGGCCAAGCTTTGCACCAAAAGGCTGACCAACCTGAACTGAAGGAATCGCGGGGAAACAAATTGATTGTGCGTGCCATGCCAATTCATTCGCGCGAACTGGGCTTGGTCGGGATTTGTGATGTGGTGGAAATGATCAAGGATCCCGCTGGAACGACCTTACATGGACATGCGGGCAAGTATCGGCCGGTGCCAGTTGAATACAAACATGGGCAACCGAAAGCCGATCTGTCGGATAAGTTGCAACTCTTAGCGGAAGCATGGTGCTTAGAAGAGATGCTGGGGATCAAGATTGCCAGTGGTGAGCTGTATTATCTTAAGACAAAGCGGCGGGAACACGTTACTTTCGATGAGCCCTTGCGGGACCGTTTAAAAGGAGTTTGCAATGAGATGCACCAACTTTGGCAGCGTCGTTATGTACCACGGGTCAAAGTAAACGCGCGTTGCAACCGTTGCTCGCTAAAGGATATTTGTCTGCCCGAAATGTTAAAGCGGGAATCAGTAGCGACGTACCTTAAGAGGATGTTGGCAGAATGAAACGATTATTAAATACGTTGTACGTAACCGAGCCGGATCTTTATTTGGCGGCTGATGGCAATAATGTCGAGATCTTGAAAAATCATGAACGGGTGAAACGAATCCCGCTGGTAAATTTAGAAGCGATTGTTACCTTTGGACACCAGGGGATCAGTCCTAACTTGCTGGAAAAGTGCCTATACAACAATATTCCGGTTACTTTTCTTTCGATGCGTGGAAATTTTAAAGGCCGCATCATCGGCAAGCAGAATGGCAACGTTCTGCTTCGGCGCAAACAGTATCGCATTGCGGATGATGAAGCAGCAGCGACCGAAATTGCACGGAATTTCATCTTTGGGAAAGTTTATAACCAACGTTGGCTGTTAGAGCGCGCGATACGGGATCACGCTCTCAAAATTGACGTACCACAAGTAAAAGCTGTCTCAACTGAGCTAAATGGTCAGTTAGAAAATTTATTAGCCTGTACGGATCTGGAAACGCTCCTTGGTTTAGAAGGTAACTTGGCTAAGCGGTATTTTACCGTTTTTGACCAGTTGATTTTACAAGATCAGGCTGATTTTCCCTTTCATGGACGGAATCGCCGCCCACCACTTGATCGTGTCAACGCGATGCTTTCATTCGCATATACACTGTTGAAAAATGAATGTGTAACGGCTTTAGAGAGTAACGGCTTGGATTCTTACGTGGGCTTTTTCCACCAAGATCGGCCTGGCCGTACATCGTTGGCCTTGGACTTAATGGAAGAGTTGCGTGGGGCCGTTGCGGAACGCACCGTTTTAACAATGATTAATCGCCAACAAATCAAGGCGAGCGATTTCATCATTAAAGAAGATGGGTCGGTATTGTTAACCGATGATGGGCGGCGGACCTTTTTGCGCAATTGGCAGGAACGCAAGAGTGTCAAAATTGTCCACCCTTACTTAAAAGAAAAGATTGAATGGGGCTTAGTGCCTTTTGTTCAGGCCAAACTGCTGACTGCCTATCTTCGTGGTGATTTAGATATGTATCCGCCGTTTTTATGGAAGTAGGAGGGATCAATGATGATGGTGGTAGTAGCCTACGATGTAAAAACCAGTGATCCCCAGGGGGCACGCCGTTTACGACGGGTGGCTAAGCAATGCTTAAATTATGGGCAACGCGCGCAAAATTCCGTCTTTGAGTGTTTAATTGATGAAACAAATTTCCAAAAACTTAAATTAGAACTGTTGGCAATTATTAATGAGGAGCAGGACAGCTTGCGCTTTTATCGACTTGGTAACCATTATCAAGGTAAAATTGAGGTATACGGAGCAAAGCAAACCTTGGCTCTAGATGAGCCGTTGATTATTTGAGACTTGGTGCGAACCCTTAGTGCACATGTTTTCCCTAGGGGGTTCGCACCGATAAACAGCGCAGGAGTGTCTTCTTTCAAGACGTTCGTTCTGCGCTTTATGTATTTTTTAGTCGCAAGATGTGGATTTTGGGGTCCAAAACACCATATCTTGCGATCGCACTCTGTAATGGAGTGCGTGGATTGAAATTATTGTCAATGTACTTGGCTTTCAAGAAATTAACATCGCACTCTGTAATGGAGTGCGTGGATTGAAATATTTTGTGCATCGGCCACTGATGTATAACGAGCAATCGCACTCTGTAATGGAGTGCGTGGATTGAAATAAAAAGCTGGTTATGTAAATACAAAAGTCGATTATATCGCACTCTGTAATGGAGTGCGTGGATTGAAATCTTATCCTCTTGCGGTGACCAAACCTCAAAGCCCATCGCACTCTGTAATGGAGTGCGTGGATTGAAATTTCGGCCTGGACTTTAAAGTCGTGGGCCAACTTAATCGCACTCTGTAATGGAGTGCGTGGATTGAAATTTATATGATGTTGAATCTTCCATCGCAGAAGAATTATCGCACTCTGTAATGGAGTGCGTGGATTGAAATCACCGGGCGCAACTCTATCAGAACATACTGTGTCGCATCGCACTCTGTAATGGAGTGCGTGGATTGAAATACGGTGATTTTAACGAGTCCCAAGTCAACCTTAACATCGCACTCTGTAATGGAGTGCGTGGATTGAAATAAGATTCTTACAAAGGCCAAGGCTATGTCCAAGAAATCGCACTCTGTAATGGAGTGCGTGGATTGAAATGCCAACTATTCGGCTGGCGCGATAACGAGAACCTTATCGCACTCTGTAATGGAGTGCGTGGATTGAAATCGGGGCATGTATCTCAATATCGTCAAGCCTACGCATCGCACTCTGTAATGGAGTGCGTGGATTGAAATAACTCTAGCGATCCCCTAATTGAAAACAATAAACAATCGCACTCTGTAATGGAGTGCGTGGATTGAAATCTATAAAAACTATGGCATTGAGCCTACTTTTAACAATCGCACTCTGTAATGGAGTGCGTGGATTGAAATTTGTTTCATTTCAATATATCGGTTAGGAGTTAATAATCGCACTCTGTAATGGAGTGCGTGGATTGAAATGCCGAAGCCTACGAGCTTGAGGACCTCGAAATCCATATCGCACTCTGTAATGGAGTGCGTGGATTGAAATATAGTAGAAGGTCCAGCCGTCCGGTTTGGACCACATCGCACTCTGTAATGGAGTGCGTGGATTGAAATTACCCTTAAAATTTAGAAAATCGAAACTAGAAGGAATCGCACTCTGTAATGGAGTGCGTGGATTGAAATACGGCTTGGGATGATGGGTCGGCCGCTTACCAGCTCATCGCACTCTGTAATGGAGTGCGTGGATTGAAATTCTCAGTGGCCCGTGGTCAGGGTAAGACTTACCTAATATCGCACTCTGTAATGGAGTGCGTGGATTGAAATATTACTAAGCAATCACCACACACTAACTCTGTAGGTATCGCACTCTGTAATGGAGTGCGTGGATTGAAATACCCATCGATACTCACACAGGATTTCGCAATGAGATCGCACTCTGTAATGGAGTGCGTGGATTGAAATTACAATATGGCCCTCTATGTACATTCTCTCTATCATCGCACTCTGTAATGGAGTGCGTGGATTGAAATACAAATGCAGCTTAATTTAGATACTGGTCGCTTATCGCACTCTGTAATGGAGTGCGTGGATTGAAATATCTGCCATTTTTACCTCCTAATATGATGCTAATCATCGCACTCTGTAATGGAGTGCGTGGATTGAAATATCGGAGCGTAATAGGCAATATCGCTCATCTTGCAAATCGCACTCTGTAATGGAGTGCGTGGATTGAAATCCAGGCGTGGCACCATCGCAAGACGGTCGGCGTTCTGATCGCACTCTGTAATGGAGTGCGTGGATTGAAATCTTGCGAGCGTCTGCTTTGACCCGATCGATAAAATCATCGCACTCTGTAATGGAGTGCGTGGATTGAAATGGCTCGCAGGCATCGGATATATTTTGCCGGATCATCGCACTCTGTAATGGAGTGCGTGGATTGAAATGGCGTGCCAGAAAACGGAAATTAATATGTAGTAATCGCACTCTGTAACGGAGTGCGCGGTTTAAAATAGTCAGACCATTCCCTTTTACGTTGATACTAGTTGATACAAATGTTACTATGGTACTAGCAAAATGTTATGATTTACCAAAGGAGGGCGACAAGATGAACCAAGGGGAGTTAACGCTTAGCAAGTGGGGGAATAGTTTGTCGATTCGTTTACCACAAAAGTTATTAAATCAATTTGGGCTGGAACAAAATGATAAGTTTGAGTTTAAGGCTACTGATAATGAGATTATTTTGAAGCCAGTCAAAGAAACGAAAGCGATTGATAAGCTTCTAGCTGGATATGACCGTAGTCAGCCATACCCAATGGAAGTGGTTGACAAAGGGGGCGCAGTGGGTGAAGAACTTTATTAAATGATGGGTTCTGATAAGCTGCGCCAATGCGCTTTAATACGAATAATAAATTTATGGAGGTGTCCATGTGAGTGTACAAAAGCCGCTGGCTAAAGGCGACATTATCCTGGTTTCAAATGATCCAAAGCCACATCACAATCGGGAGCAAAAAGGGCTGCGACCATGGTTGGTTCTAAGTGAGCAGGCTTTGAATGAAGTATCGCCGTTTGTTTGGGCAGTTCCGTTTACGACAACAGATCGATCATACCCGCTTGTCTATGAGTGGTTAGCAGCAGAGCGGGGAACCCAAACATATGGAACTTTACTTTGCGATCAATTGACAACGCTTGATGTTGTCCATCGTTACTATAGTTTCCTTGAACATACTGATGTGCCGGTAGAGGTGGATCAACTGGTAAAAGCAATCTTGGGGTTTGAGTAATCAAGGTTGCTGGCCAAGTTATCTCATCACTTATTAGCAATTAAAGCATTAGAAACGTGAATTGAATCGATTAAGATAATATCTGCTAATGTGTGAGGAAACTAAGTAAGTGGGGCTAGTTAACAATAATTTAAACTAAGTTAGTAGGGACTAGAAAAGAATTGTTAAGCCAACTATTAAGTAAATGTTAGGCTTCCCTCGTAGATACTCTGCTGCTTCCTTAGAAAAGAGGTGCGAACCTTAGGTAAACATATTTTGCCCGGAAGATTCGCACCAACAAAACATGCGATTAAGTCTCATTGGGAGACATTTGGCTTGCGTGGTTTGTCATTTTTAGTCGCAAGATTACATAGAAAAGCTGTATTTTAGACTTGAACCACAATATCTTGCGATCGCACTCTGTAACGGAGTGCGTGGATTGAAATACTAATGGTCATTTCACTCAACAAGAGTGGGCTTGGATCGCACTCTGTAACGGAGTGCGTGGATTGAAATAATCCATACGTGGCCACCACGCAGCTCTTGCGGGTATCGCACTCTGTAACGGAGTGCGTGGATTGAAATGCGGTTAGCCAGATTGGCGGAACCACAACCGGATGATCGCACTCTGTAACGGAGTGCGTGGATTGAAATGTGAAAATGAAGTTGTGGCGCATGAACTAGGCCACTATCGCACTCTGTAACGGAGTGCGTGGATTGAAATCTAACAACGAAGCCTTTACCGCCACGGCCTTGGGATCGCACTCTGTAACGGAGTGCGTGGATTGAAATGCTGAATGAAATGCAAAAGAAAGACGCCTACATCATCGCACTCTGTAACGGAGTGCGTGGATTGAAATATCGTGCTGTACAGATCTCGGCGCACGCCCTTGATTTGGATCGCACTCTGTAACGGAGTGCGTGGATTGAAATCGTCCCTTTCTGTAATGACTTAACGTACTCAATGATCGCACTCTGTAACGGAGTGCGTGGATTGAAATTAACCAGGAACGGATCTTTGGAGCCATCAAACCAATCGCACTCTGTAACGGAGTGCGTGGATTGAAATACCCACAATTCCTAGAGCCTCAAGCGCTCCAACCACATCGCACTCTGTAACGGAGTGCGTGGATTGAAATTAGTGCGTAGTTTAAGCAAAGTCTTATAATCCGATCGCACTCTGTAACGGAGTGCGTGGATTGAAATAATTTTGAATCGGTTGAAATATCGCTAACGTACCATCGCACTCTGTAACGGAGTGCGTGGATTGAAATATCTTTAGGATAAACAAAAATATGTCCATCCAGTACATCGCACTCTGTAACGGAGTGCGTGGATTGAAATTAATACCATTTTAGCATGGACAATCGCCGCTTGGTTATCGCACTCTGTAACGGAGTGCGTGGATTGAAATGGTCTTTGTGACCTTGTAGTCGGCTGGCAGCTTATCATCGCACTCTGTAACGGAGTGCGTGGATTGAAATATTTACAGCCCGGTATGTAAGTCTATTTAACGAATCGCACTTTGTAACGGAGTGCGTGGATTGAAATACGCGGACGTGTAAATGGGCATAGTAGTGATCATATCGCACTCTGCAACGGAGTGCGTGGATTGAAATGATCGGTCCAAACCTACTACTGATATTAAAGTAATTCAAGCCCGTTATGATCATGCTATTTCGCAATATCGTAAAGAGACTGGTATTGATGTAGTTAAGCTGATGGCGCCGGAAAATTCATCGATGAGAGTAATCTATACGATGATGAGAAAGTAAAATTTGTTAAGTGGCTGGTGGTTCGGAACGGGTATAATACGATTCCAACGCCGGTTGATCAGTATAGTGGGCAAATTGTTTACCGTGGGGTTCACGATAGCGACGGGGTAACAGCCGATGAATTTATTGAGAAGCTTAAAACCACATCATTAATGATTTCGGGAGCAGATAGTTCTTCGAAAGGCCGAGGAGCTTATTTTTCTGAAGATGATTTTCAAGCGCAAATGCATTCGTTGCGCGGCGCAAATTCTAAGGTTACGGAATGGGGAATTAATTCTAAAGCTAAAGTACTTGATATTATCGATTCATCAAAAATGCTTGCAAATCTTGAAAATATTACTGACAAAAATTCAGTAATGGATTACAATCATGAAATCGTAGGCATTTTAAGTGGATATGATATTATTAAAATGGGAGCGACACTAAATGTCCTTAATTTGGAGGTAGTCGAATGGCTAAAAAGTTCAAGATAGATTCTGTTCATTATGAATTTTGCTTTACGAGTAAAATCGTTAAAGGCAAATATTCTCAAGACGAAATGGAGATTATTTCAACTTTTTGGTCAAACTGGGCTGACTTCCCATTAGGTTACGATATAGATCATCAAACGATCGGATTCGAGCCAAACGATGGTTGTTGTTACGTCGATTCAATCGACGAACTAGTCCCACCAATGTTAACTCCAGCAGACAAACAGCGTTTAATCGCTGAGATCAAGAAACACTTAATCAAACTTTAACGGTTACCAATGCGGTAGCCGTTTTTATTATGCCTTTTCCCTGACTGCAGGCGTAAAAGAACAGCTGAGACTGTCTCCCAATCGCACTCTGTAACGGAGTGCGTGACTTAAAATGCCCCTTACGTTAACGCTCAAGCAACTTACCGAAGGGCTCCCGTGACAAAAAAGCACCCCCATAATTAGGGGTGCCAAGCATTAATTACTTAGTCTATTTAGCAGTTCGCGTTCGGGTGACCATGACAATCAACAGGTTGATTAAGAGGGTTGCGCCAGTCAGCCAAAAGACGGCCGGGTAAGAAAAAAGGCCGGAAACTAAGGACCCCATCAGCGAGCCCAAGACGGAACCGGCGGCTTGAAAGGACTGGTTATAAGAAAAGATCCGGCCAAAGGCTTCGTGGGGAACGTCCAAAGTGAGGATCGTTTGAGCCGCTGGCATTAAGCCCGCGCTGGCCAACCCCAGGATAAAGCGCCACCCGGCCAGCCAAGCGGGCGAATGGGTGAGGGCCATCGGAATAAAGAGCAGGGTCGCAATGGCCAGGCCAAGTTGCAAGATCCGCTCGGGGCCGACGTGATCCATCAAGTGGCCGACTTTAGAGGCGGATAAGAGATTGCCCAGCCCCGGGGCGGCGGCCACAATTCCGGCAATTAAGGCTAAATTGCGGTGGTTGCCAATCATGTCCCGCACATACAGGGAAACGATCGGGTCAATGCTCATGACCGAGGCTTGGACAATCAAAGTCGTGACAAACATGGCATAGATTAGCTTGACATTTGGAATCAAATGCAACAGCTCCCGCATCGGCTTGAGTTCTGTCGGCTGAATTGGGGTAAAGTGTTCGTCCACTAAGGTTAAGGTCAGCAGAAAGGTTAATAACATCAAACCCCCGGTAATAAAGAAGGGGATCCGGTAGCCGCACCAATCCGACAACGCGCCGCCCAGCAAGGGCCCAACCAGGTTGCCCGAGACGCCGGCCGTCATCATCGTTGACATCACCCAGCCGGACTTGCGATGAGGTGTTTCACCAGCGATCAGGGCTGTAGCGTTGTTAATGTAGCCCGAAAAGGCCCCCTGTAAGAAACGCATGAAAATAATCATCCAGACGTTGGTGGCCAGCCCCGTCACGAAGATCGTGATGGCCATTACGCCACTGGCCCGCAAACACATTAATTTCCGCCCCTTGGTGTCAGCTAGGCTGCCCCAAAAGGGGGAGACCAAAGCTTGCGAGATGAAGGTCATCGCAAAGGCCAGGCCTGAAAAGAGGTTTAACTGGAAATGGGTGAAGGTTCCCAACTCGTTAATAAACAAAGAAATAAAGGGCATCGTCATCGAATAGCCCATCCCGGTGATAAAGCAGCCCAGCCATAAGACGATGAAGGCGCGGCGCCAGCCCGCGGGGAAAGGTTCGTCAGTTGCGATTTGAGACATTGAAAAATACTCCTTCTTTTTACTAATAGTAATTAGAATACCATAATTGCGGGCGCTTGACTTTTTAAATTCGGTTCAGTGGGGTAAGATTAACTTAACTTTTGTGGAAAGCAGGGAACGGTGCGATGCAAACAATTGCCATTTTTTCAGATATTCACGGAAATGCGACCGCCTTCAAAGCGATGCTCGCAGATGCTAAGGCTCAAGGGGCGACGGATTACTGGTTCTTAGGGGACCTCTTGATGCCCGGCCCGGGAGTGGCCGAAATTTGGGACCTGCTGGAAGCCATCCACCCCAGTCAGCTCGTCCGGGGCAATTGGGATGATTTAGTAATTCACGGTGCGCGGGGCGAAATTGATTTAAAAAAGCCTTCCCACGTTTACTTTGCCCGCCTGGCCCAGTTTGTCGCCGAACGGCTGCCCAAATCGGCCTTGGCGACGATGGCAGCCTGGCCCTTACGGCAAACCGTAACCGTTGGCAAGCTGAATTTCAGTTTGTCGCATAATTTACCCAAGCTCAACATGGGCCAGGCCCTCTTTCCGACCAATTCCAGTCGCAAGTTTGACCAGCTCTTCTTACCAGAAACGGACGTGGCCTTATACGCCCACGTGCATCACCAATTATTGCGCTATGGGTCAGATGAGCGGATTATCTTAAATCCCGGTTCGGTGGGAGAACCCTTTAATGGGCAGGCAAAACTGCAAGCGGATACCCGCGCTCAGTACCTCATCTTGCAAGTCGATGAGCAGGGCTTGGCGGGCCTGAACTTCCGGCACGTGGCTTATGATCGTAAGGCCGAGTGGCGAGCGGCGCAAGCGGCCGAACTGCCTTACTTGGCGATTTATCACCGTCACTTAAAGACGGGGCGGGTGTATACGCACAACCAAGAAATGCTGGCTGCGGCGAATGCAAAGTATAACTACGTCGCCGAATGCCAACAGTACCAAGCCCAATTCGCCCACAATAAATAACTTACTTTTTGTGAGCTAAATTAATTGCTTTTTGGGACCCCGTTCGCTACACTAACATCAGTGAATTGACTCTCCTCACCTGGGGACAACTTGAGTAGGCTGATAAGGAGTTTTTATGGCAAAGAAAGCAAAAATTGCCAAGGCCCAACGCCAAGCAGCAATGGTGGCCAAGTATGCGGCCAAGCGGGCAGCGCTTAAGGCCGCCCATGATTATGCTGGGTTAGCTCAGCTGCCCCGTGATGCCAGCCCAGTTCGGCTGCGCAACCGGGATCAATATGATGGTCGACCGCGGGGCTATTTGCGGCAATTTGGGATGTCGCGGTTAACTTTCCGGCGCTTAGCCCATGAAGGCAAGCTGCCGGGCGTCAAAAAAGCTAGTTGGTAAGTCCGAACCACCCTTTTTCGCGCGGAAAAGGGGTGGTTTTATTTTGGAAAAGGGCTTGCAAATCAGTGGTTAGCACGCGACAATAAGGAAAAATCAGAAAGAAGGGGACCAAGATGCAAAATTGGTTGGGAGCGCGAGTGGCAGCCCTGCACCACCGCACCTTTACCCGCGCACTGCGGCGGACCTTAGTGGTCATTTTTCCCTTTGTTTTAGTCGGGGCCGTTAGTCAATGGCTGCAGGACAGCTTGCTCAATCCCAGTGGCTTTTTATACGGGGTTCTGGCCTTAGATGCGTGGACGACACCTGGCGTGATGCAAGTTTTGAGCAGCAATTTAATGGCTTTACGCGCGGTGACCTTAGGGATGGTTGGATTAGCGGCGGCGTTTGCCATGGCTAAATACACGGCCAGAAGCTACCAGCGCGATGAGCAGATGGCGGGGCTGACGGCATTGAGCGCCTATCTCTTATTGGCGTTGCGGCATGGCAACAATGGGCGCTTTAACCTCGATTGGATGCTGACCTCGTATGGGACCTTATTATTAGCGCTTCTGGTTGGCTATTTGGTTGGCCGGGCCTTTCGCCGGTGGGGGCAGCCCGCCTATCTGCCCCGGGAAGTGGCTTTAAGCGAAATCTTTTACCGGATGTTTGCGGCGTTACGGCCGATCTTGATTGTCTTAACCATCAGTTTAGTGTGCCAAGGCTTGTTAAATTTGGCTTCTTACTACAGTTTACTTTCGCAATTTTACGGCTCATTGCAGGGGATCGGCAATGGCAACCAGCCGGTCTGGCTGAAATTTGCGGTAATTTGTTTGACCAATATCTTGGCCTGGGGTGGTTTAAATGGGCCATACTACAATGGCCAGCTGGACTTGGACGGCAGCCAAGTTGCGGCGGATTTAAATTACTTACTGACCCATCACGGGCAAGGTGACTTACCGTACCCGTATTTGGCTTCGGTTTTGCAAAAAGCCTTCGCCAATTTCGGTGGCCCGGGCCTGACCCTGGCCCTGTTGATTGCCCTGATTTTAGCCACCAACCAGCGGGATTACCACCGGCTAGTGCGGACCAACCTAGTCCCGGTGCTCTTTAACAGTGATTATGGCCTGGCGGTGGGCTTACCGGTGTTGCTGAATCCCTTGTACTTGATTCCCTTTTTAGGGTTGCCTTTGCTTAATCTGGCGGTAGCCAGTGGCTTGTTGGCTTTGCACCTGTTTCCGACCCCGGTTTACCCAGTCCCAACTGGTACGCCGGGCATTCTCTATGCCTTTTTTGGGACCAATGGCAACTGGTGGGCCCTGTTGACTTCATTGGTCCTCTTGGCCGTTGATGTTGTGGGCTACTTGCCGTTTGTCAAGTTGGCCTTGCGGCTTAACGACCAGCTGCCAGCAACTGATCAAGGGAGGGAAAACGGATGAAGCTTAAATTCATGGATCCCCAGCAAAAGCGGACCTGGCGTTTTGCCTTGGCGGCCTTACTGGTCATTATTTTGCTGACGATTCCTGCCTATTTTCAGATGCACAGTTCGAACCAACTGCGGGCGCAACGGCAACGGGCTACAATGTCACCAATCATCATGATTCCTGGTTCATCGGCTACCAAGGAACGGTTTAATCGCTTAGTCAACCTGTTGAATCGCGATACCCACCAAAAGCATAGCTTGCTAAAAGTTGAAGTTTACAATAATGGCAAAATCACGTACAGCGGTAAAATCAATAAAGGAGATCGCGAACCCTTTATTGTCGTCGGTTTTCAGAATAATCACGATGGCTACGACAACATCAAGAAGCAAGCCACCATGTTTGATGCCGCCTTTGCCCAGTTAAGTGAAGAATACCAATTCAACAACTTTAAGGCCTTTGGGCACTCCAACGGGGGGCTGATTTGGACTCGCTGGATTGAGACTTATTACGATGATTATAAAGATGACATTAAGCTACGGGTCTTGATGACGGTGGCCTCGCCCTTTAATTTAGCCGAAACTTCGATTAAAAATAAAACCCAGATGTTTACCGACTTTGTCAAGCACCGCACCAAGATTCCGCGCAGCCTGGATGTGATTGCCGTGGTCGGCAACGAAGATTCCTATACTTCTGATGGCTTGGTCCCAGCTGATTCGGTCTTAGCGGGGAAGTATATCTATCAAAAACGCGCTCACAGCTATACTTCCATGACGGTGACTGGCGAGCAAGCGCAACACTCCAACTTGCTGCAGAATAAGCAGATCGTGAAGCTGATTGAACAGTATTTGATGGATTCAACCAAGCAACCCCTCAAGCGGGGCAAACGACCGACCCTCACGAAAGGAAGCGAATAGCAAGGGAGAAGAAAACGGAAAAAGACAGCCCCGGTAGAACGTTTACTTCGTTCTCCGTGGCTGTCTTTTCGTCTAGAGATTTTCGTCCGTATTAAAGTTTAACGCAGAGTAATCGGTCATTTTCACGATTAAATCCAGGCTCAGCTGTTTGTAAGCATTAAGCACATCAATGGCAAAATTGGTACTTTGCCGGGTTAAATAAGCGGCCCGCTTGCTGGGGTCTAACAGGGCTAAGGCTTGGTCAGTTTTTTCCACCATTTCCGTCGCTTTGATCCGCTGTTCCTTTTGCACGTCGCGCAAGAGTGGCAAGAAGTCGTGTAAATGGCTGTCAACTAAGACGCTGGCGTGTTTAAAGATCCAGTAGGCGGCGTTTAATTGGGCCGGTAATTTACCCCGTTTGTAGGCAGCTGGTACTTCAGTGATGTCGGCAAAGAAGGGCACGAAGGTACTTTGGTTGGCAACCCCCATCGCTAGCCAGTGTATGTCGTTACCTTCCGGTCGATTCATTTGCAAGACGTGTGATTCCTGGGTCTTCGCCAAGCTGATCGGCCGGTAGCGGTGCTTTTCTTCTTCCGTTCCCAAAGCGCCAATCGGGTCGTACGGGGTGCCTTGGTAGTGGCTGGCCAGGTAGTCTTGGGCATCAAAAATGGAAAGCTTACGCTCAGGCTTCATGATAAAGGGCAGGGCTTGGCTTTCGGGTGTTTCCAAGGCTGCGGCCTTCGGGCTGAACATTTGGTGACCATACCAGACCCGCGGGGTGGAATAAATGGCATCCGAGCGCGTCTGGGTTCCGAAAATCTGGCGGAAGTTAAAGCCACTGGTGGCGGGATTTAAATGGTGATCAGCCACAAATTCACGAATTTGGGGGTGGTATAAGAAGTTAGCCTGGTCATCAAAATCAATTTCTTCAATTGCCAACTGGTTACCAACTACAGCATAGGCATCATCGGGAATCCGCTGAGCTACCCAGTAGTGCCCCGCCCCAGATTCAAAGTACCAAGCTTCATCGTCGTCAGCAAATAAGACCCCGTTGGTTTCCCCGGTCCCGTACTTGGCAATCAGGTTGCCCAAGCGCTTAACCCCTTCCTTGGCACTTTTGACAAAGGGGAGCACCACGGTGACCATCGCTTCTTCGTTCAAGCCGTTTTCCACCAGCGGATCAAAGCCTAAGACCCGTTCGTTGGTATAGGCGCTTTCGGTGGCGCTCATGGCCACGTGATACTCATTGATCCCGGCTTCTTCAAACAAACCGTAGCGATCAGTCCATTCGGGCGTGGCGGTGTACTTGAAGCTATCCTTGGGCAAATCAAGAACTAAGCCGGTGTCTTTCGAGGTAAAACGCCTCCCGACACTACCACGGGGATGTACGACAAAGCGTTTCGGCCAGGCGGCTTTGGCATCTTCATTGCGGCCAATCATGATCGTGCCGTCAATCGAAGCGGCTTTACCGATTAGGATACTTGTGCAGGCTGATAATTTTTTGATCATCAGGATTGCCTCCTTGAAAGTGGTTTCGTTTCCTTTTATTGTATAATATTCGCCCGAAAATGTCCGTAAATTTGGACTTTTTGTCAATTTTTCTATCTTTCGTGAATGAAGTGCAAGCGAAAGGGTGGTATTTTGCGCCAATTTGCGCTAACCTAGGTCAGAAAACTTTTAACCTTGCAAACTAAACGATGATGGAGGGAAAACATGACTCAGTTATCGATGTTTATCGTCATGTTAGCCGCCCTAGTAATTCCGATTATGATGGCCCGCTTTAAAATCACCAGCGTGCCCACGGCCGTGGCCGAAATCGTGGTCGGGATTATTCTGGGGCAGTCGGGCCTGAATTTGGTCCACCAAACTGATACCCTGACGTTGCTTTCAGACCTCGGGGTCATCTTATTGATGTTCTTATCCGGGATGGAAATTGATTTTGGCCTCTTTAAGCCCGGCAGCAATGATGAACAAGCAACCGCCTCGCCCGTGCGCTTGGCCTCGGTGGCCTTTGCGGGCGTCTTGGCCATGGCGGCGTTGTTGAGCTATGCCTTGAAGGTGGCCGGCCTATTCAGTGATCCCCTGTTGGCAACGATTCTGTTTTCGACCGTTGCGTTAGGAGTGGTGATCGCGACTCTCAAGGAAAAGGAGATATTAAGCAAACCGATGGGGCAAACGATCCTGCTGACGGCGGTGTTGGGCGAAATCGTCCCGATGTTTGGCTTGACGGTGTATGCTTCGATCAATGGGGGCAACGCTAGCCAGCTCTGGTTGTTGGTGTTGTTGCTGCTGGCGGCCTTGGTGTTGCTGTACCGGTTCAAACAACCCTTTATTTGGTTTAATAAGGTCACCAAAGCGACGACCCAGTTGGATATTCGCTTGGCCTTCTTTTTGATCTTCACTTTGGTCATTATTGCCGAACAGGTGGGGGCCGAAACGATCTTAGGGGGCTTTTTAGCCGGCATGGTGATGAAGCTGTTAGAGCCGCATGAATCCACCGCGGAAAAGCTGACTTCCATCGGCTATGGCTTCTTTATCCCGATCTTCTTTATCATGACCGGGGTAAAACTGAATTTACGAGAATTGTTTGCCAATCCAGCTGCCTTGGTCTTGATCCCGATTTTGATGGCCTGCTTCTTCCTGGCCAAGCTGGTCCCGATTCTGGTGTACCGGCGCCGTTTCTCCACGCGCAATGCAATTGCCGGGGGCTTTTTGACGGCGACGACGATTACCTTGGTGCTGCCGACCTTAGCCGTGGCACGGGGGCTGCACGTCATTTCCAGCAGTCAGTCCGACGCCTTTATCCTGGCGGCCGTTTTGGTCTGTGTCCTTGCGCCAACCCTCTTTAATTCGGTGTACCGGCTGTCCAAAGAGGACCTGCTCAAGCAACGGGTTGTGTTGGTGGGGGCCAATATGTTAACGATTCCGATTGCCCAGCAATTATCCAAGGAGTGGTACGATGTGCATGTGGTTACCACGCAGCAAACCAATTATGAGACCTACGACAGTGAGGTCGACAATTTGACCTTCCTGCCCGAGATCACGACGGCGACGATGCAAGCAGCCGGCTTGCTGGACGTGGACATCTTCGTGGCCAGCTACCTGGATGACCAAGCCAACTTTGACCATGCCCACGTGGCCTTAGAAGCCGGGGTGCCACGGATCATCGCCTTTCAAAATAATCGGGCGGTGGATAACGACCGGGTCGATCATTTAATCGGCGAAGGCGTTGAAATTTTTAATGCCTTTAACGTGCAAACCAGTGTCTTGCGTGCCTTAATTGAGTCGCCATCCGTAATGGGGATGCTGACCGACACGGAGGCTGGGTTGTACGAAGTCCGGGTGGTCAACCACCGCTTTACCGGCCGCCAACTGATGGAATTGCCATTTATCGACAAAATTACCGTCAGTCGAATTCGGCGGCGCAACCATTGGATTACCCCCCACGGGTCGACGATTTTGGAATACAACGACCGGTTGATCTTTACCGGAAAACGTGACGACGTAGCTGAAATTCGGCGCCAGCTGCGGAAGCAAAATTAACGTTGGAATCGGTGGGCCCACCCGGGCTGGCCGATTTTTCCTTTTTTTCGGGGGCAAACCGTAATTTTTCGGCGGATGCTTTTCGTTGTAAGCGGAAATATGGTAAAATACGCTTATTAAACAATGGCCATAAGGAGGAAGAAACCATGCCACTGGTACACATTGAATTATTGGAAGGGCGGACACCCGAACAACTCAAGGGCTTAGTTCAAGATGTTACGGCTGCGATCGCCAAGAACGCGAACGTGCCCGAAGAACGAATCCACATTGTGTTAAGTGAAATGAAGCCCGATCACTACGCAGTGGGCGGGACGCTGAAGAGCGAAGGCTAGTCTGCTGGAATCCCTCCCGGTTGGGGAGGGATTTTTTGATGGAAGAAAGGACTGAGGGACGTGAATGAAGAACAATATGTAATGGCCATTGATGAAGGAACCACCAGTGCCCGGGCGATGATTTTTAATCACGCGGGCCAAGTCGTAGCGATTGCGCAGCGGGAGTTTACCCAGTATTTTCCGCAGCCGGGTTGGGTGGAGCACGATGCCTTAGAGATTTGGGATGCGGTCCAAGCCGTGATTGCCGATGTCATGATCAAGGCCCAGATTCAGCCCTACAAGATCGCTTCCATTGGGATTACCAACCAACGCGAAACGACGGTGATTTGGGATAAGCACACCGGTCAGCCGATTCACCGGGCGATTGTTTGGCAATCTAAGCAGACCGCGCCGATTGCCGAAGAGCTGGTGGCAGCGGGCTTGACGGCCGAAATTCACCAAAAGACTGGGTTGGTGATTGATTCATACTTCTCGGCCACCAAAATCAAGTGGCTCTTGGATCATGTCCCTGGCGCGCGGGAAAAAGCAGCCGCGGGGGATTTATTGTTTGGGACGATTGATACCTGGTTATTGTGGAATTTGACCAGTCACCGGGTTCACGCCACGGATGTTTCAAACGCTTCGCGGACGATGCTGTTTAACATTCACACCTTGGATTGGGATCAATCGATTTTAGACCGGTTGGACATTCCGCGGGCCATGTTGCCAGCCGTTAAGCCGTCCTCCTCGATTTTTGGCTACACCAATGACTATCACTTCTTTGGTGTCCAGGTGCCGATTGCTGGGATGGCTGGTGACCAGCAGGCGGCGCTGTTTGGGCAAGCGGCCTTTGAAAAGGGGAGTGTTAAAAATACGTACGGGACCGGGGCCTTTATTATGATGAATACCGGGACTGAACCCGTTTTGTCGCAAAATGGTTTGCTGACGACGGTGGCCTATGGCCTCGATGGTCAGGTCAACTATGCCTTGGAAGGCAGCATTTTTGTGGCTGGCTCGGCAATTCAATGGCTGCGCGATGGCTTGCAGTTCTTTAAGTCGGCCAGTGAATCGGAGGCAATGGCCGTTGCCGCGGAAACAACCGGCGGGGTATATGTCGTGCCGGCCTTTACCGGTTTAGGGGCCCCGTATTGGGATCAAGAAGTGCGCGGGGCGATGTTTGGGCTTACGCGCGGCAGCGACCGGGGCAACATTATCCGGGCGACGTTGCAGGCGATTGCTTACCAGACCCGGGATGTGGTGGACACAATGGTCAAGGACACGCAATTGCCGTTAGCCCAGCTGGCCGTTGATGGGGGCGCCAGTCGCAATAATTACCTGATGCAATTCCAGGCGGACTTATTGCAAACGCCCGTGGTCCGGGCGGCAATTGAAGAAACCACCGCCTTAGGGGCGGCCTACTTGGCCGGCTTAGCCGTGGATTTTTGGTCCAGCCCGGCTGAATTAGCGCAGTTAAGCAAACTGGGGCAGCATTATGCACCAACGATGGCCCCGGCCCACGCCGAGCAATTGTACGCGGGCTGGCAGCGGGCGATTCAAGCGGCCCAGTTGTTTAGTCACGATTGAAAAAAGGGGGGACAAACATGGAAGAAAAACGCGTCTTTCACGTTAATGGTTACCTAGGACTTTTGGTTGCCTTGCTGCTTTTGGTTGGGGGTGGCTGGGGGATTTACCAGGGCCACTATTTCTTGGGGGCCTTGTTGATCCTCATTGCCTTGTTGGCAGGGTCGTCGCTGACGATTGTCCAACCGAATACAGCCAAAGTGCTAACCTTTTTTGGTAGCTACGTGGGGACGATTCGCGATGCCGGCCTCTTTTTAACGATTCCCTTAACCAATAAAGAACCGGTTTCGTTACGGGTCCGTAATTTTAACAGCCAGGTCCTCAAGGTCAATGATTTAAAGGGGAATCCGATTGAAATTGCGGCCGTGATCGTCTTTAAAGTGGTGGATACCGCCCAAGCTTTGTACGCAGTTGATGATTACGAAGCCTTTGTCGAAATTCAGGCCGAATCAGCAATTCGCCATGTGGCTAGTGAATATCCTTATGACACCTTTGAAGATGAAGCGGCATTAACCTTACGGGGTAATCCCAATGAAGTCTCAGCCAAATTGACCGCGGAGTTACAAGCCCGGTTGGCAGTGGCCGGGGTAAAAGTCATTGAGACCCGGCTGACGCATTTGGCGTACGCGACCGAGATTGCTTCGGCCATGTTGCAAAAGCAGCAGTCGGCCGCCATCTTAGCGGCGCGTCAGACGATTGTGGCCGGAGCCGTGTCAATTGTTGAGGACGCTTTGCAACAGTTAACCAGGGAAACGGACTTGCAGTTGAGCCCGGAACAACGCTTAACCATCATTAACAACTTATTAGTAGCAATTGTTAGTGAGCGGGGCAGTCAGCCAGTGATCGAAACGGGTCAGCGGTAATAACAAGCATAAACTGAGCGTTATCCACGCGGGTAACGTTCTTTTTTTTAGGGACTAAGTATAAAACAAATATTTACTTTAACTAGACCTAAAATAAAAAAGCAGCCACTAATTATCAGCAGTCACTTCAGTTGGCACTCCGATGCCGTTTCCACCCCAAAACTTGGCGTAGCGCCACTAACCCAACGATCAAAATTCCGATTACGCCAAAGCGTTTTAAATCGCCGTGCATAATTGCATCGCCCCCAAAAGCATACAAGACGGAGGTGGGGAGCATACCAATTGCGACCATCAACAAAAACTGTAGCCGCGACACCTTTAATTGGCCACAAGCATAATTGACCAACACACTGGGCACGATGGGAATCATATAGCCTAAGGTCAACCCAACTAACGGGTGCTTATGTTGCATTAGGTTGGTTAAGATGCGGTTTTGCTGGAAGTGCTTAGAGAAACTGAGGTGCTTAATCAGCCCAAAACAAGCCACATTGCCACCGACATTACCTAACCAATTAACTGCCAAGCCAATTGCTGGTCCGTAGCAAAGTCCCACTAAAATACAAACTAAGGAATTGGAAGCCCCGGGAACCGCGTTCAATAAACCAATTAACAGCAAAAAGAAGATCAAATCTTGGGCACCATGGGCCCGTACCAACTTGATCAACTCTGGTCGGTCTGCGGCATGATAGTGCAATAACAAGTGTACTTCCGGGCCAAAATCATGCAGTAAAGCCACCACAAACAAAAAACTCAGGCCAAGCCCCAGCCCCATTAACAATCGTTTATCGAATTTGGTTGGATGCATTAATCTAACTCCTTTCGGCCGACAAGGCCATTAATGTGCGCCGCAAGCGCGGGTCGTGGGCATAAACATAGGTACCCATCACGCCGCGTTTTAAGATCACGTTGAGTGCATTACGCACCATGGTTAACTTTAACTGTTTGATTTCGCGCGGATTGGTTAAGTCTGCCCGCCGTTTAAACGCTTCAACGTCAGTATATTTACTGAGGTCAACGGCCAGCTGGCCCGTTTGGGGATCCTGATAAAAAATGGGCCCGATGATAATCCCGGCGTAATTAAGGTCGAAGCCTTGACAGGTATAGATGGACCCAACCTCATCAATGCTGGCTGGTAATTCTGCCCACGGCGTGCTGGTAAAATTATATTGATCCCAAGGCAGGCGAAATGCTCCTTCTTCGATATAGTGTTTGCCGCCATCCAGCGTTGAAGGGTACCCGGAGGTTGCTAACATTCGCGCTAGGCCGACCCGTTGGTTTTGTTTAACAATCAATTGCCGCATCGCTTCGGCGTCATCAAAAATGCGAAAGTCGTACGTCGTCTGGTTTAGCGGGGGCAGCGGCTGAATTTTGCCGTCAGTAAATTGATTGATCCAGTCTACCAAGGAAGCTGGGGCCTGCATACGCAGCTGTTGTTGCAACCGTAAGGTCAAGTGGGGATATGGGGCCAGCAATTTTTGTAGGCGCCGGGGAGTCCAGAGGCTCTTCATGCGTAGGACCTGACGGAAATCGATTACCAGCACTACCACTTGACTGCGCTTGATCAATTCCAACAATTGATTCTCATGATAGAAGTTATTATAGTGATCCGGCTTTGACAGTAAAAGGTGGGCTTCATCAATTAAAACCACATCTAATTGCTGATCGTGCTTTTCGAGCTGGTTAATCATGGTGGTCGGGCGCTGAAAATCTTTTTTCAAAAGGTGTGGTTGTGTCCCAGCCAATTGACGGTAGACTTTTAAGACCTCGGGGTGATTTACTAAAAAGCGGTTTTGGGTTTGGTAAACCGCACTGGCCGGTTGGGTACGGGCGGCCACCTGCAAGTCATTAAAGAGGTGCGTCAAAACAACGCTTTTGCCGGTCCCGGCTTCCCCTTCAATGACTAAGACCGCCGGGGTTTGCCCCGTGGTTAGATGCTGTTGGATGAATGCTTGGGCCTGCTTAATCAGTTGGGCTTGCTCCGGCGTTAGCGGCAGTGTTGGGGATAGCTTCTCAGTTGCGGTCTTTAAATAATACCATTAGACGTCCTTCTTTCGATCAATTTATAGTCAGTGTAGCACACGTGGAAAATGATTTCGCATTCATCCGTAAATTGCTGTAAAATGATTTTAATGAAGTTTCGTTTGAGAATTGACTGCCCAGTCTTTAATTTGCTGGGGAGGGAAATAAAGGAGACGACGATATGAATCTGCACCCGGATTATTTATTAAATGACATCAATGAACCGCAAGATTTAAAGCAGCTAAACTTAACGCAGCTGCAACAACTGGCCACGGAAATGCGCCAATTGGTCTTGGAGCGGGACAGTGCAATTGGTGGTCACGTAGGGCCAAATCTGGGCATTATGGAAGTCACCCTGGCTTTTCACTACGTGTTTGATTCCCCCCACGATAAAGTAATTTGGGATGTCTCCCATCAGTCTTACCCCCACAAGATGTTGACGGGGCGGAAATTAGGTTTCTTGGATCCTGACCATTACGGCGATGTGACCGGCTTTACCGCACCAGAAGAAAGTGACCATGACTTCTTTGAAATTGGCCACACTTCGACGTCAGTGGCGTTAGCCGTCGGAATGGCCCAGGCCCGGGATATGCGGGGCAAACAGGAAAATCTGGTGGCCGTGATTGGCGATGGTTCCTTAAGTGGGGGCCTGGCCTTTGAAGGCCTTAATAACGCCGCTAAACTCCATTCCAACTTGATTATCGTTGTCAATGACAACCAGAATTCCATTGCCCCCAACCAAGGGGGCCTGTACGAAGGGTTGGCTGAGTTGCGGAAAACAGCCGGGCAAAGTGCCAATAACTTATTTAAATTTATGGGGCTAGACTACCGCTACGTGGCTGACGGAAATGACTTGGCCACCATGATTGAAACTTTCCGGGCCGTTAAAGACATTGACCACCCGATTGTCTTGCACGTGGTCACCCAAAAAGGGGCTGGCTATGCCCCCGCTGAAGCAGCACCCGAACGTTATCACTGGCGCGCCCCGTTTGATCTGACCAGTGGGGAAGATCGGCAAGCCGCACCGCAAGAATCCTATTCTGCAGCGATTATTGACGAATTACTCAAGCAAGTCGAAGCGGGGGTCCCAATTGCGGCCATTACGGCGGGGATCCCGGGCGCCTTTGACCTTCACCGGTTTGAAAAGCAATACCCGACCCATTATTTTGACGTCGGGATTGCCGAGCAAATGTCGGTGACCTCAGCGGTGGCAATGGCCCAAGCGGGGATTCGGCCAGTCGTGTTTGAAAGCAGTACCTTCCTGCAGCGGGCATACGACCAATTGGTGCACGACATGGCTTTAAACAGTGTCCCCGTGGTTATGATTGTGCGGGGGGGAACGATTAGTGCCGGCTCTGCAACGCACCAAGGCAGCTTTGACATTTCTTACCTTAGCAGTCTGCCAAACATTGAGTACTTGGCCCCGACCAGCGTAGAAGAAATGCTCTCGATGTTGCGGTGGGCGATTGCGCAAACCGAAGTTCCCGTTGTCATCCGCCAACCGGAAAAAGCGGTCTTACACCGTCCGGCGACGCAAACCGATTACAGCAACATTGATTACGAAATTGCCCACCAGGGCAGCGAAGTCGCGGTCATGGCCGTGGGTGATTTCTGGACGCTGGGTGAAGAAGTTGTGGCACAATTAAAGCGCAAGTTAAACATTGATGCCAGTCTGATCAATCCAAAATCATTAACCAATATTGACCGTGAAGACCTGCATTATTTGCAAGAACAACACGACTTAGTGGTCACCTTGGAGGATGGCAACTTAAGCGGTGGCTTTGGCGAAATGATTGCCCGCTACTTCGGGGCTACCAATATTAAAACCCTTAACTTCGGCGCGCCCCGTGAATTTGCGGATAATGTGCCTACGGAAGTGTTGGCCGAATGGTACCACTTGACGCCGGAACAAATTGTTGATGATATCGAGCGGGTGTTGCATTCAATGTAACGAAAAACGGAATTCTGAGAAAGTTATCATTTTTACTTGTCAAGAGTTCTTTCTAATGGTATCCTAATAATCGTAAATTACCACCAAAGGAGGAAGTAGCCATGTCACGTCACGTCAGTTTATTTGTTGCGAGCCAAACTACTTCCACCTCAACCACAACAACACTTGTGGGTTGAGGGATTTTGCGGTGGATTAAATAGCGTTAATCAAACCAAGCCAGATCTTTCAGCCGATTGTTTTCAAAGAGGTGGAAGATCTGGCTTTTTAGCGTCAAGAGAAGAAACGAGGGGATTTTGATGGATAAGCAAGGAAAACAGCTTAAGCGTTCCATGACGCCTGGGCAAATGGAAATGATTGCGATCGGGGGGACGATTGGGTCCGGGTTGTTCATGGGGGCCACGTCCACGATCAAATGGGCCGGTCCATCGGTACTGCTGGCCTACGCCTTTGTCGGCATGGTCTTATATGGTGTGATGCGGGCCTTAGGGGAGCTGGTTTACCTGAAGCCGGGAACGGGTTCGTTTGCCGATTACGGGGCTGAGTATATTCACCCGGTGGCAGGTTACGTGGTCAAGTGGAGCAATATTTTCCAATTTATCATTGTGGGGATTTCTGACATTATTGCAATGAGTCAGTACCTTAATTATTGGTGGCCGAATTTACCGGATTGGATCTCCGGAATTGTGATGATTGTCATTTTGACCTTGGCTAACCTTGCCTCAGCCAAAACGTACGGCCGCTTGGAATTCTGGTTTGCCATGATCAAGGTGGTCACGATCATCTTCATGATCATTGTTGGTTTGTTAGTGATCACCGTCGGGTTGGGTAACCATTGGCACCCCGTTGGTATTAGTAATCTTTGGACGCATGGAGGCTTCTTCCCGAATGGCTTAAAGGGCTTTGTCTTTGCCATGGCCGTGATTGCGGGTTCGTATCAAGGGGTTGAACTGCTGGGGATTACGGCCGGTGAATCAGCTTCACCCCGCCATGCCATTGTTAAATCGGTTAAGTCCGTGTTGTGGCGGATTTTGATCTTCTACATTGGCGCGATCTTTGTAATTGTTTCGATCTACCCATGGAATCAATTAACGGCCGTTGGCTCACCATTCGTAGAAACCTTTACGAAGGTTGGGATTACGGGGGCCGCTGGGATCATTAACTTCGTCGTATTGACGGCCGCCTTATCCGGGGCAAACTCGGGGATTTACTCCGCCAGCCGGATGCTGTTTAAGCTCTCCGTTGACAAAGAAGTGCCGGCCTTCTTCAGCAAGTTGTCGAAACGGGTGGTGCCAAACGTCGCGATCTTAACGATTTCGTTCTGGATCTTCGTGGGCTTTGTAGTCAACTTTGTCTTAACTTCAATTAACTCGGCTTCTTCCAACCTGTTCGTAATTGTTTACTCATCCAGTGTCTTGCCCGGGATGGTGCCGTGGTTTGTAATCTTATTGGCAGAATTAAAATACCGCCAGCAAAACCCGCAGGATTTGGTCGACCACCCCTTCAAAGTTCCGCTGTTCCCGTACTACAATTACTTTGCCTTGTTGGCCTTAACCGTGATTGTGCTCTTTATGTTTATCAATCCGGATACCCGCGTTTCCGTTTCGGTCGGGGTAATCTTCTTAGCCGTGATTATCGCCTTGTTCTTCGCACGCCATAATCACAAGGCCCAAGCTTAATATTTTTTAAAGTGTCGTTCCCCAGTGGAAGGCACTTTTTTCTTTTGCGAATGAACGTTCCAAAGGCCCCTAGCTATGATAAAATGTTAATAAGAAAGGCAAAAGGAGAAAGTACATGAAACGAAAATTCCGCAAATTTTGGCATTGGCTCGCGGTCTTCGCAATTTTGTTCGCGGTGGCGGCCGCGTTTGAACAGCCAACAGATCACGCGGCAACCAGCAACCAGTCGACAACCCAGGCTAGTTCGAATAGACTAACCGCGCTGATCAATAATTTTTCGACGGGCTGGCACCAACGTTCGAGTCAAACCACCAGCAATTCGATGACGCCGCCGAACCAGACCTTGGCTAGTTCGGTCTTAACGCCAACCGTCCGGCAGCAAGTGGGCGGTGAATTAACTTGGAACGGCCATGGGGCGTTTATTGTCAATAATAACCAAACCAAACTGAAGGCTAACATTACCAGTGCACCCTACGCCGTGAATCGCTTAGACCAACTTGGTCGTGCTTGGCAGGGAGACGCGTGGCTTAACAAAACCACGCGGCAGTACCGGAACCGCAGTGACACTGGCAATGGCGCTACCGATTGGAAGCCCGCTGGCTTCTTACAGGCGACCCATTTAACCAATGGGCCCAGCCATGCTTATGATCGGGGCCACCTCTTGGGGTATGCCTTGGTCGGGGGGCTCCGCGGTTTCGATGCCTCGGAGGCCAATCCAAAAAATATTGCGACCCAAACGGCGTGGGCCAATGAAGCCCGCAGTCAAACGGCCACGGGGCAAAACTACTACGAAGGATTGGTTCGCCAAGCGCTGGACCGGGGCAAACAAGTCCGTTACCGGGTAACGAATATCTATGATGGCAATAATAAAGTACCCGCGGGCGCGCATTTAGAAGCCAAAAGTAAGGACGGCAGCCTGCAATTTAATGTTTTCGTCCCGAACGTGCAACGCAACATTCGCATCAATTACGCAACTGGGGCAGTCAGTTTAGCAAACCAGTCGGATTAATCTTTTACGGGCGTGACTTTTTGGTCACGCTTTTTTCTTTTACCTCCGCCATCAGCGGCGAAACGTTGAGCCCCGCCGGTAAATGTAGTAAAGTTAAAGTAATAGCTTACGTAAAAAATCATGATTGGAGCGGCGTTGTGATGGCAACCGAAATTGAAACTTCATCCGCAAACAAACGGATTCACGTGGTACATAACCACCAAAATCAAACAATGAGTATTTCCGAGATCTTTGATGCGCAGACTTACCCGCAACTAACGGCTGTGACGGGGCAGTTGAGTGCGGCGTTTTTAAATCGCTATTTAAATGAGTTTGTGCAGCTGGAAATTGCCTTAGGGTCACCTTCATCGCCGCATCACTATACTTCAATGGAAACCATTACCAAGGATGCCTTGGCTACGGCAATGCTTGCGGTGGCCAATAAAGAGGCGACCCGCCTATTTTTACAACTGTCCAGTCAATTACAGGTGATGGCCTTGGCGGGAGTATTAAAAGTGGAAATGGCGCCCGCCCAAGCGGTGCACTCCCGTTTTTACCTCCTGGCCAATCCGCAAACCGGCCAAACCCGGGTGGTCTTAGGATCGATTGATTTAACGGAGCCGTCTTTTGACCCCAATTACAACCGGTTTGAAGAAATTCTGGTGTTTGACAACGATCCCCTGTATGACAACTTATTGCAACACTTTAAGTTGGACTTGCGCCCAGTTCTGGTTTCTTATTTCTCCAATCACCTCCTGACCATGGCTGAAAATCAGCTGAAGGAACGCAAGCAAGCGGATCCGGATGCTAAGCAAGATAGTGTGATCATTTTGGCCAATGAGGCGACTGATCAGCTGGTTGAAAAAGAAATGACTGATTTATTGGTCACTGATTTACAACACCAATTGGACCGGCAATTACTACGGGCTGATACCACCCTGGGTATGCGGAACGTCACCTTGAATCGGTCGCGGGACCAAGAACAGGCTGAGCAAGCCATTAAGCAACGCGATATCGTCTTGAAACTGCAAAAGCAAGCCGTTTCACCCCGGGCAGCGCGGCCTAAGATCAAGGAGCGTGCCCAAATCGCCAAGCAGATCCAAGATGAAATGAAAGCAGCCGTGTCGCCCCAAGACTTGGCCGTCGAGAAGAAATACACCACTTTCTTATATGATCGGCCCTTGGAACGCAACATTACCCATAACCATACGGGATTATATACCCCCAATGATACGGGTAGTTATCCGATTCCGTTTGGCCAGTTGGCAACGATTGCTCAAATCAAGCACAGCCTGCAGCAAATCGAAGCCGTAATGGAAGGCTACGCTCAATTTGTGGTTGACTATACGCCGGAATACGGTAAACGCTTCTATGAAGCAATCCTGTATGCGTTTACGGCGCCATTTTTGTGGGAGATTCGGGAAAAGGCCAGTTTGAACCCTGAGGATGGTAATGACATCCCCAATTTCCTGATTCTGGGGGCCAGTGCTGGCTCCGGCAAGTCAACGTTACTCCGGATCATTAATCAATTAACCTGGGGGACCGATAAGTCGATGATCGACTTTGGGACCATTTACCCAATGAACGCTAACCAACGCAAGGCCAAAACCGTCCAGGCCTTGGAAAGTTACATGAAACAGGGCAGTACCTATCCGGTGCTAATCGATGAAATTGAACCCTACTTCTTCCAACAACACCAGTACAGTCGGCGGCTGATCGTGGACACGATGAATCAATTGGTAAACAGTCCTAAACCCGTGGCGCCCCTGATTGGGACTACCAACTACAATTCGGGCTTTACCATGCAACGGGAAACGGCCCGGCGGACCTACTATTTGCAATTGGATAAGGTCATTGACGGGGAAAAGAAAGCGGCGGCCGCTAAATACATTTTTGGGGTCCGTCAAGATCTGGATAACGTTTTGTTTAAAGACTTCGTGGTCCGGATGGCCAGCCTACTAGAAGATGATGGGACGCCATGGCGAATGTTTGATGCCAAAACTGGACAACTAGACTTCCTAGCAATGACGCGAAAGCTGTTCCGAGATTACTATAAGTTAGCGGATTTGCCGCTACCGGCTTACTTTGCGGACGGCTTGTGCGATGACTTTGGCGAAAACACCCGCGCCAAATGGGCCAAACTGTACTTGGCCAAGGAAGAAGAATTCCGCTTCCGGGCCGAAAAGAATAGTTTGATTTTTGATATTACCAAGTTAAACAGCTTTAACGGCTTTAGCAACGATGCCGTTGAAGAATACCGAAATGCCTTGCCGGTCGAGCTTTGTGTTGATGGCATCAACGGAAAAACTGGCAAATTTGTTGAAATTAAGTCCCCGGCGTTTTATAAGTGGATTGGGATTGATGATCCACACCTTAAGCCGGCGGCAGAACCCACCCCAGCGACACCAGCAACCCCGGCGCCAACCGAAAAGAAAAAGAAAAAAGGTTTTTGGGCGCGCTTATTTGGTTAGTCACCCCAGCCCGCTCGTTAAGGAAGCGAGATTATGCAACGACAATGGTTAAAAATGGCCCGGCGGGTCGGGATCAGTATCTTAGTGATCGCTTTGGCAGTGCAAGCTTATTTGTTGCGGGGCAGCCGGTTTACAAACGTCACCACGTTTGCCCCCACAGTCCAAACCACAAAGGTGCCGACCTTGCTGATTCCCGGGTGGGGTGGCAATACCTGGACTTACCAACGCTTCATCGATTACGCTGCGCGCCACCATGACGATCTGGGTCGCTCCCAGTGGTAAAGTAACGGTGAAGGGGCACGTCCAAGGGGTTAAAAATCCGCTGATCCAATTATTGTATACGTGGAATTACACTCCCACTTACCAAGGACAGGTTAAACAACTGACCCGGGTCTTGTTGCTGTTGGCGCGTGATTATCAGGTTCATGATCTAAACGTGGTGGCCCACTCGTATGGCGGTACTGAGTGGTTGCATGCGTACATTGCCAATCCCCAGCTGCAACGCCAGCTTAATTTTCACCGGGTCATCTTGCTGGGCGTGCCCACTGATGAAAGCTTTGGGGCAAAAACGAAGTACACCCAAACGCTTTTTAAACGGTCGGTGGATCCAGAATTTTTAAAGTTGACCCACCAGATTCAATCCGCCCATTTAGGGAGTGATGATTACCTTTATAATTGGATGGGGCAAACCCAACCTGGCACGGACGGCGAGGTCCCAATTGTGCAATCAGAGATGTTGCGTTCCTTGATTAAAAACAAGCACGTTCATTACCACCAACGCATTTTTCCAGCGACTAATCATCTTCAGTTACACCAAAAGCCCACGATTTTGCGGCAAATTTGCCAAGTCCTGTGGGGGAAAGGAAACGGTTAAAAATGACCCAAGCATCAGTCCACAAAGAACCTGGCCAAGTAACCGGAATCATCTGGCGGGGCCCGACCGATTTGCAAACATACGCCGCGCTGAAAAGCTATGCGGCCGCAACTGACCAATCGGTGGCCGCTGCGGCTAAACAGTTGATTCAATTGAGCCTAGCAAACCAATTGAACAAATAAACCGCTGGGGGCGAAAAAATCCCCGGCGGTTTATTTTTACTAACAGATTTTTAGGGGAATTCCCCCGTTGATAGGGAAAGTGTGATAGAGTTAGTAAGTTGAGATAAAGGAAGGGGGGATGGTGAATGCTCAGGATCTGTCAGAGCTATCAAAATGCATTTACCCTCACAAAACCAACTGGGAATCATCCCACTCAGGCAGCGTTAAATTGGTATGTCAAACCGGCGCGCCTCGGGGAAATTGAAATGTTGTTGTTCATTAATGAACGTTCGTTGATGCCCATTTTAATTCCCGGGCCAACCTACTTACGGGTGGCGCCGCCGGTGGTGTTTGCCCACGTCTTGCAAATGGTTTTAGGTGGTTTTCAATTCGCCACCACCAAGATTCATCATTACACCAATGAAGTGGTCGCAACTATTCAAGGGGCACCTGAAATTACTGACGATTTTCGTCTTGAACGCATTACGCGGGAGTATCAAGCGATGATTGCTGATTTCGACGGCGGCTTACTGGATGAAGACGAACAAGAAAACTTGATTGAAAATCTAAGTCAATGCTCGGTCGAACTGGCCCAGCAAGTAACGACGCCCACCCAGGGCAATCCTTTAATGGACCTTTCAGATGCGGTAATGACGGAATTTATCTTGCCGGCCAGCCTGAAAGAAGATTCAACGGCTTTGCGGCAAGCGTACGCACGCTATGATCAGTACCGCTTGTTAACGGCTGGTGAGCCTGCCTTTGCCAAGATCGTTGCTCAGTTAAGAAGTGATAATGAGCTCATGTTGAAGGCCTTTCAAGCCTATTTAGAAACTCAAGTCGGCTTGGATTCCGATCCGGCATACGCTTTAGTCGGGGTTATTAATAACTACGTCAATGATTATTTGTTGGCGATCCATCCTTTAACGCCAGTCAGCGATTTAACCATGCCGGCTGATTTCTTGCTTAACGGACCGTATGCCAATGATGAGCAAGAAGTTAAGCTCGCCTTAGAAGCCGTCAAACAGTTTGGCCGCTTTGCCAGCGCGGTCTTGTGGCACAACGAAAAGGCGGATATGCGCTTGTTTAGCGAAGCCTTAATCAAAGCGGAACGCCAATTGGCAGTCGAAAGCGGTGACAGTGACTTTGCTTTGACCAGCAGTCAACGCCAAATCCAAGATTTATTAGCGTTTATGTTAAAAAATCACACGGATGTTTTGGCTGGGGCGTTGACTAACCTCACCGCGGCCCAGCGCGCCCAATTGGCCCAGTTGTTGCAAGCGGTGGACCAGGCGCCTGAAACACCACTTTAGTGGGGACCAAGGGGAAAAATTGTTATACTAAAATTGATTTGAACAATGTTTGCAAAGGAGAGTGATACGATTGGCGATTCTTAAGTTTGAAGGGGTTAAAAAGCAGTTCGGGGACAACGTGATCTTAAAAGATATCAATTTTGAAATTGAGGAAGGCAAGTTTTATACCATTCTAGGCCCTTCCGGGTCGGGAAAAACCACCATTTTACGGTTGATTGCGGGCTTTGATTACCCCAATGGCGGGTCAATCTATTTCGCTGGCAAACAAATCAATCAATTACCGGCCAACCAGCGCCAAGTCAACACGGTCTTTCAGGATTACGCACTGTTCCCCAATTTAAACGTGTTTGAAAACATCGCCTTTGGCTTACGGCTCAAGCGCATGAAGAAAAAAGAAATTCAACTCCGGGTCCAAGAAGCCTTAGCATTGGTCCACCTTGCTGGCTATGCCCACCGTGAACTGGATGAATTATCCGGAGGGCAAAAGCAACGAGTGGCGATTGCCCGGGCGATTGTCAACCGGCCAAAAGTTTTGTTGCTAGACGAAGCTCTTTCGGCTTTGGACCACAAGCTCCGCAAAGAAATGCAAAGCGAATTGCGCCAGTTGCAACGGCAATTGGGGATTACCTTTATTTTCGTGACCCACGATCAAGAAGAAGCCTTGGCCATGAGTGATCAAATCATGATCATCAATGAGGGCCTGATTGAACAATCGGGGAGTCCGGTTGATATCTATGATGAGCCGCTCAATCACTTTGTAGCTGACTTTATTGGTGAGTCTAATATCATCCCCGCAACCATGGTGCGCGACTTTGCGGTGGCTATCAACGGCAAAGAATTTATTTGTGTGGATGCGGGAATTACCCCCGGCGAGCAAGTTGAAGTGGTTTTACGTCCGGAGGATTTGGATATCACGACCGTTGAAAAGGGCAAGTTAACCGCCACGGTTGATTCCCAACTCTTCCGCGGGGTTGATTATCAAATTATGGTCCATGATACGGATGGGCATGAATGGAAAATCAATTCGATTCACAAAACGACCGTCGGCAAACAAATTGGGATTACCTTTGATCCTGAAGACATCCACGTGATGCGGAAGAATGAAACCCAAGCCGAGTTTGACGCGCGGTTGGAATCTTACCAGGGGGTGGAAGCATGAGTGAAAAAAAGCACCTCTTTTTTGCTTTGCCATACTACCTTTGGCTGGCCCTCTTTGTGATTGCTCCCCTGGTCTTGATCTTTTATCAATCCTTTTTAAATCTCCACGGGCAATTTACGGTCCAAAACTACCTGGATTTTGCCCAATCCAGCGTTTACTTAAAAATGACCTTTAACTCGGTTTGGTACGCGTTTTTAATTACCGGGCTGACCTTAATCATTGCCTATCCAGTCGCCTATATCATCGCTCAGTTTAAGAGTCGCGACTTTTGGTTGGCGTTGGTAATTTTGCCTACCTGGATTAACCTCCTATTGAAAACCTACGCTTTTATTGGCATTTTAGGTGAAAAGGGGTCGATCAACACTTTTCTGCGGTTCATTGGATTGGGCAGCCATCAATTGTTGTTTACGGACGCCAGTTTTATCTTGGTGGCCGCTTACATTGAACTGCCCTTTATGATCCTGCCCATCTACAACGCCATTGTGGCAATTAAGCCGTCGCTGATTAATGCCAGTTTGGATTTAGGCGCCAGTCGCTTCCAGACTTTCCGACGGGTGATTTGGCCGCTGACTAAAAACGGGGTGGCTGCCGGCATCCAAGCCGTCTTTATTCCTTCTCTGTCCCTCTTTATGATTACGCGCTTAATTGGTGGAAACCGGGTCATTACCCTGGGGACGGCCATTGAAGAGCACTTTTTAACCACCCAAAATTGGGGAATGGGGTCGACGATCGGGGTGGTCTTAGTGGTGGCCATGCTAATTGTCATGCTCTTAACCGATGATTCTAAGAAGGGAGGGCGGGCAAAGTGAAAAAGACCCCAGCCTTGAGCAAGTTGTACTTGACCGTAATCTTGCTGGTCATGTATTTGCCAATTTTTTACTTGATTTACTACTCCTTCAGCTCGGGGGATACGATGGATGGGTTCCGCCATTTCTCTTGGACCCACTATCAGGCCCTCTTTGCTGATACGCGAATGATCAGTATTGTTTTAAACACCATCATTATTGCCTTATTGGCCGCCACCTTGGCGACGGCGATCGGCACTAGTGGCGCCTTATTGATTGAACGCATTAAACGGCGCGCTTTGCGGCAAAATGTCTTGGTTCTAAACAACATTTTGATGGTGTCACCCGATGTTATTATCGGGGCGAGTTTCTTAATTTTCTTCACCTTCCTGGGGATTAAACTGGGCTTTTGGTCGGTGTTGTTATCCCACATTGCCTTTTGTATTCCCATCGTGGTTTTGATGGTGTTGCCCAAGGTTAAAGAATTACCCCAATCCTTGACGGACGCGGCCTATGACCTGGGCGCCACCCGTTGGCAGGCCTTTTCTCAAGTGACGATCCCCGGCATTATGGATGGGATTAAGGCCGGTTTTTTCATGGCGTTGACCTATTCGCTGGATGATTTTGCAGTTACCTTTTTTGTTACCGGGAACGGCTTTTCCACCTTGTCCGTGGAAATCTATTCCCGCGCGCGGCAGGGGATTGATTTGGAAATCAACGCCTTATCAACAGTGATGTTTTTGGTTTCATTGTTATTGGTTTATGTTTATTATCGTTTTTCCGTTAAGCCAAGTTCAAAAGGGGGCGTCGTCAAATGAAAAAATTAGTCGCGGCGTTAGTGACCCTAGGCTTGGTCATTGCGGGCCTGTTGGTTTGGAATCACCAATTAATGGCCAAACAAAGTGCCGGGGCGACCGGCAGCAAAACCCTGGTAATTTATAACTGGGGGGACTATATTGATCCCAACTTAATTAAAAAATTTGAGAAGCAGACCGGCTACAAGGTGGATTATGAAACGTTTGATTCCAATGAAGCCATGCTAACAAAAATCCAGCAGGGGGGCACCCGGTATGACTTAGTGGTGCCTAGTGAATACACGGTCCAACGGATGCAAAAAGAGCATTTACTGCGAAAATTGGACCACCGCCAACTGCCGAATTTGAAGTACTTGGCGCCCCGCTTTTTAAACCAAAGTTTTGATCCTGGCAACCAATATTCGGTGCCGTATTTCTGGGGGACATTAGGCATTGTCTATAACGATAAATTGGTTGCGCACCCCCTAAAGCACTGGGAGCAACTTTGGGATCCACAATACCGCAATCAAGTCATGGTTTATGACAGTGCCCGGGATATGATGGCGATTGCCTTGATCACTCAGGGCCACTCCGTCAACACCACCAATTATGGGGAACTCCAAGCCGCGGAACGCAAACTGCAAGGGTTAAGCCAAAATACCCGGGCCGTGGTGGCCGATGAAATGAAGATGTATCTCAAGCAAGACGAAGCGGCGATTGGGATTGCTTACTCGGGGGATGCCGCTGAAATGATGGACGTCAATCCTCATTTGCACTATGTCGTGCCGACCGAAGGTTCCAATATTTGGTTTGACAATTTTGTCATCCCCAAATCAGCGAAGAATCTAAAAGGGGCGTACGCCTTCATGAACTTTATGCTGGAACCAAAGAATGCGGCCCAGAATGCAGACTACGTTGGCTATGCGACCCCCAACCAAGCGGCGCGCAAGTACTTGCCAAAGGCCGTCACGCACAACCAAGCTTTCTATCCAGATGCGCAAACGATGAAACATCTGGAAGTTTACCGGGACTTGCCGAAGAAAGTAAACCAAGAGTACAACGACCTGTTTTTAGAATTTAAGATGTTTGTAAAGTAGCATTGGCCCCTGCAGCTTCGGTTGTGGGGGTTCACTAGTTAAAGGAGTTAAGTATGGACAGTAAAACTTACAAGTACCCAGATACCAAAGCTTTTGAATTCGTCACTACAGCCTTAGCCAAGCGGGGGGTTGACCTCTACGAATTAGCCAACGACGCCTATGAACTGCAAAAAGAATTTTTGCCGGACCTGACCGTAGCGGATTGTTATGAAGAACTGCTGACCGTTTTGCACAAGCGGGAATTGTTAAACAACGCGATGGTAGCGTTAGAATTAGACCGGTTGACGGAAGCCGGTTTAATTCAAGAACCGTTGCAATCCATTATTACCCACGATCTCGGTGTTTTTGGCGTGGATGAAGCCCTGGCCTTGCAAATTGCAAATATTTACGGCACTATTGGCGCTACAAATTTTGGTTATGTTGACCGGGTCAAATCCGGCATTATCAAGAAATATGATACCGATGCCAACCACGTCAATACTTTTATCGATGACCTATTAGGTGCGATTATCGCTGCTGTGTGCGGTAAAATTGCCCACCGGTACGCTTAAAATTCATCCTTCTTATTTGTAAGTAAAGCGGGAATCAGTTACAATAAGAGCTAACCAAAAGGAGGTGCCGCGGGTGGCTTACCCACCATTACGAATTGGGATTTTAAACTTAATGCACGATCGCGCGGCTACGCGGTCCCGGTTTGAGTATGTCTTACAGCAGGCCAACATTGCTGTGCAAACCGAATTTTTCTACCCGGTTTCGCACTACCGTCAGCGCGCCGTGCCGGTTAGTGTGCAAGCCCTGGCCGCGCCGTTAAGTGAAATTGAATTGGCAAAGTTGGACGGCTTTATCATTACCGGGGCACCGATTGAGCACTTGGCGTTTTGCCAGGTTGATTATTGGGCGGAATTACAAACGTTAATCGACCAGCTGGTTGCGCATTCACTGCCCCAACTTTACGTTTGTTGGGGCGCGATGGCGGCTTTGCATCACTTGTATGGGATTGACAAGGTCGCCTTGCCGCAGAAGTACTTTGGGGTCTATGCCAACCAAATTTATCAATCTCACCCGGTCTTAACGGGACTGCCACCGACATTCTGGGCGCCACACGCGCGTTATGCCGAAATGAACCGGCGCCAAATTCTGGCTCACCCCGCCTTGCAATTAAATGCGGAATCGGTGGACCACCGGTTGATGTTGGTCTCAAATCCTAGGGCCCAACAGTTGTTTTTGTACGCGCATTTAGAGTATGAACGCGAGGCCCTCTTGGCCGAATACCAACGCGAAATAACCGCGCACCCAGAACGGGAGTATCGCCAGCCGCAACATTACTTTGCTGATCCATTAACCATGCAAGCTCCCCAGTTTAAATGGGAAACGACCCAACGGCACTTCTTTAATAATTGGGTAACGCAAATCGCACAGCATAAAGCAGCAGCTCACAAGGAGGATTTACCATGACCAAGCTTTATAACTCTGTAACAGAACTAATTGGCCAAACCCCAATCGTCAAGTTAAACCGGGTGGTTCCGGCGGGGGCCGCGGATGTTTACGTCAAGTTGGAATTCTTCAATCCCGCCGGTTCCGTTAAGGACCGGATTGCGTTGGCGATGATTGAACAAGCTGAAAAAGCTGGCCAATTGCAACCCGGCGGCACGATTGTCGAACCAACGTCTGGGAATACCGGGATCGGCCTGGCCATGGTCGCAGCCGCTAAGGGTTACCACCTGGTAATTGTGATGCCCGAAACGATGAGTGTGGAACGCCGCAAGCTGATGCAAGGCTACGGGGCGGAATTAATCCTGACGCCTGGGGCTGACGGGATGAAGGGGTCCATTGCGAAAGCGGAAGAACTGGTCCAAACCAAGGGCTACTTCATGCCGATGCAGTTTGAAAACCCAGCTAACCCCGCAATTCACGAAGCCACCACGGGGCAAGAAATTATCAATGCCTTTGGGACCGAGCAGCTCCCGGATGCCTTCGTTGCCGGGGTCGGAACTGGTGGTACCTTGACCGGGGTCGGCAAAGCTTTGAAAGCGGCCAACCCGAACGCAAAGGTTTACGCGCTCGAACCAGCTGAATCCCCCCTCCTTAAAGAAGGGCAGGCGGGCAAGCACAAGATTCAAGGGATCTCCGCGGGCTTTATTCCAGCAACCTTAGACCAAGAAGTTTACGACGGCGTAATTGAAGTCGCTAGTGATGACGCCATTGCGACGGCGCAACAAGTTGCCCACCAGGAAGGCTTCTTACCAGGGATTTCGGCAGGGGCCAATATTCACGGTGCGATTGAACTTGCTAAGCAGTTAGGGGCCGGAAAAAAAGTGATCACAGTAGCGCCAGACGGTGGTGACCGCTACCTGTCAACCGATCTCTTTAATTTTACTAACTAATTTCCAGCCAATCACAAAAGCCGGTTTTCCATCCAACGTGGAAAACCGGCTTTTTAGTTGCGTTCAATAATGGTCGCAGCCCCCATGCCGCCACCAATGCACAGGGCAGCTAACCCCCGGTGACTGTTTTGCTTTTGCATTTCATACAAGAGCGTCACAATAATGCGCGCCCCCGAATCACCGAGCGGGTGGCCAAGGGCAATTGCGCCCCCATTAACGTTGACTTTGGTTTCATCGAGGCCTAATTCACGAATCGTGACAACTGATTGCGCCGCAAACGCTTCGTTTAATTCGACCAGATCAAAATCAGCCACGGTTAACGCATGCTTGGCCATTAATTGTTGGGAAGCTTGCAGGGGACCAATCCCCATGATGGCCGGATCAACCCCGACCAGGTTACCGTCCAGCCAATAGCCCAGAATCGGCGCCCCCGTTGCTTGGGCTAAGTCGGCATCCATCAAGACGACAGCTGCGGCCCCATCGTTGAGCCCCGATGAATTTCCGGCGGTGACGTCACCATCCTTTTTGAAGACCGGGGGCAGCTTAGCCAATGCCGCCATGGAGGTGTCACGAATTGCTTCGTCAGCGGCAACGGTCACCTCGCCATGTTTGGTCGGCACCGTCACTGGCACAATTTCATCAGCAAACCGCTGGGCTTGTTGGGCGGCCCGGGCCTTTTCTTGACTGGCTAAAGCAAACGCATCGAGGTCGTGCCGCGATACTGGGTACTTAGCCAATAGGTTTTCAGCGGTCATCCCCATCGGGTAGTGATAAAAAGCATCAGTCAACCCATCCTGGGTTAAACTGTCCAATAGTTCACCGTTGCCATAACGGTAGCCAAAGCGGCCGTTGGGTAGTAAATAAGGGGCATTGGACATACTTTCCATTCCCCCGGCAACCATCACTTGCGCATCGCCCAGCCGAATTTGCTTAGCAGCTAAGGAAATGGCCTGCATTCCCGAGCCACACAAGACATTGACAGTCATTGCCGGGACGGATTCAGGTAGCCCGGCGTGCATGGCCGCTTGCCGCGCCGGATTCTGGCCTTGGCCCGCTTGAATTGCCATCCCCATGTAAACTTCATTTACTTGGTTGACGGCGACTTGGGCGCGCTGCAAAGCCGCTTGAATGGCGATGGTCCCAAGTTCAACGGCCGAAAGGGTTGCTAAGGCCCCACCCAATTTGCCAATCGGGGTCCGAGCTGCCCCCACAATTGCCACACGTTTCATAATTTTGACCTCACTTATTAATCATTCCAAACCAAATTGTACAAAAGGCCACCAAAGAGGTCAAATGGTTTACCTAGTTAAGTACGCCAAAAGAGCCGGGAGGGTCGCTTCTGCTTGGGCCAAGCCCTGCTGGTACAGCTGCGTCAATTTTTTGGTATTGCCTTCCAAGCGCCCGACCTTTACGGCTTGTTCAGGGGCCAGACAAAAGATCTGACCAGCAGCGGTGAGTGCATTTAACTTTGCCACTTGCTCATTGTACATTGTTGGGCGCGCCAAGGCGGTTTTCACAAAGGCCGGGTAGTCAGCAAAGGTATGCTTAAACATCTGGGCAACTAGCTTGCCACTTGGCTTCTTGCGATAATCACTTGGTCGGGTCCGCACCACCACGATTTTATCATAGCCTTGTTGTTGAGCAATGTTAAAGGGAATCGAGTTTGCCAAGCCCCCATCGAGACACAAGCCTTGGGCGGTCATTTGCGGGGTGGTAAAAAAGGGCATCGAGCTGGAAGCTTTCAAAGCAACTTCAAGTTCTTCACCCACCGGGTCAGTGAAGGTCACCGCGGTACCAGTGGCCAGGGCTGTCGCCACAATGGTAAAATGGGAGACCGACCGCCGGTAGGCACGTTCATCAAAATTGTGCCAATCCCAACCATGGTCTTCAAATAAAAAGTCCAAGTTGAGCACCGGTTGGCGTTTTAGCGCCCGGCGTAAGGAAATATAATTGGGATCATGACGATAAGTAGTATTAACGTGAATCATCCGCCCGTATTGTTTTGCCACAAATTGGGCCCCGCACAGGGCCCCTGCGGAAACGCCAATCACACTGCGAAATTCAATCCCGTGCTTTAAAAAGGCGTCGGTAACCCCAGCGGAATACTGACCGCGCATGGCACCACCTTCGAGAACCAGGGCTGCATTGTAGAGCATCTTCATTTCCTCCGTAATTCCATTAGAATAGTGATTATTATACATCAGACAAAAAATTGTTTAAAAGGTTAGCTAACAAAAAATCAGTAAAAAAGATTGACAAGCTGACCGCCAGCCGGTAAACTGTGATCAACTAATTAAACGGAGGAAATTTGCATGGTTATCTTAGCTCGCAATGCCAAGCGTTGTTGTGACCGGTTTGCCGATTGGGGAACCGGAATTTTGAGCTAAGCAAATTTCGGGAACTTAATTGGCGCGAACGGAAATTCCGTTGGCGCTTTTTTTGTACCTCCGTAAGGAAGCACTTTAATTTGAGCTGATTAAGAAAGGACGTCTTACCATGAAATTCAACACGCGTTTAATTCATAGTCGTTTAAGCGAAGATCCCGCAACTGGCGCTGTTTCAACTCCCATCTATCGGTCTTCAACCTTCCGGCAGACCGAATTAGGCGGTCACCCCAAGTGGGAATACGCCCGTACTGGTAATCCGACCCGGGCGGCCTTGGAACAATTAATGGCCGAAATTGAAGGCGGCAGCGCCGGCTTTGCCTTTGCTTCCGGGTCTGCCGCTATTCATACGGTCTTTTCGCTTTACTCTGCGGGAGACCATCTGATCGTCGGGTCCGATGTTTACGGTGGAACCTTCCGTTTGATCAACAAATTATTAAAACGCTTTGGCCTGGAGTTTACGGTTGTCGACATGCGACAATTAGCGGCAGTTGAAGCAGCGATCCAACCCAATACCGTGGCGATTTACCTAGAGACCCCAACTAATCCGCTCTTACAAATTGCGGATATCGCCGCGTTAGCACAATTGGCCAAACGGCATGGGTTAAAAACGATTGTCGATAATACCTTTGCGACCCCGTACAACCAAAATCCCTTGCAACTTGGTGCCGACATTGTCGTCCATTCGGCAACCAAATATTTAGGGGGCCACTCTGATGTCGTGGCTGGGATTGCGGTCACCAATGATCCCGCGTTAGCTGACCAACTGGCCTTTTTGCAAAATTCCATTGGTGCAGTCTTGGGGCCGGATGATGCTTGGCTCTTGCAACGGGGGATCAAGACCCTCGGGGCCCGGATGCGCGTTCACCAAGAAAATGCCGCCGCGGTGGTTGATTTTCTCACTCATGATGACCGTATTGCGCGGGTTTTGTACCCGGGCTTGCCTGATTTTGCTGGGCACGCTGTTGCCACTCAACAAATGCGCGGTTTTGGGGCCATGGTCTCCTTTGAATTACAGCCGGGTTTGAGTGCTAAACGTTTTGTTGAAAGCCTACAAGTCATTACCCTCGCGGAAAGTTTGGGCGGGATTGAAAGTCTGATTGAAGTACCAGCCGTTATGACCCATGGGGCGATCCCTCGCGCAACCCGGCTGGCTAATGGGATTAAGGATGAATTGATTCGTCTATCGGTTGGTTTAGAGGATGAAGCTGATTTGATTGCCGATTTAAAGCAGGCTTTGGCACAATTGTAATTTCTGCGTATAATTTGCGTATAATTAATGTAGAAAAGAGGTGGCTTTCATGAGAATTGGCTTTATTGGAACCGGCGTTATGGGCACCGGAATTATTAATAATCTACTTCGCGCCGGGGAGCAAGTAACGGTTTTTAACCGTACGCCAGCCCATGCCAAAGCGGTCTTGGCCAATGGAGCTAGCTGGGCGGCCTCCCCCGCAGCTTTGGTCGATAAAGTCGATGTGGTTTTCACCATGGTGGGCTTTCCCCAGGATGTCGAAGCTGTGTACTTGGGGCCAGCTGGTTTATTAGCCCATGCCCGTCCCGGACAAATCTTGGTTGATATGACGACCAGTCGCCCCAGCTTGGCGCAACAAATTGGGGAACAAGCCCGCGAAAAAGAGATTGCCGTCCTGGATGCTCCTGTCTCAGGCGGGGATATCGGAGCAAAGGCCGGGACCTTAACCGTTATGGTCGGTGGGGATGCACAGACTTTAACCGCCGTGACCCCGCTTTTGCGTCATTTCAGTAAGGAAATTAATCACTTTGGCGGCTTTGGGGCTGGTCAACACGCGAAAATGGCGAATCAGATTATGGTTGCCGGTACGATGACCGGTTTGACCGAAGCCTTGGTCTATGCCCGTGCTACGGGACTAGATCTAAAGCAAGTCATGACGACTTTACAAGGCGGCGCGGCCGCTAACTTTAGCCTGCAAAGTTACGGCCCCCGGATTTTAAAGGGTGATTATACCCCCGGTTTCTTCGCGAAGCATTTCTTAAAAGACTTGCGGATCGCCCTCGATGAAGCTCAACGCCAACAGCTTAATCTGCCTAGCACGCAGGCGGCTGAACAATTATACGAAGCCTTAGTTGATCAACGCGGCTTGGGCGAGGAAGGGACGCAAGCACTGGTCAAACTATGGTGGTCATAAAATTCTTGCAGGAGAACAATTCATCGTTATCCTGTTTTTTTTCGATTTTAAACGAAAATATTTTTACTAAATGTGAATTTGATGATATTACATTCGCAAAGAGAGGGACGATAGAAAGGAGGACTTAGGCATGCGGACCAAGTTACGCCAGTTAGGCAGTCAGCAACGTTATCAATTTACGGGTACTTTTAAACGCACTGGCTTTAAAAATACCTATCATAGTCAGAGTCACCCCATTTATCAACCAACACTTTTATTGGTCGATTTGTGGTGTGAAGACCAATTCATGACTGATCACCTGTGGCTAAATTATGGTAAAAACTTTTTAAGTTTAGGAGAGTTGCAGCCTGGTGACCTTTAAAGCGCGCGTCGCTAGATACGAAAAAGGACACTTTGAACATCGGCAACTGGACTATCATTTAACCCGGCCCACCCAAGTGCGGGTTTTGACAGTTAAGCAGCCGCGGGAGCAATTGCCAATTAATGATAAAAATGCTTTAATTGGGTATATTATGCGGCAAAATCGAGACTTTTATCTTGCCAATCACCGGCCGGTTGATGATTCGTATCTTTCTCAGTACCGGAATTGGCAAAACCACGTCCATGGCAACTAAATAGTGAAACGAGGTTCGAATATGTTAAGGATCTACGATTTAAAAAATCAGCAAATGCTAACCAAACCGGATTTTTGGAAATTAACTGAGGGCTTCGTCAGTTTTCGCGGCGTTTCATTTGTGGGCTCATTTAAGGTCATCGAGCAAGAATTATTGCCGCGCTTTCAACAGGTCAAGTTGATTTTAGGGATGGAGGATCGGCAAACCGGCCAAAAAATGGAGCAAATCTTCAATGTCCCGCGGCGGGTCGAGGAACTGGTGAATGCCAGTGATACGTTCTTACAACGAATTGAAGCGGGCAGTTTGCAGTTAAAGTCTACCAAACAAGCCTTGTTTCACAGTAAATATTTCTTGCTGGAAAATGAGACGCAGTTCATTATTTTTAACGGCTCGATGAACTTAACCAAGCAAGCCATGACTCAAAATTATGAATTAGTGTGGTGCTACCGGGGCGAAAAAGCGGTTCCCCAAGACCAAGCTATTTATCAAGCCCATCTAGCCCTGTTTAAACAGAACTTTGAAGTTGATAGTACCGATTACGTGAACCGGAAGCTGATTCAGCAAATAAAAGGAAAATCCCGGCAAGAAATCACCGCGATCTTAACGGACCATGTCGCTCAAGAAACGACCACGGCGATCACTTTACAAAAAGAAGAAATTGCGGCGATTACCGACCAACAACAACGCGAAAAAGTGGTGGCCCCCCAGTGGGTAAAGGCGGTTCAAGCCGTCTATACGGCAAAGGGAAACAAAAAACGTGATCAAGCTGCCGCGCAGGCAAACGCGAAAGTCTTATATTACCAAGCCTTTACCCAAGATGAACACCGGGTAATCCCCGAAAATGAACTCTACCCGGTCCCGATGTGGACTTATGATGAAACAGAGGGGCAGGTATTGGTGCAAAATCCTGTTACTGATCGGTATGAACCATTGCAGGCTAGCCCGTTAAGACGCGCAGATTTGGAGAACTTCGTCAACATTATTGAAAGCTTTCACACGAATAAGGTTCGCGATGAAAGTTTGCAGGCCCTCTCAGCCTTTCTATACTTGATGACGGCGCCGCTAATTTAGAAAATTCGTCAAATCTATCGCGAATCCAACTTTAGTCGGTCAGCGGACCAAGTACCACTATCAATGGTGCTGATTGGGCGGGGGACCACGGGCAAGACCTTATTGGTTCACGACTACTTCAAGCCTTTCACTGGTGATATCTCAGCTAGCGTTCAGTATTCGGAAATCAATAACTCCACTAGCGCCCGCAGTGATCGGGCAGTTGCCTTTTTGGATCACTATTTAAAATCACAACGTTTTATTTCGCCCAAGGTGATTGATGAACTCTACGAGAATTTCCTCCACTCAAAGGTCGCGACCAATGCGATTAAGCAATGGTCCAATACCCTCGAAGACATTCATAACGTCAATATTTTTGCTATGAATCACAACGCCTCCAATAAAGGGATCAATAATTTAGAAGAGATTACCAAGCGGGTTTATTACTTATCGTTTGAATCTGGTTGGTTACCAGAAGATGAACAAACCATCGATTACCGGATTTTGGTTAACAACGTCAATGACCATCTATACAAAACCGTTGTCTATCGACTAAATCAACGTTTAAACAACCTCTCCGGGGAAGACGAGAGTAAATTAATCAAGGATTATCTGAGTTTAACCAAAGAAATCCTGAGCGACTTATTGGCACAATATGGGTTAAATCATCGCTTAGTTCCCTTGTTGGCCAAGCGGTATGATTATAAACAAGACCAAAATAAAACCATTTGGCGGATGTTATTAGCAGAAAACAACTTTAAGAATGTCTATTTTACGGCTGAGGATGACCATCTCAAAAGCGATTTTCAACGATTTAAAATCCAACCTGTACCAAAATAACAATGAAACCCTCGATAATTACTTCAATATGTTGCCCCGGGAAATGGGGATTGGGATTGTGCAAAATGATATCGGGATGATTCTCGACATTGATAAATTTGACCAATTCATTGGCGAACCCTTAGTCAGAAACTATTATCAACAAGCTCATAAAGCCGAGCATCAACAGGATGCGGTGACCCGGTTGATCGCTCTCCAGGAGGCCGAAGCGGCCCGTCGTGCCACTGAAGAAGCTAAACGTCAAGAAAAGTATGATCAAATTTTGGCGGAACTTGCTCATCACCGAACCAAGAAAATGGGGTTGTTTGGCCGCTTCTTCAAGCGCGATTAACGATCTCAAAATTATGTCAACTAATTACTAAAAAGCAACGGTCCAACGTGAACTACTCGTTCGGAATGAGCGAGCTTTTAGAAACAGCGGACCGTTGCTTTTTTATTAACTTTACATAATTTTAAGGCCGTTATTTAAGCACTGCACTAGCCGCCAATTCATCAAAGAAGTGGAAGAATGCTTCCTTATCCGCCTTCGTCACCAACGTCATCGGCGTCCCTTGGGGATCACGTTCGGTCCGCCCAGCGGCTGGGCCGTCAACTCGCGCAATCGAAGCGGTCTTTTCCGTTTCTACCAATTCTGGTTTGAGCGCTGATAACGTCGTCAACACATCCCAAAGATAGTAAACCGAGTTGGCTTCGTAAGACAAGACCAAAGAATAACCTTGGCCGATTAAGTCAAAGGCAGGTTCTTGCCGGCGAGACGCCCAGTACATTTGTAATTCTTGCGTAAGGGGGATTTCTTCGGTACTTTCTAAACCGACCATTTGAATATCCAATTTTGATTGCCAAACCCGGGCTACCGCTTCAGGATCCCAAAAGGCATTCCATTCGGCGGTTCCATCAAAGCCGGGTTCCAACACATTCCCATGTCCATCCAGTGAGCCGCCCATCCAGTAGAGTTTCTCAATTTTGGTTTCGATTGATGGATCAGCATCTAGGGCCAAGGCTAAATCAGAAATTGGCCCCGTCATGATTAAAGTCACTGGACCATCTGCCGCCTGAATTTTTTCAATCATGTCTAAGTGGGCTGGCAATGGGGCCTCTGGCGTTCTAATGACGCCGGGTTCATTTAAGATGGGGAAGTGGTTAAAGGCAAACGAACTTAAGCGCCACTCCTTTGGGAATTGATGATGCGCCCGGGCAACTGACTTGGCAACGCTTAATTAGTCGCCCCGGCGGTTAAACCGATCAATGATTTTCCGAGAAGCTTCGACCGCCGGTTCTAAATAGCCGTCGGCATCAACAACCCCGACCCCTAATAGTTTGACATCAGGGGCTTGTAGTAACAACAATAAGGAAATTAAATCATCAACGTTTCCATCGTGATTAAAATAAATGTTCTTCATTTGGGGTTCCCTCCAAGTGATTTTTTACAATTATAACCCAATCCAGCGGTTAAAACCAACTTTAAACTTAAAAGCACACAAAATGTTCGTTGTTCAAAAAACGATAGGAGTTTTAACGATTTTGTGTTTACATAATTTCCGGAGTGTTATCCAAAATCGATCTTATCTAGCATATGTTCTCGACTGACTTGGTCTAAGCCGAGGTAAGCTAACGTCATGGCTTCGCTGGAATGATTCAATAATTGCATTACCAAACCAATGTTGTAATTAGATTGGACGTACACCCGGTAAGCACCGGTTTTGCGCATGGTATGGGTCCCTAAGTAATTTAGATCCAACAAGCGCCCAACCTTGGCCATAATTTGGTAAAACTGGCGTTCATCAATATGCTTTTGCGGGCGGGTGGTCGAAGGAAACAACCACGGCGTTTGGTTTTCTAAGCGTTGTCGCTTCAACCATTGCTGGTAAATGACCAGGTCATTCATAACTGGTTTTAAATACAGGGTATTTTGTTTGCCAGTTTTTTTGTCAGTAATGTAGGCCCGTTCGCGAATGGCCCCGTAGTCGTCAAAAACATCCGCTTGCTTGAGCCGTAAAACGTCACTGACCCGTAAGAGGGTCGCTTTGCCAACTTGAAAAATCGTATAGTTGCGCTGGCCGGCCTTAAAATTATGGAGCAGGGTATCTTGGACTTGCGCGAGGACTTCTTCACTTTTGATCGGTAAAACGAGTTGTTTCATGGGTAAAATCGCCCCCTTTTTGATAGTGTTATTTTATCGATATTTACAATAATAACACATCATGATTTTGGCGCCAAATCAAGCCTTGATTTAATAGGGATTACGAAGTGTTATTTTATAGAAATAACACTTCGTAAGTGAGTTAATTGTCATTACCGGCGTCAAAAGGTGGCCCTATTCTGATTTTACGCTCAGCTGCATTTTCATTTGACTAGTCGGGGAGTTGGTCAGCTAGCTGCAGCTGAACGCGAATTTAGTTACCCGACCAATTTTGTGGGACAATAGCGGGGCGGTAAGTCATATTAATTTTACCTTTACATTATTATGTAAACTTAAACAGCTAAAAAAAACAACGATCCGCTAACGACCAGATCGTTGTTTACCTTAATTAGTGAAAGGTCACCGGTTTGTGATACTTCTTCATTAGATGACGAAGCGAGGCCCGGTGATGATGCTCAAATTCAAGATCGTTAAAATCATAGGTGAGGTGGGTTCGGTCAATCACCCCAATATAGTGGGTATAGTCGTCATGCCCTTCCAGTGGCTCCGTTTGAACTCGTTCGAGAATTTTCCGGCCTAATAAAATCCCATCCCGGTGATCAGGCAGCGGTTGTTTAGCTAAAGTTAACGCTGTTCGTAAGTAGCGGTTTGAAGGCGTCCGGGTAACCGGCAGACGTTTAGGAAAAGCTGCCAAGCGTTCCTTAGTTGGTTCGCCCCCCACGAGGTGCGTCAACTTGGCTTGATGTTGTTCGATTGCAGGCGCATTGGTTAAAATGCCCAGGGGCGCCTTTTTAAGGCTTAATTGCTCATTGGTAGGTTCAATTAAATAGGTACCAGTATCATCACTTAAAATCCAATGGAAGGGATGGATAATATCATGATCGTACCATTGCTGGGCAATAATCGCCAGCCGGTCCAAATTGTCTGCCACTTCAGCTACTGATTGGTGTTGGGTGAGCAGCCAGGTAATTACATCTTGGGGGGTCAGGTTCAACCGGTAAAATTGGGGCGTTTCATAATACTGAACTTGGCCCGGAAAGTACAATTCGGCACACGCTAACCCGGCCTCGTTAACCCCATCCCCAATCAGGTAGTGCCCATCGGCCAGGCGCATCCCGCCCAATACCGCATATTTGCTGGTAAGAAATTGTTCACTAGGCCGAACTTGCCATGCAAAACCGGCCGGGACGTAAGTTAAGCGCCAAGGGGTGGCTTTGAGGGGGAAATCCATGGTCCGCCCAAAATAAGCGTTATCTTGGCGATCCTGATAAGTAATTGCAGTACACATATTATCCTTCTTCCTCTGGTTTACTGATTTTAGCCAAGGCCGCTTTTTGCACAGACTGATCAACGTGGGTATACAAATCGGTGGCTGACGTGCCTTTTTGACCTAATTGTTGTGCAACTAAAACTTGATCCTTGGTAACTTCATATAATTCCGACGCCAAGGTATGGCGCAGCTTATGGGGCGTTAACGGGCGGCCAAACGCAGTCGAATATTTTTTAACCAAGCGTTCAATTGAGTTGGCACTGATCCGGCGGGTCTCGCCATGATAATTCGTTAAAAAGAAGGCCACGTCCTTTTTAAGCGCGTGGTAGCGTGCTGCCCGGATTTGTTGATATTGGGTTAAGTAGGGCATTACCCACGGTGCGATCGGAATACTGTCCTTTTGCCCCCCTTTCCGGGTGACATCCAGCATTTTTTGTTGCCAGTTTAGGTCCGCTAAGTTAACGTTGGCCGCTTCCGACACGCGAATTCCCGTTCCCAAAATTAAAGCAATAATCGCCAGGTCGCGTTCTTGATTAATCATAAAGGAAGCTTGTGCGCGTTTATCACATTTTTGGGGATATTCCTGGGCAATAAAGGTCAAAAAATCAAACTTTAACTCGCCCCGATACATATGCGAAGCTAACGCGTGGGCCCGGTAATTTAAGGTCTGCGTACTATTGAGCGACGGAATTTTTAGCATTACGTTCCGCTCAAAATACGGTTCCCCATCATTATTGTCAGCCGTGATCGTCAGAAACTTAAATAGGGACCGTAGCGCATTTAAAGAACGGTTGATTGAAGTTGCCGAATTGGCGCGTCCTTGGGCGTTCTTGGTATGCTTTAAATCATCAATGTATAGCATGATGTCTTCCCGACGCAAATGGGCCAACTCAGTGGTCGCAATCCGTTGATTATCCGTCGCATGACTGATCTGGTTGGCACGCAGCCAATTAAAAAAGCGGCGGAATTCGGTTAAATATTGGTAAGTGGTTGTCATCGCCAAATTGGTCCCCCGGTAGTAAGCCATTACGTAATCGGGCAGGGCCGCTAATTCTTGCTGGATTAATTTCCGATAGCGATCAGCTTCCATCTTATCACTTCTTTCATGGGTTTTCGTTCATTCTATCATGTTTTCAGGGCAGTTCAAAAAAATGCCGCCGTTCTTTTCAATCAATTGAATGATTATACGAATTAGCGACGTTTCGACACAACCAGCGATTAATTATGCTATAATTGTGTATGATTTTTGTAATTGAATCGCTTGCGTAAGGTTGCTAAAATAAAGGTATGAAAACGGTTTAATAAATAATGGAAACGGAGGGCTTCGTATGAATACCACGACCCAAACCCCAACAGTAACGTCAACCTGGCAAATTTTAGCAACAACCCAAATTACCATCCGGCCCGTCACTGCCAGCCATACTGATCTCACAACACTCCAAGCTATTGCTGCCGAAAGCTTTACGGCAACTTTCGCTCCCTATAACGATGTCCGCAGCATTACCGAGTACGTCGTCAATAATTACCAGTTGCCGACTTTACAAGCCGAAGTAACTGCGCCAACCTCCGCCACGTTTTTCTTAGAAGGAAACGGCCAACCGCTTGGTTACCTGAAGCTAAACTGGGGTCCAACCCAAACTGAACCGAATTTTCCGGGGGCCATTGAAATTCAGCGCATTTACCTCTTGCCAGCCGTTTGGGGGCAGGGGTTGGGCCACCATTTGATGGATTTTGCGCTTACGTACGCTCGGACGCACCATTTTAACCAAATTTGGTTGGGAGTATGGCAAAAAAATGAGCGGGCCCAGCATTTTTACGCGCGGTACGGCTTTCAGCCGGTCAGCACTCATTGCTTTTGGATGGGGGACCACGAACAATGTGATGACTTATTACTAAAGGAACTTTTTTGATTTTTGTTGCAAATGCAACTATTTGCGGTAAACTAGTACTGAAGGGGGGATGAGATGGCAACCATTGTACGACAGATTGGAACGATTGCCAGAGCGCTGGATTCCATTGCAAACGTGGAATTCAAACAGCACCAGTTGGCCCGGGGGCAGTACCTTTACTTGGTCCGAATTGCCGAGCACCCTGGTATTATTGCCGAACAATTGTCAAAAATGTTAAAAGTTGATCGGGCAACGGTTTCCCGGGCCATCGCCAAGCTTGTCCAATGTGGCTTGGTGGATCGGCAAACTGCTCCAGACAACCAAAAAGTAAAGCATCTCTATGTTACTGAACTGGGGGCGCAACAAGCGGTGTTTATCCAACGGGAAAACGCATACTCGGAACAAATTGCCCGCCAAGGGCTTTCGCCAACCGAAAGTCAACAGTTAACCCAACTATTAGCCCGGGTCGTTGAAAATATCAGTGCCGACTGGGACCGGGTTAAAGCCGGTGAACACCGGCAGTACTAGCAATAAAAGAGGAGAGAATAAGGAAGAAATGTTAAAGGTCGTAGGTTTATCAGGTTCGGTCGCGGGGTCCCAAACAATCACCACCATGCGCGAAGTCGAAAAAGAAATTGGCCGGACCTACGGGACAGAAGTTAACTTTAAAATGTTAGATTTACGCGATTATCAGCTTCAAGCTAGCGATGGACGTGATTTCCATGAGTATGATGGTGATACCTACCAAGTCGCAACCACGTTGGCAGCGGCTGATGCAATCATTGTGGGGACACCCATTTTTCAAGGGTCAATTCCAGGGGCGCTAAAAAATGTCTTTGACTTATTACCGGAAGATGGCTTTCGGGGTAAAGTGATTGGGACGGTAGTCAACGCGGGATCACCGCGCTTCTTTTTGGCTGCCGAATACCAACTAAAACCGGTGCTGACGGCGATGAAAGCCGAAGTAATCAGTAATTGCGCTTTTGTTGAAGCCCGTGAGATTTACCGAACAGAAATTATTGAAGACGCGACAAAGCACCGAATTGACAAGGTCGCTCGGCAAACCGTCGCGCTAGCCCAATTTTTGCAACAACAGGAATCATAAAGGAAGGTAAGCAATGTTAGAAGCAGTAACGATTGACCAAAGTTTTTTTGACACTTTCCCTGGCGCGCAAGTTAATATCTTGATTGCCAATGGCATTGACAACCACAACGCCACCCTGAGTGAGGCTGAACGGCGCAAGATGTTGCAAACGGCCATGGATCAAGCCGAAAGCTTTTTAGGTGCCGCGCAGTTCAGTAAAAACCCCGTGGTAGCCGAATGGCGGACCGCCTACCAAGCTTTCAAAAAGAAGAAAGGGGCCCGGGCCTCGATTGAAGCCCTGCTAAAGCGAATTGACCAAGGTAAGGAGTTAACCCCAATCGATCCGCTGGTCGATATTTATAACTGCGTTTCCATTACCAATGGGGTTCCCGTCGGAATTGAAGACCGGGATAAAATCCAGGGCACTATGCACTTGGGATTGGTTGAAGAAGGGTTGCCATTCCAACCTGTCGGTGCCGATAAAGATGAACCAACCTTAGCTGGGGAGATGGCTTGGTATGATGAGCAAGGTGCCGTTTGCCGGTGCCTCAACTGGCGGGATGCCCAACGAACGATGCTGGATGAAACTTCACAAAATATCGTTGCGGTCATCGAATCGGTAACTCCGGACCAAGCAACCCGGGCCAACCAGGCTATGACGCAATTGGCCGAACAAATCGAACGGTATTTTGGGGTTGTTCCAGTACACAATGTGGTTTTAACGGCCGCTGAACCGACGGTCAAAGTAGCAGATTAACGGAGGGATCAGCTTTTGCGCTTAATTATTACTGATCAAGCCAGTCAAGCGATTATTAAGGAATTAGCACTGCAAGCTGATGACGGGGTCCGTTTCTTCGGCAAGCAAGTTCCGGGGCAACCAGTTAATCATGCCCATAAGCAAGGGTACGCCAAGGATAATCATCCGGTTCGCCCCATCATTCATGTCCACAAAGATGAGATTGATTATCACATTAACTTTGCGGATGCTTGGTTTTTTGGCAGTCACGATTGTTTAATTGATTACGATGAGGCCGAAGGGGTGATCTTTACCTTCCCCGATGCCCCGGACGGTATTTCCAGCGCCTCGATTGATTACGAACGTTTCTTACAATAATAAAATTGCGAATAAAGTGGAGAGCTGTGGGGGCTCTCCACTTTTTATATACAGTCTAAAAATTATGTTAAGTTAATCGAATCTGAAAAATTTATATCTGCATAAAATCAACCATTTTCTTTCGCCTTAAATCTCACTATTTGCCTAGTCCATCAGCTTTTTATCCTAATTTAAGCCGGCAAACAACTTTACTTTTTAATGTATAAAAATAACAATTATCTCCTTTAGGTTGCATGGATATCCAATTAGTTCTATAATGCATAACAATCCATTGAAAATGAATGATAAAGGAGCGAAGAAAATGGCAAAAGACAAGGTTGTATTAGCTTACTCCGGTGGTTTGGATACCTCGGTTGAAATTGCATGGTTGAAGAATAAGGGATATGACGTGATTACCGTGTGTATTGACGTGGGTGAAGGGAAAGATTTGGCCGCGATCCAGCAAAAAGGTCGCCAAGTCGGCGCCGTCGAATCAATCGTAATTGACGCAAAGGAAGAATTTGCCACAGATTATGTACTGCCGGCTTTGCAATCTCATGCAATGTATGAGAATAAATATCCACTAGTCTCGGCACTTTCCCGGCCCTTAATCGTTAAGCATCTGGTAGCAATTGCCAAAGCCAAGGGGGCGATCGCAATTGCGCACGGCTGTACTGGTAAGGGAAATGACCAAGTGCGATTTGAAGTTGGGATTCACGCCCTTGCCCCGGAAATGAAGATTGAAGATCCGATCCGGGATAATCACTGGGCCCGGGAAGATGAAATCGACTATGCGAAAGAAAACGGGATTCCAGTCCCCATTACCAAACAGAGCCCGTACTCAATCGATGAAAACCTCTGGGGGCGGGCCAATGAATGCGGCATCCTAGAAGATCCTTGGGCGGCGGCCCCTGCCGATGCCTACGAACGGACCACCGCGTTGGAAGATACCCCGGATACCCCTGATGTTATCACCATTACATTTAGCCAGGGAATCCCGACCGCTTTGAACGGTCAGGCCATGTCGTTAGCCCAATTAATTATGACCTTAGATCAATTAGCCGGCAAGCACGGGATTGGCCGGATTGATCACGTTGAAAACCGGATGATCGGCATTAAATCCCGGGAAATCTACGAATGTCCCGCCGCTACGGTATTGCTAGCGGCCCATAAGGACATTGAAGATATCGCAACAGAAAAGTCCTTAGCCCACTTTAAGCCCTTGCTTGAAAAGCAAATGGCGGATTTAATTTACAATGGTCTTTGGTTTACCACTTTGATGGACAGCCTGCAGGCTTTTATCAAGGAAAGTCAAAAAGACGTCAATGGGGTCGTTAGGGTGAAGCTATTTAAGGGCAACGTGATCTGCGAAGGCCGGAAATCAACCAATTCATTATATGACGAATCACTGGCTACTTATACCGCGGCGGATCAATTTGACTCAGAAGCCGCCGCCGGCTTTATTAAACTCTGGGGCTTGCCAACCCAAGTCTACGCTCAAGTTCATCAAAAGATAGAAGGGACCGCCGATGGCAACTAATAAATTATGGGGCGGGCGCTTTCAAGCAATGGCGACTCCCGACCTCGATCGCTTTGGCGCTTCAATCGAATTCGATCAAGCCATGGCCAAAGAAGATCTGTTGGGTTCCTTGGCGCACGTGAAAATGTTGAAGGCCACTCACATCTTATCAGCCACTGACGCTGACCAAATTATCGCTGGGCTGCAACGCTTGCAAGCTAAATTAGCCGCGGGGAAGCTCGAGTTTTCACTAGCTAACGAAGATATCCATATGAATCTCGAAGCTTTATTAACCAAAGAAATCGGGCCCGTCGCCGGGAAATTGCATACGGCTCGTAGCCGCAACGACCAGGTCGCTACGGATTTTCATCTGTACGTTAAGGAACGCCTGCCACAAGTCATTACCGCGATCAAACACTTACAACGCGTTTTACTAACGCAAGCCGAAGCCAATCTTGAAACCGTCATGCCCGGCTATACGCATCTTCAGCACGCGCAACCGATCTCATACGGGCACTATTTAATGGCATACTTCGCCATGTTCCAACGGGATGTGGAACGGTTTGAATTCAACCAACAGCACACCGATCTTTCGCCGCTTGGAGCAGCGGCGTTAGCTGGGACTACTTTTCCGATTGACCGGGCTTTAACCGCCCAAGAATTAGGCTTTTCCGCACCGTATACCAATTCCTTGGACGCAGTTTCAGACCGGGACTTTGCCCTCGAATTCTTAAGTAACGCCGCAATCTTAATGGTCCATCTTTCGCGCTTAGGTGAAGAAATCGTTTTGTGGACCTCATATGAATTTGGGTACTTGGAGTTAGCGGATGAGTACGCAACTGGCAGCTCGATCATGCCCCAGAAGAAAAACGCCGATTATGCGGAATTGATTCGTGGCAAAAGCGGTCGAATTTTCGGCGATCTCACTGGTTTATTAACCGTCATGAAAGCCTTGCCTTTAGCTTACAATAAGGATCTGCAAGAGGACAAGGAAGGCGTTTTTGATGCAGTGAAGACGATTTTGCCTTGTTTACACGTGATGGCCGGAATGCTAGCCACCGCCAAGGTCAACAAAACCCAGATGGCAGCGGCAACGGAACGCGACTTCTCCAATGCGACCGAACTGGCTGACTACTTGGCAACAAAAGGCGTTCCGTTCCGACAAGCTCACGCAATTGTGGGAGAATTGGTCCTCAAAGGATTACAAACTGGGACCACATTACAGGAAATCCCCCTCGCTGAATACCAAAAAATCATGCCCAAAATCGGAGTCGACGTTTATCACGATTTACAATCGAAAGTTGCCGTTGCGCGTCGACAGTCATTAGGGGGTACCAGCTTTGAAAATGTAAAAAAACAAATTAAAGCTGGTAAAAAGTTAATGGGCATGGAATAATATTCAAAGGCTGAGAAAAGCAAACTTTCTCAGCCTTTATTTTAAAAGAGTTCGTCTCTTTTAGCGGAGAGAACCTTTTAAAATGCCCTTTCGCTTCCTGAAAAAGGAAACGCGAACTTTAAACCCTGACCGCGAGCAGGGAAACTGAGCACATGCGAATTGGAGGCAACAATATGCAAAGATATTTAATTCTGGAAGACGGATCAACCTACGCGGGCGAAGCTTTCGGGGCGACCACCATCACAACTGGCGAAGTGGTCTTTACCACGGGAATGACGGGCTATCAAGAAGCGATTACGGATCAATCCTATGCCGATCAGATCTTGGTGTTTACCAATCCCTTGATCGGCAATTATGGAATCAACGTTGACGACAACGAAGCCCTGAATCCCCAAATCAAAGGCGTAATTTGCCACCAAGTTGCGCGGCACCCCAGCAACTGGCGGATGCAAGAAAGCCTGCCAGCCTTCTTAAAACGCCAGGGAATCCCGGGGCTCATGGGGGTCGATACCCGGCAATTGGTGAAACAAATCCGGGCACATGGGACCCTGCGCGGCAAGTTGGTTGACAGTTTAGATAAGCAGCGAGCGGTGGTGGCCGAACTAAAAATGGTCCATCCAACAGTTGGCGCTTCCCGGCGGGCAGCAACCCCAACGCCTTATCCTAATCCTGGCAGTAAGCGGAATATTGTGGTTATTGACTTTGGACTCAAACACAGTATTTTACGCGAATTGGCCCAACGAGACTGCAATACCATCGTTTTGCCCGCTAACGTCTCCGTCCAAGCCGTCCTAGACTACCACCCGGACGGTGTCTTATTGTCAAACGGCCCCGGGGATCCGACCGAGCAGACTGCTGCAATTAAAATGGTCGCAGAAATCGAACAACATGTGCCAGTCTTTGGCATCTGCATGGGTCATCAAGTCTTTGCGCTGGCCAACGGCGCCCAAACGTTCCAAATGAAATTTGGGCACCGCGGGTTTAACCACCCCGTGAAAAACTTAGCCACGGGGGAAATTACCTTTACCTCCCAAAACCACGGTTATGCCGTGGCCCCAGATTCTTTGAGCGAGACCGCTTTAACTGTCACGCACTTGGAAATCAACGATGGGGTAATCGAAGGGCTCAAACATCAAAAATATCCCGCCTTTTCCGTCCAATTTCACCCGGACGCGGCCCCGGGCCCCCATGATGCGGCGGGCTTATTTGATCAGTTTGTTGCCACAGTCGATGCAGTAAAGGAGGAAAAAGCTCATGCCTAAGCGGACGGATATTCACAAAATTTTAGTAATTGGTTCAGGCCCGATCATCATTGGTCAAGCCGCGGAATTTGATTATTCAGGCACCCAGGCCTGTCTGGCATTACGTGAAGAAGGGTACGAAACGGTGTTGATCAACTCCAATCCCGCCACGATCATGACCGACAAGCAGATTGCCGATCATGTTTACATCGAACCCCTCACGGTCGAAGCCGTTTCCCGCATCATCCGCCAAGAATACCCGGATGCGATTTTACCGACCCTTGGGGGCCAAATTGGGTTAAACCTCGCCGTCGCCTTAGCAAAATCCGGCATCTTAGCCGAACTGGATATTCAACTCTTAGGGACCCAATTAACGGCGATTGACCAAGCCGAAGACCGGGAAAAATTTAAAGCCTTGATGCAACAGCTCGGGGAACCGATTCCGGCTTCTCAAACCGTTGGTACGGTCGAGGAAGCGTTGAGCTTTGCCGAAGAAATTGGCTACCCGGTCATTGTCCGGCCGGCCTTTACCATGGGTGGGACTGGTGGCGGAATGTGTCAGACCCCCGCAGAATTAGCCACCATTGCTGCCAATGGACTGGAGCTTTCTCCCGTTACCCAGTGCTTAATTGAGAAATCAATCGCCGGCTACAAAGAAATTGAATTTGAAGTCATGCGGGACGCCGCGGACAATGCGATGGTCGTTTGCTGCATGGAAAACTTTGACCCGGTGGGGATTCATACCGGGGACTCAATTGTTTTCGCTCCCAACCAAACCATTTCGGATCGGGAATATCAAATGTTGCGGGATTGTGCGTTGAAATTGATTCGCGCTTTGAAAATTGAAGGGGGCTGCAACGTTCAATTAGCTTTGGATCCCCATTCTTATCACTACAACGTCATTGAGGTTAATCCCCGGGTTTCGCGTTCCTCAGCCTTAGCATCTAAAGCCACGGGATATCCGATCGCCAAATTAGCCGCTAAGATTGCCGTTGGGTTAACCTTGGATGAAATTAAAAACCCTGTCACCCAAACGACTTGGGCTCAATTTGAGCCAGCCTTGGACTACGTGGTCTGCAAAATTCCGCGCTGGCCATTTGACAAGTTCACCCAAGCGGACCGCCAACTGGGGAGTCAAATGAAAGCGACGGGGGAAGTAATGGCCATTGGGCGCACCGCCGAAGAAGCGCTGCAAAAAGCGGTGCGTTCCCTGGAAATTGACGAAACGGATCTCATTTCTCCCGCGGCTGCGGCAGCTTCGGACAAGCAGTTACAGGCCAAGTTAACAACGCCGCAAGACGACCGCCTGTTTTATTTAGCCGAAGCCTTTCGGCGGGGGATGACGATTGAAGAAGTGCACGCGCTCACGCAAATCACACCCTACTTCTTGGATCTGATCCAGCACCTAGTGGAGATTGAACACCAGCTCAAGACCCACCTCAATAACGAGGCCCTTTTACGCACGGCCAAAAAATATGGCTTTGCGGATCAAACTATCGCTAAATTATGGGGGACCTCAGCAGCTGAGCTTCGGCAAAAGCGCCAACAATTAGGCTTAGTCCCAGTTTATAAAATGGTAGACACTTGTGCAGCCGAATTTGATTCCACGACGCCGTACTTTTATTCCACCTATGAAACGGAAAATGAATCTCACCGTAGCGATAAACCTGCAATTTTGGTGATTGGTTCTGGGCCCATTCGAATTGGGCAAGGGGTTGAATTTGACTATGCTACCGTTCACTCCGTACGCGCCATTCAAGCATTGGGCTACGAAGCGATTGTCATGAATTCAAATCCCGAAACCGTTTCTACTGATTTCTCCGTTTCTGACAAACTCTACTTTGAACCATTGACACTGGAAGATGTGCTAAACGTGATTGACGTTGAACAGCCGGTCGGGGTCATTGTTCAGTTTGGTGGCCAAACAGCGATCAATTTGGCGGACGGCCTGGCCCAAAACGGCGTTAAAATTTTAGGGACCACGGTAACTGACTTAAACGCTGCTGAAGACCGGGAAGTCTTTGATCAAGTCATTAAAGACCTGGGCTTAAAGCAACCAGTCGGCTTAACGGCAACCACCAAAGAAGGCGTCTTAGCAGCAGCAGCGCAGATTGGTTATCCCGTTTTGGTCCGGCCTTCGTATGTCCTTGGCGGGAAAGCGATGGAAATTGTTAACTCGCCCCAAGAGTTGAAGAATTATCTGGCCCAAAACGCCCCAGCGGCCGTCGATCACCCGATCTTGGTTGATGCGTACTTAGAAGGGAAAGAATGCGAAGTCGACGCGATTTGTGATGGAACCAACGTCCTCTTGCCGGGGATTATGGAACACATTGAAAGAGCGGGGGTACACTCGGGGGATTCAATGGCTGTTTATCCGCCCCAATCCTTTGGGGATGACATCAAAGCGCAAATCGTGGCTGCTACCAAAAAATTAGCGGTGGCCTTGAAGTGCATTGGCATTATGAACATTCAGTTCATCATCCACGACCATGAAGCCTACGTCCTAGAAGTCAATCCGCGTGCTAGTCGGACCGTCCCGTTCTTAAGTAAAATTACGGGAATTGAAATGGCCCAGGTCGCAACCAAGGTGATTTTAGGGCAATCCCTAAGTGACCAAGGCTACCAAGGTGGACTAGCCCCTGATTCACCCTTGGTGCACGTGAAAGCCCCCGTCTTTTCCTTTAGCAAACTGGATGCGGTCGATGCCTACTTGGGGCCTGAAATGAAGTCGACCGGGGAAGTAATGGGCACGGATGCCAACTTTGCCAAAGCCTTATACAAAGCCTTTGCTGGCGCTAAAATGCAATTGCCGCTCAACGGGACGGTCCTGTTAACCGTGGAAGACCACGATAAAAAACAGGTTAAAGCCCTGGCGAAACGGTTTGCCCGGATTGGCTACCGCATCTTGGCCACCAAGGGGACCGCTAAGTACCTGAAGAAACATGGCTTACACGTCACCAAAGTCCAGCGTGTCCATGATCAAGCGGCCCCAACCATTTTGGATGTCATTAAGGCGGGGCAAGTGAACCTGGTCATCAATACAATGGGACATGATTATGAGCATACCTCAGATGGCTTTATCATCCGCCAGACGGCGATTGAACACAACGTACCATTGCTAACGGCGTTGGATACGGTTGATGCCTTATTGCGTTCCCTAGAAGGCCGTTCCTTTGCGACCAGTGAACTTTAACGCAGCAAAGCACGGAATTTGTGGTAAGATAAATTCATTAGCGAAAAGGGAGGTAAAACGATGGCCAAGTACGTAGTTGAATTATCCGCAGCCGACTTACAAATGCTGAAGGACTGCCACTCCAAGAACCCTTCAATCATGAAGGCCTTGGAAAAGGCAACGGAAAAGTAATTGCTTAATTGCTTTACTATTAATGATTGTATCGAAAATAGCCAATTAGTTATTAACGTTTTATAACGATCAAAATCACGTTATTTAGCTAAAAGGTACAAAAAAGGTACACAAAAAGCGGGAAGTTGTTGCTTCCCGCTTTTACATATCCTCAAGCTTTGAAATTAGTTGGTCATACTTTTGCTGTGTATCGGTGGTAACATGCAGATAAATTTCACGAGTTATGTCACTTTTAGAGTGTCCAACTCGTTTTTGGATCACTCTTAGAGGCACTCCCAGATCAGCCAGCAACGAGACATGGGTGTGCCGGAAAAAGTGAGTAGTGACTGGCTTATCAATACCTAGGCGTTTAGCGGCCCTACGCAATGCCGAGTTGGCGGCCGTAATATCGAGCGGTCGTTGATCAGTAAAATGGGTGGCATCATTGTAGGAGAAGAGCAGTGCCTCAGCATCTTTTCCTACGCAGTGACGCTTCACGATCTCTGCTGCTTCTGGCGATAATACAACATTACGATTACTAGCCGAAGTTTTAGGCGAATCAGAAATGAACCGGCGAATAGGGCTTTTTAAAATAGTCAGGGTACTATTAATCTGCAGAAACCGTTGGCCATCTTTTTCAAGAACATTTTTGACTTGTAGCGCTGCTAGTTCGCCGAAACGCAGCCCTGTTAAGTACTGTAGTCGGAAAGCATCGCTATAATGGTATAACTTACGACGCTTAAACTCGTTGATAAGAGCACTGCTTTCTTCTCTAGTTAAGTACTTATTTTCAATCTTTTTAGCGTAGGGGATCGCTCTTTTCCAAGGAATTTCGACAGTCTCCATTGGTGATGCTGTGAGATATCCATAATTGATGGCATATTTAAATAGCGCAACTAAATGGCCTTTAATATCATGTGCTGTGCTATTACTAATTGGCTTGTCACTGTACAAGCGGTCACGGAAATACTTGTTGATCATAGGGGTAGATATTTTAGTGACCAGTGTATGCGAGCCAAAATAATCGACAAACTGCCGTACGAAGATCTTTTCATTGCTAAGTGTATTTTGCTTAAGTTGCTGAGCACGCTCAATGATAAATTTTTCTGCTAATTCGCCTAAACTAATATCTATGATATTGTTTCCTTCGATCGCTAATCGCTGACGAATGATCTCATCAAGTTCGCGGTGAGCTGCATTTTCAGTTCGTGAGGTAAGTTTATCTTTGGTAACTGAGACTTTACGCCTGCGGCCGGTTAGAGGAGATTTATAAAATGCAACAAAGCGGTAGTGGATAGTGCCGTCTTTGAGTTTGACTTCTCTGGGTTTGATAGCCATTTCTGCACCTTCTTTTGATTAATTTGATATATTCAAAAATATGTTCAGGTGATTTGTTTTTAAAACCGGCCAAATTGACCGGAATTAGTACAAATTGCGATATAATACCGCCGTTTGTAAAATTAAGTTAGAAAAATAGAAAAGCCATCTAAACGAAAAATCGGATCGACGGTGATTAAAAATGTTTATAGTAACTTCATAACAGTCTTAATTAAATATTCAAAATTAGTATATTCCGACCTAAAGTATTCTATTTTAGAATAAGAAATTCTATTTAGCTTAAGTGCCTCGGCATTAAGCATAGTGAAAACAGTTTCATACTCAATAGTAGTGATAAATAAAGATGATAATTGTTGGTTCATTAAGGATGTAGTTTTAAAAAAATTATTTAAATAAATAGATGGGGCTACATTTATATCTTCTCGAATATGAATTTTATCAGATAAAGAACCATATAGACTTTTTCTACCATATTGAGTGAAATTGTTTATTTGAGATTTAATAAATCTTTTCTGCTGAACAGATATAGTACTTGGAATAAAATCATCTTTAATTTTTTTAGTTACTTGCTCTAAGTTATTACTAAAAGAATTAGTGGGGTTAGAACCGTATCCATATTGAACGATTTTGATTGAGGATTCCAAACTCCCCCTAAGTAAAAAATAAGCCGTGTAGTCATCATTTTTAAGAACAAAAATTAAAGCGCATATTAATAAATGCTGATTTAGGGCAAGTAAAGACTTGATCTTTTGATCATTCTTTTTATTTATAAATAAATCATTGCATATACTCCTATAAATATATAAAACATTGTGCATTTTCTTTAGCTCATTAATCGTTTCATTTTTAGATGCTAAAAAAGAAGAGTTTAATACATTAATGACTTTTCGAAAATCTTGGTTGATATCATCAGACAATGTGCCTTCTAATTTTGGCACTTTATAATTATCATTTTCCATTCTTTAACTCCATATCAGCTAAGATTGACGATTCCTTTTTTTGCTTTTTAACTTTTTTAACGTTTTTTTGTGATTCGTTAAGATAATTGAAATGTTGATTAATGAGCTTATTAAATTTTCCAAAATCATCTAGATTAAAAAGATACTTTGCAATTCGTGAAAAGAGTAATGGGCGACTTCGATATACATAGTCTGCAAAGCCAGGTTCTTTAGTTTTTATATTAATAATATTAAATTCTTTTTCAAAACAACTAATATATGGGTGCAGGTCATCATTAGCTTTAAATATAGATTTATCAAAGATAGTTGCGCTTACGACGCCAATAAAGATTATTTTTCGTTCAATGAAAGATAAATTACCACTTTTTATTAGAGTATTAAGTTTATTACTTGTCATTTGCTATCCCCGCTATCCTACCTATTACTTCTTCAGTAAAATCTGACATCTTTGCTGCGTATTCTGAAATTCTTCTTTTGTTTAGAGCTTCTGTTGAACGATAGATTGCTGAATTAGTAACGAAAAAGTTATCCTTATGAAATATTGTATCAAACGGTTTAACAGTAGAGTGAACTCGTTTATTCATTTTAGTACTCAAGAATTTCTCTAAGTCTTCCTTATATTTTCTATGTGCTAATGCAATTCCATTGTTAGCTTTTGTTGGATTTAAAAGCATATATACTACCCCTAAAGCTTTTAACTTTCCTTGCAATGAATTATTTTTTTCCTTTAACTGTGTTGCTAGTATAGATATACCCATTGTTGAGAAGTCGTCAAGATTAGTTGGGATAATATAAAAATTAGATTGGGATAAAGCAACGGTAGTCAATTGGCCCCACGTTGGTGGGCAATCTATTAAAATATAATCGTAATTTTCGGTAAGCCTATTTTCAAAGAAATATGCCCCGAGTTTATCTGCTGCTGATGCGTTAATATCAATAATTAAATGTAGATCTCCAGGTATAATATCTAAATTTATTTTTTGCTCTTTAGCAGATTCTCTTGAAGAGGAATATGAACTGATTTCCGGAATTTCAAAAGAAAGATGACTAATATAAGGGGTATGTTTTTTTTCCTCATTATAGCTATCTACTAGATCATCTTCACTATTTTTAAAAATACCAACAATTGTTTTCTTTTCCTTAGTCAATAATTGATATTCGTCTAAATTTCCATAACTATATTTAAACAGAGTTTGAGTTGAGTTAAATTGAGGGTCAATATCAATTAATAGAACTTTTTTATTTCTTGCAGCTAACTCAATCGCTAAATTACAAGAAATAGTTGTTTTACCAACGCCACCTTTCATGTTTAAAATTGAAATAACATTTGCTTTCATTTTAATTCGTCTCCTTATTTGATTTTTAAATGGAAATTTCCTCAAAGGGGCTAATTTTCAGTAGCTAATACTTTGGTTTAAATATAAGTTTGTAAATTTTTTTATCCCACTTAAAAATTTTATCTTGAAGTTTCGTATATTGAAGGTACTCTTTCTCAATTAAAATGATGTTACTGCTATTTCCTTTTAATGAAAGGACCATACCTTGCTGTAAATTGTTTTCTATTAAATTCCTAAGTTTATGTTCGCTTGCTTCACATGTAATATTAGCTATATTATTTTGTAGTTTAATTTTCCTTACTAAATATTTAGAAGGAGTAGAAAAATCTTTAATGTATCCCCATAATAAACGAATTAAAGGAAGAAATAGTGCGAATATAATCATAAAAAAGAAAACCAAAAATACTATTAATAAAATGATGCACTTTATATTAATTGACAATGACATTCTATTACCTCTTTATTGTTAGAAATTTTATAATCAATTTGATCAAGTTTTAACCAATGATCAATTCACTTAGTATCCCTTGTATCAGTAGGGGATACCTTTTAGTTATGCGATACACTCCCATCGTCCCCGACAGTGGCTGTGTAGCCATCTCCAGAAAAGGTCCAGCCGTTGGATGTTCTCGTTGCCTACAGGTCACCGTTGGCACCGCCGAGTATTGCGCGTGCCTGATCTTCCGTAATAGCGCCACCAGTTTGTGAGGCTTGGCTCGGAGCGGTAGCTTGATTGGCAGTTTGGGTAGACGCAGGACTTGGTTGCACGTTCTGACTGGCCGAAGCGGATGATGATACTGACGTTTCTGCAGTTTGCGTTTTCTTTTTGTGACTATGCTTAACAACTTTATTTGAGCTGCTCGACGATGCAGAATGGCTGTCTTTTGTAGTCGAGTGTCCACAAGCAGCAAGACCAGTCCCAACTATAAGTATGCTGCTTAGTGTAATAATTCTTTTAAAAATCATGTATTTTCTCCAAATAAGTTACAGGCGGAAATTTTTGGAATACAATAAATAAAAAGTAACTGAGGTGATAATGTGTTCTTAGCTATTATTGTTTCCATAGCCATCAACATTGTTATAACACTGTTGATAGTTGGATTTGTCTTAAAAGTATATTCCGATTTTTTGGCAAAACTACTTACCGATACCGAAGAGCGTTATGATAATAAATTAGAACTTTTAAATAAAATTGAAAATTTACGCAAAGATAATTTCAACGAATGATTGACCTAATTCGGTTAATTCAAGGCTTCCCGGAATGATATTAACAGTGTCATATTGATGCTGCGTTAAAAAGATTTCCGGCCTTTTTTTAGAATTGATATCCAATTCAAAATGACCGTTCAAATTCTTTTCTAGATGTTTATTATTTATATGTTTTTTAATTTTACTTAGGTCGTTGCGTTCAGAATTATTAAATTGACCGTATTTTCTTCTAACAATCCCTAAAGATTCTAAAGTATCGATTTCTTTCGAATATATGCTAACTGTTTCTTTTTTAGGGTTATCATTCTTATTTAAAACATAGTCTTGTTTATAGTCAGTGAAAAATTGGCGGTCTTTCGAATCGGTAAATCGAACTTTTGTAATCGCTATTGATTGAGTATATTTGAACTTGTTTAAAAATAAAGCTTCATTTACGCTAAGATTTTTTAGAACAGTAGAAAAGTATGGGGAATTTTTATTCAAGTATTTGCTATCAGTCGAATTCGCGATTAAATTAGCAAAAAGATTTCGTAATTCTTCACTTGAAAGAGAGTATCTGGAATCTTCGAATGCCTTAAAAATGAGGCCTTTATTTGCGTCAGTACGCCGTTCTTCGGGAATTTGGGTGTATTTTTCGCTAACTTGTTTTATGAGGGCGTCTGTTTCTGCCTTCTTGACAGCACCATAGCGAATTAATTTACCAAAAATCGCATAATACAGTCCGCCAAGACTATATCCAATCTCTTGCGCTATAGGATTAAGCAGTAACTCTAATGTAGATTTTGGAATTACCTGTTCTAGATCTTTAATTTGGTTTGGATCAACGCTCACATTCATCACCTTTTCTCAAACAATTTACTAGCACTAAACATCTCCCGTCAGCTCATTGCTGTTCGGGATTTTTTACTTCGTAAACGCCTTATGGCAGTCATTGCATAACCAATCCACTTTACTGCTGCTTTCCCCAGCAAAGCCCGCTAATGCACCAACACCACCGGCCAGCACCGCCCCAGCAACTGCTTTGCCTGCGCTAAAACCTTCACGGTGCTTACTCAGTGGTGTTACGTCCTCACTACCGCAGAAGGGGCAGAAGAGTTCTTCGCCGGTTACGTTGCCTTTCTTGTCGATTGAGAGGGTGGCACCTTTGTTGTAGTAATGGAGAAACTCGATGGAATTGTGGGCTTGAAACCAATTAATGACTTTATTGTTATGAAGAGTTTTTCTGGTTTTATTATCAGGAAAAACTGCATTTGCGCATTCTCCGCAAATAACATCCTTATCCTTATTTTCGTAGTAGACTTCTTTAAAGATCGTGAAAAAGTTTAATTTCCTGCCGCAGCCTAAGCATTCCTTTGATTTAAGGTTCATAAGTCAAATTCCTCCCAACGACTATTTACTTCGTAAACGCCTTATGACAGTCATTGCATAGCCAATCCACTTTACTGCTGCTCTCCCCAGCAAACCCAGCTAGTGCACCAACACCACCGGCCAGCACCGCCCCAGCGACTGCTTTGCCCGCACTGAAGCCTTCGCGGTGCTTACTCAGGGGTGTTACGTCTTCGCTGCCGCAGAAGGGGCAGAAGAGCTCTTCGCCAGTGACGTTGCCTTTCTTGTCGATTGAAAGGGTGGCACCTTTGTTGTAGTAGTGGAGAAACTCGATGGAAGAGTGGTTTCGTAGCCACCAACTCACACTGTTATTAAGAAACAATTTTTTAGTTTTGTTATCAGGGAAAACTTTATTGGCGCATTCTCTGCAGATAACTTTCTTATCCTTGTTTTCATAATAGACTTCTTTGGCTGATGTAAAAAAGTTTAACCGCTTACCACAACCCATACATTCTTTCGATTTAAAATTCATAAGTTTAACTCCTTTATATATTTAGCATTAATGGTAAGTACCGCTCAGCGAAACGTGTAGCATATCCTTCTTCACGCAAAACAACTGTCTTTTTGCTATTGGATAAATCTCCGTAATCAACTTCATGGTGATAAATTTCGTGTAAAATCGTCTTAAGCTGTGTAAGGTCATCATCGTTGGAATTAACGTATACGTCATGACCATCAATTTGTCCGTGAAAATGCGGATTAGGGACGTCAATTGACCAGAATCGTAACTCTGGATACAAATCTTCGAGCTTTTCCAAATCGGTCATGAAGCGTCACCCCTTAGATTCGTCTCCGAAATTTCTTTGCTGCTTCGACCATTTCAATGATGGCTTTGCGTTCTTCGTCAGAGATATCCGGATCGATAGAGTAGGCCACCAGCTTTTGATTTTCTGATAGGCCTGAATTATCTTCTTTGTGCTTTTCTGGACGTCCGAGAAGATAATCTGTAGATACATTAAATACTTCTGCAAGCTGAACTACAGCACTACTTGTTGGTTCAGCTTTGTTATTTTCCCATGCAGTTACTGTTTGCTGTGATACATGAATTAATTTACCAAGTTCGGTTTGAGATAATCTCTTTTCCTTACGTAGATCTCTAATTTTTGATCCCATATTCATTACAGACACCTCCGCTTATATACTTATTTAGTTAGATTATATAGTTAACTTTGTATAAACTAAAGAAGTTTAGGAATCTTATAAAAAAAATCAGTATTTAGCATTGACTTATAAAGTAAACATGATATTATATATTCATGAACTACGAAAGGAGGTAACAGTTTGGCTACGGAGTTAAAAGTTTTGAGGGTTCGCAAGGGATTAAATCAAGAGGAAATGGGAAAACAAATTGGAATTTCCCAAGTAACTATTTCCGCTTGGGAACGCGGTGATTCTATTCCAAGCGGAAAAAACATTAAAAAATTAGCCGATTTTTTTGGCGTAAAGCCCAATGTTATTTTTGATGCAGTTTTTAACAATCGAACTTTATAATATGAGAATTTAAGTAAAGTATAGTTGTTAGAATGGGAGGTGCTAATGACCACACGAAGAGCAAAGGCGCATCACATTATGGTGCGCTACGAGAAGAACATTAAGAACGCGCTCCGGTCATCTGACCCACTAGCGCAAGGCTTCTATGGATTTTGCGCAGCAGCTGCGCGTCACCGATATGCAGTCCAATGGAAGAAGAAAAAGCAGCCCCGAGGGACTGCGAAAGGAATTTAAGAGGGACAAATATGGAAATTAAGATTACAGGAACACCAGAAGAAGTAAAAAAACTCCTTGCCGAGTTAGCCGGCAAAGAGCTTGTAACAAAGGATTCTGAGCGCAATTTCAATTGGGCTAAAGGGCGCTATGAGGATCAGCGTCAAATTTCTTAAGCCAATCATAGTTTTCAGAAACTACGTCTTGGAGAGTATCGATTCCTAAATATTTTCCGTCAAAGTTAGGATCTTGAGTAGCAATGGTTGCATTGGCTTTGATTTGGATTGATGCAAGGTTAATAGCCATTTTCATTAATTCACGATCCATAATTAATCACCTCCTTTCATAGGAGTAAGACAACGTAAACGCTAAGAACTATCTTACCACAACATATCGTGGCAAGTGGGAAAGAAGTGACAATATCATGTGGTCGCAAATTCAAAATGAATTGAAGAGGCAAGGTAAAAGCGTGTATTGGCTATCCAAGCAAACTGGAATTAGTGACAATACCCTCTATGCTTATAAGAACTATGGCATTGAGCCTACTTTTAGTAAAGTATGTAAAATTGCTGACGCCTTGGGTGTTAGTTTAGATGATTTGCGGGAGGACACAGATGACAAAAATTAAACAAATTCGGTTGGATATGTACGTTAGGAGGTGATGAATATGATGAACGATTGGAAACGCGTTGACGAAATCATTGCTGAATATGGATACAGCAAATCAGCGTTTTATCGTCGTCGCGCAGAATGCTTGGCTAACCCAAGGTTCCGTAAAGCGATCATTACGGATGGTAAACGTAAAACATTTATCGTGGAGCCTATCTGGCAAGAATTTTTGGATTGGCGCTCAGATCAGTCCAAGCAAGATATTTTGGGGCTTAATGTGCGAGGAGGCCACGTATAGGAGGGACAGTGATGACAACGATTGTGTTAGACCGCTACTATGGCGAGAACGCCGTGCAGTATGAAAAGCGGGTCGATAAGCTGATCGCAAAGGGCACCTATCGAGGCAAAGGTAGCGATGTGAGAAAGATCATCGGGTCCCAAAAAGTGCATACGCTTGACGGTACCTTGATCAAGGCAAGTTTGGATTTAGAAAGTAAAGGATGGTATTGAGATGGATTTAATCGCTGAAGCAAAGAAAATGGTTGCACAGGGACGTCATTCTGAAGGATGGGCGCTTATTGGTAAAAGTAAAGATGGGGTCCAAATTGTCCGCAATATTAATAACACAGATTTATGTTATGGAATCTACGAATTAGCTAAACACGATAAATATACAAGAACATTAATTATCGCTACTGTTGAAATGCTGAAAGCTGAAATGGAAGGAAAATGAAAATGAAGGTAATTAAGGCAATCGCCTATACGACTAGCGCGTGGGGCATGACCTACGCCTGGTTTAACGGGCTAACAGATTGGTTTGGGCTACCAGCGTTGATTTGGATCATTGTCGCGGCATGCGACCTTGGTGATGCACTATCGCCTTGGATGGATCCCTGGTTTGACCCAACTATCGATAAAAAAGGGACCAACGGCCGCCACCGTTAGTCCCAAGTGAAAACACAATATTAAAAGAATTTTCGAGGTAATTGTACCATGAATTTGGATTTAGCAAAATACTTTGTTAAAAAGCAAAAACAAGAACGTACAGCTTTGTGTGAATTAACAGTTGCAGACGTCCGACGTTTGCATGAGCAGTTTGCCCTGATCGATGGCTACGGCCACCTAATCAATATGGCGAATGGCTTATCAGAATTAGAACACCGCTAGGAGGGATTGCAATGCACGAACTCATTGACATGCAAGACGACCTAGAAGAGATCCAACAGGAAGAACCTTACGAGGAGATGAAGATCCATGACTGATATGCGGATTACTGATGAAGAAGGCCTTTACAAAGCACTGTATCGACTGCGGAAGCTTGATGAAGAACAGGCTCACGATGATGTGCAACGGCAAAAGGAACTGGACGAAACGAATGCTTGGTATGTCCCAGCAACGAAAACCCGCCAAGACGAACGAGAAGCCGTAGAAAGCCGAATTAAGGATTTCTACCTGACTCAGTACGAAGCAAACCCTCACTATCGCTACAAGAGCCGTAACGGTAGCGTAGGCAAGCGCAAATCTGTGGAATGGACGCACGATGACCAGCAATTAATCGACAACGTACCGGCAGAATACGTCAAGACCACTAAGAAGCTGCAATGGGGCGACTACAAAAAGACGCTTACCCCACTTGATGATGGCCGTGTGGTCAATGAAGACGGCGAAGTCGTTGCAGGCGTAACAGCTACCAGCGTAATTAACGTTACGATCAAGCCCACGAAAGGCGATGATTAGATGCGCTTCTACAAACAAGGGCGAGTTCCGCCAACCCCGCATATGTATTTCGTCTATGGCGACGGTGGCACTGGTAAAACGACACTGTTTAAGCAATTCCCTGGTCGTAAGCTGCTAATTAGCTTTGACCTTTCCACAAACCCGTTGATTGGTGATGAATCAGTCGATGTAGCGGTAATCGAGAGCAGTGACGGACCACGAATTCAAGAACTGGTGATGTACTGGGTGCAAGGAGCGATCGCTTCTAGTGATTATCAAGCAATTGCCTTAGATAATCTATCAGCCTTGCAAAATCTAGTGCTTGAAAACATTGATAATCGAGCCAAAGACAACCGGCAGAACTATCAAAAATTACAACTCTGGTTCCGGGAATTGTCGATGTTGTTACGGACTAGCGGCAAGAGTATTTACGCCACGGCCCACCAAGTTGACAACGGAGCCAACGGTCTAACGGCAGAAGGACGCTATGCTGCCGATATGAACGAGAAAACTTTTAACGCATTTACCAGTACTTTTGATCTGGTTGGCCGGATTTACATTAAGGACGGTCAACGCTGGATCGACCTAGATCCGGAACAAGGCAACCATGCCAAGAACCGGATTGACGATCGAAAACTAATCAAAGCAAACGAACTTATCCAACAGGAGGAACACTAATATGTTATTCAAAGTAGATCACAACAACATCATGGGCGCAACGGTTGAAGAAGCAGGAACTTACAACGTCACTGTTCTACCAACCTCACAAGTTACACAATCCAAGTCTTCTGGTAATGACATGATGGTGTTGAACTATGAAGTGGCTGATGGTAAGTACAAAGGCGGTCAAATCCGTTACCACTATCTGGTCTGGAATATCGACAGCCAACAAAGCCGCGAGCAATCGATCCGCCGCTTTAACACGTTAGCAGTGGCGTCCGGAGCGCAAGATGGGGTTGAAATTGCCAGCTTACAATTGCTACTCAAGGCTTGCATTGGCAAAGTCTTGTCAGTAACAGTTGATTGGGAGGAAAACCAAAACGGCGATTACTTCTTACGAGTTAAGTCATTTGGCCCAGCTAAGCAAGCATCAGAACCAAATGGTATTACTCGCCCACAAGGTAAGGGCCAACAATCACCACGTCAACAAGCTACCTCACGGCCGGCGCAACCATCATTTGGTGCACCAGTGCAAGCACCACAAAACAACTTTGCTAACATGACGGCTGACCAATTACCGTTCAACTAATGCTTAGTGGGAGCGCAGTTTTCCAGGACGGGTTTTTGATCATAAAGCCCGACCAACCGCCCGGCGACGGGTGGTTTGAGCATATCAAGACACTAAACAACGGCAAAGCAGATTGGTTCCGAGTGCAGTATGAAGAAACTGACCCGCGCAAGGTTCGGCCTAAGCAGCGGGCCCTCTTCTTTGCCCTCTTACACGACATCTGGAACTGGAGCGGCGAAGATGAGGATTACCTCAAGACGTACTTTTACAGCCGCTACATGGCCCGCACTGGTGGCAAAGCAATTAGTCTAGCAGATACCAGTCAAAGCACCGTCAGCGATGCTACAGAGCTAATTAATGACGTTGTGGACTTTATCTTTGAGTTTGACGTGCCAATTAAGGCTGGTATGTACTTGCTGCCCAAAGACGAGAACCATTTTCAGTATCAATGTATTGCGCACCGCAAATGTTTAATCTGCGGCCAGCACGCTGACATCCACCACGTCGATGAGATTGGCGCTGGCCGCAATCGTAACCAGCTTGACCACACGCAATTCCGATTAGCGGCCCTTTGCCGGGAACACCATACTGAGTTCCACCAGGTCGGGTCCAGCGTCTTTTGCAATAAGTACCACTTAACTAATTTAGGAGTCAAAGTTGATCACGCAACACTAAAGAGAATCGGAATCCAAGGGAGGTGAAGTCATGAATTACCTGCAAGAAATTCTGAGCTTTGAGAAGCTGCAAGAAATTAACCTAGTTTCACCCGGCCAAGCTCGGCTTTGGTATGTGCTGATGTACATCAACAATCTGACCGGCTGGAAAACCTGGTTTACGGTTGCAAGCTCCACGCTCGAATTCCGAAGCGGCTTATCACGTTCGGGTGTCATTAAGGCACGGAATGAGTTAAAGCAGCTAGGGTACATCGACTTCCAGACAAACGGACGAAAGGCAACATCATACCGTATGATCAGCCTAACGCAAGATAGTACACAAGATGGTGCACAACCTAGTGTACAAGGTAGTACACAAGTTGGTGTACAAAGTAGTGCACATACCAGTACACAAGATGGTGTACAAGGTAGTACACAAGTTGGTACACCATTATATAAACAAAACAAAACACAAACTAAACTAAACAAAACAAAAGAGAATACCCCCCTAACCCCCCAGAGGGGGGAAGACGGGCCACGGCCCGCCAAGTCCGTGCCTGGTGACGTGGCAGAAATCGTGGCCTACCTAAACGAAGTCACCGGGAGCCACTATAAGCCGACCACCCCGAAGACACAGCAACAGATCAAAGCACGAATGCGGGAAGGGTTTACGGTAGCCGACTTTAAGACTGTGATCGACAAGAAAAATCAGGACGAATGGTTTGTGACTGGTGGCTTTATGCGGCCTGAAACGTTGTTTGGTACCAAGTTTGAAGGCTATTTGAACGAACGGCCAAAGAACCAGCCGCAGCAACCGGCCCAACGGATCTACGGCATGAACATGTAGGGGGTGAACTGAATGGCTGATGAATTTGATTTTAGGATGCCAGCAGCGTTACGCCGAGCAGCATTCGACCCAGAAAATAGCCGGGCCATCTTTGCCAGCAAGGGCGTACCGATTGATGACCCACAGCTTGCTGAGCGAGTAGCCGCGAAGAAAAAGCAGCAACATCAAGCATGGGTGGAGCAGCTTAAACGCCAACGAGCCGATGTGTACTGGTCACACTCACTGCTGGGGGCCGGTGATGAATCGTTTGAGTTTAGCGATTGGCACCCGGAAGAGCATGGCGACAAGCGCCAAGCCAATAATATTGGCAACAAGGCCTATAAGCTAGCCCAAGAGATTGCGGCAGGTACTAACATGTCGGTGTTTATGTCGGGCAATGCAGGCACAGGTAAGACCTCGCTGGCTCTGGCTATGCTGACCGAGATTCGCAAGCAGGGGCGTAGTGTCATGTTTGTGTCGACGGAAGAACTGGCTAATCTAGTCAACGACCGGATCCAGTACCCTGACGTGGCTGAGAAACTAGCGGATACTCTGCGGGCAATGCAGGAGGTCGAAGTGCTAGTGCTGGACGACTTGGGATCGGAAGTAGGGACGTACGCTCAAGTCAACGACAAGGATTTCAAGGGCGTGCGCCGCGATATGCAGGAGCGGATGTACAAGGTCGCTAATGCCCGCTATAACGGCACTAAGGCAGAACAAGATTCCGCCCGCAAAGCAGGCAAGCGACTGTTGAAGCCGGTTCACTCAACCATCATCACGTCTAATAACCAGATCTCGGAACTTAACCGGATCTATGCCGAGCGGACAATCTCGCGCTTGATCACTCAAGACCCTAACCATGCCATTTTTTTCAACGGCATGCCTGATATGCGGCGCAACTAGAAAGCGAGGAAATAGCAATGACGACAAGCGAAAAATCAATCTTCTTGGTCGGCCAAGAAGTCAAATATCTGGGTGGTCGCTTTATCGTATCCGGAACATGGGACGATGACACCTGCGACTTAATGCAAGATGGACTGGTGGTTATGTATAACGTGCCACTGGCGGATGTGGAGGAGATTTAACATGACAAAGATCAACGATGACATCAAGCGGCTATACTACCGACTTGATTATGATGATATTGTGCAAGCTTTCGAAGCTACCCAAAAACTTAAAACCGGTTTTGGCGATTTCTTAGATCGTTGCGCTGATGCAGCGTTCGACGATGATGGCTATCAAGGGCTACAGCTTGCGGACTTTGAGGATGCAGAAATCGAAGCCTTGTGGGCCTATTACAAATCACGAAAGCACGCAGAGGAATAGTAATTATGGCTATGAGTTTTGAAGAGAGATTAAAGCGGGCAAAGAGCATTGTTAACAACTGCCGTGAAGAAGCTGAACGGCAAAACTTAAGCACAGCATGGGGCGATCAAGCCTTGACTAATGCAGTAGTAGCTATTGACTTTGCCATAATAGAAACGGCGAAAAAGTCGAAAACAAGTGTTGATGATGGAGGGGCTGATTGATGAAGCAGCGGCCAAGTAAGCAAGAAAGGCGGATGGATCTGCTACTAACGATCTTGACGGTGATCGTATTTGTCATCGCGATTTACTACGAAGTCCAATATTTCCGGTAAAAGAAAAAGGCCTACCCTCACAGG
>NZ_HE997173.1:160634-403183 GCF_000312405.1 Limosilactobacillus ingluviei str. Autruche 4 | reverse complement strand
ACCGGCAGACCGTATACCAAATAAATTATAGCATGTGAGGGTGGGTTATGTACGAACAACAATCTCTACTGGGTGATGATATTGACTACAAGGCAACCGAGAATAACGTTAAGCATTTCCTGACCCGGATCTACCCGCGTGCGAAGCGGATGGCGGGGAAGGAGCTCTCTAATATTCAGTCGCCGCAAATTACCGATATGCCTAAGGGCGCCCCAGCAGGCAATCCCTTAGAGCAGCGGATTATCCAACGGTCCTATGCCCAGCAAGTGGTCAAGGCAACTGTTGATGCAATCTATCGGTGTGATGCCTTTAGCCGTGAGGTCTTAGATCTGTTGTACCTGCAAGGCTACTCAGATTCAGCTTGCTACATGGCGATTGGGTATCAACGCAGCCAGTATTTTAATCGGATTAAGCCAAAGGCATTACGTCAATTTGCGGAAGCGTACGAGCTTAAGGATTTGGAAATTCATCGCTGAAAACAAAAAAGCCGCTGCGATTGGGCAACGGCAAGGCTGGTTCAACTAGAAGTAGTTGCAACAAGCACAATATCTATTACACACTTTAATTATATTTGCAAAAGAGAAAATGTCAAGAATATGTACGGGGAGCACGACCCCCAATGTGTGTATTAGATATTGGCTTATCGCTAAACTACTTCCGACGAGAGAAGTAGCGAACAACAGCAGCGCCGATGATTGAGACAATCACGTATACTACTGGTTCGTAAGCGACAAGCACGTCGTAAAACGTGTTGTGCAACATACTTCTCCTTTCCGACAAGGGCACTTACCTTCATTCGTGCCTTCCAGCAAGCGGACTCCCAATGTCAGACTACGGCAAAGCCGCAAAACTATTCTAGCATAAAACATCCAAAATTTTGAAAATCGGACTCAAATCGGACTAAGAGCGGACTATGACCGGACTCACAGCACTAAAAACGGCGTTATAGTGGTATTGTCCAATGATTTGGATAAGCAACTCAATATTTTCCAGTGGCGGTGTAGCTCAATGGGCGAGCAGCAGGTGTAACCTGAAGATCCCGGTTCGATTCCGGGCCTCGTCATACCGCCTACTCGGCAAGGCGGGTGCCAAGTTCCCAGGTGGGGCAGTATTTTTTGAAGCGATTATTACTGACAAAAGTGTGGTCCAAATCCACCGCTTAGGCATTGCTGGGCTGACAACTAGACTTAACACGGAGGTGTGGTAAGCCTACTTTGTATAGCAGCAGTCTAGCTTCCCGGAGCATACTACCTAGCATTAATATTATCAGGAGGTGAGAGCCTCCCCCTTTACGATTTGTTGCTCCGGTTATCTCGTAGTGGCACGTTTACATTTACAATCAAGGTTTCAATGGTGATTTGTTTACGCAGATTGATTAGTATTAATGAAAACAACCGGTACTGCCGGTCCTCCTTTTTCTGAATGAAGGTATAACGCGTTTAAATTAGGTGCCTCGGGGTGCAAATCCCTGCTACGAGATTGCGGTTTACGGATACTCACAACTATGTGTACCGCAACCTGGTGGCCCGTGTGGTCGCTATAATGCCTGGCTTTGGCCGGGTTTTTGCCTCGATAGCGAAGATAAGACAAACGCGGCGGACTGTAAATCCGCTCCTTCGGGTTCGGTGGTGCAAATCCATCTCGGGGCATCAACGCTAAGGGAAATATTTATTATAAGGATGGTGAAATGGCCTCTTTATAGTTAACGACACATTTATCCCCTGGCAGAGACTGAGTAGAAAATGCAACACATGCTGGTTTACGGTAACTGCTCAGTATAACGTCCGTGTGAAAATGGACGGTAACATTTTATTTTTACCTCAGCCTAGTTATTATAACCGGTCTTTTATATTATATGGATGAGGTGAAAATAAAATGGTAAAGACAATTATTGATTATGAAGATTGGAAAAACATTGAGCACTTAAAACCTTATAGTTACACATGTGGATATTGCGGAGAAACAGTTGGATCTAGTTATGGATATCTGCTAAAGTATCATGATGACATTGCAATCTATTTATGCCCGTATTGTGGGAGGCCATCTTTTATGGAAAATTATGTAGTAACGCCAGGTGCTGTTTATGGGCAGTCAATAACTAACTTACCTGATACAGTACAGAGCTTATATGATGAGGCGCGTAACTCATACCAAGTTGGAGCGTTTACTGGTGTTGTTTTGATATGTCGTAAAATTTTAGCAAATGTAGCAGTTTATTACGGTGCAGAAGACGGCCAAAGTTTTATTAAATATGTTGACTATCTTATCGATAATGGTTATGTCCCAGAAAAAAGCCGAGAATGGGTTGATAAAATCAGACTCGAAGGTAACAGTGCAACGCACAATCATACGTCTAAAAATAAAAACGATGCTCAACGTATTCTGGATTTTGTTCAAATGCTGCTTCTGATTAATTTTAAGTTCAATAGTGATTACAATAATTCAGAAAACAATAACTAACTATAATGTCAGCTAAATAGCTGGCTTTTTTATTTTGGTGAGAGATATGAGCGAACGAACTAACAACATATACAATTTAAACTATCTTGACTTAGATCAGACGACGGGAACTTTTCAAATGCCTGTCCTACATCCAATTGTTTATAAGCCTGAGAAGTTAGTTGGGTTCGATCGCTTTGCAACGGCCGCACCAGCAGATGGAATTCATTTCTACTTGGACGATTATCGTTTTGAGCGGTTATGGAAGCAGCCACAGCGATATATCGATATTCTCAAGAAATTCGATTGTGTGCTAACGCCTGACTTTAGTCTGTACACGGACATGCCACTATCAATGATGGTTTGGAACGTATACCGCTCAAGATTGCTAGGTCAAATGATGCAAAATAGTGATCTAACAGTTATTCCGACAGTTACTTGGGCTGACCCGCGTACGTATGATTTTTGCTTTGATGGTTTACCTAAATTTTCTACATTGTCGATTAGTACAATTGGGGTACGCAGGCGTCGGACTGCACTTAAAATTTGGCAACAAGGTGTCGATGAGGTAATCCGGAGACTTAAGCCAGTCCAGTTATTGATCTATGGGGATAAGATAGAGTATCCATTCCCGGAAGAAATAGACGTTGTGTATTATCAAAATGACAACATAGCTAGATTACGAGGATTAGCTGATGGGAAGTAGAGGAGCCTCATCTGGAGTGGCTAAAAATGGCAAGAAGTACGGAACGGAATACCGTACTCTTCTGCAATATGGAAACATTAAGTTCATTAAATACAATGTTGCAAATCAATCAAGGTCTCCCATGGAAACTATGACAAAAGGAAGAGTCTACGTAGAGGTCACCAAAGAAAATAAGCTCAAGAATATCGTTCGATTCGATGAAAACAATCTTCGTTCGTCTCAAATTGATTTGGACCATTACCACAAGATCAATGGTATTCCTAGTAAGCCTCATGTACATGTAGGATATTTGCATAATGAAAAGGGCGATCGAAAGGTTACTAAACAAGAAAAGAAGTTAATTGAGTTAGTCAAAAAAATATGGGACAATAACAATGGGAAGTGAATCGAATAAGAGGGAGTTCAGGGCCCAGTACCGTATAGAAAAGTGAACCCGGAGGTGGCGCAAGCTAAAATCTGAGCACATACTGACGTCCAAGTGCCGGTTCAAATCCGGCCACTTTCCAACCAGCATCTGCATCACGCAGGTGCTTTTTTAGTACATAAATAAAATTACTCTAGGAGGTGGGTGAGATGCGATGACAAGGATTGACGATGCCCGGAATGATTACTTAGCCGGCATGAAGTATAAAGAAATTGCCCAAAAGTACGGTGTGGCATTAAGCACCGTTAAATCTTGGAAGACTAGATATGGTTGGCAACGTGGCCAGAAAGGTATGCATACAAAAGGAAAAAGTAAGCGTACAAAAGCACCGCCAGATGTTGTTGAAGAGTTGGCAGAAAATGACGAGCTTAATGACAATCAGAAACGTTTCTGTCTGTACTACCTGCAGCGATACAATGCTACTTGGGCGTACCAGCAAGCTTACGAGTCGTCGTACCAAGTGGCCAAAGTCAACGCGTGGAAGCTGATGCAGAAGCCTAAAATCAAAGAGCAACTCGATAAGCTTAAACGTCAGCAGGTCCGGGACCTGTACGTAACGGCGAATGATATTGTGCGCGAATACTTACACCAAGCAACGGCCGATATTACCGACGTACTCGACTTCCGGACCGAAAAGCGACTGGTGTGGCAAAAGATTAAAGATGATACTGGCCCGTATGAAGACAACAGTGGCCACTACCGAATGGAGCCGAAGATTGATCCAGCAACTGGCAAGCAAGCCTACTACTACGAATCCATCGTGGTGCTCAAGAATAGCAAAGAGATTGATACTTCGGCCATCAAGAGTATCCGGATTGACAAAGGTGAACCAGTTGTAGAGCTGTATGACAAGCAGAAAGCCATGAAGGAACTGTTGGCGCGGCTTGATAATGCTAACCAAAGCGGCCTGACCAAGATTGTATTTGATGATGATTTACAGCCTGATGAGGAGGTGAAGGAAGATGGAGGCGAAGCTGAGCCTAAATAAACTGGTTGGTAGTGGTTACTATGACTTCTGGCACGATAAGCACTTTTATCGCGTGGTGAAAGGATCACGAGCAAGTAAGAAGTCCAAGACCACAGCCTTGAACATGATTTATCGGCTGGTGAAATACCCGTGGGCCAACATTTTGGTTGTTCGCCGTTACTCGAACACCAATCGCCAATCAACATATGCTGACTTGTGCTGGGCCATCCATCGTTTCCAGATGGATCACTTATTTAAGTGCAATCCGTCAATGCCGGAAATTATGTACCTTCCCACAGGTCAGCGGATTATCTTCCGTGGCTTGGACAAGGCGCTGAAGTTGACATCAATTACTGTAACGCAAGGATCACTAGCATTTGTGTGGCTTGAGGAGGCATATGAGGTCGAATCAGCTGACAAACTGGAAACCTTGCAAGAGTCTATTCGGGGGCAAATTGATGCTGCGGATGGCTTTAAGCAGATCACTATTACATTTAACCCCTGGAATCGCAATCACTGGTTGCGGCGGACCTTCTTTGATCCGGAAACGCGTAAGGATGACGTGTTTGCCCAGACGACCACGTTCCGCTGCAATGAATGGCTCGATGTGAAGGACCGGCAACGGTACCTTGATCTGTATAAGACCAATCCAAGACGGGCCCGAGTAGCTGCTGATGGCGATTGGGGTGTCAGTGAAGGCTTGGTCTTTGAAGACAACGTTGACCGCGTGGCATTTGATCCGATGGAGAAAATCACAGCCTGTCGAGACACAGCCTTTGGCATTGACTACGGCTTTGGGAAAGACCCAACCGCCTTTGTGGCCATGGCCGTTGACAAGCGTAACAAAGAAATCTGGATCTACGATGAATTGTATGCGTACCATCAAACTACTCCGGAGACTGCGGCATGGTTACGCCAGCACGGTTACCAACGGGCAACAATCTTTGCGGATAGTGCATCCCCAGAGCGGACGCAGCAATTAATCGATCTGGGGATCGAAGGAGCACGCAGCGTAGTTAAAACACCGGTAGAAGCCGGCATTGACCAATTATGGCAGTACAAAATCCACGTGCACCCATCTTGCGAGCAGACGTGGAACGAATTCAACAATTACGTGTTCGCAACCGATAGCATCGGCAATACCTTGAACAAGCCCAAAGATGAGAGCAACCACCTGATCGACAGCATCCGCTATGGTATGCGTCAGTACATGGATCTCTACGATGGCAGTATCGGAGTTGACTGGGACAATCAGTACCACATTGCCCGACAAATGGGGGTTGATATTTAATGACAGAATTATTTGAGCAACAACGCTTCAACACTGAAGCCAACCGCGTCTATCGAATGCCGGTTGGCTTTTTTGATGCCATGCGTAACAATCCAACGCAACTCTTTGCGACTGCGTACAAATTTACCCGCCATCACGTGGATAATCAGGTGCCGCGGCTAAAAGGGTTGATGGACTACTACGTGGCCAAAAACCAAATCAAGCAATGGCCCGGTTCGCCCAATCCTAAGAACGCGCATAATCGGATTGCATCGGCCTTTGCCCGGTACATCACGAATATTCGCGTCGGGTACTTCCTCGGCAACGACATCCAATTCAAAGTGGCCGCCAGGGAAGATCAGGATAAGGCAACCGCTGCTACGCTAGCCGACTTGATCGACAACTACAACCGCACGGCGGATGAAGTTTACATCGATGAGATGATCAAGAAGGATTTATCAATCATGGGCCGGGCCTACGACCTGGTCTATGCTAACGCAGGCACAAATACGCTGAACCTGGCCAAGGTTGATCCAACAACTGCCTTTGTCGTGTACGATGACTCGATCAAAGGTCAGCCGTTATTCGCGCTGCGTTACTACCAAACGGGAGTATTAGACGAGCACCTGGTTGAGCAATACGAAATCTACACTGACGATAAAATCTATCGCTTCCACTCTGAGGGCGGCCTGCCCAACAGCAATACTCCAACTAATGCTGCAGTCTTTGACGGTGAAGAATATCATTTCTTCGGCCGAGTACCTCTAACTGAGTACCGGAACAATGAAGAGCGGATGGGTGATTGGGAGCCTGAGTTAGACCACCTGGATGCATTAGACAAGACCGTCTCGACGATGGCCAACTTCCAAGAGGATTTCAACTCAGCGGCTTTGGTGGCCACCGGTCAATTTGCCAATAAAACCGAACCAGTGTATGCCCGCGATGAGCACGGCAACAAAAAGATCGGCAAGGATGGTAAGCCAGTGGTATTAGTACCGGCCCACCCGGTAATCAACGCAAAGGACAATATCTTTTGGCTGAAGCCAGCAATCGTTGAAAAAGGACTGGGAGCTGAAAAAGAAATTGTCATGCCGTCGCTGAAGTACCTCACGAAGCAGTATGATTCGACCGGCTGGTCAACGTACACGAATTTCTTAATTAACGAAATCCATAAATATACCAACACGCCGAACGTCAATGATAAGGACTTTGCCAGTAATGCCTCTGGGGTGGCCATGAGCTACAAGCTTTGGGGCAGTGATCAAGAGCGAAAGATCCAAGAAGCATTATTCAAGAAGTCATTGATGGATCGGCTGGCTTGTTGTATCAATTACTGGACAATCGGCAGCAAGCTCAAAGGAGAAGTCGATGATTTGTTGGCGATGGTAACACCAAACCTTGATCCAAACCTGCCGAAGAACGATGACCAAACAGCCCAATTGATTCAGACGCTCAAGAGTACTGGCTTATTCAGTGGCCAAACGCTCAGAGAAAAGGCAGAGCCAATCACGGAAGTTAATGCAGAAGCGGAACAACAACGGATTGACGATGAAGCCAAGCACGAAGCGGATGTCCGATCGCAAGAAGATGCAGGAGACTTCGGGATTGGGCGAGTCTTCGCTAATGGTCAACTGCCAAATCAGGAGCAGGAGGATGATGAAGCATGACGGACCAAGAATGGCTGAAAGCACTACGATCGGTGTTTGGACCTGATGACCCGGCAATTAAATCGTTAGAACAATTGGTGGCCACGGCCCAGCATGACCAAATGCTGAACTTGGCCTACTACTTTGGGACGGATTTGCAAGCACGCGCCACGTCAGACGATTTAGCGGCGGTCGAAGCAGTCCTCAAGCAATTAAGTGCAGAAGCCACGACAGATGCTCAGCGGGCTGTTTTGAGTGCTTTATTGGACAATGCTCCCAATACCACCAATGCTGATCTGGCCAAGCTTAACAGTCGGCTGAATATTGCCCAAACGGGATTGATGCTGGCTGGCTCCTTAAGTGTGCTTAAACAGGAAATCTATCAACGTTTGATGCACTTAGAAGGAAAACCCCAGCAGGGCTACAATACGCAGCTAAAGCGCAAGGCTCTGATTAAAACCGCGTTGAAGACAGGGCAGGCGGATGAGGAGCTACCAACGATTTTCAAGCACATGCAGGGCTTAGCAATTGATCTGGACAAGGTTATTGATTACCAAGTCCAAACTCACATGAATCCGCATGCGCTTGAAAAGGCGGTCAATGAAGCGCTCAAAGTTGAGGACTGGAAAGCCCAAACCGCGAAGAGCTACCAGCGAGCCCAAGCAGCGGCCAAGCGAATCTTCTTGACCGAAGCTAAGGCGACCCAGACCAGGGAAGTGGCTCACCGCTACCGGGCCAATGGCTATGAGAAAGTCAAGGTCGTATCCCGACACAATGAGCACGTATGTGATTTTTGTACGGGGATGGACGGTACGCAAACCGAATTGACCAAGCTGGTCATTGGGGTCAATGCCCCACCATTCCACCCTAACTGTCAATGCAATATCATCCCGGTTCGGGGTGATTACACGTAGTGACTATCGCTTGGTAGTCGCTTTTTTTATGTCTTCAAACGTGTGTCAGACGTAAAAGAGCATACGGTAATCCTCGACGGAGGCTAAACGGAATCAGCCGACGGGCGTAAAACGGAGGAGATTAATAATGACAGATGAAGATAAGCAACCACAAGGGCAAGGACAACCTACGAATCCAGACCAAGGTAATGGTGACAAGGTAACCTTTACCGATGAACAACAATCAGTGATCGATAACCTCATCAACAATAAGATCGCTAAGCTAAACGAAAAGCACGCAGCTGACTTGAAAAACCGGCAAGCTGAATGGGAACAAGAAAAAGCCCAAGCAGTTAAGACGGCTGAAAAACGGGCGAAAATGACCGCAGATGAACGGGCTAAGGCTGAAGCGGCTGATCGGGAAAAGTCGTTGGATCAACAACGGGCTCAACTGAACCGCAAGATGCAGGAACTGACTACTAAGTCCATGTTGATGGACCGTGGGATCAGTGCTGATATGTTGCCATTGGTAATGGGTGCAACGGACGATGAAACCACCCAAAACCTGGACCAACTGGAAAAGTACGTTAGTCAACAAGTCCAAAAAGCCAAGGATGAACTAATGGCCGGCCATCAAAATCCGGTCAACGGGTCCGGCAATCGAGGCAACTCGTTTGCTGATAATCCTTGGGCTAAGGAAAGTTTTAATCTCTCAAAGCAAAACGCAATCGCAATGACGGATCCGGAGATGGCTCGGCAAATGATTGCAGCAGCCAAACCAACCGGATACTACGTTCAACCATCATAAAGGAGTTGTAAATAATGGCAGATATTACCGTGGCTACTCAATTAGCCAATATGCAGATCCCGGAAAGCTGGGCCAACTACGTGGTCCAACGAGCCGTGGAAAAAGATCAATTCTTTACGTCAGGGGTTATTCGGCCCGTACCTGACTTGGCCCAAAAATTAATGGCCAACGGGGGCTATGTAGTTAACATGCCGATGTTCAAGGCACTGGCCGACGTTGACCCGCAAATCCCTGATGACACCAAGGACATCTCGCTCAATGCGATCCAAACGGACAAGGCACAAGCCCGGCTGTTTGGGTACAACCAAGCGTGGTCGGCGACTGATCTGGCGGCCGAATTAACCAAGACGGATCCACTGGAAGCAATCGCCGAATCAATTGGTGACTACTGGCGGCACATTAACCAAAAGACGTTGCTGACGACATTGGACGGGGTCTTCGCATCCGATTCGATGAAGGGGATCAACCAATTTGACGCTACTGATGGCCGGACCTCGAAAGACGCGACCTTCTCGTTGAAGAACTTTAACCGGGCCCGCTTCTTACTGGGGGACCGGTACCAAGACTTGGCAATCGTAGTGGTCCACTCAGACATCCTGCGTCAATTGCAAGATGCCAACGTAGTCGACAAGGATACCAACAAGATTATTATCAACAGCGGTAATCCAGTACCAACTGCAATTTCCGCGCCAAACCCTGGTGATTCAATCAAGGGCGTTAAGGTGATCGCGGATGACTCTCTGCCAGTCTCCGGCGGCAAGTACACCAGTTACCTGTTTGCGACGGGGGCTTACGGTTGGTCCGAAAAGCCACCTGCTCACGCGGTTGAAACCGGCCGGGATCCACTGCGCTTTAACGGGGTCGACTACTTGATCAACCGGCGGCGTTTCGTCTTGGCTCCGCAAGGGATGAGCTGGGATGAATCAGCCTTCCAACAAGCTCACCCACACCAATACTTCCCATCCATGGCTGACATGGCCGACGGGAAGAACTGGGTTCGCAAGTATGATCCAAAGACGATCCCGATGATCAAGTTCACCACGTCTAACGACCCAATTACGCCGGTCTCTGATGGCAGTCACTAATGGAGGTGAGCCCAATGGATGGCGTAGATCGGATTCAAAGTTTGCTAGGGGTTGAGCTCGATGAGAAAGATCAAGCCCGAGTGGCGATCTACATTAAGCAAGCCCAAGAAGCCATCACAACCTACATCGGTAAATATCTGGCTGATGATGAGCCATTCCCGAGCCAGTTAAACTACGTTGTTGACGCCTTGGTGCTGGGGAAATACAACCAATTCCATAATGAGGGGATGACCTCGATTGCTGAGGAAGGCTTAACCATTAATTTTGGTCAGGGGATCAAAGATTACTTACCGGATTTGCAAGCATGGGCCGACCAGCACGGAGCCGACGAGCCGGGCGACATTATGGGGTGGTAAGATGCGCTATGACCAGACGGTGTACTTAATCAAGGAAGGTTATGAGGAAGATGGCTTGAACGAACGGGTTACGCAGACCTTTACGATGGTGAAAGCCAACGTCAAGCGGGCCAATCTAACCTTTGGTGATGGAAGCATCTACGATACGACGATCGTACGGGTCTTTGGGGAATACGATGCTGACAAGCTTTCCTTTGCCAACTATGACCCTAGCGATGCCAGCACCACCCACGAGATCCAACAGATCAGCCGGCACTTAAACCGGACAGATTTTTACATCATTAACAGTGAGGTGATTTTCCATGGCTAATAATTATGACCAATTACCGCGCGTTGAGTTTGAAGTCAACCTAGCTGATTTCAAGAGGTTGGAACAGATTGCTCGCACGCTGGAAGCGGCCGGCCTGCAGGGTGCTTATGCGGAATTCCAACGGGAGTACGCCAATGCGTTACGGGTCAGCAAACAGTTTATCCGCAATGCTGGGGCCGATGAAGTCGATGCGGCCCAAAAGATCGAAAGCCAGCAAGTTGGCCACAGCAAATCCGGCTACATTCCCACAGGGACTCTGCAAGGCAGTATTACCCCACAGTTTAGCCGTGGTGGGCTGAAAGTCAGCGTTGTACCGTTGGCCACTTCGGCAGATGCTGACAAAGCACGGCAAAAAGCCAAGGGTGGTAAAGCAAAGCGCTTTAAGCCCAGCAAGGGGTCGGAATTACACTACTACGGCGTCGACGTTGAATTCGGCAATAGCAAAATGACCGCGGAACCCTTTATGAAACCCTCAGGGGAAAAAGTGGCCACCAAGCTAGATGGCGAATTTGAACAGGCCATGCGGAGGGCATTACGATGATTACACCAGAAGCAGATTTACTGCAGAGCGTTAAGGCAGTCCTGAGCGGCTCCACGGTCCCAGTATTTATCGAGGGTCATCATCGACCAGCCAAACTCCCGCAGGTGGCCATCAAGCTATCCAGCGTCCAGCAACAACATCAAGTTAAAACACTCAGTGTGATTAAAGCCACGGTGGCCATTGATGTCTATGCCGCGCAAGGTCAATCAGCGGATGCTTTAGCAATTGGCCGGGCGGTGGTTAACAATCTCTCTTACCTAACTACCCATTGGGATATTCGCTTCGATGATTACTCGATGCGCACACTATACGATGAGCTTAACGGTCAGCCGGTGATTCGGCTGGCTTTTTTAGTCGACTACCTTATTTACTCAACTGAAAAAACAAAAGGAGTGTAGATCATGTCAGAACAATTTGACACGGCAGAATTGCAAGATGCCAATCTGATTATCTACGGGGTTAAATTCCCGTGGGACAAACCCGAAGATACGATTCACATGCTGGGCCAACAAGCGGCCACCTCAACGACTGACACGCCAACGTTGACGGCCGTGGCCACGAAGAAGAATACTTTCCATGCTTCCGGGACCCGTGCTGAAACCTTTGTGGTGGATTCGTACTGGAAGAAGCGTAACGATTACATTCGTGAAGGTATTCAGCGCTCGGTCAAAGAAAACCGGACGATCTCGCTTTGGCGAATTGACTTCAACCAAAAGACGGCCGATCCAGCTCATCCCGGTAAATTTGTTGTACCGGCCACGTATGCTCAATGCTACGCCAACGGGATGCCTAACACCGAAGCAGTAAACAACCTGAATCACGCCAACATCACGTATGAAGTAAATGGCTCAAGCAGCGAAGGAGTGTTACGTCAAGACGAACTGGATCCAGAACTGTACACGACTGGACTGGACCTGGCAGCGTTTGCCCACAACACCGATGTTGGTGGTACGGCCGATCCAAAGCCAACGCCATTGGACCAATACCTAAAGGAAAACGGTGGGCCCGTAGTAAGTGGCAGTTCACCAGTTGTTTCTAGCACGCCGGGATCCGGTGCCACTGGTTCCGATTCAAGTTCTAACTAAGAAAGGATTTAACTAATGCAAGCTTTAACTATCAATAACCAAGTCTACGAACCAAAGTTGAACTTTGCTTTTTACAAGCAAACCCGTGACGACAAATTTCTCAAGGACGGGAATTCAGATGGCTTTTCCGCCGTCGTGAATGGCCTCTTAGAAGAAAACGTCGATATGATCGTGGCTGTTTATTACCACTCGCTGGCCTACTACAAGCGCAATCAACCAACGGAAGATGACGTGGAAGCAGCACTGGAAGAATTGATCTTTGTCGATGATGACAAGACCAACCAAGCCTTTGCAGATATTTTTGCCGACTTAAAGGCCAACGGTTTTTTAGCCCGGAAGTTATCCGAATCCTTGAAAGAGCTGAATCGGAACGCCGATCTGATCGAAAAGCGGATCAATGGCATGGACGATGGTACCGAGAAGGAACAGATGCTGACGGGGCTGGAATACATGCAGACGCAGATCGAGAAGCTCAAGCAGCTGCTGACTGGTCAAGAATCCTCGCCGAAGCCGCTCGCATCGGCCTCACCATCGCCGATCTCACCGAGCTCACCCCAAATGAGTTCGGCGCCATCCGCCGTGGCTACCAACTCAATCTAGCCGATCAGCGAGATCAACTGTTGTTTGCAAAGCAAGTGCCTCAGCCAACTATGTTGACCGAAATGGAACCACAGGCATTTGCCGAGCTAATCAAACAGCTGGGAGATCGGAATCAGAAGCTGGCCGAGGATACCCTCAAAGCAGCCTTGCCAAAACTGGCACTGAATCCGTTGCAACAGCACTTTATCGATTTAATTCAAAAAGGAGGTGAGACTGATGGCCGTCGTTGAAAAACAATTTATCTGGCGGGTAATTGACGAAGCAACCAGCACGATCAAAAAGGTGGTCAATGCGCAGAAAGATGGGGTTGCGGCCGCTAAAAAAGCCGTAGCCGAAGTCAAACAAGTCAGCGAAGGCTGGCGTGACTACGGTACGAACGCTAAGGAAGCCAGTGACCGGATGATCGAAGCGACCGAAGCACAAAAGCGCAAAATCGCGGAATATCGCGAGAGCGCCAAAGCTGCGATCAACAGCGTCCGGGCCAGCTTGGATCTGTACCAGGACAAGCTCAAAGCCCTGCCAAATAAAGAGGTCATCAATCTAGAGGTGAAGGCCGAAGATGCTAAGCTGAAGACCTTTACCCAAAATCTGCAAGGCTTACCTGACCATAAGCAACTGCAATTTAATCTGACTGGTAACGCGGACGAAAAAATCAAGCGGCTCAAAGAAGGAATTAACAATGCCACCAATAGTACCAAGAACTTCAAGGAACGCTTCGGCGATCTAAAGAACGTGCTAGGTGGCACCTTGATCGGGGGAGCAGTGCTCAGCGGTGTCAGCTCGCTGAAGAATGGACTGGAAAGCCTGATTGCAACGGGTTACCGCTACAACCGGGAACAACAAACCATGCTGGCCACCTGGACAACTTTGGCGGGTTCAGCCTCAAAAGGTCAAGCGTTGGTCGACATGACTAATCAGCTGGCCACCGCCGCGCAGAACTCAACCGAAATGGTCAACGAGCTGAACCAAAAGTTCTACGCCGTGACTGACAACATCAAGCTGACCCACGATCTCTCCCAAGCTGTGCTGACCTTGCAAGATGCCTTCGGGGTGTCGGACGATGCCGTTAAGAACTTCGCGATGCAATGGTCCCAAATGGTCGGGAACGGGAAGGCCAGCGCGCAAGACATGCTGTCGATCCAAAACGTCTTCCCGAAGTTTCGGGGCGAACTGCTGGACTACGAACGCCAAGTAACCCACAACAAAGACCTCACCATGAGTGAGATGAATGACATGATGAGCCAAGGAAAAATCAGCTCTGACGCTATGAATCACGTCTTACTGGGGATGGGCAAAGAGTACAGCAGCGCCACCAAGAACTTCACTGGCACGCTAGATGGGATGGGGCGGATGATCCGGACCGCTGTACCAAAGCTGACGGGGGCACTAGTCGAACCGTTTACTAAGATGCAGAATCCGGTCTTTGACGTAGTCTCAAAATGGGCCACGGACCCGAAGACGATGAAGGCTTTTGCAGGGGTCGGCAAAGCGATGGCCGCCGGGATCAACGGCGCTATCAAAGGCATTGCTGGGATTGTACGCCCCTTTGAAGGTCTCTTAAAAATCCTTGGTGAAATCAGCAAGGTCTTCCTCAGCGGCGCTTGGATTGGCGCAACTGCGTCCTTCAAGGTCATGGCCGGAGCACTGGAACTGGTAGAGAAATTCGTCGGTGGTCTATTGTCACCCCTGAACAACCTTGCTAAGCACATGGATGGATTAGGTAAGTATGCTGATCCGATTAAGTTGCTGGGGGTAGCGTTTGGGGCAGTAGTTGGTCCGGTTGCTTTAGCAGTCGGAGCAGTTAAAGCTTTTAACCTTACGATGCTAGCTTTTGGGGCAATTCGTCATGCGATAACTGCGGTAAAAGAATTCGCTGGTGCTGTAAAGCTGTTGGACCTAGCATTTTTAGGAATGCTGGAAATATGGATTGTAGCTGGAATAGTTGCCTTTATTGCAGTGTTGGTCCTTGCTTACAAGCACATCAAACCATTCCGTGATGCCGTCAATAGCGTGGGGAAAGCGCTCAAGGAAACCTTTACGGGGAAAGCCGACTGGGAAAAGTCGCTTGTGAAGGGTTTTGAAGCAGCTGGTAAGAAGATCAAGGAATTCGTAGCCAGCATCCCCAAGGCTTTTGCGGGAGTAGGTAAGGCAATCGGTAAAGTCTTAGCGGGGATTGGAAAGATTATCCTGATCGCCCTGGCCTTTCCAGTTGGGATCGCAGTAATCATTACCCGACCACTGATCAAGCCGTTGACCAAGGCCTTTAAAGCCTTAATCAAAGACATCAAAAAGCTTTGGAATGACTTAACGAAATTCTTGGCCAAGGTCTTCGAACCAGCGATCAAGGCGATCGAAAAACTTTGGAAAAATGAGGTGCGTTTCTACACCAACCTTTGGAAAGAGATCAAGAAGGTCGCCAAAGCCGGGATTGAAGCAGTCAAGAAAGCTTTGGATCCAATCTTGAAGGCCATTGGTAAAGCGTGGAATAAAACGTGGGAAGCGATCACCGCTTTCTTCGGCCGGATCTGGAAGACGATCAGTAAAGCAGCCAGCGCGGGAATCAACGCCGTGCATAAGGTCATCTCCTCGCAAACCGACCGGATTTCGCGAACCTGGAGCCGGGTCTGGAATGGCATCAAAGGCGTCTTTGAAAAGATCTGGGACGGGATCAAACAAGCAGCCGCCTCTGGCATCAACGGGGTGATCTACATCATCAACGCTGGGCTGGGCGCGATCAATAAGGTTTGGTCCTTCTTCACTGGCCACAATGCGATGGGCAAACTCAGTAAAGTCCACTTTGCACAAGGTGGGATCGTCCACCGGCACCTGTCAGTCATCAATGATGGTGACGGGCCCGACTGGAAAGAACTGGTTGAAATGCCAAACGGTCAGCTTTTTATGAGCCAGGAACGGAATTGGACGGGCTTCCTACCGGAAGGCGCACGGGTATACTCCGGACCAGAAACCCGCGCCATTATGGAGGCAGCGGGCGTTAACCACTATGCAACCGGCGGAATTGTCGGTGCACAACACTTCGCCAAGGGTGGGGTCGTTGGCAAGGTCGTCGACTGGGCAGCCGACAAGCTGGACGATGTGACGAGTTGGCTGAAGGATAAGCTGGAAGGGGCCATGAAGTTCCTTGAACACCCCATCCAAGCCGTTACCAGTCTAGTCCGCAAAGCCACGGCCGGTATGTATGACCAGTTTGGCCACTTTGGTGAAATTGCCAAGGGCTTTTGGGGCAAGATTACGGCCCCGATCGGTAGCTGGATGCAAAAGCACCTCGAACCACTGCTGGGGAAGTTGGCGGAATCAACGCCGGCTGGCTCAGGGGTCGAACGGTGGCGGTCACGGGTTAAGCTGGCACTCCGGATGAATGGTCTGCCAACCAGCGGGGCATACGTCAACGCTTGGCTGCGACAAATCCAAACTGAATCCCGTGGTGATCCCGGTGCAATCGGGGGCAACGACGGGCTCAAGGACGGAAATGCGACCGGCTTACTGCAAACCAAGCCGCGAACCTTTAGTGCCAACGCCTTTGCTGGCTACGGCAACATTATGAATGGTTTTGACAACATGCTGGCGGCTATTAATTACGCTAAGCACCGGTATGGCGCTAGTGGCATGTTGTCGGTAATTGGCCACAATCATGGTTACGCTGGCGGCGGCGAAATCTTGGGCAAGGAACTGGCCTGGATTGGTGATAATCCGGAACACCATGAATTCGTCCTTAATCCGTACGCAGTAAGTGCCGAGCCATTGCTAGAACGAGCCTTTGAGTCAACGGCCCAAGCCCAACCAGCCAGCCATAGCAGTCAGTCCCAAGCGGCCGGCCAATCTAAACTGGACCGGATGATTGCATTGCTAGAACAATTAGTCGAACTATTTGGCAACTTCGAGTTACAGCCGATCATGATGACAGACACCGTGACGCGGGCCGTCAACAAGAAAAATGCCGAAGATTGGAACAGGAGGAATTAGCGATTGATTCAAGTCTTTTCAACGCGCGCGGATCCCCCGCACGCATATCGTTTTGGGGAGTATCGGAATCCCTTGGCGTTTGATCCCATTGAGTTTGCCATCTCCAATGATGGCCACAATTGGACCAGCGCCTTTGATGTGCCGGAATTAACCGGCGTGTACTGCTACCGGGCCCCAGACCCGCAACCGGCTAATCCAACAGACACCTACAAGAAAGTAGGCATCGCCGATGGTCAGCAGCTTATGTCGACCAGCTACGATACCCGCGAGCTTAAAATGCAAATTGCCTGCATTAATGCCGAAGACGAAAGCGATGGGTTCTTAGGCTTTAACGCCCTCCAACGCTTTTTGGTCAGTCGGACCCCTTACTGGATTTGTTTTGCGAACTGGCCGGGCCGGATGTACTACGTGAAAGCGAAGCTGGCCACGCCCACTTACTACGGGGACAATTGGACCTGTGAGGTAACGTTTACCGATCTCTTCGGCCTATCCCGTAGCATTGGCACTACTGGCGACTGGGGCGAGCATATTTACGCCCAAGGGAACAATGAACTGCAAGATAATCCGGGCTACACGTTTACGACCAATCAATTCACCGTCCATAATCTTTCGGACGTCTTAATTGATCCGGAGCGACGTGGCCACCCATTTAAGTTAACGCTGGATGGGACGTCAAACGGGAATTTGAAGATCACAAATCGGACAACCGGTGATATTTTGTCCCGCCAGCAAGGGTTCAGTGGCCAGTTTGTCATGGACGGAATTAACCCAACCTTAAACGGCAAGGGCGATTTCTTGCAGACCAACGCGGGCATTTTGACGCTACAAATCGGTGCCAATGATTTCGTGATCGAAAACTTCAGTGGCACCATTAGATTTGATTTTGCAATGTGGTGGTTATCATGATTAACACAACAATTCCGCGCGAAGCTATTTACATTGAAGCAAAGGACGGCAAAACTGCCTACCGGGTCAATTTTCAGGATCTGTATGATTCGGCCAATCTGAATTTACAGCTCAGTAGCACCTATGAAATCTCGATGACGCTAACCTACACGGAAGCCAGCAAGGATGTCTACAACGCAGCCAAGGCCAAGCGGGGGATCTACTACTTTGGCCAGTGGTATGACATCCAACAACTGGAACCGTCCCTGGACGCAAACGGCGTGCCAACACTCAAATTAACCGCCACTGCGACATTGATCGACCGGCTGAAGAATCTCCGGAAGGATCCGGATCAGCCAACGGAAGACCATCCTCAGACATCGGGTAGCAGTGATACTGACACCACTACTGACAATGATGATAATGTGGCCCAAGCAGGGACGGTCGTTAAGAAAGTGAGTGAAGAACAAAATCTGCACCCGATTTCGTATTATTTAGATAACTTTTTCAATGGTAATAGATTCGGCGTTAAGTATGAATTGCACGGTGATTTCCCGCAGGCCAACGTAGATGAAACAGGGGATTGCTATTCGTGGCTGACGTCTAATCTGAGTACTTTTAAGGCGTACTGGGTGCCCGACAATTACACCCTGAAGATCTATGACCTGGCACACTTACGGTTTAACAACGGTCGGCAGTTCCGCTACCTGCACAATCTTGCCGGAGTGGATATCCAAACCGACGCTAGCAACCTCGTTAATATTTGCCGGGCCTATGGTGGTCGGATGGAAAAGACCACCACGACAATCACCGGCGGGGGCGGCGCAGTTGGTAACCTGCAAATGGTCAATGGTGACTACGTGGCAGTACTTAAATCCGTTGCCGCGCTAGTGGGCGAACACCTATCGGACGCTGACATCAATTTAGTCAAAGCACAGGTCATGTTGGAATCTGGCGGAGACGAGAAAGCTCACGGTGGTGATGATGGCCTGGCCGATGGGATTGCCAAGGGAATTTTACAGTTTAAACAAGGGACGTTCGATTATTACTCCCGCCCGCCGTTTACGGATATTTGGACTGCTGCTGGTCAGTTTGTAGCGTTGCTGAATATCCCGAATTGGCGCAATCAAATTACTGGCCACTCAGGTTGGTCACCCCACGGCGCTCCGATTAGCAAAGAGACGATTACGGTCAAACCAGCCGTCGATGATAGCTGGGGGTGGCCATTCCCTAGCGTCGGTGAAGGTAGCTTCATGACGGCACAAAAATTCGGCTTTACCGGCGGGGGACGGACGAATGGGTTTCACGACGGCTTGGATTTTGGTTCGATCGACCATCCGGGTGCCGAGGTTCACGCAATCCACGGCGGCAAGGTAACTATCAGCCGAGCGTGGGGCAGCGGGGGGATTGGTTGGTATGTAGTAATCCAAGACTCCAGCGGGTTGAACGTCGAGTACCAAGAAGCATTTGCCAGTCCGGGCAATATCACTGTCAACGTGGGCGACGTCGTCAAGACGGGGGACGTGATTGGTTATCGCAATACCGATCACTTACACGTTGGCGTGACTCGTGCTGCTTTGCCAGGAGCGTTTTCGCACGCTTTTGTTAATGATGGCACCTGGTTGGATCCTCAAGCCATGATCAAAAACGGGGGCGATGGCTCAAGCGGTGGCAGCACCGGTGGCTCCACCACGACCAGTACCTCAACTGATAGCTACTATTCCGTTGCTTTTCTTTACAAGGATCAAGAAAGCATTGATCAGTATGGTGAGCACTGGGGACCCGATGTGATCATGGATAGCATTTACGACGAAAAGACGTTGCGCGAGTACATTGATGCGACGGTCCAACATCAACCAGCCACAACGATCTCGATTTCGGACGCCTACGAACGGGCCACCCAGTTGGGCGAAGTTTGGCGCTTTGTCGTGCCCGAACTCAATCTTGATGTTGATGTAACACTGGTTGGAATTGATGGGGTGGATCAACGCATCCATCCCGGTGGCAGCACGACGTATACCTTTGACAACACCGGTTTGGCGATGAAGGACGTGAACGTGGCCATTCGCCAAGATATTCGCCGGATCCGGACCAGCCAAGCCGCGCTGAACGTGATTGGTGGGGTGGGCGAACACCAAGAAACGCACGAGGTGACCAACAAATATACGGAATCGCAAATGGATACCTGGCGCAAGTTTTTAGATGGTGAGGAGGTGACCTGGAATGATTGAGCCTCAAGCACCGGAAAAAGATCAACGGTATGTTGAACCGATGATCTTGACCTACGGTAGGGATCCCAAAACTGGAATCCCAGGATTGATGTGCTCCAGCGATAATGGGCAGACTTGGAAATATGAGTATGGGCCGGATGGCAAAAAGTACGATGAAACTGATGCCAAGCGCATCATGAAGGTAATTGCGGCACCATTGCAGGAATTGATTGCTCAAGAGGTCCAGAAGGCCTTAGTTGCACAAAACGGAGGTGAGACGAATTGAAACAATTGGACTTGAAGCCCGTAGGATTAACTGACCGAATGGAACATAACGCCACAGCCGCCAACTTTGCGCAAATCGAAGACGCAGTCAACAGCAATGCCATCACGGCGGAAGGAATGTACGCCGAGCTTAATGGCAAGCTGGCAGCGGAAGCCGATGCGCGGAAGGCGGGTGATGACAGCGAGGCACGCGACCGGCGGGTGGCGGATGAGGAATTGGAGCAGGAGCTGCGGAGTGAGATGGCGGCAGAAGATAAAAATCTTCAGTCACAAATTGATGATAAAGCCTCAATCGAGGACCTAAATGATGCAAAAGCAGAGTGGCTCACACGCGCTAAACATATCGCGTTGGGAACAGATTTAGAAACCGTGGAAGCAGCAGTTGTAATGGTATTGCATAAGAGAGGGATGATTTAATGGCACAGACACTTAATTACACAATTGGGGCAGATCGCCGAGCATTTGTCAAAGACATCCAAAATTTTAAGATTGATTTTGCTGATGACAATAACAATTGGGTCCAAGCCCGTCAATTTGAACGTGGTATGCGACAGGTCTTTGTCAATATCCTTAATGAGGACCATACGCCCTTTGACATGACCGGATGCAACGTTTGGTTTGAAGGCCTACTGCCGGAAAATTCCAAAGGCGACTTCCGGGTAATTGATGATACAGGGTTTGTACCGATTGATCTACAAAATGGGCAATTCCGCTTTGACTTACCTGGTCACGCTTTTGCGGTCGCTGGGTCGTATCGACAAGCCTTTTTCCGGATTGTAAAAAACGGCCAGTCCGTGACAACGCTGGAATTTGATCTCCAAGTGCTGGCAGACAAGGTGATTGGCGGCTTAGTGCCACGTACGTATATTAGCCCGTTGGAACAAATTTTGGAGGAAGTCGAAGCTGATTTTGCTGAGCACACGAAGAAATTTGATGACATTAATGCTGATTTCAAGGCTAAAGTAACCAATCTCTTTGATCAACTCAGCAAACAAGGTACCGAGACAGCAAATATGCTTACAACCGTGTCTGCACGGTTGGGGGAGATTGAGGAGAAGATTAAGTCGGAAGGATTGTTTACACAGGCGGAAGCGGAAACGTTTGAAAAGACTATTCAAGGTCAGATCAGTAAGCTTGGCTTAATCTATGAGCACGTTTATCCAACATTAGCTAGCCTGCAGGCTGACAAGAACATTGTTGCTGGTCAAACCGTCAAGACAGGTGGCTACTATGCCTTGGGAGACGGCGGGGCAGCTATCTATGATGTCACTGACACTAAACCGGATGATTACTATGAGGCACTAGCAAATGGCCTATACGCCAAGCTCCGCTATACTCCGAAGGTCATCAACGTGGCTCAGTGGGGGGTCAATCCTTCACAAGCAGATAATCATGCTAAGCTACAGATGATCTTTGATAACTATGCTCAGGGGGCTAATATCTACTTTCCAAATGGCCGTTATAATGTCAGCAAGACGCTAATCTTGTCAGCTACTAACTGTCGGCTAGTCGGGGACGCTAAGACGGAATTTCAGAAGACCACTACCGATCTATCTGGCTACACTTGTATCTTTAATAATCGGACAATTGACCTCAGCAAGCTAGATGTTGCTTTGATCATTGGACCAGCTAATAATCAGAACGAAACAGTTTACCACCATCAGATTAAACTGGAATCAATGAGCTTCAGCTCGCCAGACATTACTTCTCCCACTAGAGCAAACTACGGGATTATTGCTATTGGTACTGCTTATCTTAGCTTGAGCCATTGCTTTGCCTACGGCTTCTACCTCAACATTAAGCAGTATGAGTCGTTTGGCTTAAACCTATCTCAAACGCAGAGTAACGGTGCTTTGACTGCAAGCCTGTTCTTGGATCACTCAATCCATGCCTCGACGGTTGACTGCGGTTTTGAGAGTATTCGACCACAGGCTTCAGCAATCGTAGCAACGAACAAGAGCATTGCGACAATTACCGGATCCGTAATCACAATGAACAGCGTGGCGGCAGATGCTAGCTCACACTTAACAATGGTTGGTTGCTCGTATGAGACAAACTACCAGACATTCCGGGCAACCGTTGGAGCAACAATCAATGTGATCGGTGGGGACATTGAACGACACCAAGACCCTGCCAACAGCGCGGATACTCCACTGATCTACTGTACTGATAGCTCCAAAGTGTATGTCAATTCAGCCAGTTGGCGTTGGTCAAATTACTCAGGCGAGCCAACATGGGACCACCTGAGAGCTTATTCGACTAATCAAGGATGCAAGATTATCATTACCAACTGCCAGTTTAGTAACTTCCCCGAACTGACTCATTATGATGGTGGAGCTGACTGTGTTATTTGGAATACCGATCTTGATTTGTACAAAACATATTCAGCACAGATTAGTCCGGCAGATGGGGTAACAATTCAGGGCCAGACTCTAAAGCGCGATTCCAACGGTCAATGCTTTTTGAATGTTGGCTTCACCGTAACTAAAGATCTGGGATATATGCAGAGCTTGATCAGCTTCCCGCCGACATTCAAACCGTGGGACGGTTGCTATATCCAATTTCTACAACAGCGAACAAAACAAACATATCAAGCCTTTACCAATGATGGACAGATTAAAGTTTATGATACTGTTCCTGCAGGAACAGAGGCTATTTTGACCTTCAGTTATCAGGCTAAGGATTAGAAAGGAAGAGTGTAAGAATGCAAACATACTATATCTATGATCCAGTAACGTTTGAGTACGCTGGCAAAGTGCAGTGTAAGAACCAGCCAGTTGGCTCCACTACCTCGGCACCGGTTGCTGTGCTAAATGGTAAAGTTTATGAGCTGCTAAAGCCAATCTATGATAAGAAAACCGATGCTTGGCATGGGACCAACTCAGATTATGACCTACAGAAATCAGTTAGCGGTTTATCTAAGCAGATTGCTAATCTCAACGAAACAGTTAATCTCATCACGCAAGCGCTAAGTGGGGATGCTGGTAGTCAGTCTGCACAAGCTATTTCAGACGGAAAGGAAGTACAGGCAAATGTTTAATCGAAATATTTTAGCTCGACTTCAACAACTGCAGAAGCAGCGCCAAGAGCAGTCATTCTTAAATGTGCAAAGTTTGTATAACCTTGGTTTCCCGATTGACCAGTATGTTCAGTTGGGAAGCGTTACCGCTGAGCAATACAAACAGATCACTGGCAAGGACTACGTGGAAGCAAGCACGTCTACGTCAGCCGGCGCCAGCGAATCCACGAGCACGGATGCCAGTCAAGCCTAGCTAAAAACAGTCGCCAGAGAAAGCTAACAGTACCTTATGGGGCGGCTTTGCAGGAGATTGCAAATAACTATGCAGCCTGAACTGGCGATTTTGATAACGCGAAGGGAGAAAGGGGGAGAAAGCAATGGACCCACATCACTTTGCAGGACTCGACTGGGGAGAATGGGTGGCGATCTTGACACTGGTTGCCGCAATCGCAGCTTATGCGCGGTCGGGCATCAGTCGCACTGCACGCGAGTCATCACGGCAGGATTTTGATCGCATCAACGAGACCATGAACGGAGTGCGCGAAACGATGGCTGAGCTGATCGTAACCATCAAGCAACTGCGGTCGGACATGGAAGAGCGCAAGCAGACTGAGAGCCGTATGCACCAAGCCATTGATGACCACGAAAGGCGCTTAATCAGATTAGAAACACAACAGGAGGAAGATCGATGAAAACTAACTTACAACAGAAATTTTTAAATCATGATGGTACGTTAAATAAAACCACCATCGCTGCCTTTTTGACGTTGTTGATTGTCTTAGCGCAACAAATCATGCTCGCTTGTGGCTTTAGCTATGGGCATTGGGATCAGATTGCTGGCATCATCAACACAATCTTAGCGGTCGCCTCAGTAGCGGGCTTTGTCGAAGGATCCGGTGAGGTAAAAACCAAGGAGGACAATAATGAATAAGACACAACTCAAAGCGCTGGCCTTAATGGCTGGCGCTTTTTTGATGGCCGCCGCCTTGCCATCAGCAGCTCATGCCGATCGCCGATTGGGCCAGGACGTTGCCAGCTACCAAGACAGTACCCTGTGGTGGATGCAACAGCGGTATGCCTTGGGGTCGCGATTTACGATCGTCAAACTTGGTGGCTCCGGTGGTCAGGAAGGAGCCCACTATCAAAACCCTAAGGCCAGCGCTCAGCTCGCAAACGCGCAGGCTAGTGGCCAGGACATTGGGGCTTATTACTGGGGTCAATTTGGCGCAGATAGTAATTGGGCCCGAACCATGGCCCGTTACTCCATCAGCGATGCCCAGCGCGTAGGCCTCAAAAAGGGGTCGACAATTGCACTGGATTATGAGGCAGGGGCGACTAACAACGTCCAGGCTAACACCCGAGCGATTATCGCGTACATGGACACAATCAAGGACGCTGGCTACAAACCAGCCCTTTATTCTGGTGCCTGGTACTTGCAGCATTACGTCGACATTGAGCAGATTGGCCAGCGCTACGGGACTTGCCTGTGGGCGGCATCGTACATCACTACGGCCAACCAGACTGGACCCAATTTTAACTACTTCCCATCGATGAAGTACGTTGCGCTGTGGCAATACGCGGACAACTGGTACGGTGTGGACGGCAATGTTGAGCTGATTGATCATTTCGTGCGGACCGGTGAGGTTAAGGAGGACACGCCGGTTAAGCCAACCCAACCAGATCAGTCAAACCGGACGGGGAGTACGTACACGGTCCAAGCTGGCGACTCTTGGTGGGCCATTGCGCAACGGGTTGGGTTAGATATGTACCAATTGGCCCAATTAAATGGCAAGACGGTCAACGATGTTATCCATCCCGGCCAAGTCCTTAAGATCAAGGGGGCAATTAAAGATGGCGCAGCCGAAACTAAGCAGCCATCGAGTCCGGCAACCTCGAACTCGGCGGCAAAGGGTGGCACTAGCAAGGCTGAGCAACCAACTACCCCAAAGACATGGACTGATGAGCTAGGCGACACGTGGCACAGGGAGCGTGGCACATTTGTCAGCAACACTTGGCTCCATCTACGCTATGGCGCCAAGCCGCTATCGACCACGCTACTATATGCTGGACCGGGATTGACGATTAAGTACGATGCCTGGTCCCGGCACGATGGATATGTCTACGTGCGCCAACCGCGTGGTAACGGGCAGTATGCTTACGTAGCTGTCCGCAACGCTATCACGGGGGCAGCTTACGGCACGTTTAAGTAAGTGAGATAGCTGAAGAGAGTACAAAAACGCCCCCAGCCAATTTATGACTGAGGGTGTGCATGGTATACTATCAACGAGGAAGTTTTATGGGCGGTGGCTGTTTTCCCGAAAGAGGTGGTGCCAATGTTAGCACAAAATCTCCAGAAAGGTTCCAGCCGGTGTGAGCGTCTATCAAGCGATTTCGCTGATGTTGCTGTTTGGCACGTTTATCATAGCGTTGCTGACATACATCGACAATCACCAAAACAAAAAATAACCGCCCCTGTAACTTTGGCCGGTTCCAGGACGGTTATTTTTTAACTGATTATCTGTAACTAAAGCCACCGCCTTTAAAGCGGCCTCTTTACATATTGATAATAACACTGGCACGATAAGTTGTCACTAAAAACCCTCTTAGCTATGCTAAGATAATGGGTGAGAGCGGCAGATACCCTACGGGGCCTGTTACGCTACATAAGCAAAAAGGTACAAAAAAGGTACACTTTATTGGCACAAACTGACATTAGATGAATTTTAGTGGGAATTAAATTCGATCGTAAAAGTTGATTTATCAACATTATGGCTATAAATAGACAGTTACCAAAATTAAAGCTGTCTTTCACTCCAAGAACCCTTCAATCATGAAGGCCTTGGAAAAGGCAACGGAAAAGTAATTACTAATTTTACTCCGGTGTGCACTAAGCACAGCGGAGTTTTTTTAATCTTGACATTTGCTCAGATCACTTTAAAATTATAAAAAGATGATAAAACAATGAGAAAGAAGCGATGCTGAATGCGAATTTTGGCTGAAAGTGAACGGACCTACTTGGAACAGATTTTTGTTAAACTAAATTTTTCGGCTGATGATGCCAAATTTTTGGCGGATACATTAGTCGATGCGGATTTACGCGGAATTTCTTCGCACGGGATTAACCGTTTGGCATGGTATGCCCAAATGGTCAAGGACCACACTATTATACCAACAAAGCAGGCAACGGTAATCAAACAGCGACCGGGGCTGGTCTTGGTCGATGCCAATCAAAACATGGGCCAGCTTGCGGCGCGTTTAGCAATGCGAGAAATTATTAAAAAAGCCAAACAAACCGGGATCGCCATGGCGGTCGTCCGGAATTCCAATCACTTTGGAACGGCAGGCTACTATACCCGCCTGGCCCTTGAGGCCGGGTTAGTGGGTGTTGCCCTGACTAACACCCGACCCTTAGTGGTGCCGACTAATGCCACCACGGCATTCTTAGGTTCAAATGCTTTTGCCTTCGGCTTCCCAGCCCAGCCCCACCCATTTATGTTTGATTGCGCCACCGCGGCAGTTTCCGGCGGCAAAATCCAGGTTAAAGACAAGCGGGGTGAAACTTTGCCGGGTGAATGGGTCGTCGATAAGAACCGCCAAGTCGTTCGCGACCCTAAAGAAGCTGAGGAGATCTTGGCCGCGGCCGCCTTTTCAACTGACCAAAAGGGCGGGGGACTCTTGACCTTAGGGGGCCTCTTCGAAGAGAATTCAAATTACAAAGGGATGGGCAATTCATTAGTAATTGAAATCCTAACCGGCATTTTAGCCCAAGGGTCTATTTCAGCGGATACCGTAAAAGGTAAGCATGATTTTTCCCAATTCTTATTGGTTTTCGACCCAGCTTTCTTCGGCGAGCCAGCTAAATTAGCGGCTGATGCGACCCGGATGTTAGACCGAATTCGGCAGCTACCAGCAATTCCTGGAAAACAAATTTGGATTCCAGGGGATCGTGAATATCGCTTGTTAGCCCAAAATCGGCAACGGGGGGTTGAAGTGGATGAAAAAACTTACGCTCAAATGAAAACGTTGGGTGAAGAGTTAGGCGTCACGCTCCCTGGCTCACGTTAGGTTTACCACAGGCGGCCATAAAACGACATTTGGTGACTTTTGTCGTTTTATGGCCTTTTTTACCTTTTGTAACCGCTTTCGTGATAAAATAAAGGTGGAATAAGATTGTTAAGGAGGTAATAACGATGACCATTCAAAATGTAACAATTATCGGGGCCGGCACCTTAGGCAGTCAAATTGCCTTTCAATCCGCCCTAAAAGGAATGCATGTCGCTGCTTATGACCCCCAAATTGCTGTGGCTGAACAACGGTTAGCGGCGTTAGCAGCACCATACGCACGCGATGTTCAACTGCCCCAAGCCGAATTTGATCAAGCGTTGGCGACCATCCAGGTTACTGATGATTTGGCGGCGGCCGTAGCGGATGCCGACCTCGTAATCGAAGCCATCCCGGAAGCCGTGGAAATTAAGGCTAAAATGTACAGTGAATTAATGAAAGTGCTACCTGCTAAAACCATCGTGGCCAGCAACTCGTCCACGATGATGCCGAGCCAATTGGTGCAGTACGTGGATCGGCCAGCTCAATTCTTACACATTCACTTTGCTAACCAAATTTGGAAATATAATGTCGCTGAAATCGTGGGAACGTCGGTCACAGATCCAATTGTTTTTGATGAGGCAGTAGCTTTTGCCAAGGCGATTGGGATGGTGCCAATCACGATGCACAAAGAATATCCTGGCTACATTTTAAATGCCTTACTAGTCCCACTGCTCAATGCCGCACTGGCCGTGTGGGCGAAGGGAATTGCCGACCCACACTTGGTCGACAAAGATTGGATGATTTCTACCGGGGCGCCATTAGGGCCATTCATGATCTTGGATGTGGTTGGCCTACGGACTCCGTACCAGATTGAAATGAACAGCTACCAACAGACGGGGAACCCCGATGCAAAACTGATTGCTGATAAGCTTAAGGAAATGATTGATGCAGGACAAACCGGCCGGGAAAGCGGGCAAGGCTTCTATCACTACCCGAATCCTGAATTCTTAGCCCCTGACTTTTTGAAGTAATAAAACCGCGTTAGACCAGGCTTGGTAAGCAACCGAGATGGTCTAACGCGGTTTTTAATTTCTCAGTTGGCACACTTTTGGCACTAAATACTAAAGGCTCAATGCGTTTTGGGAGCATTGAGCCTTTTTAATTAAACTACTTCCAAGTGTAATTGGTTTTCACCAATCAAACCGACTTTTTTCATTACTAAGTAAAGCGTTACTGACATTACCGCTGGGACCACAACCCCGAAGGCCATGTAAACAGCGAATTGATCCCAGCCCCGTGAAAGGTAGGCGATTGGCGCAATCAGCGAGTTCAGTCCCAGACCGCCCAAGGTGTACGTTGAGCGGAAGTGGAACAGCACCGTAGCTACTGGCGCACAGACCGCAGTGGAAACCATCGATGGCACCAACAGATATGGATTTAACAGCAAATTCGGAAATTGTAGCTTTGGCGTAACCAACCCTTGGGCAATATTTGCTCCCAGGTTATTTTGGCGCCATGACATTGCCGTAAAGGCTACGAACTGCGCCGTGGTCCCAATCAACGCGGCTGCAGAAGAAACCGGATCTAATGTCAAGGCAACTGCCAAAGCGGCAGAAGAGGCCGGCGTCATCAAGAAGAGGGCCCAAACCAGTGAAATTACCACTGACCCCAAGACTGGTGAGACCGTCATCGTGTGGGCAATGTAAGCCGAGACCGCCAACAGGGCTGGAGTAACCACAGAAGCAACCAACAGACCAAAGGTTACCCCAACCGCCAAAGCCCCAAATGGTACCAAGACCATGTCCAGTGGGGTCTTGCCCGTCAGGTACTTTCCAACCAGGACACAAGCCACTGCGGCTAACAGCGCTGAAACTGGTTGTCCAGAAGTGATGATAGGCGCTCCAGCCAGTGAAACGCTGGCTTGGCCAGTTGCCGTGGCGGCATTTACACTGGCACTGGTAAAGTGCACGGCATTTGCTCCGACGGTGGCTGAAACCAGGGAAGCAAAAGTTACCAAGGTATTCGTGTTTAATTGTGAGGCTACCGCCACCCCGATTGCTGGTGCCAACAAGGCTTGGGCTTCTGAACCAACCAGGGAAAGGGCATGGATCCCCGACAGATTCCCAATCGTTGCCAGTAACAGGCCACCACCAAGAACGACTAAGATTGCTTGGGCAGTAGCAGCAAAGACTCGATAGAGTGCTTCCTTAAAGCGGGAAGCCTCTTGATATGTAGTAGCTTGCTTTGAAGCAGGTTTGACGCGCGCTTCCATAAGCAGTCCCTCCTTAAAAATATGTGTTATTAACTTTTGATGGAACTTAGTCTAAGGGAATTCCATTAGAATGTCAACTGCAAAATTTAATCTTTTTCTAATTAAAATCATAAAACGTTTGCAAAAAATAAGTTCGTGACCCTATGCTTCAAATTCTTAACCGCTTGATCAACTGGTTATGGCATTTGGGAGTCAGTCATGTGCTTAATTCAACTTAATCTAATTATCATTTTTATGTTAAGAAACACGGTCACCCGTGAAACGAACGTTCTCAGCAACTGATCTAAATGCTAAACTTTATTTAACAGTAATTAAATCAATGAGGTGAGCACATGTACTCAATTAAAATGTATGGCGTGAAAGCTGAAGATCGGCCCTTTGCCGAGCGGTGGGCCCAAAAGCATCAAGTTAAGCTTGCAATGACCACCGATGTCATCAATGAAGACACCATTGATGACGCCCATGGATTTGATGGGGTTACCACTTTACAGGTAACGGATATTCCGCGAGAAGCCTATGCCCGTTTTCACGCAATGGGAGTTAAACAAATTGCCCAGCGCAGTGCGGGATATGATATGTACGATTTAGCAGAAGCCACGAAAAACCACATCATTATCAGTAACGTCCCATCCTACTCACCGGAGTCAATCGCTGAATATGCTTTAACCACGGCCTTAAATTTAGTGCGGCGGGTTCCGCAAATCCAACAACGCGTTGCTGCACATAATTTTACCTGGCAAACACCAATCCGCGGCCGCGTAATTGGCAAGATGACGATTGCCGTCTTGGGGACCGGTCGAATTGGGGAACACGCCGCGCGACTTTTTCACGGAATCGGCGCCAAGGTGATTGGTTTTGATCGTCATCAAAACCCGGCCCTGACCGGAATTGTCACCTATGTTGATTCGATTGAAGAAGCGGTCGCGCAAGCCGATTTGGTATCCTTGCATATGCCAGCAAATGACGCTAACCACCACCTCTTTGATGCCAACATGTTTCAGCACTTCAAACGCGGCGCCTACTTAGTCAATACCGCACGCGGTTCATTAATTGACACCCAAGCCTTGCTTAACGCATTAACACAAGGACAGTTAGCTGGCGCCGGGCTGGACGTTTACGAGCATGAAGGCCCCATCGTGCCCTTGGATTTACAAGGCCAACCCCTGGCGGATGAGTTATTTAAGCAATTGCTGGCTTCCGAGCGCATTATCTATTCACCTCACGTCGCTTATTACACCGATGAAGCCGTTGCAAATCTAATTGAAGGGGGCTTAGATGCCACCCTCGATGTCATCTTACATGGTGATACTGCCAATCGGGTTAACGACCTCGCTTAAGTTTGCACAAAGAAAGGATTAGTTGCGGAGCAAATTAAATGGTCTAGGCAATTTATTTGTAAGCAGGGCATTTCACAAGCAATTTGGGGCATTTCAACTGTAAACGCTTGACATTCAAAGAAGATCCATCAATAATGAATTTGTGAGCAAACGTTTGTCATTTAATGACAACGGTTAGATTAAGGATTGTAGATTTTAGTTACAAGGAGGAGCATTCATGGTTATGAATCACCGGAAAAAAGTTGTTATGATTGGGGCCGGGGCTGTTGGGACCGCCTATGCCTACTCGATGGCTCAACACGCGTTAGCAGATGAATTTATCATCATCAACCACACGAAGAAGAAGGCCGTTGGGAACGCTTTAGACTTGGAAGACGCGGTGGCCGCTTTTGAAACCCCGGTTCACATGGTGCCAGGGGATTACGCCGACTGTGCGGAAGCAGATCTGGTTGTTATTACGGCAGGGGTACCACAAAAGCCTGGCGAAACGCGGTTACAATTAGTCAACAAAAACCTGGCGGTCATCAAAGATATTACTAAGAACGTTGTGGAATCTGGTTTCCAAGGGATCTTCTTAGTTGCCGGGAACCCGGTTGATATTTTAACGAATGCGGTCCGGGAATTCTCTGGTTTCCCGGCTAACCGGGTCCTATCGTCTGGGACGTCGCTGGACTCTTACCGGTTGCGGATTGCCTTAGCGAAGTTGTTCAATGTCAGTTCACGCAGCATTGAAGCTTACGTAATGGCTGAACACGGTGATTCCGAATTCGCTGCCTTCTCAACGGCAACGATTGGGGGTAAGCCATTACTGGAATTTGCTAAGGACCGAGGTTACACCTTAGATGAATTAAAAGAAATTGAAGATAACGTCCGTCACAAGGCTTACAGCATTATCGAAGGTAAGGGGGCGACTTACTACGGGGTCGCTTCTGCCTTGGTTCGGATTACGGAAGCCATCTTACGCAACACGAATGCGGTGATGCCAATCGGCGCTTACATGACCGGAGAATACGGCCAACACGGTGTCTACTTAGGGACGCCAGCCATTATTAACGCCAACGGGATTGCCCGGATCATCGAAATGCCGTTAAACGAAGACGAACAAGCGGCCATGGCAAATTCGGCTAAAACCTTACAAGACATCCAAGACAATGCCCGCAAGGAAGGGTTCTTACCATAAAGATAAACCGTTACTGTTTAAGTGTCCTAGCAATAGGACACTTTTTTTGTCCCCCATGATTCTGTTATACTAACATTAAGAATTTTATCGAAAGGGGAGATGGCCATGAGCCATAAAAAATCACGCCATGCCAAGGACCTGCCTGCCGTTGCTCCAATCAGGGAAGGGGACTTAACTACGCCCAGCCTCAAGCCCCAAGATGAAGCTAAACTCGCCCAATTGTTAACGAAGCTTCAGCCGCAAAGGAAGGAGGCGTTGGTTCCAATGAGTGCCGCTAAGGCGCGCCGGGTGCTCGCTACCCCAGTTGCCAGACGCACGCAACCGCCGATTGAAACCCTCAAAGCGCTCCGGCAAGTCTTAAACAGTCCTGCCAATGTGCTGATTTTAGACCTGGAATTTTATGGGACCGGGGCAGAAAACACCCATGTTGGTCAGCTGGCAGGGCGAATTTTTGGCCGCCATGAACAGTTTAACTATACCGTTTTTCAGCCCAGCGACATGGCCCCAGTCCAACAGCTTAAATTCCTTAAAACCACCAATTTGACCTACCAAGAAGCCATCAAATTCGACCTTGACACGACCATGCGAAAAATTCAGCATTTCATTCAACGCCAACCAATTCATTATTTATTAAGTTATGATAATCACTTTGATTTGCACGTTTTAAATGGTGAAGCCCAGCGACACCAGTGGCCAACTGAACGCTGTTTTTGGCAACAAATCCAGCTAATCGACTTAGCTGCAATTTTAAAAACGGACGCTTTAAACGGCAAAGCGATGGTTTCATTGCGCAGCTTGGTTGGTCTTTTGGGATTACGACGTGAATTGCCGTTTCATGAAGCCCAAAACGATGTTGAATACATTAATCGGGTGCTGCAAATTTACGCGTTAGATGCCAATCAAAATCTTTTACAGTAGCAGCGTTCGCAAATGTTACGCAAATCAGTACAAGTACAAATCCACACGTAAAAAGGTTAAAAAGTTGATCTGATAATCTTTTTCGAACTTCTGTCATTAAAACTGAGATTTTAATGACAGGTATATTTTAAACAAAAACTTCCCTTATCTTAGTTTTATTTACGATTATTGCGCCACCGGCGAACTCGGTGCCACACCTCACTGACCACTAAGATCACAATGATCCCAATGGCAATGGCATACCCCACGACGCCCAAGCGATAAATGTGTGGGTGGTCAATGCTGCTTTCAACTAACATTGACGAACTAAGAATCACAGCGGCCAAAATAATGACAACTAAAAGCCGGTTGGCAATCCGTTCAACTTGTTTGAGTAATTGGCGTTGACCTTCATAGCGCAATTTCACCTCAATTCCACCACCGTTAAAGATGTCCAGAGCAGTATCAAGCCGTTCCGGTAGTTGACCCGCCGAATCTAAGACCGACCACAATTTAAACACAGCATCATCGGCTAAATCACGGACTTTCAACTTCCGTTTGAGGTAGGCTAAGCCGAATGGCCGGGCTACAGCCATCATTGAAAGTTGCGGGTCAAGGCGGGCAATCGTTGCTTCCAACGTTCCGAAGGCTTTGATCAACAATGTTACTTCTGGCTTAATTTGGAGATTATTCTCCTCACAAAGCTGAATAATTCGGTACAACATATTTGAAAAATCAATTTGACCGAGCCCTTGTGCTAAGTACGGACGCAAAAAAGTGCTCAACTCTCTGGTAAAGCGTTGCTGGTCGAGTTCCCCCGTTTGATTGCAAATGGCCAGGGTAGTTTGGGCGATCCGGTGGTAGTCTTTACTGGTGAGCGCCAAAATCACCTCCGCAATCCCGTCCGCAATTACTGGCGTGAGACGCCCCATCATGCCAAAATCAAGGTAAACCAACCGGTAAGGTGGTAACGGTGTTTGCTGCTGATAAGTAATTGAAGTTTGTTTAAATTCATGCGTAACCGTCTTACTGGTAGTCATCTCCCCGGCCGGAGCCGGTGTAACAAGCAGGTTGCCTGGATGAGGATCGGCATGGAAAAAATGATCGACAAAAACTTGCTTCATAAAGTTATGAACTAACGCGATTGCAAGCAAGTGATTGCGTTCTTGTTCTTCAGCCGTAGCAGCATCAAAGAAATAGCGAATGCTCTTTCCTGTCATCGCTTGGTTAACTAACACCTGCGGGGCACAAAATGACCGGTAAACTTCGGGCACGATAAAAATCCCCTGCTTATTATTCAAGCGGTAAAATTCTTCCCCATTTTTAGCTTCATGAAGGGTATCAATTTCACTCAACAGTGAGCTGCTGACTTCATCCAGGGTCCGGTCCAAATCAACGACGGCCGTCTTAGCTGGCACATACTTGATCATTTTAATCGCCCGCCGCAACAAGGCTAAGTCAGTACTGACCAGCTGGGTAATTGCTGGATGTTGAATTTTCACGACTACTGGGGTGCCGTCTAACAATTGGGCATGATGCACCTGACCAATTGAAGCTGAGGCAAACGGTTCGGGCTCAAATTGTTTAAAAACAGCGCTAAGCGACTTTCCGGTTGCCGTTTCAAAAGTATGTTCCACACTCGAAAACGGGTCTGCTTTAACTTGATCTTGCAGTTTACGAAGCGCCTTTACGTAGTCGCCTGAGACTAAATCGGGGCGAGTCGAAAGGATTTGGCCCAGTTTAATAAATGTGGGCCCTAACTCTTGTAGGGCCCCACAAATCGCCTCCGGCTCCCTTTGGTGGTAAAAATTGGAGATGAAATGGTATTTCCGCATCACGGCCATAATTTGCTTTAGGCGGACGCTTTGTTTAAGTTCTGCCGGTTGCTGTTTTTCCATTGTTGACTCCCCCATCTCTACAACTAACTTATTGTCCTCATTTTACCGCATTTATTGAAACATTGGTTAAAAATCGTGGCCTCTTAGCAACGGAGAACGCACTAATTAGTTAAAATTTTTAAATTGCTACTCATTCGTAAGCGTTTTTTCTTAATTGATTAAAGTAAAATGAGAAACTTTTAATCTTAGTCCAAGAGACGCGTTGACAGGTTCGCTTAGCCTCCGATATACTTTTAGGTGTTGTTAGATAACACTTTTGCTCAAGTGTAAGGAGGAATTTGTCGATGTCTTATATTGATGATGTATATACCCGTGTTGTTGAACAAAACCCCGCTCAGCCGGAATTTCACCAGGCTGTTAAAGAAGTGCTTGAATCAATTCGCCCAGCCGTTGAAAAAGATGAAGCCAAATACCGGCAACTCGCTTTGTTAGAACGGCTGACGACGCCCGATCGGCAACTCCTCTTCCGCGTGCCATGGGTTGATGACCAAGGCCAAGTACAAGTTAACAATGGGTACCGGATTGAATTCAACAATGCCTTAGGTCCTTACAAGGGGGGCTTGCGGCTTCACCCTACTGTTAACCTGGGAATTTTAAAGTTCTTAGGCTTTGAACAAATTTTCAAAAACTCCCTGACGACCTTGCCAATTGGTGGGGCCAAAGGGGGCTCAGACTTTAACCCAAAGGGAAAGTCTGACCGGGAAGTCATGGCCTTTTGTCAAAGTTTTATGACTGAGCTGCACAAGTACATCGGGGCCGACATCGACGTCCCAGCTGGGGACATTGGAACGGGCGCCCGGGAAATTGGCTATCTTTTTGGTCAATACAAGCGCTTGACCAACCGCTTTGAAGGAGTTTTGACGGGGAAAGGCCTCGAATGGGGAGGCTCCTTAGCCCGGACGGAAGCCACCGGTTATGGCTTGTTATACCTGGTGAATGCCCTGCTCAAGGACCACGCTGATGATTTGGCGGGTAAGACCGTGGTCGTTTCCGGCGCTGGGAACGTGGCGACCTATGCCGTCGAAAAAGCGCAACAATTGGGTGCTAAGGTCGTGACCGTTTCTGATTCAACGGGGTGGATCTATGACCCCGCTGGGATCGACGTTGCTTTGCTCAAAGAGGTTAAGGAAGTTCGCCGGGAACGTTTAACGGCGTACGCCGCCGAACGTGACAGCGCTGAATACCACGAAGGCCGTGGCGTTTGGGCAGTTAAGGCTGATGTCGCCTTGCCATGTGCGACCCAAAATGAATTGACCTTAGATGATGCCAAGCAGTTAGTTGCCAGTGGAGTTAAGGTCGTAGCTGAAGGTGCTAACATGCCAACGACTTTAGATGCAACGAAGTACTTGCAAGAAAATGGCGTGCTCTTCGTGCCTGGGAAGGCCGCTAACGCCGGTGGGGTTGCCGTTTCTGCCCTTGAAATGAGCCAAAACTCCGAACGCTTAAGCTGGACGTTTGAGGAAGTAGACGGTCAATTAAAGCAGATTATGGAAACGATTTACAATAACATTGCCACTACGGCAAAGGAATTCGGGGCTGAAGATGACTTCGTAGTTGGGGCCAACATTGCCGGATTCTTAAAGGTTGCCAAGGCGGTTGAAGCTCAAGGAGTTTGCTAAACATCCCCTTGTCAGTAAAAAAAGGCTAGTCCCACGGGACCGGCCTTTTTTATTGGGCTTAATTATTGAATTGGGTACTTAGTGACTAATTCAGCTACCCCAGCCGCCACTGCCTGTAAGTTGGCTTGGTCGGTCGGCGCTGCTAAGGCTTGCAAGATTAACTTAGCTACCTGCTGAGCATCGGCTTCCTTAAAGCCCCGGCTGGTAATTGCTGGCGTCCCAATCCGCAGCCCACTCGTAACAAATGGACTGCGCGGATCATTCGGAATTGATTCCTTATTAGTGGTAATGTGAACGGAATCGAGCAAGGCTTGAGCTTCTTTCCCCGTCAATTCAGTCTTGGTTAAGTCAAGGTTCAATAAGTGATTTTCTGTTCCCCCAGAAACAACCCGCACCAGATCCGATGCTTGGAAAACTTCAGCCATCGCGGCGGCATTTTTAACTACTTGTTGGATATAATCAGCAAACGCTGGTTGCAAATCTTCATAGAAGGCTTGGGCCTTGGCCGCAATTACGTGTTCCAACGGTCCCCCTTGCGTCCCTGGGAAAAGAGCAAAGTTAAACTTCTTGCCCAATTCAGCATCCTTAGAGAGAATCATCCCCCCGCGCGGCCCCCGTAACGTCTTATGGGTTGTCGTGGTTACTACGTCTGCCACCGGAATTGGACTAGGGTGCGCACCGGTAGCGACCAAACCAGCAATGTGAGCCATATCAACCATCAAGTAAGCTCCAACTTCATCCGCTATTTCACGGAAAGCTTGCCAATCAATAATTTTACTGTAGGCCGAAGCCCCAGCGATAATCAGCTTTGGTTGCACTTCTAAGGCTTGTTGCCGAATAGCAGCGTAATCTAATTCCTCAGTTACCGGATTCAAGGCATATCCATAAGCTTGATAGTTTTGCCCCGAGAAGTTCACTTTTGCGCCATGGGTTAAGTGTCCCCCAGCATCCATCCCCATCCCGAGGATGACATCCCCCGGCTGAAGTAAAGCTTGATAAACGGCCATATTGGCTTGCGAACCAGAGTGGGGTTGTACGTTTACGTACGCGGCCCCAAATAATTCCTTCGCGTAATCAATTGCTTGTTGTTCAACTTGGTCGATGAATTCACAGCCCCCGTAGTAACGCTTGCCGGGGTAGCCTTCCGCATACTTGTTGGTCAAAACCGACCCTTGGGCTTCCCGGACCGCATCAGAAACGATATTTTCCGAAGCGATCAGCTCAATTGTTGCCTGTTGTCGTTCTTCTTCTTTTGCCATTGCTTGCCAGAGTGCTGGCGCCTTTGCTGCATATTGCATGGAATCATCCCTTCTGATGTCTATTGTTGGTTGCTTTACTCTTATTGTAGCAAGAAACCAACCGCATCGACCAGTCTTGGCACTGAAAAATGGTACAATTAAAAATAATGACTACTGAGAAAGGATTGATAAAATGGCATATGCATTAATTTATACCGCAAAATCGAGTGGTAAAACTTCCTATTGGGCCAACCCTGGTTTTACTGGCAACGGTAAACGAAAGTATACTTGGGAAAACCCGGGTGAAATTCACTTTGCGCAACTTAAACAACAATACCCGACCCTGTTTGGCAATAAGAGCACAGATCGCTTTGAAATCTTAAACTTAGCTACCGGGCAAAAGCAACCAGTTGCCACGTCCCCCGCCCCTAATTACCAGGTCAAGCGCAAACCGACTCAACCAACCCCGCAATCATTAACGGCCCACCCGAAAATGTTTAGGAAGACCCCTTACTTAATCGTCTTAGATAGTCCAAATCAACCCCGGCGGTACTGGAGCAATTCCCAAAAGAACTTCATTAAATCAATTAATGACCGGCTGTCTCGCTGGGCCGATTTAGCAACCGCCCGCGAAAGTTTAAAATGGCTGCTGAGCAATGACCAATTCAAGGAGCAATTCGCTAAAGGAAGGGTAACCATTCTGAACAGCCAAACTGGCGAAGCCGTCCTTTCCCCCGCCGAAGTGGCTAAACTGGCGACTAGCGTTAAAACTGCTCAAACACTGCCGATTCAAGCAGCAAAACAAGGCCAACGTGCCGCCAACCAGACCCCAGCCCAACGTGCCTTGGACCAACACTTTGGCCAACTGCCGACCGAAGCTGATCTCCGGGCTGATACGGCCTTACCGGATGAATTACCGGGTATTGATTTGGCTAAGTATGATCCAGCCTTAGTCTTCGGCGCCGCCAGCTACTTGATTGACGCCTTAAAAGAGCGCAAAACCGTTAACCAGTTGCTGAAAAAATACGATGGCGCTATTTTGCAAGATTACTTGCACGTGTTGGAATTCGTCGGTTTAGCCGATCTAGACATCCAAGACTTCACCAGTTCCTTTCAGGCCAACCGGCAAGAGCGCCGGCAAATTAAAAATTTAAGTCTCTTACTAAATGCCCTCGCCCAAGCATTTGATCCCGACAAATTCTGGGCCGCGCTAAAAGATGACTCCGCTAGCAACCAGTACCACTTCCGCTCTGCCAGCACGGCCAAACAACTGCAAGCGATGATTAAGTCGTTTCAGCAAGGTACTGCGGACCACCCAAATGAATAACCATTTATCCTTAGTTGGACTGGCAACTGCCAAGTCCAACTTTTTTTGTCCCTCTCCCGATCTTGAATGCGCTTTCGTGATAACGTATAATTAATTTAATTACTATTAGTCAGGAGGCATCATCATGGTTAAATTTGCTGAGTTTGGGGTTGAAGCGTGGCTCAATCGTTGGGAAAAACAAGCCCGCTATGATATTTCACAGAGTACGATTGCCTCAATGACGCTGGCAGAATTGTTCCAGCTAACGGGGGATGATTTACCCAGTTTTTTGGCCGCAGCCACCCAAATGCCCGAAAACTATGGTTGGATTGAAGGCTCACCGGATTTTAAAACGGCGGTTGCCAAGCTGTATCAGCAACTTTTGCCGACCAACATTTTGCAAACCAATGGGGCAACCGGGGCCAACCTCCTCGCTTGCTTGGCACTGATCGAACCTGGTGACCACGTCATTGCCGAGTATCCCACCTACCAACAACTGTACGATGGTCCCAAAGCCCTCGGCGCAATCGTTGATTTTTGGCATCTCCATCCGGAAACCAATTGGCAACCCGACCTAACCGAACTACGCCGCTTGCTGCAGCCCAACACAAAGCTAATTTGCCTTAACAACGCCAACAACCCGACTGGCACTGTTTTGTCGCGCGATACCCTGACCGCTGTTGTACAATTGGCAGCCCGCGTGGGCGCTTACGTCCTAGTGGATGAAGTTTACCAACCCTTTGCGGCCCCGCAGGTCGTGCCGATTGTCGACCTGTATGAACGTGGTATCAGTACCAATTCACTGTCCAAAACGTACTCATTGCCCGGCTTGCGGATCGGTTGGTTAGCCAGTCCGGACCAACATTTAATCAAGCAAGTTCGTAAACTTCGGGACTACACCATGATTTGTGGCGGGGTATTGAATGATCAATTTGCGACCTATGCCTTACAGCATCGGGAAACTATTTTAGCGCGGAATCGAGCCCTGATTCAGGCAAATTATGCATACTATCAGAATTGGTTACAACAAGAACCCTTGCTGTCATTACAGCAACCAGCGTTAGTCTCAACTTCCTTCCCCCGGTTGGCGATTAATGAACCAACGCAAGCCTTCTGCCTCAAATTGTTGAAAGCAACCGGCGTGTTACTCGTCCCCGGAGAAGCCTTTGGTCAGCCTGGCTATGTTCGGTTAGGCTACTGTGCTCCCCAGGCAACCTTACAAGCCGGTTTGACACGCTTACGTCATTTCCTCCATCACCCCAGGGTCTAAGCCCTAATCAAACTAAAACCGCGCCAAGCTTTGACTCCTTGACGCGGTTTTGCTACTGGGCGGATAAATTTTTTTGAAGGGCCATGATCTGAACTTGCACCGACTGGTTCCGGTTTAGCCGGGCAAAGGCCAAGGCATCATTCAAAACTGTTTTGATCTGGGGTAATTCACCATGTGCCAAGATCAGGTTCTTGGCTTGCAGCAACTTCAGCCGGGGTAAGAAATAAGTCACATGCTTCACCCCGCACAGGTCCAAAGCCATCTCAATCAATTCATTACTTTGGGTAACTTCTTGTAATAGCGAATGGTATTCGGCCAAATAATACATTAAGGTCAACATTTGAAAGTAGCGTTCCCCTTGCAACTCCGCTGCGGTCGCACTGGTCACCAAATGGTTTAGGTACGTAGCAACCTTATCAAAGAAGAAGGCCGCTTGTTGCAAATCTTCTTTCCGGACATACAACACCCCTTTGCCTAAGTAGGCCAATTGAGAATAAACCGTTTGGTGCTGCTCGTCTAACGCATCGAGAATTTGGGCAAACGAAAATAACGCCTCCGCTGGGCGTTTATTGGTTAACACCGCGGACATCCCTTCGAGGTAGTAATAGTGCATTTGCTCTTCGGGAACTTGAATTGTCTGCGGATCCAATTTTCCCAAAAGTTCCTGCACCCGGCCGTAATTTTCAATCATCAAATTTTCTTCAATCAGCGTTAATAAGTCCCGCAAGTAACGAATTGACGACGGGTCTTGCGTATTCAGGTCATCAATGCTAAACCCCAGTCGCGCACACAGCTTACTTAAAATTGCCAACGAAGGAATTTGCAAGCCGTTTTCAAATTTACTTAAGGTTGATTGCGTACAGATCCCTTGACACAGGGCTACTTGCGAATAACCTAACTGCTTGCGTCGTTCAACAAACCGTTGCGTATCCACCCATTTTCACTCCCCTACGAAATATTCTTGTTACTTGAAGCTTACCACACTCTAATTAAAGTGCGCAATCTCTACAAGTGATATAAAAAATCTCCTTGTTGCTAAGGGGAAAACAACAAGGAGATTAAGCTAACGGTCGGTAACAATGACATAGGCACAATCAACCGGACCGTGAACCCCGACCACCAATTCCATTTCAATGTCCCCGGAATTTGATGGACCCGAAATAAAATTAATCGCCGAAGTCTGAAAGCCGTCCGCCAGCGCAGCTTCATATTTTTCCACTGCTTGCCGGGTGGAGCGAACCAAGCCACTTTGAGGAACCAAGGCCAAGTAGTGTTCCGGCAAGTAGTTAAAGGCGCGGCCTTGTGCTGGCGTTGTCACGACCGTAATCGTCCCAGTATTGGCAATCAGGTAATCGGCAAACCCAACGGCTAAGTCAGCTTGGTCGGCCGCTTGGGCGTTTTGCGCCCGATCAGCCGGGTCAGGCGACCAGACCGTTGTCGTGACCCCCTGCGGATGATCAGCCCAATCTGCAAGGTGATAAGCCTCCCATTGCGCTTCACCGACCCCCGGCAACAATAAGGTTTGAGCTTGAATAGTTTGAAGATATTCATCTAAGAAGCTGGCCAACTCATCGCTGGTTTTTAGATAAACTTTCGCCGCCACGGCTTCACTGTTTTGCTTTGCAGTTGTCAACAACGCTTGCGGAGCTTGATTTGCCAACACTTGGTCGGGCAAATCATTTAATGGTTCAAACGGTTGAACTTGATGCCGATCCCGGCCCGCTTGTTGGGCCAGGTGGTTGAGAAATTTTTCTCGGTTTGCCTTGGTATTGGCTTGCGCTAATAAATCAGTCATCCGCTTTCTCCTCCTTTGCTTTTACTGCCGGCGCCGGTTCAATGGGGTGATGGTTTTGATACCAGTGACGGAAATTATCCTTACTCTTGGGTGGCGTCGGAATATCCCGCAAGTCGGCCCAGCCGTGGACCAACTTCGGCGCCGCTTTGGGCAGGTGATTAATTTTGCCCCCTTCGTACATTCCCTGCACGTCATTTTTACCCATTGGTTTACTAAACGGCGCCGCGCCCGAATGCGCCATCTTCATTGCCGTTCCAAACAAGGCTGGCGAGCCAGTTCCCACGCCGACCATCTTTAAAATCAGGTTCGTCATGGAATGATCGAGGTGTTTTTCATCCATTTCAACAATCCGGTGCTTACGAATCAATTCATGAAGTGGAATCTTGACTGGACAGGTTTCCGTGCAAGCCGCACATAATGAGCACGCATACGGCAATTCTTCAAACTGATCATAACCGCCTAAAATCGGTGACAAAACTTTCCCGACGGGACCCGGATAAATTGAGCCGTAGCCTTTTCCACCAATGTGACGGTAAATCGGGCAGACATTTAAACAGGCCCCACAACGGATGCATTGTAAAATCGGTTCAAATTCCGTTCCTAACGCCCGGGAACGGCCATTATCCAAAATTACCACCCAAAAATCATCCGGACCGTCAACTTCCCCAGCAACTTTGGGCCCCGCAAAGGTACAGTACGTGGTCAGCTTTTGGCCGACCGCTGAACGAGCCAACATATTATCAAGGACTTCGGCTTCTTTCATGCTTGGGACAATCCGTTCCATCCCCATCACCACGACCTGCGTTTTCGGCATCGCCATGGTAATATCGGCATTCCCTTCGTTGGTATCCAGATTGATCATCCCTTGATCCGCAATCGCAAAGTTACACCCGGTAATGCCAAAGTCGGCCTGCATAAAGTAATTTCGTAGGTATCCCCGTACAAACCGGGCCATATGCGCGGGTTCGTTGTCACCTTGGTAGCCAAGTTTTTTAAATTCTGCTTGAATTTGATCCCGGTTTTTGTGCAAAGTTGGAAAAACAATGTGGGTTGGTTCGTCCCAATTGTCTTCTTGCAAAATAAATTCTGCGAGGTCACTTTCCAACACTTCCACGTCGGGCAAAGCGGTTAAGGTTTGATCTAATTCAATTTCGTTGGTGACCATTGATTTAGATTTCACGACTTTATGCGCCTGCTTGGCCAAGACTAACTCGCGGATAAAATCACGGGCTTCAGTTTCCGTTTGGGCAAAGAACACGTGGCCGCCCCGTTTTTCCACGTTATTGGCAAACATTTCCAAGTAATCCGGCAAGTATTTTAAAGTGTGCTGCCGAATTTGTTCTGCCAAATCCCGCCAGTCATTCCAATGGCCCATTTCACGCCGGGCTCGGGTCCGCTTAATAAATTGAGCGTCTTGGGCTTTAGCGACTGCCGCCTGCATAAAATGGTCTTGTTTGGCATCTGCCACCCGTTCTAAAAATGGCTTGTCACTGGTTGAGATCCCCATTTAAAACACTCCTTCCCCATTCGCTGGCACAACGGCCTCATCAACATCGGCCAAATATTTGATCCGGTTGACGTCGACTTGGTGGTTTAATACTTCTGCAATGTGCATTACTCGAATCGGGTGCCCCAGGCGATTCATGCGGCCGGCAATGTTCATCAAGCATGATTGCTCGGTTCCAATTAAGACTTCGGCTTCCGTATCGATAATATTTTGCACCTTTTCATCCACCATGCTGTCAGATAATTCTGGGTGTTTAGCCGAGAAAGTCCCCCCAAAGCCACAGCATAATTGAACGTTTTTCAATGGGATGCGATTCAAACCTTTAACATGATCCAGTAAAACGAACGGGGCCGTGCGTTCACCAATCAACCGGGTCATATGACAAGACCGGTGAACCGTGGCCTTGGCATCTAGCTGGGCGCCACAATCAACAATCCCCAACACCCGGTAAATAAACTGACTGAATTCGTAAATCTTATCAGCCACTTGCTTGGCTTTTGGACCATACACCGGGTCATCCTTTAAAATCGCTTCATACTCTTTAATCATGAAAACGCACGAACCTGACGGGCCAACGATGTAATCAGCATCAACACTGGCCAAGGCGTCGATTTCATTTTTAAAGGTTTTCATGCTGCCAGCGGCGTACCCACTATTGTAAGTTGGCTGTCCGCAACAAACTTGCTTGGTTGGCAAAAAGGTTTCGCACCCCAAGCGCTCTAAGACTTCAACCATTGCTTGGCCAACATTTGGAAACAGTAAATCAACCAGGCAGGTTGAAAAAATACATACCCGTGGCTTTGTCATCTTAAGGCCTGACCGGCATCCCCGCTCAGGCGGCCACCTCCTTTGGTTTCAATTTAGTGCGTTTATTCACCTATTATTATACAACCGTTTCCAACTAAATCGTCAACTTTTTTCACAAATTAAAAAGCGTCAAAAACCTTTATATAAAAGCATTCCTAGACATTCCGAATTGGAATATTTCACATTCTCATGTGGAATTTGCGGTTAGATCCCGGCAGTGGCCTTGCAACTAGCTGCACAATCCAAAAACCGGTGCGCTAGCCAACGCACCGGCTTAACTTTAAAACGCACTACTAGCTAAAACACAGGGCCGTTAAATCAGCCGCACTAATGTTGACGATTGGCGTGGCCGCTAGCAGAGCTGTTAATTGGGCCTGAACGGTCGCGGGACGGAAGCGTTGACCGACTAACTCCTGACTTAAGCGTGCAACATCAACATCGCTAAAGAAATCACCATTAAGGTGGAAAGCCGTTAAAACCCCGTGTTTGACCGTTAACGACAGCTTTACCAAGCCCCCACCAGGGAAATAGCGTTTTTTCGTTATTTCCGTTAGTGTTGAATCCCATCGACGGCTCGCCATTGGGTTGGCGTTAAGGTTAGCGGCGTCACTTCATCCGAGGTTTGCTTGATACTGGCTAATAACCGTGTCCGAAATTCAGCCGCCGTCATGGTTGGCAGGCCAGTCTTTAAATTAATGACCCGTTGGTGAACCGAAGCGATATGCTTGGACCTAAGCTTTAGGTTATCAACGTGTAAGGCCGCCGCCATTGTCTTAACATCCGTATCAAAGAGTAAACTGCCGTGGTGAATGACGTGACCAAAGCGGTGATATTGCGCGTTTCCGGAAAACTTCCGCCCTTGAAAAGTCAAATCATTTCGGCTCGACTGCTGCACCGGGAGTCCCATTTGTTGCAGCGCTTGACAAATTCGCGCGGAAAACTGCGTAAAGTCAATTTTGGCCGTGGTTGCTGGGGCAATAAAACTATATTGAAAACATCCCGGATCGGTATAGATCGTCCCACCACCGGAATAGCGCCGCGTCACTTGCAATTTTTGCCGTTCAGCAAACGCCAAGTTAACTTCCGCTAATGCATCTTGATATTTTCCCAACATAATCGTCGGCCGGGTTGACCACAACAAAAAGACCGTACTGGGATAGTTTTGTTGTGCCAGCCAATATTCTAACGCAAAAAGTTTTGTCGCATCATTACTGGTTGTTGGCAAATACAACATCAGCGCGTCACCCCCACGGCCGCCAGTTCCGCGCTGGCCTTATAAGAACTCCGCACCAACGGCGAACTGGCCACGAATTTAAAGCCTTTTTGCATGGCAACCCGGTAGTAGGTCTGGAAGCGTTCCATCGGCACCCATTCCCGCAATTGATAGTGCTTTGGTGATGGTTGCACATACTGGCCAATTGATAAGAAATCTACACCAGCGGCAATCAAATCGTCCATCGTGGCATAAACTTCCTCATCTGTTTCACCAAGCCCGAGCATAATCCCTGTCTTGACGTAGGTCCCCGGAGCCGCGTGTTGATGGGCATAGCGCAAAACGGCCAGGGAGTGATCATAGGTAGCGCGCCGATCCCGAACCAAAGGAGTCAGCCGGCGAACGGTTTCCATATTGTGGTTAAAGACCTCTGGTTGCGCCGCTAACACGCGCTGTACCAAAGGCGTTTTGCCTTGAAAATCAGGCGTCAGCACTTCAATCGTCGTCTGCGGCGTTAGATGGCGGATGGCCTGAATTACCCGCACAAACTGATCTGCTCCTAAGTCAGGCAAATCATCACGGTCCGTGCTGGTGACGCAAACGTGCTTAAGACCTAATTTTTGAATTGCTTGGGCAACATGTAGTGGCTCCGTCAAATCAACTGGGGCTGGTCGTTTATGGGGCACATCACAGAAATGACAATTACGAGTACAATTGGGCCCTAAAATCATAAAGGCGGCCGTCCCCGTCCCGAAACATTCACCGATGTTGGGGCAATTTGCTTCGGCACACACGGTATTTAAATGCAATTGGTCCAGCAACTGACTGACTTGCTTCACTTGCGTCTGATCATAGCGAACCCGGAGCCATGCTGGTTTCTTTGTTTGCGGCGTTGTCATATATGCTCATCTTCTTTCAATCATTTGTCACCGTGACCACCCCGACTACTTCTCCGGCTTTAACGGTAGCGCCTTCGTCAACCCGCTGTTCGGCTACTACCCCCGTTACTTCACTCGGGACTTCGCTGATGACCTTTTCTGATTCGACTTCAAACAGGACTTCCCCCTTTTGAATGTGCTCACCAACTTGCTTTTCCCAGGTCCCAAAAAAGTATTGATCTGATTTGGGACTTAACTTCGGCATTCTGATTTCCGTTTGATGCATCCTTTTCCCCTTTCTGGTCGGCGCAACGTCAACCAAGCCAACTGAGACAAATCTTTATTTTAGTTTCATTGTAGCACTCGCACTCGTTGCCAGTGGAACCGTTTTCATACGATCTTGGCATCAAAAACAATTCCAGCAAAAAAGCAGTCCCCGTATCAGAGACTGCCTTTAGTGTAAGCCCAGGGCTATTTTCGCCGCCTGACTCATTCGTTCAATTGTCCACGCCGATTCCCAAACAAATTCTACGGCAACATTCTTTACCTCAGGTACCATCATTACGGCTTCCTTGACTTGATTGGCCAAGTAGCCAGTCAACGGGCAGCCCAGCGTTGTTAAAGTCAGTTCAATCAAGCAAATACCTTCGCAATCAAGATCGATGGCATTGACCAACCCCAGATTAACGATATCGATCTGTAACTCCGGATCGATTACCGTGCTTAATTGCGTCACAATTTCAGTTTGAATCAACTCAGCCTTCCGCATCCGAAACTGCTCCCATCGTTTGCCCAAAAATTTTGGTGCGAATTTTTTGGCCCGTCGGGGTCCCGGCTAAGCCACCCAAGCCCGTTTCCCGCAAACTGGCTGGCATGGCCTGTCCGACCTGCGCCATGGCTTGGATGCATTCATCAGCCGGGATCAGGCTCGTACACCCAGCCAGGGCGAGGTCAGCAGCGATCAGCGCATTGCCGGCACCAATCGCATTTCGTTTCACACACGGAACCTCAACCAGCCCCGCGATCGGATCACAAACCAGCCCTAACAAGTTGCTCAACGCAATCGCAACAGCTTGTGCACTTTGGGCCGGCGTTCCCCCCGCGGCTTCAACTGCTGCCGCCGCAGCCATTGCACTGGCTGACCCGACTTCTGCCTGACAGCCCCCCGTTGCCCCAGCAATCCCGGCTTGGTTGGCAATGATCAAGCCAATCCCACCGGCCGTAAATAAGAAGCGAATTAAGGCATCACGAGTTAAATGGCGTTGTTGCTTTAACGCCATCATCACGCCCGGCAAGGTTCCGGACGAGCCTGCAGTTGGGGTGGCACATACTACGCCCATGGCTGCATTTACTTCATTAGTCGCCATGGCAGCTTGTACGGCACTTAACATCAAATCGCCACTCAGCGATTGGTGCTTGGCCCGATAAGCGCGGAGTTTGGCTGCTTCACCACCGGTTAACCCCGTGGCTGAGCGTACCCCTTGCGCGCCCTGTGCTGCGGCGGCTTCCATCGCCGTTAGATTTTGGGCCATCCGCTGCCAAACTTGCCGTTGACTTTGACCACTCGCCTCACACTCAGCTTGGATGATCAATTCCGCCAAACTCTGGTGGTTTTGGGTTGCTGCTTGAACTAGTTCGTCAATCCGGTTAAACATTGCTGGTTCCTCTCACAAGAAGGTTAAATCAGGATATTGGTGCATCAGTTGCTCCACTTGTGGGGTGGCTAGGGCTTGTCCCAAGTTCAACACGTAAACAGCCCCGGCCTGCCCACGCTTAATTTGGCGGCGTTTAATCGGAACCAACTGGCGTAAATGTTGGACCAATTGCCGCGCCCGCAATTGGGCATGATCAGGCGCATAATACAGGGCGAGGGGCAACGCACCGGCTAGTTGAACTGAAATCCCGTGCATCGTGACCGCCCGAATTTCAATCGTCCCACCCCCAATTGAACAACCACTGATTTGAAAATGCTGCTGGCCAGCCCATAATTCGATCACCGCCGTATTCGGATGATGGATGGGACTCGGGCCACTTTCTTCGACAAAGCGTAAATCCAGCCCTGCTTGCCGAGCTAATTGGGGCGCTTGGGGAACTCGCGCATCCGCTGGCGCTAACCCCAATAAGCCGGCTGCAATTGCATAATCCGTTCCGTGCCCCCGGTGAGTTAAGGCAAACGATTCATAGTAATGAACCGTTGCCTTGTGTGGCGTTTGCCACAACAACTTCCGTGCTGCTTGGCCAAGGGCAACAGCACCTGCCGTATGCGAACTAGAGGGCCCGATCATCACGGGCCCAATAATATCAAAGACACTCCGGTAGTTACCACCCATAAGTCATTTCTCCTCATCATTTCTTCCGTTATCTTACACCCCTCCTTCACAGTTACCAACCCTTTTTAAAATAAAATTTTTATGAGAAAAACGGACCGCGACTAAAGCCGCGATCCGTGCAACCATCAATTCAACTGTCAATCCTGCCAACGAGCTTTTAAAGCCGGTAAAATCAATTGCGCAACGATAATTCCGGCCAAGCCCTGTAAGAGATTGGTCCCAATGCCTAAAAAGCCGGCCACCCAAGTATAGAGAAACGAATCAGCCAAGAAATAGCCCCCGACCATTACCAATGCCCCGACGGCCAAACTGCTCCACTGACCGAGCTTAGTTTTCCCCCATCGTTGGTAGCACCAGCCGGCAAGGACCCCTTCCAAACCATGTGCTAAGAGCGAGAAGGGCGCATATTGCGCATAACCAGAAATCAGATCCAAAAAAGCGGTGCCAACCCCACCAACGATCCCACCACCAAGTGGGCCTAAGAGGGCCGCGGCAATTAAGATACTGGCATCAGAGAGATTAATATTCCCATGCGTCCACGGAATCGGCAGTAAAAAGAAGCGGCCACAAACAATGGTTAGTGCCATTAAAAGTGCCGTTAGCATCGCCCGGTAAAGTTGTTTATTTTTCATTTTGAATTCCTTCTTTCGCAAGTTGCTGCAGCAATGCGGTTAATCGTAAGCCATCCAAGCGTTCGGTGGCCGTACAAGTACGCGAAGCCGCCACTGCAAAAGCAACCCCGGCCTGGGCGGCTTGAATTGCTTTTGCGATTGGGTAGTCACATAGCAGATATCCCAGCAATAAAGCCGCAAACACGTCGCCAGTCCCGTAAAAATGGCCCGGGATCGGCGGTGCCCCTATAAAACGAAGCTGATCAGCCTCTAACCATGCACACCCGACTTGACGTTCATAATGCACGCCCGTTACGACCACCGTTAATTGCGGATGGCACGCCTGTATGGTTTGCATCGCCCGCTGAAGATCGCTGATTGCCGGTTGCCTTTGCCACGGTTGATTCACCAACCAGCCCAGTTCGGTCCAATTTGGGGTAATTACGGTTGCCTGACTCAACATTTGTTGCATCGCGGTAACCGTGGCTGAAGTCAACCCGGGGTATAATTTACCATTGTCACCCAAAACTGGATCAAGCACACGAATGGGGATGGTCATGGTCGCCAACCGCTTGCGCAATTGCATCAAAAGCTGTGCATTCCCAACGTAGCCAATTAAAAGCCCCGCAAAATTAACCGCCAGTGTTTGCCAATGTTGCAAGGTGGCGTCAATAAAGGTCGTCAGCGCTTGTTGTGCCGGCTGGCCAAAGCCTTCCGTTTGCGTTGATAACATTACGGTCGGTAGCAGGGCCGGCTGATGCCCCTGGGCGGTTAATAGGGGTACCGCCGCTAAACTCGAAATTTGATTTAAAGCTGAAAGATCCTCCATGATCAAAGCTTTCGCCATTCTCTCACCGCCCTTTAATTTAATTCTAAAATAAAATAATAAACATGAATGCAGTAATTGTCAATTTCAATCAAAAAACGCCTTCCTAAAATTAGGAAGACGTCCTTAGCGTTGGCAAATTAATTATTCACCACGCGATTTGCTAGTTCGTAACATTTAACAAAAAAAGCCTAACAAGGTTAGACTCAAAGTAGACTAAAAAAGGAGTCTTTGCCTTGTTAAGCTACTTTAAGTCTAGTTATGATCGCCATGATTTTCAAGCGGTTTTTGCCTACACTTGTTCTGAATTACAACAGTTGATGCAAGATTTTGTCCCACGAAAATTTATGGAACGGCGCAATATTGAACACGTCAAACTATCTGACGCTGAGATAATGGCCCTAATGCTCCTCAAAACGCAATATCATGTTCCAACTTGGACGGCCTTTTACGATTTAGTGCAAGCTACGATCCCTTCGTTACCCTTGTTGGAGTATTCACGCCTAATCCGTCGGATTAACCAGGTCACACCAGTTTTTCAAGCAATTCTCCGAGGATTGCTAACGTGGACTACGCCTTCCCAAACAGCCATTATCGATAGTTATCCGCTCCCGCTTTGTCAAGGGGTTCGTGATGCTCGAGCTCGCTTGTTTGCTGGGATTGCTAACATTGGCTATAACGCTACGAAACAGCTGTACTTCTATGGTTTCAAAGTTCACATGATCGTAGAACCTAGCGGCCTGATTCTCGATTATGAAGTGACACCAACGTCAATCCATGACGTTAAGGCTGCTCCAGAATTGATTCAAAACTGCCCTTGTCCACAAATTCTAGCTGACGTCGGCTACGTCGGTAAAGACTTACGAAGTAAGGTTAAGCAACAAGGTCACAACATCTGGACGCCGTATCGTTCAAATATGAAAGGTGCAAAACAGCATAATAGGTCAGCCCGTAAGCGGACGCGTCGCCTTATTGAGACTGCATTTGCTAAATTGAAACTCTTGGGAAGTGAACAGACTTATGCTCGTAGCTTGGTGGGATTGCAAGCACAAATCGAGGCACTTGTCATGACGAATAATCTAGCAAAATTTGGAATGTTACAAACTAGCAATTGACGTATTATTCACCACTTAATTCAACTAAGATCTTGGCTTGCGTCTTATCGCTGATCAGAGTATCAAACCCTTCAGTAACAATGTCGTCTAAGCCGATTTGCTTCGTGATAATTGGTTCAACCTTAATCTTGCCTTGGGAAACCAAGTCCACCGTCTTTTGGAAGGCATCCCGGGAGTAAGCAATCGTTGAAGTAACCTTAACCCCAGTGTTGGTTAACAGCATTGGGTTAAATTCAATTGGGCGAGCAAAGATCGAAACAATTACCATCGTCCCACGCGCCTTGGTGGATTCAATCGCTTGAATAAAGGTTGGTTGGACCCCGGCAACTTCAAAGGAAACGTCAACCCCGTTTGGTACCAACTTGTGAATTTCTTCCACCGCGTTGACTTCACCAGAGTTGATTACGTCAGTTGCCCCCATTTCTTGGGCCTTCTTTAACCGGTTTTCTGACAGGTCACATACAATAATCTTCCGGGCCCCGGCCGCCTTAGCTGCAGCAACTACTAAACACCCAATTGGGCCAGCCCCAAAGATTGCTACGGTTTCACCGAACCGCAGATCCCCTTCCTTAACTGCTTGCACTGCCACGGCAGTTGGTTCAATCGTAGCAGCCAACTTCAATGGGAAGTCACTTGGCAATTTGTAAACGTTGTGAGCAGGCACATTTACGTGGGAAGCAAAGCCCCCGTCACAACTCAAGCCAATAAAGGAGTAGCCGTCGTATACGTCAACATCATCAGCCCAACGTTCGTGAGTAATCGTTGGGTTAACAGTTACGTGGTCACCAACTTTCACATCGGTAACGGCTGGGCCAACCTTTTCAACCACCCCTGCGAATTCGTGACCCATCGTTAATGGGGCCAGACCACCGGTTAGTTCGTCTTGCTTTTCAACCGGAATAAAGACAGGTCCTTCAACGTATTCGTGCAGGTCACTCCCACAGATACCAGCCCAAGCCACCTTAACTACGACTTCATCGTCCTTTAATGGCTTTAGTTCAACATCTTCTACACGAATATCCTTAACACCATGCCATACAGCTGCTTTCATTATTGGTCCCTCCTTATGCGATTAGCATCATTTAACCTTGTGAATTTATAATATCACACTATATCTGTAAGCGCTACCATCTTCGCTAAAAAAGCTTTAAATTTTTTCTGACTAACTGAGCAAGCGGTACTTTTTGTCATGTTTTTTCAAGAAGATCCTTATTTTTAGTAAGATATTAAAGAATCATCAGATAACCGAAACTCCAAAGTAAGCTTAAAGATCTTGGTGATGGACAATTTTAGTTTGCCGACTGGAGTCAACAATCAATTTTTGATTCAGCTTTTCAAAGGTATTCTGAGCTAAATCCGCATTTTGTTGATTTTGTTGGGCTAAGTAATCGCTTAATGCGCTCCCGGTTAACTGTTGCGCGATTTGGTCACTTTGCTTTAGGTTGACCTGTAGTTGGTGGTTCAATTTCTTTTGCGCCGGACGTACATCTTTGTTAATTAATTTATTCCGGTATGGATCCGTCAACACCCGGGTTAGCTTATACGTCCAGTAGTCAGAGCTTTGATCAGGTTGATCAGTGCCGCTTTGATACTGGTAAGGCGTTGTATTTACATTCGTATAGAACGGTACATACACACTGGTGGCCGGTGATGCCATGGCTAACCATTGCACACCTGCTATCTCCGCTGGCACATCATTGCGAATCTGCAAAATGTGCGACTCGACGTCGGTCGGCACGTTGATCGGCCGGTAGCCCCCGACCCATTTGCCATTAGAATCATATTTAGTGCCGTTAAAATGCGAAGCTAAGACTCGTTGGACCGTGGCAACTGAAATTTTTTGATCAGGCTTCATAAAGAGGGCCAAATCATGTTGCTTAATGCTCTGCTTTTTGCTAGGCGTTAATAAGCGCTGACCATCCCAAACCCGAGGCCAATTATAGGTCGCGTCCAACTTATTATTTATTCCAAAGGCTTGCGCATAGTTGACCCGATTCTGCGTTACTTGAGCGAGATGATGGCGTTTAACAAACTTGGCCAAGCCTGGTGAGGCCAAGTAGTTAGCATGATCGTTTAATTTTAGAGTCCCAATTGAGGTTTGATTGGCAATGACCGCATATTTGTCGTTGGGCACCCGTACGGCCGCCCAAGTGTGACCAGAGCCGATTTCCATATACCAAATGGAATTTTTATCACTGAAAATAACCCCGTTGTTTTCCGCGGACCCTTTTTCTTCAACAATCTTGCCAAGGTATTCAACCCCTTCTTTGGCTGAATGAATGTATGGCAAAACCACATCAACCATTGAAGTTTCAGCAATCCCATCCTTCACAAACGGATCTGCTTTCTGGGCCTTTTTATTGGTCGTGCCGGATTCAGTTGCACTCATTGCCACGTTAGCGGAGTTAATGCCGTCTTCACTGAATTGATCCTGCCCATCCTTTTGCTGCCAATCCGGGGTTGCCGTATATCGCAAACCAGCCCCAGGTACCGTGACTTTAAAACCATTATCCTTTGAAACGTATTCGGTTGGCCCGTTGGAAGTAGCCGGGTGAACCACAAAATGCTTGGCCCAAGCCGTATCGACATCTTCGTTGCGCGCAATCAGCGTCGAACCATCTTGACTGGCATCCTTTCCCACCAAAACCGTTGTACAAGCGCGAGCCGAAATTACTGGCCCAAGTGTGAGTCCAGCGGCCATGATTCCCGTTAACAATTGCATTCGTTTCATTATTTTACCCCCCTTTTTAAAACAACGCTTACATTTTTAATTTTAACGTTAATAAATCAAGGGTGTCAAATTGATAAAATGATTTTAATTAGAATGATATAACAAAGAAATGATCACAATTATTATCAAACCTTACCAAACAATCAAATTTCAGTATGTTCACTTTTAGAATGCTACGAATATAAAAAACCGCTTATTCACGTTCAGAAGCTTAACCCTAACGTGAATAAGCGGAGGTATTCACCGTAAATTTAATTTTCACAGAAATCACGATTCAAACAAGGTTAGGTATTCGCCGTACCCAGCAGCCTGCAGTTGTTCCTTGGGGATAAAACGCAGCGCCGCCGAGTTAATACAGTACCGTAAGCCCCCTTTGTCAACTGGGCCATCACAAAAGACATGCCCTAAGTGTGAGGCCGCCTGGGGACTTTTCACCTCAGTCCGCTCCATGCCAAAAGATTGATCCCGCCGTTCTTTTAACTTCACCAAGGGTTTGGTAAACGCGGGCCACCCGCACCCGGCATCATATTTATCTAAAGATGAAAACAATGGTTCGCCACTAACCACATCAACATAAATACCAGCTGCAAAGCACTGGTCGTACTCACCCGTGAAAGGGCGCTCCGTTGCCGCATGTTGGGTCACTTCGTATTGGAGCGGCGTTAGTTGGGCCAACCGGGCTTGCTTATCAAACTTCACCATCACTCTTCCTCCTCAACAATCATGGGTGCCTAGCATCGTTGGGGCTACCGAGTCCGTAGATAAATCAACAACTTCAACATTATCACTTAACAAGCCATGGGGGGATTTAAGTGGCAAGGTAAAGTAGGTGGCCTCAAAATCCAGAGTCATTGACTCAGCGTACTGGGGCTTGGCATAACCCTTATAGTAAACCTCACCGATGTTTGAGCTAAAATGAGCGTCAAAATCAGGCAAGGCCATTGCTTGGTCCACCAAGATCAGCTTAAAGTTCACGTCTAGCGAGCAATTTCCCAACGCCGAGAACGGTCCCACTCCATCGTCAAAATCCAAAATCAACTTCTTTTGGGGTGACAAATAACGTGCGAGCCGCGCTTGGGCGGCGGGGGTAACATTCAAATACATCCTCATCCCTGCCTTTCTAGTTTGAATGCTTTTAGTATAACCGCTGCTTACAAAAAGTAACAATAATTTGCTTGAATAAAACAAAAGCGAGACCCGGTTGGATCCCGCTTTTGCCACGCTAACGTATGAATTCAATCAACTGACATCCTCACTGAGGAACCGCCGAAGCGGCAGGAATTAATGCAAGAACAAGTTGGCGTAAATTGGCACCACAATGTCCATTGCTACGGCGATGATAACCACCGCCACGGCTGCCATGGCCCCTTGGACAGAACCAAGTTGAACGGCCTTGGCCGAACCAACCGTGTGCCCAGCGGAACCAAGCCCCAGCCCGGTCCCAACCTTTGGGATTTGCTTTAAGCGGAAGACCTTGATCAGGAATTCAGCTAAGGCGTAGATAACCACGGCGTTTAAGATACATGCCATCGCCGTTACGGCTGGATCCCCGCCAATCCCTTGGGCAATTGGCATTGCCACGGCCGTCGTAGCAGCTTGTGGCATCATTGCGGCCGTTGAAGTTGCGGACAGACCGAACAGCTTAGCCACGGCGTGAATCCCAAACAGGGAAACAAACCCACCGACAAACAAAGCAATGACACAGTCTAACCAGTACTTCTTAAAGACGTCGTTACGCCGGTACAGTGGAATGGCAAAGGCCATCGTAGCTGGGTTTAAGAACCAGAAAATAATGTCACCACCCGGCTTGTAGTAGGTCTTGTAAACGGCCGCCGTCGTGGAGCCCGTCATCTTTGCCCAGATCATTAAAATAACAATCCCCAAGACCATCCCAACCAACAGTGGCGTGAACAGGAAGAAACCGTTGGTCTTGTCAAACAGCCATTGCCCAATCAAGTAAACGAGGATGGAGATGAAAATCCCCGTAAATGGTAATGCTAATGTTGCAGCCATGATTAGTTAGCCCCCTTTTCAGTTTCTTCATCGTCATCCACCCGGCCAGTTAGCTTTTGGTGAATCTTAATTACTAATGCACCAACGTAGGCAATTACAACCAAAATGATGATCGTTGCCAAAACAGACACGATGATATCTTGTAAACCTTCGCGCTTCATCAAGTCCAAACTCCCGGCTAATTGAACCCCGGATGGAACGAACATGAAGGCAATCAAACTAATCATGAGGTCCCCAAATTTTTCAACTTGTTCCAACTTCACAATGTGCGTTGCCAACAGAATGTATAAAATGATCATCCCGATTAACGGGGTTGGGACAACAAAACTCTTTGGGAACAGACTGGAAATTAAAGCGGAAACAAAAAGAATTGCCGCAAAGATCCCCATTTGAACCAGAATTGGGGCGGCCTTCTTTTCCGGCTGCTTCTTTTCCATAACGATATCCTCCTCTCAAACATGCGGTTCTGCCCGAGCGAAAAATAATAGCAAAAACGATATCTACAGAACCTTTTTCAAACAAAACCAATTTATTATTTCGCTCAGATAACAATTACATTATAGCCAGGTTTCAAGGGTTTGCGGGACTTTTCGCATGGAACGACCCAAATTTAAGGTCAAGTGCCCTTGGTTTGACTTGAGATGCCATATTTTTCACTTAAAGTGCCTTTAAAATTGTTCAAAATTGATCAAATTATCGTAAAAAAGTCACCGTTCCCCAAGAACGGTGACTGTTAATAAGCCCTTTACGCGTTAGTTGCCACTATGTGAACAATCATTCAAAGAAAGCGGTTTCAATGTAAACCGATTGCGGTTTTCAAATCTGCCACAAACGACCGACTGACTGGCACTTTACTACCTTCAGCCATCGTTAGTTCATAGGTGTGATTCGAAGCTGGTTGCAATTCGCTGATTTGATTTAAATTTACCACGTATGAACGGTGCACGCGTAAGAAATGTTGCGCATCTAACTGTTCCATTAAACTGGTCAAAGTTTGGCGACTGACAATTTCTTTCGAATTGGTTAGGTGAAGATACACGTTTCCCCCTTGGGCTTCTAGATAACAAATTTCTGCCTTTAAAATCACCATCGTGCGGTCTTCAACCGTAACCGACAACCGGGGATTGGGTTGCCCCGTTGGATAGTTTTTATTGGTTTCCTGGCCTTTGCCACGCAAACGTAAAATTCGGTCAATCGCTTCGTTAATCCGATCTTCATCAAATGGTTTCAAAATATAATCCAAGGCGTCGGCCTCAAAAGCATCTAAAGCATACTGGTCAAAAGCCGTTGCAAAGATTACGGCAGGCTGAAAACTGGCCCGTTTCCACCGTTTGGCTAGTGCCATGCCGTTTCCATCCCCTAATTTAATATCTAAAAAAACTAGATCTGGGTGCTTTTCATTCATGATCGTATCGGCTTCCATGACTCCTTCGGCTTCAAAAATCGTAGTAACGGCCGGATGCTCAGCCGCTAAAAAGTGTAGTTCACTGCGCGCCAACGGTTCATCATCAACAATCAATATTTTCATCCCTCTTTTGGCCTCCCTTCGCGAGTTTGATACGGAATTCTCATCATTACCGTTGTTCCGTTGGGACTAGTCTTGATCTTTAACCCCGTATGCGGATCATAAAGACCATGCAGGCGTTCATTAAGGTTTTGCAGCGCGGTCCCACTGCCATTTGCCGAGGTAACCACTTCCTGTCCCAATTTCGGTAATTGTGCTGGATCAATCCCCTGCCCATTGTCAGCCACGGAAATTGCTAATTCATCTGCCAATTGGCGAACCGTCACCGTAACTTTATTGCCTTGCTTACGTTGGCCAAAAGCATGGCGAATCGCGTTTTCGACTAACACTTGAATTGAAAACGGCGGAATCAACGCGGCCGGCGGGTAGGTTGAAAAAGTTACTTCGTATTTACCGGGAAACCGGGCTTGTTCCAGGGCCAGGTAAGCTTGCACGTGTTCATATTCCTGCGCCAATGGAATCAGCGTCTCGCGCGCTCCCATTAAATTATCCCGGAAATAGGTACTTAGCGATAACAATAGCTTACGCGCCTGGTCTGGATCCCGACGCATGACTGCCACAATGGTGTTAATGGCGTTAAAGAAAAAATGCGGATTCACTTGGGATTGCAGTGATTTGATCTCAACATCCCGAAGCAGTTCCGTTTGGTAACTCGCCTTTCCCAGCATGATCTGCGTCGATAGGATTTGGCCAATCCCGGTTCCTAGTTGGACTTCGACCGGCGTTAATCGCCACCGTTGTGCATAATACAATTTCAGCGTTCCAATCGTCTCACCCCCTGCAATCAACGGAACCACCACGGCCGATTGCAGGGGACAGTCTGGGTGCTGACAACCGATCGCGGCCTGGGTATCGGCAATTTCAACCATTTCTTCGCGCATTGCCCGGTAGGACAAGTCCGTTGCAATCTTTTGATCGACTTTATGATGATCGCTTCCGACGCCTTCAAAGGCTAAAATCCGGTGGCGGTCAGTAATACTAACGGCATCAAAAGTAGTGTACTTAATAATCAAATGCACGACCGTTTGCGCGGCTGCGGTAGTAAAACCGTGCTGAAAAACGGGGAGGGTGCTCAAAGCCAGATTCAAAACCGTCCTGGTTTGCGCCGCTTGGGCCGCCAGTTCTTGCTGGAAAAAGAGGCGAATGATCGATAAAAAGACCGAGGTCCCCAAGGCTGAGATGACAATCATCGGCAAACCAATAAATTTAACCAAGGTCCATCCCGTGGGACTAAATAGTAAGACAAAGGTCATTTGAATTGATTCCATCAGCAAACCAATAAAAAAACCGTTGAGGGCTTTTAAGGGAGAAAAACGTTGCCGCCGTTGGTCGTAAAAGAAGCCTGAGAGAATCCCGATCAAGAGGGTACTGGGAATATAAAACATGGCCTCTGGACTGAAACTTTCTTGAAAGGCCCGAAACATTCCGGCAGTCAAACCAACCCCGCCGCCTACCAACGGTCCCCCCACAATCCCGGCTACTGTTACGGTTAAGATCCGGACGTTAGCGACTGAGTAACCTTGGGGAATGGAGAGCAACAGCGTTCGTTTAATAATTTGGTTGTCTGGTGCAATCAGCACCCCAATTAGATTCGAGATGACCGCAAAGGTGGCAAAGATCAACCACAGCCCTAACTGACTTTGCCAATTAGAAACCACTAACATCCGTCGAAAAGCAGGAATGTTAACCAACGCAAACGCCAATAAAATAACCAATCCGACTTGTTCAGCGACTAAAATTGAAAGATTCATGGTGGTGCTTTCCCCTTATTAGGCAAAAAGCGGGAAATTGAGATCGGGGACCGATTTCAATTTCCCGGCTTTTTTAAGCTCAGATTAGCATTCGATTTAAGCGAAGGCTGCCGTCAGTGGTGGAACGACTTGCTTCTTACGGGAAACGACCCCTGGCAGGTTGATCCGGTTGTTGGCAGCCAGTTCCTTCCCAAAGGCTTGGGCGACCTTGGCCGCATCCTTTCCTAAGATCAAGAGGTCCGAATCGCTGTTTAAGATGTTGGTAACAATCAGCACAAAGGTGTCATAACCATTTGCGTCCATCAAAGCTTGCATGGCCTTTTCCAAGTCAGCTTGACGAGCAAAGACATCCGCTAAGTCGACGGTGTTGACTTGACCAATCCGCAAGGTCAAGTCCCCCATTTCAAAGCTCTTGGCGTCGCCATCAACAATATCGTTATCTGACTTAGCTGCTAAGTTTGTACCGGCCTTTAACATTTGCAGACCATATTCTTCGTAGTCAACCCCAGCCAACTTCGCTAAACCTTCCACGGCTTCCTTATCGTGGTCCGTCGTCGTCGGGGACTTCAATAACAACGTATCAGAAATAATCGCCGAAAGCATCATACCCGCCAAATCAGCTGGAATAGCAATGTGCTTTTCGTTAAACATTTCGTATAAGACCGTGCTGACACAGCCATATGGCCGGACATTCATGTACAGTGGCGCCGCCGTATTAAAGCCGTTAATCCGGTGGTGATCAATGACGTGGCTGACTGCCACTTGGTCAATATCGGCAACACTTTGTTGTGGTTCGTTGTGGTCGACCAACATAACACTGTCCACTTCATTAGCCGCCGTCTTAATCACCCGTGGCGCAGCCAGATCAAAGGCCTTCAAAGCAAACGTTGTTTCATCATTTGGTTCGCCCAAGGCTACCGCTTCCGTTTCATACCCCAATTGATTTTGGTAGTACGAGTACGCCATTGCCGCAGCAATCGTATCGGTGTCAGGCTTTTGGTGTCCAAATACTAATTCTTTACTCATCTTGCGGATTCCTCCTCCAAATTTGGTGCACGTGCACCCGAATAACTTTATCATATCACGTGTTGACCCTCATCAACAGGGGTCAGCGAATTTTTTCTACACCAGGCTCGCTTCATTCGTTGCTACGACGGGCTTAACAAGCAAACGAACTGGCTGGCCTTGGCTCTCATCATCAATTACAAATGACCCATTGGACTTAGCCGACCCCAGATGGTGATCAGCGACCTGCACATCTTGGCGCACTGGACGATCGGTCACAATTTCTAAGGTCCCGGTAAAGTCAGCCGGGTACGTCAAGAAGTCCCGTACTAAGTGGGCGTTCTTAAGGCGGTGCAAAATCAAATTGCCACGCCGGGCCCGCGTGCCCAATTCTAATTCACTAACTGCCATTGCCTTGTAGGATCCCCGTTGCGTAACCAAGGCGATCCGATCCGTCGGGGCCGCCAAAGCCACATTCGCCAACTGGTCATCCTCCTTTAAGTTGATTGCGCGCACACCGGCCGTCCGGAGCCCTTGACTTGGTACCTCATCAACTGCAAACCGCAGGGCATACCCGGTTTGGCTAATTGCAACAAGGCTTTGCTCTGCTCTGGTCGGATCAGTGTACAGAGCATTAACTAAGGTTGCCGAACCGCGTAATTTCATAATTTGGCTGGCATGATTCTTATACCGCGCCCCTGGTACTACCTCAGCAAAGTTAACCTGTTTGATTTGCCCATCACTAGTTGCAAAGATAAAGTTCCCTGGTTGTTTCAAGTCATTAAACAGGTGGGCCGTTACAATCGTCTCATCACTGCCGAGGCCGATCGTTTGTGACAGGTGTTCTCCAGTTTCTTTCCATTTAGCATCAAACAACTCGTGGACCGGGCGGTAAATCAAGTGCCCATAGCTGGTAAAGACAAAGAGATGTGCCAACGTCGTGGTTGGCTTAATGAGCAGCGGATAGTCGTCTTCCTTCAGCCCATTTTCTGCTAATGGTGATGCATTAAAGCTGCGGATACTGGTCCGTTTAATGTAACCCGCTGCTGAGACCATTACAATCACATCTTCATCCGCAACGGTTACTTTAGTGTCCACCGTGAGTTTCTCAACTTCCGCTTCAATTTGGGTTTGACGTGGCGTGGCAAATTCTTTTTTTACCGCCCTTAATTCTTGTCGCAAGACCTTATTAAGTTCCTTCGGCTCAGTCAAAATCAATTGATACTGATCCAATGCCGCTTGCAACTGCGTAGCTTCCTTTTCCAACGCCGTTACGTCCGTATTCGTCAACCGATACAGCTGTAAAGCGACAATCGCACTAGCTTGAGCGGTGGTAAAACCATACGTAGCCACCAAATTAGTTTGCGCATCCGCCCTATTGTGACTGCCGCGAATCGTGTGGATAACCTGATCTAAAATTGACAGGGCCTTGATCAGCCCTTCAACAATGTGCAACCGTTCTTGGGCTTTTTTCTGTTTGAAAGTGGTTCGCCGGGTAATCACTTCTTTCTGGTAGGCCAAGTACGCAGCTAAATAGTGCTTTAAACCAACCCGCACCGGCCGGTGATTGTCAATCGCCACCATATTGAAGTTGTAATTAATCTGCAAGTCGGTATTTTTAAGCAAGTAATTTAAAATCCCATCGGCATTTGCATTCTTCTTCAATTCAATGGCAATCCGCAACCCACTGCGGTCTGTTTCGTCGCGGGCATCGGCAATGCCTTCCACTTTCTTGTTCAAGCGGAGGTCATTGATGCGTTTAACCAGTTGGGCTTTGTTAACTTCGTACGGAATTTCCGTCACGACAATTTGTTGACGGCCCCCCCGCAGCTCTTCAATGGCGGTCTTGGCCCTCACAACAATCCTACCCCGCCCGGTTTCGTAAGCCTTTTTGATCCCATCGCGGCCTTGGACAATGCCACCGGTTGGAAAATCGGGCCCCGGTACAAATTCCATTAAATCAGTCGTGGTTGCCGCCGGGTGCGCCAACAGATAAATCAACGCCTCAATTAGTTCGCCTAAATTATGGGGCGGAATTTCCGTTGCGTAACCAGCTGAAATTCCAGTTGCGCCATTGACGAAGAGATTCGGGAGCCGCGCCGGTAAAACCACCGGTTCCTTTTCAGTATCATCGAAGTTCAACGTCATCGGGACCGTTTCCTTATCAATATCTTGCAACATCAAATTGCTGATCTTGCTTAACCGGGCCTCCGTGTAACGCATCGCAGCGGCTGGGTCACCGTCCATGGACCCATTATTCCCGTGCATTTCAATCAAGGGTTCGCGCAGCTTCCAATCTTGGCTAAGGCGCACCAAGGCTTCATAAATTGAGGAATCCCCGTGGGGGTGAAAATTCCCCATGACGTTCCCAACGGACTTGGCTGACTTGCGAAAGCCCTTGTCAAAGGTATTGCCATCCTTGTTCATTGCAAATAAGATTCGTCGTTGCACGGGCTTTAAGCCATCGCGAATATCTGGCAAGGCCCGTTCTTGGATGATGGACTTGGAATAGCGCCCAAAGCGGTCCCCCATTAAATCTTCCAATGTCCGTTCTTCAATTCGTGTTTCCAATGGTGACTTCCTTTCTAGCTTAACGTTTCTTCAACCAGTCGATCCGCAGCTTGGTCATCAGCAACGGCAAACTGAACATTCTCTTCAATCCATTCCCGGCGTGGTTCAACTTTGTTCCCCATCAAAGTCGTAACGCGTTTTTCGGCTAGGGCGGCATCTTCAATCCGGACCCGAATCAAAGTCCGGGTTTCAGGATTCATCGTCGTTTCCCACAATTGGTCCGCGTTCATTTCTCCCAGCCCCTTAAAACGTTGAAGCGAGCCGCCCCGACGCTGTTTCGTCAACGCCGTAAGTTCATCGTTGGTCCAAGCATATTCAACCTTGGTTTTGGCCCCCTTGCCAGTTTGCAAGCGGTAAAGCGGTGGCAAGGCAATGTAGACCTTCCCAGCCTCAATCATTGGCCGCATGTACTTGTAAAAGAAGGTCAACAGCAAAATTTGAATGTGCGCACCATCATCGTCGGCGTCCGTCATAATAATTATCTTGTCATAATTTGCATCGGCAACCTCAAAGTCATTACCTGCCCCAGCGCCAACCGTGTAGATGATCGTATTCAATTCTTCATTTTTCAAAACATCATCTAATTTGGCTTTCTCGGTATTTAAAACCTTCCCCCGCAGAGGTAAGATCGCTTGGAACTTCCGATCCCGGCCTTGCTTGGCACTTCCACCGGCCGAATCCCCTTCAACCAAAAAGAGTTCATTTTTCTTGGCGTTCTTTGATTGGGCCGGCGTCAACTTACCAGACAGATTCCGCTCTTTTTTCCCCCGCTTTTTTCCATTCCGCGAAAGGTCTCGGGCCTTACGCGCCGCTTCCCGGGCCTGCCGAGCTTTAATGGCCTTCTTAATCAATTCCTGGGCAAATTCACCGTTTTCCATTAAGGCATAGCCTAATTGCTCACTAACCACAGCATCCACAATTTTTCGCGCTTCCGGGGTCCCCAATTTATCCTTGGTTTGCCCCTCAAATTGAAGGTACTTTTCCGGAACCCGCACCGAAATTACAGCGGTTAATCCTTCCCGGACGTCGCTGCCTTCCAAGTTTTTGTCTTTTTCCTTTAACAAGCCAATTTTACGCGCAAATTCGTTAAACGACTTGGTCCAAGCATTGCGAAATCCTGCTTCATGCGTCCCACCACCCGGGGTCCGCACGTTGTTAACAAAAGACAGGACGTTTTCTGAGTAGCCATCATTGTATTGCGCGGCTACGTCAACTTCCATCCCGTCAATCTTGCCGGTAAACGCCAAGGTCTGCCCCAAGGTATCCTTACCTTCATTCAAATACGCAACAAAATCTTCCAGGCCGTGTTCGTACTGGAAAACTTCGCTTTTCTCTTGGCCTGGTCGTTTATCCGTAAGCGAGAGCTTAACCCCTTTTAGCAAAAAGGCCGCTTCTCGCAAACGAATTGCCAACGTATTGTAGTCGTAGACCGTGGTAGAGAAAATGGCTGGATCCGGCTTAAAAGTCACGGTCGTTCCACTGCCTGCGCGCGTCTTACCAACTTTCTCAAGGGTCCCAACGGGCTGACCACCATTGGTAAAAACCTCCCGGTAGCGGATATGGTCCCGGACAATCGTTAAGGTTAATGAAGCCGATAACGCATTAACTACGGAGGCCCCAACCCCGTGCAAGCCCCCTGAAGTCTTATAGCCATCAGCTTGGCCAAATTTACCCCCAGCGTGTAGGACGGTCATAATTACTTCCGGGGTTGGCTTGCCACTTGGGTGCATTCCAACCGGCATCCCCCGACCATGGTCTTGCACGGTAATTGCATTATCCTTTTCAATCGTAACAGCAATTTCATCCCCAAAACCGGATAAAGCTTCGTCAACGGCATTATCCAAAATTTCATAAACCAAATGGTGCAAACCATGGGTGTCGGTGGAACCGATATACATCCCGGGCCGCTTTCGGACGGCCTCTAAGCCCTTTAAAATTTTAATCGAGGACTCATCATAATTTTGCGTTGCCATTCTCGTCAACTCCTTTACGCCCGGCGCTTGGCAAAAATTATGCCCGTGCGTTAAAATCACAATTACTAGCATACGCGAAAAAAAGCTGCCTTGTCAAACATTTGTTGCAAAGCCTAAAGGGAAGTTTTCCGCGCCTGCGGGTTGCAAAAGCTTCTTAATTACCTTTAATCATCACGGATCAAGAACGTATATTCTGGTTTTTAGGAATAATCACAAAGCAAGTCACCAGTACGGTTGGCCTTAATCAGCGATTTATTGGAGCCTTAGTAGCTTGTTAGTCGTAAGCATGGTATAGTTACAAAGTATGTGTTCTATTAATAGAACCAATGATGAACCAGCTTCATCAGTCGATTTAAAGGGAGTTTTGAAATGCAAATCTTGTTAATGGCGCTCATTGCCTACTTACTAGGCTCGATTCCTTCGGGACTTTGGATTGGAAAAATATTCTATCATCGTGACATTACCAAAGAAGGCAGCGGTAATATTGGGACCACCAATACTTTCCGGGTCTTAGGCTTTAAAGCCGGGCTGGTCGTTTTATTCATGGACATCTTAAAGGGGACCTTAGCAGCTAGCCAACCCTATCTACTGCACAGCCCCGTTAATCCCTTACTAATTGGGCTATTTGCCTCACTCGGTCATACAGTCTCGATCTTTGATCATTTTCACGGGGGAAAAGCAGTCGCTACTAGCGCGGGGATCTTACTTGCTTATAATCCTGGCCTCTTTGCCCTGGCCGCCAGCATTTTTGTTGGTACCTTGTTGTTGACGAGTATGGCCAGCATGGCTAGTCTTGTTGGTATTTCGGCAATGTTTATCATCGCCTTGTTCCTCCATGATTGGATTTTAGCAACCGTCGCTGGTATTTTAACGGCAGTTGTCTTTTACCGCCATAAAGCAAATATTGGTCGAATCTTGCGTGGCCAGGAGGCCATGGTTAATTTTGGCTTAGGACATTATCTACGCACCAAAAGAAAATAAGCCTAAACAAAAGGATTGTTACTCGAGCTGGCCTCAGTAACAATCCTTTTTACATTGGGATTAATTGAAAATTTAGAAGAACGCCACTTCATACTGATGGTGATTGGTTAAACCTGGCGCAAGGCGTAGAATGGCCGCCTTGTTAACCAGTTGACCATCGCTGGTGAGGGAGTCCGCGAGCCCCCACCAACTTTCAACGCACACAAAATCACCCTGAGCGGGATAAGCAGACCACAGCGCAACATACGGGGCATCATGATTAATTACTTGAAGCCCATGACCACTGGCTTGCTCCGTCAATGTAACCGTAGTTGGTTGCCCGGCTGTTGCTAAAATTAACGCATCGTTAACAAATAAATCGTGGCGCAGAGCCATTGCTTTCGTAAAATCTAACCGGTCCAAGTGTGCCAGATCACTATGCGGCCCAACCAGATGAACCTGACCATAAACTTGCGCTGGCGAAACACTAACATAAGTGGTCTCAAATTCACCAGCCGTCGTCAATGGCACCCGAAAGCCAGGGTGAGCGCCTAATGAATACAGCATCGTGGCTTTTTCACTCGGATTTTTAACAGCATACCGGACTTGCAGCTGCCGCGCTTGCAATTGATACGTAACCCGAAAATCAAATTCAAACGGATACCGTTGCCGCGTGGTGGAATTGCTTTGGAGCTGTAAACACACTTGGGTGGCCGTCTGGCTCAAAACCGTAAATTCCATGTCCCGTGCAAACCCATGTTGCGTCAAAGTATATTCCTGCTCTTTGTAACGATAAACATTGTCCTTTAAGCGTCCGACAATCGGAAAGAGGTTGGGGGCTTGCCGGCCCCAACTGGCTGAGTCCCCTTGCCACAAATACTCCCGCCCTTGGTACTGAACACTGTGCACTTCAGCCCCCAGGGGATTGATTTGGACTTTAAGCTGTTCATTCTTAAGTTCAATCATTTTCTGAATCCTCGCTTATTTTTGCATTGGTTCTTCATAGTCCCCGTTTGGACACACAACCTGCTTACCGCCCTTCACCTTCTTTTCAACTAAGAAATGGCCATCCTTCGGGCAATCCCGGCCAACAGGACGATCCCAAGAAACGAACTCACAATCTGGGTAACGTGAGCAACCATAAAAGAGGCGGTTTTTCTTTGACTTTCGCTCAACCACCGTGCCTTGGTGACAAGTTGGGCAAGTAATCCCCGTATCTTTAACAATTGTCTGCGTATTCCGACAGTCAGGGAACCGCGAGCAAGCATAAAACTTACCGTACCGACTCATTTTGATGACCATCGGTGCCCCACAAATTTCGCAATCAATGCCAGCCAATTGATCCTTCATTTCAATTTTGGCCACCTGTTCTTCGGCCGTCTTAACTTCTTTTTCAAATGGTTGATAGAACTCATCAACCACTCTGACCCACTGCTTTTTTCCTTCTTCAATTTGGTCAAGGTCGCCTTCAACCTCAGCCGTAAACTTAACGTTTACAATCTCTGGAAACTGCTTAACGATAATTTGGTTGACGATTTCACCTAACTCAGTTGGTTCGAAATGCCGCGCTTCTAGCCGCACATAATACCGCCGTTGAATGGTATCTAACGTTGGGGCATACGTTGATGGCCGGCCAACCCCATTTTCTTCTAAGGTCTTTACTAAGGCGGCTTCAGTATAGCGAGCTGGCGGTTGGGTAAAGTGTTGAGCTGGATTATCGCCAACCAGCTTTACCGCATCGTGAACTGCTAATTCAGGCAATAAATTGTCCTTCTCTTGCCCCCGCTTATAAACCTTAGTAAAGCCCGGAAACTTCACCTTTGACCCATTGGCCCGGAAGTCAACGCCGTTTTGGGAAACCGTTGCGCTAACCGTATCCGTAACTTCTGGTGTCATCTGACTAGCCACAAACCGGCTCCAAATCAAATTGTACAGTTTATACTGGTCACTGGTTAGGTATGGCTTCATTTTGGCTGGCGTCCGGAGCACCGAAGTCGGCCGAATGGCTTCGTGGGCATCTTGCGCCCCTTCCGGCAGCTTTCCTTTCACCGGCTTGGTTGCCGCGTACTCAGCGCCATACTCATCGTGAATAAATTGGGCCGCTTCGTGCTTAGCAATTCCGGCGATCCGAGTGGAATCAGTCCGCATATAGGTAATCAGCCCTACGGCCGCTCCTTGCCCAATGTTGATTCCTTCATAGAGCTGTTGAGCCGCCATCATGGTTTTCCGGGTCCGGAAATTCAAGCGCCGGTTGGCATCTTGTTGCATCGTCGAAGTTGTAAATGGGGGTTGGGGCTGACGTTTCCGTTCTTTCTTGGTTACGTCCGTAATTTCAAACGGCTGTTGGCGATTTAATTTTTGTAAAATCGCTTGCACTGCCGCTTGATTGGGTAACTTCTCCTTCTTGCCATTCTGACCATAAAAGGCTGCCGTAAATTCTTCTGAGCCCTTCTTAAAGGTCCCGTCCAAGGTCCAGTACTCTTCGGGTTTAAAGTTTTTGATTTCTTCTTCGCGTTTAATAATCAGGTTTAACGCAACCGACTGGACGCGCCCGGCCGAAAGCCCCTTTTTAACTTTTTTCCAGAGAATTGGAGAAATTGAGTACCCTACCAAACGGTCTAAGACCCGCCGTGCTTGCTGCGCATCAACTAAGTCCATATTAATCGTCCGGGGTTCCTTAAAGGCATCCTTGACGGCGTCTTTAGTGATTTCGTGGAAAGTCACCCGGTTTTTTTCGTTTGGATCCATCTTCAGCAAGTTGGCAACATGCCAAGCAATGGCCTCCCCTTCCCGGTCCGGGTCAGAAGCCAAATAGACCGCCTTTGCCTTTTTGGCGTCCTTACGCAATTCCTTAATTACATCCCCCTTGCCCCGAATCGAAATGTAGTCAGGTTGATAATCATTTTCAACATCAACTCCCATTCGGCTCTTTGGCAAGTCACGCACGTGTCCTAAACTAGCAACAACTTTATAGCTGCGGCCCAAATATTTGCCAATTGTCTTTGCTTTAGAAGGCGATTCGACAATTACCAGCTTCTTTTGCGGACTAGTAGTTTTCTTGCGTGTTGTTTTCTTTTTGGTCGTGGTTGTAGTTTTAGTTGCCAAATCATCGGCTCCTATCATTTTGATTTACCATAATTATTAAAGCAATCACCGACCAGTGTCAAGGGACGAAGGCTTAGATTAGTCCAAAACTACCTAAAGCGAGGTCACCGGATTGGCGAGCTCCTCCAATAAATCCGTACTGGTCAAGGCCGGCCGCGCCCCCGCTGCGATTAATTGATTACACCCAGCTGAATAAGTCATATTGATTAAACCTGGAACAGCTAGGACATTGCGGTTTTCTTGCAACGCCTGATTAGCTGTAATCAAGCTTCCACTCTTAGTTTGCGCCATCACAACCAAGCAAGCTGTACATAGCCCCGCAATGATTCGGTTCCGTTCCGGGAAGTGGTAGGGCAAGGGGTTACTGCCAAGCGGATACTCCGTTAACAGAATCCCTTTTTTAGCGACTTGAAATTGTAACGCTTGATTTTCTGCAGGATAATAACGATCTAAGCCAGTCCCGATTACCCCAATCACACCACCATCGTGTTGTAGGGCCACTTGATGGGCATAACTGTCAATTCCCCGGGCTAACCCACTAACAATTGGGTACCCCTGTTTTACAACCTCTGGTAATAATTGCTCTAAGCAAATTTCCCCGTAACGAATCGGTTTTCGCGAACCAACTACTGCTAAACTGGGCGTTTGAAGTAAGCTTAAGTCACCTTGGTAATATAAAACCAAGGGTGGCGTAGCCGTTTCTTTGAGTTGAACCGGATATTGTTCATCCAGCAAACAAATGCTAGGAACCTTGGCATTTTTCACCATTGCTTCTTCTAACGCAGGGGAATAGAAATTAGCGATTAAATCAGTGGTGTGATCCCAATCCAGCCCAAATTCTTGCGCTAATACTGCTAATTGATCATAGCGCTGGATCGTTTGCGCAGCTTGCCACAACTTAGTTTTTGTGACTAATCCAATCCCAGTTACTAAGCTTAGACGATAAATAAATTCACGTGCTTCCATTTTCATTCCTCCAAGTCACGCTAAGGTGACAACACTTTTTTAGGGCTTAATTACCCCCTTACTTTATATATACGTTTTTTTTCGCCGTTTTTTACTAATTAATTTTATTTTTTTGATCTTTCAATCATTAAAAAAGGCCTAACCCTTGGGAGACAAGGATTAGGCTGCGATCTTTTTAAAGAAATTTAGGAACTGGATTGAAAGTACGTCGGTGAATCGGTGTTACCCCGTGCGCCCTTAAGCCAGCAAGATGAGCTTGCGTCCCATACCCCATGTTTTGATCAAAATCATAACCAGGGTACAATTGCGCATATTGCATCATCAAGTGATCCCGATACTCCTTTGCAACAATACTGGCTGCGGCGACACTGATGCTTTTTTGATCTCCTTTAATCAAGGTCGTTTGAGGCAGCTTAATGGGTAATGGAACCGCGTCAACAATCAGATAGCTAGGCTGATGTTGCAAACCCGCTACCGCTTGAACCATAGCTTCTTGCGTAGCCCGGTAAATATTGATTTCATCAATCCGTTGCGCTGGATTAACGGCTAAATTAACCTCAACGGCTTCATCAACAATATGCAGATATAACTCTTCTCGTTCTTTTTTGGTTAGTTGCTTCGAATCCGTAACCCCTAGCAAATCAAAGTCAGCGTTCAAGATCACTGCACAAGTTACGACGGGCCCGGCTAAGGGGCCGCGGCCAACCTCATCAATTCCCGCCACAAACTGGTGGCCTGCCTGCCAAAGCTGGCGTTCATATAAGAAACGGCGCTCAAAGGCAGCTTGGGCCGCCGCTAATTTGGCCAACTGTTTTTCACGTTGGACAAGGGCCGCTTGAACGCCTTTGCGGGGATCCTCACGCCACACTGCTACCTGCGGATCAGCTAAATCCGTAATGGTTTGTAGTGCTGCTTTGATTTCGGCAATGCTTTGCTTACTCATTGATTCCCTCCGCATTTAAATCAGCGGGAATTTCCAAGGAAATTGGCCCTAATTTCCCCTTACGCAGTTCAAAAATCAACCGTTCGCTGGCCCGATCATAGTCATCCCGAAAGCCCATTTTTTGGGTAATAATCAAGAGCAAGTCGGGATCAGGTTGACTAAGATCCATCTCGCTCAAGCGATAGCGAGCCATTAATTCAGCGGGCCGTTCCCGTTTTAAGTAAGCCAAAGCAAACAAGGCCACGTCATCCTTGGCATACAAGCTATCCTTGATTGCCCCTGACAAAGCTAACATGGTGCCTTGCTTTTGACTTTGAAACTTCGGCCACAGGACCCCTGGCGTGTCTAATAATTCTAGGTCAGCGGAAGAGCGCAACCATTGTTGTCCCGTCGTAACGCCAGGCCGATTACCAGTTTGCGCAACATTGCGCTTGACTAAATGGTTAAGTAAAGTGGACTTGCCCACGTTCGGAACCCCCACACACATTGCCCGAATGGCACGTTTTTGCATCCCCTTGGCGGCTTGGGCTGCCAACTGCTCTGCAAGGACTTCTTTGGCGGCTGCCGTAACTTTTTTCGCCACCTGACGTTCCCGAGAATCCAACGCCAATACTACTTGGCCCCGCTTCGCAAAAAAGTTTTGCCACTGGCTTACCACCTTTGGATCTGCCAAATCCGTCTTCGTCATAATCAATAAGCGCGGCTTATCACCAGCCAGGCGGTGCACTTCTGGATTTTGTGATGAATACGGGACCCGGGCATCCACTAATTCAAAAATAATATCAACCAGGGGCATTTGCTCTTTAATTTGCCGTAAAGCTTTCGCCATGTGCCCCGGAAACCATTGAATAACTACCATAATTTTAGTTCCTCCCTTGCAATAATTAGCCTACCTTTGCCAAATACTGTTGCCAAGCAGCATCAAAGATGGTCATAGAAGGCAAATAATCAGCATTCTCTTCCAAATATTGAGAAATCTCCGTAAAATCTTGTGATTGCTTCGGAAAAGCGGAGTCCAAAAAAGCGTTATTAGCAAATTGCTCCACCTCGTCAGCTCCATTCGGGTTGCGTTGGGTCATTAAAAATTGATAAAAACTCTCGCGATACATCTTACTTGGCCTCCTGGGGAATCGTAATCAAGAAGGTAAACTGGCCCTTTGCCATGTCTAATTGCTTAGCTGAATAGCGGACCGATTGTTTTTGACTATATTTATTCAAGTCTAGCAAAATTGTTTGCCGGCGTTGATTAATTGCCACCCATCTTGGTAAATCGTAGTTTTTCTTAACGTACGCCAAGACGATCCGAACGGGCAAATTTAAGCGCCCCACTGATAAGCCCTTTGCTTTTAAGCGAATATTGCCATTAGCAGTTTTTTCCGGAATAAAGTTCATCGCAAATTGCACCCGGCTGCCTAAAACTTTCGTTGTTCCAATCACCGTCGCGTATTTTTCACCAACCACAAAGCGATATTTGATCTTGCTGTCCTTTAAAAAGCGTTGCAGATAATTTGCCGAAAGTGCATTAACCTGCTTGCGATTCATCGTTACTTCAACGGAAGTATCGCTCGCCCGGTAAGCCGGTGTTTCTGGCGAAACCGCAGTTGGTGCGGTTACTCGTAAATATAAGGCCCCCACTCCTAGCCCTAAAAAAACTACGAGGGTCCAAAAAGCCAGTTTCCATTTATTTTTCACAGTGTTCCCTCATTTCTGATACATAAAACTATCATGCGCCTGCATTTGTCGCCATAACGCCGTAGTCATTAAGCCATAGCCGGCATGGTTCGGATGAAAGTTGTCCTTCGTAGAAATATAACGATTTAAATTTTTCCCTTGACCCGACATGACTTTCAATACTTCGGCTTGACTAATTGAAGCGCGATTCGCCTTGGCCGCTTGTTGAGCCAATTTTTCCCGACTAGCGACGGATTGGTACTGCCCATAAGAAAGTTGACGATCAATATTGACAAAGTAGCTCGGGCCAAATTTTTGCATTGTCGTCTCGCTAATTTGATTCCATTTGGTAACCCCATCCGTGATGGCGTGCACCTCTGGGAAGTATACGTACACCGGATCGTAAATGCTAAACAAAAACAAGGGAGCGTGCGAATTTTCCTGGCGGACCGCTTGCAACAACGTAGTCAATTTTTGTTGGTAAGTATCCCCAGCTCGCTCAAGTGCCTGTTGTAAATTTTTAGGGGAATTCGTCAACAATTCTTTTTCCAAAGTTTGTAAAAGGTCATTGCCCCCCACCGTCATGACAATTACATCCGCCTTGCGCAGATCTACTTGCATTTGAGATTGGCTTTGGAGGCGTTTTAAAATTTGATCGGACCGATCACCACTCACCCCATAATTGCTGGTAACAACCTTTGTTTTCGGCAAGTGTTGCTGCAAGCGCGCTTTAATTTGCCCTACGTACCCGCCATCGTTAGCTTGATCCCCGACTCCGTATGTCAAAGAATCGCCGATGGCTACTAAACGAAGGGTCGTTTTAGGCACCCGCACAGGCTGCGATCGCTCCTTATTCTCCGGCATGATCCGCCAAATGCTTAAACTCCCGAGCCCAACCAGCAGCAGGAGCAAAACTGCCCACCAAACTTTCTTTTTCAAGCTCCATCCTCCCGTTTCTCTACAGTAAACTTAATTCTATCATATTCCCTAACGCAAATAAAAAGCGCCATTCAACTCAAAGTTAAAATGGCACTTCAATGCGTTAGTCTTCAGTATAGTACAGTAAGCAACAAGCTCCCATTCCTGTGTGGGTAGCGATAATTGGCACTGTTTCGCGAACTACCACTGGAATTTCTGGGAACAACGATTGCAGTTGCTCTTTTAACCGGGCAACTTCACGATCAGCTTGTACATGCGAAATTCCGATGGCCTTGACTTGCTTAGCTTTCATTTGGGCTAAAATTTTGTCCCATTCCTTATGAATGGCTTTGATGCCCCGTCCCTTCATCGCAATGTGAATCTGGCCATCATAAACTTCTAGCATTAATTTAATATTCAATAAGCTCGAAAGGGTGCCGGCAAATTTGCTGATTCGCCCCCCAGCCACCAAATTATCAAGGTTATCAATTGCCAGGTACAGCTTCGAATGATCGCGAACCGTTGCCATCTTAGCAACTGCTTCTTCGACGGTTCCCCCGGCTTCAATCAACTTTGCGGCTGCCAAAATTTGAAACGCCATTCCCCGGTCCGTCGACTGACAATCAACGACCGTCACCTTGGTCTTCGTCATTTGCGCGGCTTGCTCAGCAGCGTGGACCGTTCCTGAAATTGACGCCATCATGGTGACACATAAGACTTCACTACCATCAGCACCTAAGCGATCAAACGCAGCGACGAACTTACCAATCGGTGGCTGTGAAGTTTTGGGCAACGCTTTGGCTGCTTTCATCATTGCTGGAAACTGTTCATTGGTGATCGTTTCTCGTTCTACGTAAACGGTGTCATCAATCATCACCGAAAGGGGGATGATGGTGATATTATATTTTTGAATCTCCTCATCGGTCAAACCTGCCGATGAATCACAAGCAATTTTAACTTTTGCCATTGAAGATACCACACTTCCTCATGTTTTTTGGTATAATTAAAGTGGTTTTAAAAACTAGATCTGAGATTTATCAAAACCACTTAGTTGATTTGTCAATACCGCAGATTAATTTTAGTATAGCAAATCTTAGCCCTGATTTCATTGAAAATCCCGAAAGGAGTGCACCACTGTGCATCAAACTAAAGATGAACTTTCATTACCGATTGAAATTGGCAACGCGATTTCCCACGGCATTGCAACCGGCTTGGCCATCGCGGGCTTAGTAATTTTAATTGTCCACGCCGCCCAGCTTGGAGGGGCAATGCGCATTGTTACCACTAGCATCTACGGTAGCATCCTGGTTCTTTTCTTTTTATCCTCAACCTTATTTCATGCCTTGATCTACACGCGTGCCCAACACGTATTTCGAGTCTTTGATCATGCCATGATTTTCTTGCTGATTGCTGCTTCGTACACCCCGATTTCCTTAGTAACCATCGGGGGATGGCAAGGTTGGACCCTCTTTGGGTGTGAATGGGCCTTGGCAATTGCAGGGGTAGTCTACAAAAGTCTTTGGCTGAAAAAGAAGAGCGCTTGGTCCACCTTAATCTATATTTTAATGGGCTGGCTATGCTTGACTTGCTTTCCGATTCTTTGGCATGCCCTCCCTCGACCGGGCTTTTGGTTATTGTTAGCCGGCGGGATTATTTATACCTTAGGCGCCGGCGTCTACCTTTTTAAACTGCCGAGTGCCCATTTTATCTGGCATTTCTTTGTCATTGCCGGGTCAGCTTGCATCTACTTTACCATCTTGTTGTACGTCTAATCGACGTTGCCAAAGTTCAAACGAATACTCAGCGTCCCCTTCTTTGGCGGGCGCTGTTTTTGAGACTAGGGTGAATTCGTGGTAAGGAATTACCGGAACCTTGGTATCACCTTGATGGTCACCGGTAATAACAGTTCGATATAACCGCGTGACTTGAGGAAGCATTTGAGCGTATAGATTAGCTCCCCCAATAATAAAAACTTCTTCGGCTGTTGCTTGTGCCAACCAGTTTCTTAGCTCCGTTAGTGAATGGACAACTTCAATCCCGGCAGTAGTCAGGGTTCGGTGAGTAACCACGACGTTCATCCGATTGGGTAACGGACGTCGACCTAACGAAAGAAAAGTGGTGGCGCCCATGATAATAGGATGACCACTAGTAACCGACTTAAAATGTTTTAAGTCAGCCGAAAGATGCCAAGGCATCGCTTGGGCTTTACCGATCCAGCCAGCCTCATCTTCGGCCCAAATCATACTGATTTCCATTATTTTCCTCCTACACGGCCACCGGCGCCTTAATTGCCGCTTCATGTTCATAATTAGCTAATTGAATGTCCGCGGGCGTATACTCACTCAATTTCATAGGGTGGTCCGGTAAAATCAATTGAGGAGCTTGATGGACTGGCCGGGCTAATTGCTCACGAATTTGATCCAAATGATTGGAGTATAAATGCGCATCCCCTAAAGTATGAATAAACTCACCTACTGCCAATCCGCATTCCTTGGCAATTAAATGCGTTAACAAAGCATAGGAAGCAATATTAAAAGGTACCCCTAAAAAGATGTCCGCACTGCGTTGGTAGAGCTGACATGAGAGCTTCCCATCATTAACATAAAATTGAAAGAGGGTATGACACGGCGGTAAGGCCATGGCTGGAACGTCTTCTGGATTCCACGCTGAAACGATGAGCCGTCGCGAATCTGGGGTCGTTTTAATGGCTTCAATGACGTTTTTGATTTGGTCAATCGTTTCACCACGCCGGGTCTGCCAATGCCGCCATTGGGCCCCGTAGACATCCCCAAAATTACCATACCGCGCTGCAAATTCATCATCTGCCAAGATTCGTTCGCAAAAAGCTTTTTTCTCAGCTAAATAGACGGCCTTAAAAGCCGGATCCGTTAACCACCGGTGACCAAAATCCGTCATATCCGGGCCTTGGTATTCATCACTTTCGACCCACTTTTTAAAGGCCCATTCATCCCAGATATGGTTATTGTGCGCTAACAAAAAGCGAATATTGGTATCGCCACGTAAAAACCACAGTAATTCACTTTTCACTAAACCAAATGCGACTTTTTTAGTCGTCAAAATCGGGAAGCCCTTTTGCAAGTCAAACCGCATTTGGTATCCAAACGTGGACAACGTTCCCGTCCCCGTTCGATCGCCCTTTTGATGACCATGGTCCAAAACATACTGCGCAAGAGTTAAATATTGTTGTTCATTTTCATTAATCATCATTTACTTGGTACCTCTTAGTCTACATACTCACTTAAATACTCCCACCGCGCCGTCTTCTCATCATATTTGGCCGTGACATCGTTTAACTGTTTTTGCAATTTAGCTAATTTTTCATAATTATCGCCGCTGGCATTCATTTCTGCTTCAATCGCTTGCCGCTGCTCATCTAAAGCTTCCAGTTCATCATCAATTTTTTCCCACTCCAATTGCTCGGCATAAGTCAATTTAGTTTTGACTTTCGGTTGTTGAGCGGTGGTTGTCGCAGCTGGCGTACTACTCGTTTTCTTCACAGCAACAGGTGCAGCATTTTCTTGGGCCGCCAAATAGTCCGTGAACCGTCCCGTATAACGAACTATTTCTGCGTTCCCCTTAAAGATCAGTAAATGATCCGCTACCCGATTTAAGAAGTAGCGATCGTGCGATACCGTAATGACTGTCCCTGGGAATTGATCCAAGTAATTTTCTAACACCGTCAATGTTGAAATATCCAAATCGTTGGTAGGTTCGTCTAGCAGCAACACATTCGGTGCTTGCATCAAGATCTTCAATAAATATAAGCGACGCTGTTCACCACCCGACAGTTTACGGATTAGGGTTCCATGCATAAAACGAGGAAACAGGAATTGTTCCAACAAATTAGCGACGCTGATTCGTTCCCCATTTTTGTCCACGACCGTTTCGGCAACTTCACTCAGGTAATTGATGACTCGCTTGTCTTGATCAATCCCTTCCGTTTGTTGGGTATAGTAACCAATTTTAACGGTCTCCCCAACCTTTAAAATTCCTTGATCAAGCGCTTGGCGGCCTGCCAAAACATTCAGTAAGCTGGTCTTACCGGCCCCATTTTGCCCCGTAATCCCGATCCGATCGCCACCTTGGATCAGCCAATTAAAATCATGAAGAATTGGCCGTTGATCGTAAGCTAATTCCGCGTGCTGCAATTCTAAAACATCTTTCCCCAGCCGGGTAGCCCCCAGGCTGATAGCAACATCTTGGTCGACTTGGACCTTACCAATTGAATCTTTCAATTCATTAAAGCGATTAATCCGGCCCTTTTGTTTAGTACTGCGGGCTTTTGCCCCGTGACGCATCCAGTCTAATTCATGCTTATAAAGGGCTTGACGCTTCTTTTCGGCTTCATTTTCTAGTTCCACCCGTTCTGCTTTTTGTTGGACAAAAGCTTGGTAATTGCCATCATAGTGAAACAGGCGCCCAAAGGAAAGCTCCCAAATATGGTTCGTAACGTTATCCAAGAAGTAGCGATCATGGGTTACCACCAAGACCGCTCCCCGATATGAAGCTAAGAAATCTTGCAGCCAAACAATTGATGAGAGGTCCAAATGGTTGGTTGGTTCATCTAGAATCAGTAAATCGGGGTGTTGAATCAAAATCTGCGCTAAGCCAACACGCTTCTTTTGTCCTCCCGAAAGTTGCCCAATGGTTTGGTCCCAATCGTCAATCATTAATTTGGTTAAAATGGTTTTGATTTGACTATCCGCTTCCCATAAGTCTTGGGAATCCATTTGCCCTTGCAGCTTTGTAAAGCGATCGGCGGCTTGTGGATCTTGCGGGTGCGCACTATAAGCTGCTAACGCTCGCTCATAACGCCGAATAGTTTCAAACATTGGCTGATCCCCTGCCAAAACCGCATCTAAAATTTGCTTGTCTTCTGCTAGTTCAGGCGTTTGCTTCAAGTAGCCAATTGTATAATCATTGGGCTTAGTAATCGTCCCAGCCTCGGCTCCAGTCAAACCAGCCAAAACATTCAACAAACTGGTTTTGCCGCTTCCGTTGGTACCAATGAGCCCAATCCGGTCATTTTCATTAATAAGTAAAGAAACATCCCGAAAAAGGGTCTTTTCGCCGTACGTACTTGTTAAATTGTCTGCACGAAATGTTCGCATACGATCCGTCCTTTCAAAGTTCGCAATGCTGCCGAGCAAAATTCAGCAAACTGGTGGGTTCATTTACAAGCTGCCCTGCGATAACTGCTTGTTGAATCTGCACTAAAAGTTTTCCCATTTGCGGCCCCGGAGTAATGATCTGATTTTTAATCAAATCGCCACCAGTAATCGCTAATTCATGCAAGTCATGAATCGGCAACTGTTGATACTGTGCTTGCAACGCAACCTCATCAACAGCGAGACCCACTGTTTTAGCAACTTCGATGGCAATTGTTAAGGCATCTTTGCCGACCATAAACAGAGCTTGATTATCAATTTGATTGCTACTCAGCACGCGTAAAAAGCGTAATGCTTTTTGTGCTTGTTTGATTAATTGGTTTGATAACTTCCACGATTTAAAAAACATCGCTGCTTGCGAAGCTGAAATCTTTAGCTGCCAAGCTAAGAGTACCCATGCCGCCGGTGCCGACGTTAATTGCCAGTTAAAATCTTGCATTTGGCAAAGGGCATCCCGCTGCTCTGCCAAGCCTGGACAATAACGATATAGATCAGTCGTGATCAGACTTCTTAGCCCACGTGTTGGATTCTGTCCCAACAATAATTTTTCAAATTCTACTTGGACCCGTTCAACCGCGATTTTGGCCAATAACGGCGCATGGCGTTGAATCCCAGCTAATGTGGCGGCATCAATTTCAAAATCCAGCTTACTGGCAAAACGAACTGCGCGCATCATTCTTAATGCATCTTCTAAAAAGCGTTCATTTGGGTCACCGACAGCTTTGATCACCCGCCGTTTTAAATCGCCCAGTCCATCAAACAGATCAACAATTTCACCATCCTCTTTCATCGCTAAAGCATTAATCGTGAAATCGCGCCGTTGCAAGTCCTCACTAAGCGAGCGAACAAAGGTAACTGAATCTGGGCGCCGATAATCTTGATAACCCGATTCGGTCCGAAAAGTAGTTGTTTCATACCCGGTACCATGATCCAAAATCATTACAGTGCCGTGCTCAATCCCAGTATCAACAGTACGATGGAATAACTGCTTGATTTCAGCTGGATAGGCACTGGTGGCAATATCGATATCATGGATTGGATCATGTAAGATTAAGTCCCGAACACAGCCACCCACAAAGTAAGCTTCAAACCCTGCTTCTTCAATGGTCGCTAAAATCGGACGAGCCGGTTCAAATAAGGCCGGTAATTGTTCAATCCGCATGCGTACTCATCCTTCTCTCTAGTAATTATCTCATCTATTCTACCAAATTGGGTAACTTGCTGTAAAACGGTGGTTGTGGGGTTTGTTTTGTGGTAAAGTTAAAGTAAATATTTGTTATATACTAAAGCGGAGGTGTCAACATGGACTATCCCTACCAAGTTGCTTTTGAAGCCTTTTTGGCTAACGATGGCTTAGCTCCCACTACCATCCAAGCTTATCATGACAGCATTACTCACTTTTTCGCATACTTGGCAGATGAATGGCAAGAAGAACCCAGCGTGACAAAAGTTACTGAAGCGGATCTCCGGGCTTATTTTTCGAACCGCCAAAGTAAGTATGGAATGACTTTAGCAACCTATAACAAAGTGCTCTCCCATCTTAACCGCTATTTTCGCTACTTACTGGTTCGGCAAATTATCACCACTTACCCTACCCTCGCTTTGCATGGTACTTTACCAAAAGTGACTCAGCCCCTTACTACAAAGTGGCTAAGAAAATTGGATGAGCTCTTGCTTGATCAGCAGCTCCATCCCTATGTTCGTCTCACGCTTTTGTTAACTAGCCACGGCTACCAAGTCAGTGAATTCTTGCAACCCGGGTTTGCAAAAGTTATGAACAACTTAAAGCCGCGTTCAAACGCTGAACAATGCTTTCTGGATCAGTTTAGGAATTTTCACACTCCACTAGCTCAACTCCAAGCCTGCCCTGATCCCTTTCTAAAACTGCGGGTTAATCAAGCTCAACCCCACCTTAGCAACGCGGGGTTGCATAAATTTTTAAAACCGGCCGAAGAATACCTTGGCATGCGTTTAGCTCCCCGTTTTCTTTACCAAAGCTTTGTCTTCTATACCTTGGCGCAACACCCGGAACTATCACCACAAGCCTTAGCAGATTATTTGCGGTTAGATCCGGCCGCGTTAAATTACTACCAACGCCAACGACTTACCCTAAAAGCGCAAGGGCTTCTTAGTGACTAAGGAGTTGAAAAACAAAGCCGCTAGAATCACGCTTGAAGCGTTGATTTCTAGCGGCTTTTAGTATTACTTTTCTGAACGTTATCATACTATTCCAAGCTAAAAGTTTTATAACATCCGGCTGGCAATATTTCACCAAAACGTCGGCAAGCTTACCATTCCAATCCATGCGCCCCGTTACAGAGTGCGACACGCGGTTACGAGCCGCGAGAATTGATGTACACAAATTTCAATCCACGCACTCCATTACAGAGTGCGACGCACTGCATTGCGCCCCAAGCATACGCCGAAAAGATTTCAATCCACGCACTCCATTACAGAGTGCGACTGGTCTCGGTTAACGGCTTCGGAGCTTCAACTTTGATTTCAATCCACGCACTCCATTACAGAGTGCGACTTGCGCTCCCCGGCCCCGCTTAGGTGCCGGCTTACTCATTTCAATCCACGCACTCCATTACAGAGTGCGACTGGTTGATCCTGACCAAACGCTCCGAATGTCTCATTGAATTTCAATCCACGCACTCCATTACAGAGTGCGACGGCCCCGCAGGCAAATGCCACGGTAATGATTACCAATTTCAATCCACGCACTCCATTACAGAGTGCGACCAAATCATCCGCGGCTTATGCTTGTAACCAAACTTATTTCAATCCACGCACTCCATTACAGAGTGCGACACCGCCGATTCCGCCTCACCGATGGCGATCGAGATTTCAATCCACGCACTCCATTACAGAGTGCGACCTTGCTACAACTATATAATATCATGCCTTTCATTATTTCAATCCACGCACTCCATTACAGAGTGCGACGAGGCTCCAGCCGCCGAAGCAACCTCGCCCGGCGAAATTTCAATCCACGCACTCCATTACAGAGTGCGACGACGGTGACCCAGAGCTTGCCAGCAATCAGATCACCATTTCAATCCACGCACTCCATTACAGAGTGCGACTAAGGATCGGGAAGGAGTCGAGCATGGACAAAATATTTCAATCCACGCACTCCATTACAGAGTGCGACAGCACTTGCTTGTAGCCCGTTGACCCATACAACAACTATTTCAATCCACGCACTCCATTACAGAGTGCGACCCGCTTTTTCGGTGCGTTTAATCAACAGCAAAAGCATTTCAATCCACGCACTCCATTACAGAGTGCGACGCCGTCCCTTGCTTGTTGGGGTCCTTAGTCATATATTTCAATCCACGCACTCCATTACAGAGTGCGACCCTGGCGTGCTGGGTGCTTCTTTCTACACGACCAAATTTCAATCCACGCACTCCATTACAAAGTGCGACAGTGCCAGTAACGCAGTCAATGATCGGTTACTACATTTCAATCCACGCACTCCATTACAGAGTGCGACCGCCAGATATCCTGTGTCCCCTTTGAGGGACTTGAGATTTCAATCCACGCACTCCATTACAGAGTGCGACTCCCAGCCGGTATTGGTACCACCAATTTGGCTAATCATTTCAATCCACGCACTCCATTACAGAGTGCGACTGCCGATCTTAACGAGATGGGGCGAACTGATGATATTTCAATCCACGCACTCCATTACAGAGTGCGACGGTATGCTTCCGCCAGGTTTTTGACGCCCCGCGAATTTCAATCCACGCACTCCATTACAGAGTGCGACCCTGTTGATAAACCGGCGGGCCAAATTTATGTTATTTCAATCCACGCACTCCATTACAGAGTGCGACGAATTGAATTATGAGTTTAATGGCAGCATTTAACATTTCAATCCACGCACTCCATTACAGAGTGCGACGGCGGTCGGTGGTGGCCGAATACTCGCCAAAAGATAAATTTCAATCCACGCACTCCATTACAGAGTGCGACCTTAATTGCAACTGTTGCGCCCCAAGCATCATAACCATTTCAATCCACGCACTCCATTACAGAGTGCGACCGGGAAAATCCCGCTCCGGTCACCGAAACGGGAAATTTCAATCCACGCACTCCATTACAGAGTGCGACCGCAACATATAGTGGTTTATTCTGCTATATTACTAGTTGCGGCTAAAAATTTTTGCGCGATTCAAGTTCAATGACTTATTGTAAGACGATTTATAGCTTTTGTTGGTGCGAACCTACCGGGAAAAGTATGTTTACTTTAGGTTCGCACCAATGTCTTTACTAAAAAAGGAAGGTGGTACTATGCCTACCTTCCCTCACTTCGATCACACTATTATTTTTTCTCAGTTTGATCAACAGCTTCTTCGTCCTTAACCTTTTTCTTTGGTTTAATTTGCGTAACCCGGAACTCCTTGACATTCGAGTTTTCCATTTCAACCGGGATAAATGAGAAGTTTCCAACCCGTAAGGGATGATTTAACTTCAAACTATATTCTTCTTCTAGGAAGAAACCGTTTAAAGTTGCCACATCCAAATCTTCAAATTGCGGAATATCAACATCAAAGTAACGCTCGAAGTCCGCCAAATTGGTTTTCCCAGAGACCCGGTAAATCATATTTCCTCGCTCATCAGTACCATCTTTTTCGATCATGTCGCCATTAATATGGTCAATTTCTTCGCGTACATCACCGAACATTTCTTCATAAATGTCCTTATCCGTCACAATCCCCGAAGTTCCACCATACTCATCTTGAACTAAGCAAATCGGCGCTCCTTTACGCTCCATCTTCTTCAAAACATCTGTTAAGGCTTCACCTTCGTATACGGCTGGAATTTTTCGAATAATATCGCGAATAGAAGATTCAGAATCAATCTGGTTTTGACGCATAATGTCGTAGGCAAAAATGTATCCCACCACGTGATCCTTGTCATTATTGGCCACCACTGGATAGCGGGTAAACCGTTTGTTAAAGTACAATTGAACAGCATCCTTAATCTTAGCCGTTCGATCAATTACTTCTAATTGCGTCCGGTCAATCATAATATCTGCTGCTACCTTATCATTCATTTCAAAAGCCCGCCGCATGAATAGCACATCTTCTTCATCCATTACGCCGGCTTTTTCTGATTGCTTTGACAAGGTCATGATCTCATTTTGCGAATAAGTATCTTCTTCTGGTTGGACATTGAAACCCAGGGCCTTGGTCAAGGCTCCTGCAACTACCGCAAATAGCCATACGAACGGGTAAAAAATCCAGTGGAAGAACTGAATCGGGTGCACAATCGCCATCAGAATTTGGACCGGCCGGTCAATCGCCATGTTCTTTGGAACCAAGTCCGTGAAGACCGCATGGAAGAACGTAAAGATCAACACCCCAACAATTGGAGCAATAACTCGCCGGACGTCCGCTGGAATTACATCAACCATCATCAAAAGGTCAGTAATATAGGTATCCCCTAACCACCCTAAGATTAATGACGTCATTGTCACCCCAACTTGAGCAGTTGAAAGATATTCGGAGAGGTTGGCCACCATGTGCTCCGCTTTTTGGACCGTCTTTGTTTGTGGCAACTCTTGTAACTCACTTGGTCGAACCTTTACCACTGCATATTCAAGCAAAGTAAACAGGGCCGCCAATGCTAAAATCAAAACAATAATCAACAAACGTATCCAATAAGAATCTAACACGTATTCAACATCCTTTTCTCTTAAAATTTTTCACCCCTATTGTACCAAACCCCCTATCAGAAGGCGAGATCAAAGCCATCATTTTAGCATTTTTTCATCATTCATTCTGCAAGATTTGATCCAAACGGGCAAACAGCGCTTGGGCTAATTGTTGCCCCCCGTACGGACTAAGGTGCAAATTATCACCAAAATCACAATCAGCTGCCAAGTAACCAGCTTCATCTGCCAAACTTGACGTTACATCAACCGCATACGGTTGCGTCAAAAGCCACTGGTTTAACTCTGTTCGTAATAAATTAGCCCTTGCTTGGCCTGCCCCATAAGCAGCCTGCGAAGTGCGTTTAGGACCTAACGTTGGCACCAAAAGAGCACCACCGTTTTGCGCCACTAAGCGGTCTAATTCCATAAAACCGGTTTGAAGCTCCTTTATCGTCGGTAATGGTTGGCCTGCAAGCGGTGGAATCAATAAATCGTTGCCACCTGTTGAAGCAACCATTACCTTGGGACGCCAAGGCGAATGGGCGACCCGATGCAACAAACTGTCACCAAACGTTGCCAACAATGGTGTCGTTGTTGTAGCATCGCGCAAAAGTTGCGAACCCGAAATCGCTGTATTAATCAGCGCTACTTGATCTAAAAACTCAGTTAATAAGTGCCGTCCCACGGCCGCCGGCACCATCCCAGTTTCAATCAGTGAATCCCCCGCTAATTCAACCAAGGGGGCTTGTTTAGCCCGCCAAACTCGAAAACCAGCTAAATTAAACCAACTCTTCCGCTGCTGCCAACGCGCAGTTAATTGCGGCAACGCTGTACTCCGACCACTTAGCGCCGCATTTACCAGGCTTGGATCGTACGTACTGGCAACATCGACATAAGTTTGCGGCGTCGTTGCGCGTAAACAAAAGTATAACGGTTGTCCAGCCTCAACCTTAAACGCAATGGGGTCCATTCCAAGCGCTTGACCAGCCGGAATGATAAATGCGGTTTGTTGATCTTTGGTAATTCGAACCGCATCCTTAAACGCTGAATCCCGGCTTACCCAGAGCTCACTAAACGTTAGCGGATAGTTACCGTAACTGTTAGTTAGTAAAATTTGAATTGCTTCCCCACTTAAAAATGGTGTTAGCTTAACAATTTGCGTCAAAGCGGCATAGGTAAACGGTTGTGCTTGGCTGTTGTGTGGCGTTTGATAATAACTGATTTCCCACGGCATCTTGCATTCCTCCCAAACAAATTCTATATGTACAAAAGGAGGTTGGAATCTCCAACCCCCTCTTTTTTCGTTGATGACATTAATGTTGTTCTGTTAAGAGATCTAAAACATCCTCACGTGGAATGCCCACAAAATATTTGTTTAAGTCAACGTCTGCCAAAGCTACTTTCATCGCTGCCGGCCGATAATCGACATCCTTCAACATCGTTTCTAATTCGTGAACATCGCCAGTTCCGAAGAAATCACCATAAACTTTGAGTTGACTGATCTTACCTTGTTCCACTAAGAAACGAGCATCAATCGTCCCAGCAGTAAAGTGCTTCCGCTTTTGAACCGTAAATTCAGGTGACTTACCGTAAACCCAATCATCGTTCTTGTACCATTTATTTTCAATTGCTTCAATCGCCTTGTCATCTTCCGGCGTTAGATGGTACTCGTTTTGACGAGCCTCTTCAATTGAATCGACCTTCATAATCCGCTTAATTAATTCATCACGGAATTGTTGTGTCGTCAGGTTTTGGAATTCTGGCTTCAAGTAAGGCATGATGTTAGTAACCCGGGAACGAACTGATTTGATTCCTTTAGATTCAATCTTGTCCTTCGGTACCCGCAAAGCTTCAGCTACAACATCCGTATTCACGTTATACATCAACGTCCCGTGTGAGAAAGTCTTGCCATCGCGTGAGTACATTGCGTTACCTGAGAATTTCTTCCCATCAATCACAATATCATTTCGTCCGGTAACTTCTGCTCCTGTCGCTCCCATGTCGTGGAGGGCCTCCACAACCGGCTTAACCAGCTCCTTAAATTCCCCAAACTTAACTTGTTCAGATGGAACTACGAAGCTAAAGCATAAGTTCCCCATGTCTTGGTACATTGCACCCCCACCAGAAAGCCGCCGGGTAATCGTAACACCATGTTCTTCACAGTATTTTTGATTAATTTCTTCCAACGTGTTCTGATTTCGACCAACAATGATACATGAGTCTTCAATATAGAAGAGCATAAATGGGACTTGCATGTGATCACTGTTCATCAAGTGCTGTTCCGTAGCCAAATTACGACGGATATCATTCGACGGCATTGCTAAATATTGCATCTTTCTCACTCTCTTTTTTCAAAATAATAGTCTTAGATGTTAGTTGGCATTCCTAAACCAACATCAGCGGCGTCCATCATAATTTCGGACAATGATGGGTGCGCATGGATGGTCAAAGCTAAGTCTTCAACCGTATTGCCTGATTCAATTGCCAACGTCAATTCAGCAATCATGTTCGAAGCGTCAGCCCCAACAATTTGAGCCCCCACTAAGACACCAGTGTCCTTCATGAAGACCAAACGAGCAAAGCCTTCGGTTGCCTTCATGGAAACTGCCCGACCATTAGCAGTGAATGGGAACTTCGCCGTCTTAACGTCTAAGCCTTGTTCCTTGGCTTCTTCAGGACTTAAGCCAGTCGACGCAACTTCTGGATCCACGTAGCATACAGCTGGAATTGCATGGTAATCAACCACGGACGGTTGCCCGGAAATTGCTTCCGCTGCAATCTTACCTTCGTAACTAGCTTTGTGAGCCAAAGCTGGGCCGGCTACAATGTCACCAATTGCGTAAATATGATCAACTGAAGTCTTACCTGAAGCATCAACCGGAATCAAGCCCCGCTTATCGGTCTCAATGCCAACTTGTTCCAAACCAATATTTTGCGTATTTGGCTTCCGACCAACGGAAACTAAAACGTAATCTGCATTAATCGTTTCCGCTTTACCGTTAACTTCATACGTTACATCAACGCTGTCACCATTATCCTTCGCTTCTTTAGCCATAGCATTCGTAACAACCTTAATGCCCTTGCTCTTAAAGTTCTTCAGTACCGGTGCCGTCAGTTCCTTGTCGTAATTACGCAAGATCCGGTCAGTACCTTCAATAATGGTAACTTCAGTCCCAAAGTTGGCATAAGCAGAGGCTAATTCACAACCAATGTAACCCCCACCAATCAGAACTAACTTCTTTGGCAACTTGTCCAATGCCAACGCGCCCGTTGAATCGATAATCCGGCCACCAAACTTGAAGCCAGGGATTTCAATTGGGTGACTCCCCGTCGCAATAATCAAGTTCTTGAAAGTATACGTTTGGGCATGGTCATCATTCATTACCCGAATGTTGTGGGCATCCTTAATGTAGGCCGTCCCCCGCAGTACTTCAATCTTGTTCTTCTTGAAAAGGTAAGCAACCCCATTCGTCATCCGTTGAACTACGCTTTGCTTGTAGCCTTGAACCTTGGCAAAGTCTAAGTTAACGTCCGCACTGATCCCTTGGTCTTCGTTGTCTAAACTAGTCCGGTAGTTGTGGGATACTTGAATGATTGCCTTGGATGGGATACAACCAACGTTCAAGCAGATCCCACCTAAAGTGTCTTCCTTTTCCACGACGGCTACCTTTTGCCCCAGTTCAGCGGCGTGAACGGCAGCAACGTAACCACCAGGGCCAGAACCAATGACAATCGTATCTAATTCAATCGGAAAGTCTCCTACAACCATTTAAATCATCCTTCCATTAACAACAATTCAGGGTCAGCCAACAATTCCTTCAGCCGGTTCATTGCCCGTTGAACCGTCCCACCATCAAGGATCCGGTGGTCAGCTGCCAACGAAAGCTTCAAGACCTTGGCAACCTTTACCAAGCCATCTTCAACAACTGGTTCTTCAGAAATCTTCCCCATCCCTAAGATAGCAACTTCTGGCCAGTTAATGATTGGTGTAAAGTGACCGCCACCGATGGAACCAATATTCGTAATTGACATCCCTGTGTTAGCCATGTCAGCACCACTCAGCTTACCATCCTTAGCCTTAGCCGTGTTTGCGGAAATTTCCTTTGCAATTGTAAACAGGCTCTTTTGATCAGCGTTCTTGATGTTTGGTACAAACAAACCGTTGTCCGTATCCGTGGCAATCCCAACGTTGATGTAGTCACGGTAGTGGATTTCCATGTTAGCCATGTCTACCTTAGCGTTAAATTCTGGGTATTCCTTCATGATAACGGCCAGAGCCTTTGTCATGTAGGCCATAAATGTCAGGTGAACATCGTGACTAGCGGCCAATTCCTTGTACTTCTTGCGGTGATCCCACATCTTGTCAACCACCACTTCGTCGAAGACATGAATCATTGGAATTTCGCTGACAGACTTAATCATTGCCTTAGCCGTAGCCTTCCGCACAGCTGACATCTTTTCAGCATGTTCTGGCCAGTCTGGGGCAGCAGCTGGCGCAGCCGTTGCTGTTGCCATCGTATTCGCAGCAGGCGTTGGCGTAGCAGCTGGCGCTGGCGCAGCGGCAACAGCGCCACCACCGTTCTTAAAGGCATCAATATCAGCCTTGAGAACTTGGCCGTGGTTACCAGTCCCGGCAACTTGCGCAATATCAACCCCTTGTTCGCGTGCGTACTTCCGTACCCCTGGCATGGCCAATACTGGTAAACTGTGATCAGCCTTTGCGACCGGAGCAGCTGGAGCTGGAGCTGGCGCAGCGGCCGGAGCTGGAGCTGGCGTGGCAGCTGGTTCAGGAGCTGGAGCTGGGGCTGGCGCAGCAGCTTCTTCAGCGCCTTCTTCAACATTTCCTTCCCCATCAGCAACTTCTAATTCAACCAAGACTTGCCCAACCGTAGCCGTTTCATCTGGTTGAACCAGAATCTTGGTAACCTTCCCGGTAACTGGGGAAGATAATTCTTCAACTGATTTATCGTTTTCGATTTGAACCAGATCGTCGTCCTTGTTAATGGTGTCACCTTCAGCAACGTGCCATTCACCGATGGTCCCTTCGGCCATCCCTTCACCAACGTCTGGTAACTTAAATTGGAACTTGCTACTCATTACTCTTTCACCTCGTTAGAAATTGACGGTGTCCTTGACAGCCTTTTCGATGTCTTCCGCATTTGGCAGCCACTGATCTTCGGCATCACTGAATGGGTATGGCGTGTCAGGAGCGCCAACAAACTTAATTGGAGCATCGAGGGAAAGGATTGCATCTTGAGAAATCAAGGAAGCAACTTGGTTCATTACGCCACCAGAACGTTGAGCTTCTTGAACCAAGACAACCTTTCCAGTCTTCTTAACCGTTGCCAGAATTGCTTCTTCATCCAATGGCGCAACTGTCCGCAAGTCCAGAACTTCGGCATTGATACCTTCAGCTGCCAACTTGTTAGCAACCTTCAGACTTTCTTGCAGCATGTAACCATAACTGATAATGGAAACATCCGTACCTTCACGCTTAACTTCTGCCTTGTCCAACGGAACCGTGTAAGCACCATCAGGAACTTCTTCACGCATGGAACGGTAAAGCTTCATGTGTTCCAGGAACATAACTGGGTCATCAGAACGAATGGCAGAAATCAGCAAACCTTTGGCATCGTAAGGACCTGATGGAATAACCACTTTCAGACCTGGCGTTTGTGCAGCTAACCCTTCCAAGTTATCGGAGTGCAGTTCCGGCGTGTGAACCCCACCACCAAATGGAGTCCGGATGGTAACTGGCATCTTCAACTTACCAGCCGTCCGGAAGCTTTCACGAGACATTTGGCCGGCGATTTGGTCAAAGGCTTCAAAAATAAAGCCCATGAATTGGATTTCTGGTACTGGACGCCAACCAGTAAAGGCTAACCCATTTGCCAGACCGATAATCCCAGATTCTGCCAATGGCGTATCAAAGACGCGGTCTTCACCGTGCTTTTCTTGCAAACCATCGGTAGCCCGGAAAACCCCACCGTTCTTACCAACGTCTTCACCGAAAACTAAAACTTTGTCATCACGGGCTAATTCTTCGTCCATGGCGTCCGTGATCGCCTTAACCATTGTTAATTTAGCCATGATTAGTTGCCCTCCTTAGCTTGGTATTCCTTAACCTGACGTTCAATTGCCGCTGGCGTTTCGTCAAAGGTTGCTTCAAGGAATTCAGAAACCTTTTGTACCGGTTGACTTTCAACAACTGCCATTGCCTTTTCGATTTCAGCTTCTACTTCATCTTTGTAGGCAGCTTCTTTTTCATCGTCCCAAAGGCCCTTGTTTTCCAAGAACTTCTTCATCCGAATCAGTGGATCCTTTGCAAACCATTCTTCTTCTTCAGACTTTTCACGGTAACGCTTTGGATCGTCCCCAGACAACGTGTGAGCCCCGAACCGGTAACAAATCGTTTCAATTAAGACAGGCCCGTTACCAGCCGCAATCCATTCACGTGCTTGCTTGGTAACTTCGTAAACAGCCAGGATATCCATCCCGTCAACCAGGACACTTGGAATCCCAGCAGCAACAGCCTTTTGAGCCAAGACAGGAGCTGCAGATTGAACATGACGTGGAACAGAGATTGCGTAACCGTTGTTTTGAACAACGAACAACGCTGGTGCTTTGAAGGAACCAGCAAAGTTAATCCCTTCGTAGAAGTCACCTTGAGAAGTCCCACCATCACCAGTGTAGGTCCAGGCAACGTTCTTTGAGCCGCTCTTCTTCAAACCAAGCGCTGCCCCAGCGGTTTGAACGTATTGGGCCCCAATGATGATTTGAGGTGGCACCGCGTTTAAACCATCTGGGTAAACGTTCCCGTTAACGTGACCGATTGACCACATGAAGGCCTTTTCCATTGGTAAGCCATGCTTGATTAATTGCGGGATGTCCCGGTATGCCGTTAACAAGAAGTCACCCTTGTCCATTGCGGCACTCGTCCCCATTTGGCTGGCTTCTTCCCCAGCGGTTGGAGCGAAGAAGCCTAACCGACCTTGACGGTTGAGCTTCGTTGAACGGTCACCCAAAACCCGTGACCAAAGCATTTGCTTGTAAAGGTCAACATATTGGTCGTCAGATAAGTCTGGCATCAAGTCAGGGTTCACAACTTCCCCATCGTTGTTCAGTACTTGCAAAGTCTCGTATTCTGGTGTGTGCTTGAGACTTTCAAAGTCTAATTGTGTCATTATCAATGCCCTCCTTTATTTCGTTAGCGCTTACATATAATATAAATCTTTTTGAAATTAAGTCAATATTGTGTAAAAAAATACTTTCCCCAATTTGAGATTCTTCACAAACATTGCCGCTTTTGTCAATTATCTATCACCGGTTTAATCATGTTCGCCTCTTTTTGACCGATAAATATGTTCACTAAATTTTTTTGGTTTTTTAACTAATGTTATCGCTTTCACAAATTTGAAAGTTGATATTGGCAAGGGAAATCGATTTATAGCCTGGTCTGTGATCTCACCGCGATCAAGTTTTCACGTAAGCTTAGCTTGGAAAAACACCCCCTTGACGGCTCTAAACCAGCTAAAAACCCGCAAATTTTATCTTCTTATCAGATAACTCCAAGCCAACTGCAAGGCAAACTGCCAGTTACTACCCCGCCAAACTAACGAGCCGCGCCAAGCTCTATCCACGAAATATACATCCGTTGGTCCAATTCGTTCATCACGAACGGGTGTTTAAAGCAACCACTATCCCCCATCTCTCAATCGCTACGCCCAAAGTTGACTAACTTCCAGAACACTTCCTACCCGTCTAACACGATGACAAACCCTAGTTCCAGCCCCTTCAGTTGACCATTCGCAGTGACAACTTTAGTAAATAATTTACTGAAAGAAAAAAGACGGGGCACTGCCACCGTCTTAGTAAGGTCTCTTAGACTTTAATTGTAATTGCAATCAGTGTGTTGGCTCTTAACCGACGCTGATGCCACCGTATCTAATTTGCTACCATCATTTGGTGTAAAGTAATACGATGGCCCATCAATCCCTTCATCGTAATCAATTTGTGCATCGAGCCCTTCAAAGAACCAGTAGTCAGCCGCTTGAACATAGAAGTGTAAGCCATCGACTTCCGTGTCAATCACCGGTTTGTTGGGATGGTCACACCGGGCCATCCCCGCCGAAAAGCCAGTATGGGCATTCGTTTCGCCATAGACTTTCCCAAAAAATTTGATGCCTTGACCCGGTTGAAGATGCATTTCTTCCTTAAACCACTGAATGATCCGGGGACTCAAATTCAACTTTGATAATGGTGCATTTCCTGCCATGATAAAATCTCTCCTCGCAATCGCTTTCAATTTGTAAGTTTAGAATAGCACACATTTAGCAAATGAAAAAGGATTTTGTTTAGGCCTCCCCTTCCCACTCGGCTAAAAAGCGCCTTACAAATTGGTGCATAAAAGTTTCCCGTTCAACAGCGATCGCCTGCGCGGTTTTGGTATTCAATAACCCTGCCAATTTAAAGAGCTTCTCAGAAAAATGGTTGATAATAGTCTCATTAGCTAAGTTCCGATACTCGGCCCGATCTAGGTGTTCCCGGGGAGATAGTTGAGGATCATATAGTTTTTCACGATGCTTGCCCCCATAATAAACTGCCCGGGCAATCCCAATGGCCCCTAATGCATCCAGCCAATCCGCATCCTGAACAATTTGGCCGGCCAATGATAGTTGGGGCCGCGAACCATCCAACGTATTGGCAAATGACATTTGCGTGATAATTTGCATGATTTCGGTTTGTTGGTCCGCCGAGAATTCTTGCTGACCCAGGAATTTTTCCACGGCCGCCTCAGCCGCCTGAACATCCGCAAAAAGTTTTTCGTCAATCGTGTCATGAAGATAAGCGGCCACGACTGGTAAGAAAGCATCAACCCCCTCCGCTTGGGCAATTTTTTTGGCTAAGCGGGCCACCCGCTTTAAATGATCCATGCCATGCCCGGTTGTATCGTGGCCAAGCTTTTCTTGCGCAAAGGCCTGCACGGCTTGCAGTTGTTGTTGCTGACTTAACATCGGTTGGTCCCTCATTTCTTAACTAAAAAGTACACGGTCCTAGCTGTTTAAGACTAGCAGACCGCACCAAATTTCACTCTAATTCACCTTTAGTATACCATTCCATCGTGAAACTTGTGACTTGAACTCTCGGTTTACATTATGTTAAGTTGTTATATACGTTCTAAAAATCATTTGGAAAGCGAGGGTGTTAATATGCACTTAACCAAAGCATCAATGGAAGATCTGGCACGAATTGTGGAAGTCTTGGAAGACGGCAAAAATCAACTCGCAGAACGAGGGGTTGACCAATGGCAAGGTGAATATCCAAACATCAGCCAAGTAAAGGCCGACATTGAAAACGGGTTTGCCTACTTAGTCCACGCGGATGATCACGAGACCGTGGGCGTCTTTTCAATTTTGCCGGCACCGGATCACTCCTATGACGAATTGGATGGTGAGTGGCTTTTGGATACAGACCGTTATTTAACCATTCACCGGGTCGCAATTCACTCTGCTCACGCTGGTAATGGGTACGCTTCTGGCTTATTCAAGGATTTGATTGACCACATCAAAGTCCATCGCGAAGATATTCTATCGTTACGGATTGATACCCATGAAGATAACCAGGCCATGCAACATTTGATTGAAAAGTACGGTTTCAAACGGGTAGGGACCCTCCACGGGGTTTACCGGCCGGAAGAAACCAGTTACGTTTACGAGATGTTGACCCAACAATAAAGCAAAAGGTTCGCTTGCCACTAACGCAAACGAACCTTTTTTAATTCTTCAGCTTTTGATTCAAAACATCTGTCACCAACATATGCCCCGGCGCATGCGTAATTACCAATGGCAACCGACTCGCCATTACCGCGTTTTGCGGGGTTACACCACACGGCCAAAATACGGGCAATTCGCCGGGACGCAAGGGCACCGGATCACCATAATCTGGGTGGGCCAGATCGTTAATTCCTAGGGCCATTGGATCCCCTACGTGAATTGGCGCGCCATGAACTCGTGGCATCGCAGCGGTTACTTGCACCGCCGTGGCAACTTGGTGAGCTAGCACTGGTCGCATGCTCACGACCATCTGCCCCTGCAAGCGCCCGGCGGAACGCAATGGTAAATTGGTATTGTACATCGGAACGTTGACTCCCAAGCTGGTATGCCGCATTTCAATCCCTGCTGCAACTAACTCCGCTTCAAAAGAGAAACTGCAGCCAATCAAAAAGGCTACAAAATCATTCTGCCAGTAATCATCAACCGCCGTTGGTTCAGCAACCAATTTACCATTTTGATAAACCCGATACCGCGGAAAGTCAGTTGCCAAATCAACATCCTGGGCAAATTCCTGCAATTGGCGACTACCCACGTCACTAACCTCTAAAATTGGGCATGGGCGCGGATTTCTTTGGGCGAGCAGCAAAAAATCATACGCATATGCTTGAGGAACAATCACTAAGTTTGCCTGAGTATAGCCGGGACAAACCCCACTTGTGGGACCTGTAAAGCGGCCTTGCCGGACCAAATGACGAAATTCCACCGGAGTGGTTGAGGATGTAATCATTCCGATCGCCTCCTAAAATTAAAATTGCATGAGATATTTTTAATTTAAAGGAGCGCTGCTCAATTGTCAATTCACTTTAAATCTAGCAAGCGGCTTTATCCAACCGTTAGCTTTTATTTCTTCACATTACTGACAACCACGGTTAGTTTTATTTTGCCGACTGGAAGGCAAACGAAAAATTATTACCAATTTGAACGTTGCTCAATTCGTTCCTGTAAGCGTTCAATCTGGCCTTCTAAATAATTGGCTTGCTTAATTAAAGTATGGGTTTTTGCTTGCGGATCATTCAAAACGGCAGCCGCCTTGGCCCGATAACGGCGATGCTTTTCAAACTGCATCGTCCCTACCGCTTCGCCGCTCTGTACTAGACCATCATAGCGACGTAACAGCTCTTGCAAGCGTTGGCGCGCCGACTTCACATGCGCCTTTCTTACCGTCGTTGATCGGTGGCGGTGCGACGGTGGCAGAGACCGGCTCATCACCGGTTTCGTTTGACCATTTACCAACGCCGTCAATGCCTGAATATCAACCGTCAGCAACGGTAAATTGGCCTGCTTTGCGGCTTCGATTCGTTGGAAATTCGGTAAGGGCCGCCCCGTTTGCTTGGCTAAGTGATAAAGCTGAGCGGGGAACCTGATTTTGCGTTGCTGCTTGGCTTGAATTTCTCTTTGTTCATCTTCTCGATAGTAACGACGCCAATCCATTGTTTGCCCCATTTCGTTCACTACTTAAAAATAAAAACGAAGCGCCCCGCGCCCCGTTTGACAACTTTAAAGTGGTTGCTTAACTGTATCTTGCATCCATGCCAAGGCCAAGGCGCCCTGTCCCAAGTGGGTCCCAATAACTGGCCCAAAGTAGGATAATTCAAACTCAATGTCTGGGTGCAACTCGCGTAAATGAGTTAACCACTTTTGCCCAGCTACTTCGTCATTTGCGTGCAGCACCATTGCGCGAACCGGGTAATCCAGGTGACTTAAATCATCCGCAAAAATCTGTTCACAGCGTAATTTGGCCTTTTTCATGGACCGCACCTTCTCAAAAGCTTCAATAGCATAGTTTGCGGTGTGCATCGTTAAGAGCGGCTTAATCTTTAGGATCGAACCAACGAACGCGGACGCATTTGAAAGCCGCCCGCCCCGCACTAAGTTTTGCAAATCATCAACCACAAAAACATTATTAAAAGTATCACGGTACGCCGTCAACTTCGTCAAGACAGTCTCCAAGTCATCACCAGCTTGAATCAACTTCGCCGCTTCCAAAGCTTCGTAACCCATCATCTTGACGGTCAGGTGTGAATCAAACGGAATAATTTGAATCGTATCCTTCATTTCTTCAGCTAACTGCCGTACCGTATTCATCAAGCCCGAAATGGCCGCCGTCAGGTGAATGCTGATCACCGCTTCATAGCCTTCATCCGCTAATTGTTGGTAAAGCTTCATCAACTCACCGACGGGGGGTTGCGAAGTACTTGGGAATGACCCGGCTGTCTTTAAGCGCGCATAAAAGTCTTCCGTTGTTAAATCAATGCCTTCCCGATAACTTTGACCATCAATGATTAATGGAATGGGAACCACACGAATATCGTTGGCCCGAGCCTCTTCACTGGTTAAATAGGCCGTGCTGTCAGTAACAACAGCGATTTTCATAATCAAATCCTCCAAATCTACATTCTGAGCTTGATTTTACCGAACCGATCACTTGCCGGCTTTAAACCTACATAACTTATAAAATAGCATAAAACCACTTAGAAGACAATTATCTCCACCTTCTTTAAGTGCTAGCTTGGTTATTTTCAAAAGAACCGCGTATAATTAAATTTAACGACTTTTTTCGAGGAGGTCATTTTCAATGGCATTTGATGGTTTTTTTACCCACGCAATGGTAAATGAATTAAACCAGGTAATTACAACGGGCCGCGTAATGCGCGTCAATCAGCCCTACCCCAACGAAATGATTTTGGTGATCCGGGCCCACCGGCACAATCAACGCCTATTAATTTCGGCCAATCCTGCCTACCCCCGCTTTCAGTTAACTGAGATTCCTTTTCAAAATCCCGCCGTTCCCAGCAACTTTACTATGACCATGCGAAAATATTTGGAGGGAGCCATCTTGGTCGCTATTGAGCAAGTCGAAAATGACCGAGTGGTAAAATTCCAATTTACTTCCCGTGATGAACTAGGTGACCAACAACTCCTAACTTTATATGTAGAAATTATGGCTCGCCACAGTAACGCCACCTTAGTTAACGAGACAACCGGGAAGGTGATCGATGCCCTCAAACATGTTGCCAACGATCAGAATCGGCTCCGGACCCTTTTGCCGGGCGCAACTTGGCGCATGCCCCCCAAGCAAACTCGTACTAACCCCTACTTGCCAAACCAAAAATACCCGGCTTTGGTTCGTACAACTGGGGAGCCTACCCGGTTGGCCAAAGAATTGCAGCAAGCTTATCAGGGGCTTTCACCATTTTTAGCCACCGAATTTGCCAGTCGCCTGCTGGCAGCGGAAAACCTGCCACAAGCATACAGTGACTTCCTGATCGCATTTGACAACCCCACTCCGACAATGGTTGAAACCACCACTGGCAAACAAGACTTTGTGGCTTTAAGCCCGCAACAACCAACGATCCTGAGCACCGAGCACTTTTCGTCGCTCTCCGCTTTATTGGATCATTTTTACGCCCAAAAAGCTGAACACGATCGTACTAAGGAACTGGCTGGTCAAGTTCTTCACGTCATCAAAACCGAATTGAAAAAGGATCAGCGCAAAATCAAAAAATTACATCGGGAAATTGCTGATGCCCAGCAAGCTGACGATTTTCGGATCCGCGGTGAGCTGTTAACGACCTACTTAGGACAAGTTAAAGCTGGGGCGACTAAAATTTCGTTGCCAAATTACTATGACGAAAATCGGCCCTTAGAAATTGAGTTAGCCCCGGAGCTTTCCCCATCCAAAAATGCCCAGCGTTACTTCACCCGCTACAACAAATTAAAAGCGTCCGTCGCCTATGATCAGGAACAACTAGCAATTACCCAAGCGGAAATTGATTACCTAAATGGGATTTTAAGTCAGATTGCCTTGGCTGCCCCTAAGGACGTTCAGGAAATCAAAGCTGAGTTAATTGAGCAGGGGTACTTGAAAAAGCACACCAAAAAAGGGAAAAAGCAACGCAAAATTCCCGCTGCCCAACCAAGTGAGTATTATGCTTCCGATGGTACATTAATCATGGTCGGTAAAAACAACCGGCAAAACGATCGACTCAGCTTTAAACTGGCTAATAAAAATGAACTTTGGTTCCACGTCAAAGATTTGCCCGGTTCGCACGTGGTAATTCGCGACACACACCCAAGCAATCAAACGATTCAGGAGGCTGCGCAACTGGCTGCTTACTTCTCCAAGGGCCGTGAAGCAACCCACGTTCCCGTTGATTACCTACCGATCAAAGCGTTGCATAAACCCGCTGGGGCCAAACCTGGTTTTGTAACTTTTCGCGGTCAAACAACCTTAATGGCCAAGCCGGTCGCCCCACAGCACATTAACCCTAAAAATCGGTAAACTATCTATATCTAAAGGAGTGCCCTATGGTTAATTCAATCCTTGCTAAGTTTCAAATTGCGAAACAATTACCAACCTTTGAACAAGAATTGCACCAAATTGAAACCACCCACCCAAAAGTGTACACGCTCGGGCTTCAATTAATCGAACGTTACATGAAACATCTGTATATTCGCCGGGCCGCAGCCATTTTAGCTCTGCCGGGGTTAGCCGTTAGCTACTGGACCCAAAATATTTTGCCGGTTGCGACGATGATTACCATCTGGGGAATCGCCATGATGATGTGTCTACTGACAGCTACCCGCATCAATCAGCTTAAAGATCAATACCACCTCACTACTCCGCCCCAAGACTAACTGGTCTTACTGAATTTAACCTAATTTTCACCGCCCTCAGCCAGCTTATTTTCTAGTTTGGCTGGGGGTGGTTTGTCTTACCGCCGTTGCTGGGAGATTAAAAATAATCACCTGGAGCGTTTAAGCCATAATAAAAACGGCTACCAGGTTGGCAACCGTTAATTAAAGCCTTCTTTAACATCACGCTAATTGTCGTTTAAAGCAACATAACCGTAATCTTTACCCAGCACGGCCAAAAACAAAGTTGGCGTAATTATTCAACCACTTTGGCGCCCAATTTAGTTTGTTTTGGTGCCGGCTTTCGGGTTTGGTGATGATACAGCAACCATCCCAACGCCCCGAAAAACAGCGGGCCAATGATGGTCCAAAAGGCCGTGGTATAGTCATGATCTAAAATTGGTTGCAGACAGGTAAAAACAATCCCAAACAAGACGACGCCTTGCACCAGCCAAGTTACCAACTGCGTTTGCCACGGTTTTTTAAAGAAGACGTACGGCCGTTCTAAATCCGTTCGCCGTTTAAAGGCCGGAAAAGCCCCAATAATAAAGAGGTATGGTGCCGTCGAGGCTACATTCGACATGTCGGTTAGAATCAAGTAAAACTTCTGCGCGGCCGAACCGCCAAAAGCAACGGCAAAAATCAAGAAACTGACAATTGCCGCTTGCCACCACATGGCATTGGCAGGCATACCGTGGGCATTAACCTTAACCAGCTTAGCGGGCCACAAGCGTTGATCGGAACCTAAAATGAAGGATTTGATCGGCGAATACAGCATAATGAAAAAGGAACCAACATAAGCCGCAAACATCCCCAGACCAGCAAAGCGCGTTAAGAAACTGCCAAGCAACACACTGGCTTGGTGGGACAAGCCTAAACTATGCCCTAAAACCAAGCCGGCATTATTCATCATAATGTAGGTGATGTTACCCAGGTTTACCGTTTCGTCACTCAAAACCCGGTGCCAGTTCGTTGAAATCCCCCACATTAAAATTGATAGTGAGTACAAAACCGTGATCAACAACATGGCAATAATCAAGCCCCGCGGAAAAGTTTTTTGGGGCTTTTCTAATGAATCCATGACCCCACCCATGGCTTCCAAACCGCTATAGGCAAAGACCGCATAGACCACAAAGGAAAGAATCGCCACCGGTGTCTTAAAACTCTGGTTCGGCGAAATCAGCCAGGTGCTGGCGCCATGAATTGGTTCTTGTAAGACACCATGATTAGCAACAAAGATCACCAACGAGACAAGCAAAAAAATAACCGTCAGAGCTGATACCAAGAAACCGCCGAAGGTCCCCACTTTGGCGATTCCTTCAATCCCCCGACTTGAGAGATATGTCACCAACAGGACCCAGGCAATTCCCAGCAAGCCAACCACTTCCGTTGAATTCAAGCCCCACCAAGTCCAAGTCTGAGTCTGATCAGAACCAAACAGCAACGCAGAAAAAGGAATCCAGATCTTGGAAGCTGTCGAAACCATCCAAATAATCCAAGAACACAACCAAATAAACGTCCCAATAAAGGCTTGCTTTTCTCCTATGGCCACTTCCAGCCAGGAATAAATCCCCCCTTGCGCAGATTTTAGCGCCGACCCGTATTCGGCAATCATCAAAGCTACCGGCAAGAAGAAAAATAAGGCGGCAAACACATACCAAATGATGGCCGCATACCCCATCTGTTCATAAGCAACCGTGGAATTGGCAAACCCAAAAACCGTTGAAAAGATCATCATGATCAAACTAAGGAGCCCAATTTTGCGCCCCAGCGGTTTATCACTATCCATTTATAAACACACTCCTAAATTTCCCTGTGATTGAATTCACGTGTGTTTATTATACCGGTTTACTCCTGATTTGGAAACGCTTGCCAGATTAAAAATAATTCATCTCCCTTTCATTATTTATAAAAATTTATCATTTAAACGGGGTTGCCCACCAACCAAGAGCGACCGCCACCAAGCCAAAACTGACGCTTAGTATCATCACACTTACCGCTTGCCAAAAATGACCATTATCAAACAAGGCCACAATTTCCGTGGCAAAGGTTGAAAAAGTTGTAAAGCCCCCTAGCAGGCCAGTTGTTAACCACGCCCAGGGCGAAGCCAAACTTAACCCGAGACAAAAACTACCGCTTATATTAATGATAAACGTTGCTAATGGCCACTGTCCCCGCTGGTAGGCGCGCACCAACCGTGTTACCCGCCACCGCAGCCAAGCGCCAACCGCTGCTGCGACACTAATTGCAATCATGGTCGCTCCTCCCGAAAGAACCGGGCCAACCAGCAGCCTAAGCCAGCGCCCGCCAAACCACCCCCGAGATTTAACCCTAAAAACGCCACCCCCAACCACGGCCTACTGTTGAGTAGTTGCCAACCAGTGGCCGCAAAGGTGGCATAGGTCGTAAACGCTCCCAGCATTCCTGTCCCTAACCCTAAGGTTACACTATTCCGTAAACGCTGACTGGCAAAGAGTCCAAAGGTCAACCAAGCCAACAAAAAGCTACCACTTACATTGACGAGCGTGGTTGCCAACGGGCCACTGAAAATCATTCCTAAGCCAGCGCGACAGCTGCCACCCAGGGCGCCCCCCAGCAAGACTGCTAAATCGTTTTGTCCCTTCATCTAAATTCCTCCTCATCAATCAGGCTCGATTTTAAGCCGCAATGCCTTGTCGATGCAAGACCTGATGATAAATATTTTGTCCAGTGTTCTAATTTTAATTGGCAAATCACTAACTTAGGTGCATAATTAAAACCGCAGTATCTAAACGGCACCTTGCCGTTAGAATGGGGGCAACAATTTGAAGATGCGAAGAATCGACCACGTGGTCTTAACGGTCAGCAATTTAGAACAAGCCCGCCGGTTTTACCACGAGGTCTTTGATATGCCAGTAATTGAGCAGCAAACCAGCTCAGATTGCATTACCTTGCGGTGTGGTCATCAACTGTTACGGTTACAACAAGGTGAGCGCAAAGCCCTTGGTGCCGCCCAACCAACCGTCGGGGCGGCTGATTTAGCCTTGGTTTGTGGAGATCATATCGACGATGTTTTACATCACCTAAAGAGCTACTACGTTGATGTAATTACCGGGCCACTGCCTAAACTTGGGGCAGAAGGCGCAATGACTTCTATTTATTTACGCGACCCGGATCAAAATTTGATTGAACTGGTTTTTTACCAAAATAAATAATAAGCCCTAAAGGAGTGTTTACAAATGCCAACTGATGTTCCAGCACCAATTTTTATGCGGAAAGCAACCTTAGAAGATCTAGATGAAGTCTATGCGGTCATTGAAGACGCCAAAAAGCTGTTAAAAGCCGATGGTTCATCTCAGTGGCAACAAGGCTACCCGTCTAAATTAAGTATGCAACAAGATATTGAAAGTAATAATTGCTACGTTTTGATTTACGGAGATGAAATCGTGGGCACCGGGACGTTGATGCCCTTCGGTGATACCCACTACGCCTACATCGTCGATGGTAAGTGGAACCATGCTGGGCACCCCTTTGGGACCATCAACCGCATTGCCATCTCCAGCAAATACCGGGGTAAGCGCTTTGCCAATTACATTATGTCAACGCTGATCAGCATTGCTTATGCTAAGGGCGTGCGCGACATTCGAATTTCGACGCACGAAAAGAACGCCCGCGTTCACCAATTAGTGCAAACCTTTGGCTTTATTCAACGCGGGAAAGTCTACACTGGTCCCACGGACGATGACTTGCGCAACGCCTACGAATTAAACCTCGATAATGTTGACGCAAGTGAAATTACCGGTGATGATGCTGAATAGGCCAATAAAACAAAACAGGTCAACCAAACCCTTTCTCAGGTTTAGTTGACCTGTTTTTATTAGCAGTGGCAAGCCATTGGTAAACAGTTGCACGGAAGCTTTGCCGGTGCGGTCGTTATTTTACGTTCAAGACTTGCTTGTAAGTTAGCAATATCAGTTTGTGACAGTGGAACTGTTTCGATCGCATGTAAGAGTGCCGCCCCCACGTGCCGTTGGCAGATTTCGGCTAGCAAGCCGGTCAAAGCCTGATCAATCGTTGCCTGTTCGGCAACTAACGGCCGGTAAATAAATGCCCGGCCATCGCGCTCCGTCGCCAAAGCTCCCTTGGCAACCAAACGCCGTAACAAGGTCTTGATCGTTGCCTCCTTCCAGCCCGTACTCGGGGCTAATAATCGAATCACTTCCGTGCTGGTTACCGCCTGCTTAGACCACACAATGCGCATTACCTGCCATTCAGCAGGCGTGATTTCTAAACCGTTCATGTTGTATTCACCTCTGGCTTTAGTTTACAAGTGTCATCGATGCCTTGTCAACCACCGCCAAACACAAACCAGCAGTCGTTGCCAACTGCTGGTTTCCCTTAGAATTAAACTTCTTCAACTAAGTCTTTAATCCCCACCCAACCTTGGGCTTCGTCCCGGGCCGAAAGTCGCACGGGCATGACTTTTTGCAGAACCTTGACAATCAACCACCCCATCACAAAAGCATAAAGGATGGTAACAACTGTCGCCAGCGTCTGTAAGCCGAGTTGCGTCCAGCCGCCCCCGTAAAACAAACCATTGTGCACAACGGCCGGGTTAATTTGACTGGTGGCAAACAGGCCGGTGGCCAAACTGCCCCAAATCCCACTGACCCCGTGGCACCCGAAGGCATCCAGCGTATCATCAATTTTAAGTTTGGGCTTAACGAACTCAACGAACCAATAGCTAATTACCGACGCCCCTGCCCCAATAATTAGAGCCCCGACAATGGTTACATACCCCGTCGCAGGAGTAATGGCGACCAATCCGCACAAGGCCCCCGTACAACTCCCGACTAAAGTCAAGTTGGGTTTGAAAAAGATTTCCAATCCCTGCCAAGCCACCATGGCCGCAGCCGTAGCTACGGTCGTGGTCAGCATCGCTTGGATCGCCACATCGTTAATGGCCAACGCGGAACCAGCGTTAAAACCATACCACCCTAACCATAACATTGCCGTTCCTAACAAGACTAAGGCTTGATTGTCATGATGATCGGTTTGTTTCAACCGCGGCCCAATTACAATTGAAAGCACCAGCGCGGTTACCCCAGCGTTAATGTGAACAACGGTGCCACCAGCAAAATCCAGGGTGCCGAGGTGTTGTAAAATCCCGCCGCCCCAAACCATGTGTACCAATGGATAGTACACCAATCCGGACCAAGCAACAATAAACGCAGCTAAAAAAGACAGGCGGACCCGCCCCACGATTGCTCCAATGAACAGAGCCGGCGTAATAATGGCAAACATCATTTGATAAAGCGAGTATAAACCCACCGGAATATGAATGCCGGCCATAAGTTGATGCAAGTTAACATGCTTAAGTAAGGCCTCATTTAAGTTGCCAATGATCCCCCAAACGTTGCCAGAAAAAGACAAGGAGTAACCAACCAAGACCCATAAAATCACTGCCAGCCCGCAGATGAAAAAGACCGAAACGAACGTGTTGACCATATTACGGCGGGGAACTAAGCCCCCGTAGAAAAATGCCAACCCCGGGGTCATGAAAAAGACCAGGATGCTCGACAGCATAATAAATAAGACGTTTGCTGTATTCATGATCAATCATTCCTTTCTGTTGCAATGAATGGTGCTATTATCATCCCCCGCCCTACCTTTGCCAAGCCTTTAATGAGAAAATGATGATAAATTAGTCCGATTTCCCGTTTAAAATATCTTTCCACAGTGCGAAAACGGTTCCGAGTTTACATAAGTTTCCTAGACCAATCCAACTCGATCTGGAACTTGACACCATATGATATGCTTAAATTAAAAAGAACTTACATGAGGAAAGTTATCTTGGAAGAATTATTTGAACACACCTCCGTACGCCGGGCCTACTTCACTTTAGCCTTGCCGGTGGTGTTAAACATGGTCGTCGCCTTGGTTTACAACCTGGTGGACACCTTTTTTGTTGCTCAGACGCAAAACGCGAATTTAGTAGCGGGGGTCTCTTTAGGGGCCCCGTTGTTTACCCTAATGGTTGCTTTGGGCGACATCCTCGGCTTAGGTGGTTCCTCCGTGATTTCCCGCCTGTTTGGTGAGAAACGCTTTGACCAAGCTCGCCGCGTCAGTGGTTATTGCTTTTCCGCCGGCTTTTTGCTCGGCTTGATCGTCTTAGTGCTCCTATTTCTTTTGCAAACGCCAGTATTAAAATTATTGGGAGCAACCCCGGCCACTTGGGAATACGCCCGTCAATACTACCTGGTTATCGCCGCGGGCGCCCCCTTCATCGTTTTTTTCTACGCCCCAGTAAACATTTTACGTACTGAGGGCTTAGCGGTTGAATCGATGAAGGCCAGCGTCATTGGGACGGTTATTAACATTGTGTTGAATCCTTTCTTTATCTTCACCTGCGGTTTAGGTGCCGCGGGGTCCGCCCTGGCTACGGTCACCGGTAATATTTTCGCCGACCTGCTAATGATCTATTACCTGCGGACCAAAAGTCAGCGTCTCACCACGTCCCCACGGGAAACTAAGATTTCCCGCCGTATGCAGGGGGAAATTTTAGCCATCGGGATTCCAGCTTCAGTAACCAACTTAATGTCGACCTTTGCGATGGCACTGGCCAATCGTTACCTGATTGCTTATGGCCCTTCCAGTGTGGCCGCCATGGGGATTTCCCTTAAAATCAGTATGATCATCACAATGGTCTTTGTCGGTTTTGCCTTTGGTGCGCAACCCTTAATTGGCTATACTTACGGGGCCAAGGATACCAAACGTTTTAATGAAACCATGCGCTTAGATTTGACCGTTGTTTGCGGGTTTGCTTTAATCATGACCGGCGTCATTTGGCTGCTTGCGCCAACTTTGATTCGTGGTTTCATGCATGATCCAACGGTGATCAAGCATGGGATTACCATGATTCGCTGGTTGGTTAGCTCCGCCACGTTGGCTGGTTTGATTTTAGTCTTTACGACTATGTTTCAATCAATGGGCAAAGCCTTGCCGGCTTTTATCCTTTCTTTCTGCCGGCAAGGGGTGATCTTTTACCTTGTATTAATCGTTTTCGCCCACTCGTTTGGCTACACGGGAATTTTAGCCAGCCAAGCCGGCGCTGACTTTATCACTGCGCTCCTGGCAGTTGGGCTGTTTAACCATTACCGCCCACGGAAGTAATAACCATTAGCTCGCCCCTTGCTTATCCGCAGGGGCGAGTTTTTTATATAAAATTTTTCACCGCTTGATCAGTAAGCTGTGAAGGCGCTTGTGCGATAAATCGGTCATCTGAAAGCGTTAACTTGGCATCCTGTCGCGATTTTTTGGTGTCAGTCTTGCTCAATTTGTCATCTCCTTCACAAAAACTGTGAAAAAAATCACGAAACCCATTGACGGACGTTTAACAACTCCCGTATAATAGTGCCAACGAAATGATATAAAACGCTTCAGCGTGAAAGGTGGAATTTTTCATGACAAAGAAAGTTGCAATGGTAACCGGTGCCGGCCAAGGAATTGGGGAAGCAATCGCTTTACGTTTAGCAAAGGACGGCTTTGCGGTAGCCTTAGTTGCTCGGCGGGCTAACAAGTTAGAAGACGTCAAGCAAAAGATTGAACAAGCCGGCGGTGAAGCCTTGGTTGTCGCTGCTGACGTGGCCAAGCGGGAAGAAATTTTTGCTGCCGTAGAAAAGACGGTCGAACACTTTGGTGACTTCAACGTCATGATCAACAATGCCGGGGTTGCCCCAACGACGCCAATCGACACGATCACGGAAGATGACATCGACTACGTATACTCCGTTAACGTTGCCGGGACGATTTTTGGGATCCAAGCAGCCCACGCTGCCTTCAAGCAATTAGGTCACCCAGGTAAGATTATTAACGCCACTTCCCAAGCCGGGGTGGTTGGGAACCCGAACTTAACGGTCTACTCCAGTTCCAAGTTTGCGATTCGGGGGATCACCCAAGTAGTGGCTCGTGAATTAGCGGAAGAAGGCACGACGGTTAACGCCTTTGCGCCAGGGATTGTTAAGACCCCAATGATGTACGACATTGCGCACAAGGTTGGTCAAAACGCCGGGAAAGACGATGAATGGGGAATGCAAACCTTTGCCAAGGACATCGCTTTGAAGCGTTTATCTGAACCAGAAGACGTTGCCAATGCCGTGGCCTTCTTGGCTGGCCCAGACTCTGATTACATCACTGGGCAAACCTTAGAAGTCGACGGTGGGATGCAATTCCACTAGTATTAACTGCCCTCAATTTGGTGGGGCCGCTGCAAAAATGTGGCGGCCCCGCTTTTTTATTTTCCCTACTTGACACCTCTCATTTTTCTGTTATTATTCTAATTAAACTTTAAGAAAAAGGAGGGCAATCACATGCTGATCAACATTCAACAGTTTAACTGGCAAAGCTGGCACTGATTAATCGTACATGTGATTGCTCCACAGGTACGATTCTTTGAGACTTCTCAAATCGTACCTGTGTCGGCTCAACAAATGCAACCGCGCAGGCATCGCCCTGGGCGGTTTTTTCTTTACCTCGGGGGTTTGAGAAGCCACTGGTCACTTAGCTCAACTACTTTAAATTTGGAGGTAATAACAATGGCTGGCATTTTGCCCCTCACAATTCTATTAGCCCTGTACGCAGTTAGTGAAATTATTTCACGGAAAACCCACGCCCTGGTCAACACCGTTTTAACCATCTCCGTCTTCGCCCTCCTTGGCTTCTGGACGCATCTGCTCCCGAAGGACCTCTTTACCAACAGTGGGGTCGAGGCGTTTGGGATGGCCATTGTCGGCATCATGCTGACCGCGCTTGGGACTACGATTAACCTCGCCGAATTAAAACGCCAGGCCAAGGTCGTCTTAATTGCCATCGGCGGCGCCCTTGGTGCTTGCGCCTTAATTGTTTTAGTAGCCAGCCTGTTGAACCGACAAAATTACGGAATTGTCGGCGCCCCGATTTTTGCTGGCGGCAACGCGGCAACCCTGGTTCTCCTGGCCGCATTAAAAGAAGCCAACTTGCCACTCTTAGCTACTTACGCCTTGGCCGTCCTCACCTTCCAAAATTTCATTGGCATCCCCGTTGCCAGTGCGGCCCTTAAAAAAGAGGCCCAACGCTTGCTAACGTCGGGCGAGCTCACCGTCGCAGCCGCTTCCGTGGAGCCAGGTACAACCCCGTCACGCAAACCGTTGCAGTTACCCGCACAATTCAACACCCCCGTCTTTTGCTTAGCTAAACTAGGAGCGGTCGCTTCTCTGAGTTACGGCACGAGTCTGTTGTTGCACGGGAAAATCAACTATCTAGTTATCTGCTTTGTCTTTGGGATTCTCTTTTACCAACTCGGCTTTTTGGATGATGACATGTTGAACAAAACCGGTTCGCATGGCCTGATTACTTTTCTGGTGACCGTAGTCATCTTAGGCAGCCTGGCAAACACCACTCCCCAAATGGTTATCAGTGTGCTGGGCCCCTTGCTGGTTTGCTTGCTGGTGGGCACCATTGGCTTAATCCTCACGGCCGGTCTCTTAAGCAAACTTACCCACACGTCATTTCCGCTCACCATTGCCCTAGGTATGACGTGTACCTTCGGTTTTCCAACGACCATGTTGCTGGCCCAAGAAGTCGCGGCTTCAACGGGACAAACGCCCGCTGAACGTGGAGCGTTGGAACAATATCTGTTACCGAAAATGCTAACCGCCGGCTTAGTGACGGTGACTTTGGTTTCCGTTTTCTTTGCTGGCTTTGCCATTAATTATTTACACTAATCGGTCCATGAAAGGAGTAACCAATGAACGCTTTAGCAACCTACCTCACCACCCAGTTACCAGCAATGTTGCAATTTACTGAACGTTTGGTAAACCAGGATTCACCGGCAACTGAGCCGGCTAACATCCAACAAGCCGTCGCCCTGGTGCAAGCCAAAATGGAAGCTTTACACATGACGGTGCACCAGCTTAACACCAATCACCCCGGAACCATCCTCATCGGGGAACTTCCTGGGACTTTACCCGGTCGCCCGGTCATTTTAAGTGGCCACTTAGACACCGTTTTCCCAACGGGGACCGCAGTCCAACGGCCCTTCACCACCACCCAGAGCTTAATGAGCGGCCCCGGGATTTTTGATATGAAACCTGGTCTAACAATGGGGTTGTTTGCCATTCAGGCCTTGCAAGCACTCCAGCTTCCCCACCGGGCAATCCGGATGCTGGTCATTACCGATGAAGAAAAAATCCACCGTGATTCAACAGCAGATCAAGCCCTCGCGCAGGCTGCCCAAGGCGCTGATTTTGCGCTGAACTTAGAGGGGAGTGCCGCCTTGAACCAAGTCACTACCACCACCCGCGGGGGGATGATCGTTGAAGTCGCCGTCCAGGGACAAGCCGCCCATTCTGGCGCCGCGCCTGAAGCTGGGCGGAGTGCAATTTTAGAACTCGCCCACCAAATTATTCAGCTCGAAGCCCTCAGCGACCTGACCGCTGGCCTGCACGTCAACTGCGGTACCATTACCGGCGGCAGCAGTGAAAACATTATCCCCGATTTTGCCAAGACCCAATTAGGCGTACGTTTTAAGACTAATGCCCAACGTGAGCACTTATTAGCGCAAATTCAAGCCATCGCGGCCACCCCAACGGTAGCCGGAACGCAAACCACCGTTACGGTTAAAACCAAAATTGACAGCTTGGAACCGACAACTGACAGCCAAACGCTTTTGCAAATCGCTGACCAGCACGCCCAAGCCATTGGGATCGGCCCCTTAGCAGCGATTGCCAGTGGTGGTGCTTCCGATGCTGGGATCATCGCCGCTCAAGGCATTCCGACTTTAGACGGTCTTGGCATCGTCGGGGGTAAGGCCCACACGAAAGACGAATTTGCGGTCGTCGAATCGTTGCTGCCCCGCACGCAATTAATCGCTGCTCTCCTACAAACAACCCACCAGTTTAATTAAGCTTGCAAGCGGATGACTGTGTTTAACATTAGTCATCCTTTTTCTTGCCACCACCGCAACCGGCCAGGCAGAACTTAAACCTGGTTCGCCACCCCAAAGACTAGCATCAGACGAAAAAAACCGCCCCAGTAAACTGAGGCGGCTGCAATCAGATGATTTAAATAAACTTTATTTCATCCCATGTTTTTTGCTGGCAGTCTGGTAGAACACGTAGGCCACAAAGGCAAAGAAGAATGGCCCGGCAATCGTCCAGAAGGCTGTTTCATAATCATGATCCAAAACGGGTTGGGCAAAGGTAAACAGGGTCCCAACTACTAGAATCAGTTCCACAAAAAGGACCAAAATCGTGGTCCAAGTGTGATTCTTAAAGGCCACGAAAGATTGGTCATAGTGCTTCTTTTTAAAGAACGGAAAGGCCCCAACCAAGAACATGTACGGTGCGGTACTGGAAACGTTGGACATGTCCGTCAAAATCGTGTAGAAGCGTTGGGCCGCTGAGCCCCCGAAGGAAACCAAGAAGACGATCACACAAACGATGATCGCTTGCAGCCACATCGCGTTGGCCGGCATTTCCGCCTTGTTCAAGCGGGTCAACTTTTCCGGCCATAACCGCTGATCAGACCCTAGGATAAAGGCCTTGATTGGTGAGTACATCAAGATGAAGAGGGCCCCTAAGAAGCCAATCGCCTGGGCCAAGGCCACGATCCGCGTCATGATAACCCCAAAGGTCGCCGCAGCCGCGTGACTCCACCCCAAGGCATTTCCCATCGCCAAGCCGAGATAATTAAAGACCGCGTAGGTAACATTCCCGAGGTTCACGCTACTGCTAGTCATTTGTCCCTTGTAGTTAATTGACCACCCCAACATGAAGATCATCAAAACGTAGGTCCCGATCGTAAACAAAGAAGCAATGATCAACCCGCGTGGGAAGGTCTTTTCCGGTTGATCCATGTTGTCAGTGACCGACCCCAAGGATTCCATCCCCCCGTAGGCAAAGACGGCGTAAACCACAAAGGAAATCAAAGCAATCGGCGTTTGGAAAGCTGGGTTCGGGGAAGTAATGAAGGTGCTGGCCCCGTGAATCGGCTCTGCCAAGCGGAAGTGGTTAGCAAAGAGCACAATAAAGGAGACCACCACGAAGATCACATTGACCACGATCGTGAAAATCCCCCCTAAGGAACCGATTTTGGCAATCGCATTCATCCCCTTGGAACTCAGGAAGGTTACCGCTAAAATCATGATAATCCCCAAGACCCCAATGGTTTGCGTTGAGTTCATCCCCAACAAGGTCCAACTGGTCGTAGTATCCTTACCAAAGATCAAGGCCGAAAAGGTAATCCAAATCCGCGACGCGGTGGACACCATCCAGATGATCCACGACGCCAACCAAACGAAGGTCCCGATAAAGGCCCACTTCTCACCAATTGAACCGGCTAACCAAGAGTAAATTCCCCCCTTGGCATCCTTAAAAGCAGACCCATATTCGGCCATCATCAAACCACACGGGAAGAAGAAACAAATCCCGGCTAAGGCGTACCAAAAAATGGCCCCGTAGCCCATTTGTAAATATGCGTTGGAAACATTCCCAAACCCAAAAATGGTGGAAATAATCATCGTCACCAACCCGAAGGTCGTAATCTTTTTGACCTTACTGTTAGTGCTTTCGTCCATAAGTAACACTCCTCCAAAATGAATAAGAATTAAAAAATAAAAGCTTTAACTGGTATGATTATACTCTGATGATATTATTTATCAAGCCTTGACAGCGATCTTCCCCCTTTGGATTTGCGCTTTTGCATAGATATTATGACAGCCACTCTTGCTCGTATACGGCAGGCTTAAATCCCGCCGTAACGTGCTCCCCCTCCACCATTAAAGGCCGTTTGATTAATTTGCCATCACTGGCCAACAGTTGGGCGGCTTGTTGCAATGTCATCGTATCTAATTGATCCTTCAGTCCCAATTGCCGGTAATGCTGGCCACTGGTATTGAAGAAGTACCGCAACCCCCGGGCTTGATTGGCCGTTAGCCACCGCAACAAATCCGCTTCTGCCGGTGGTGTCGCTACCAAATCAACCTTGTCAAAGGCCACCCCATGCTCGACTAGCCACCGCTCGGCCTTTTTGCACGTGGAACAGCGCTGATAACAATAAAAAGTTGGCATTTAAATTCCTCCTTTGGTATACCGGGTAGCATTAATTTAATTATACATGATTTTTAAAAAAACGGGGGTCGTCGCACCCCACTTCAAAGTGCAACTACCCCAGTTGTCGACCCAAAATCACTAAATCTCGCCGTGGCCTGATGCGCTGGAATACTTTCGTTGTAGATCGCCACGATGCGGGGTAAATCCGCCCGCTGGGCAAAGCGAAACGTTGCCGTCATGGTGTTTCTCCAATTTTAAACTTAGAACGCTTGGTACTGCGCCTCTAGCTCCGTCAATTCTGGGTCATCTGGTGCCAAAGTCAGCGCATGCTCCAAAGTGTCCAAAAGTAAGGCCTGGTCGCCATTTTCTTGGTAAAAGCCTAACAGTTGTTTTAAGAAAGTCAGATTTTCCCAATAAGTCGGCCGGGCGTTTTCGTAAGCTTGCGCCGCAGCATCGAACTTTTCAAGGGCTTGATACGATTGCGCTAAGTTCCACTCGACTTGCGGATCTACGGCTGCCTTGTTCACTGTCGTCAGTATAGCTAGGTTGGCCTCATGATCATTTTGGCTGAGGTAATAATTGCTAAGTTTAAGGGTAATAGCCAAGTTGTCTGGATCTAACTCGTGCGCTTTCGTCAAGTACTTCTCCACCAAGGTCGTTTCACCCAAGCGGCCCGCTAAATCCCCTGCCAAAGCAAACAACTGCTCATTATATTCATCAACCCCCAGTCCCTCTTGCGCTACCTTCAGGGCTTGACTGACGTGATTTTCTTGGAGATATGCTTGCGCCAAGGCCGGATAAGCGGACGCATACTGATCATCATCTTCAATCAGTTCTTTTAAGGTCACGATGGCGGCTTTTAAATCGCCTAAATTTAATTCCGTCAAGCCAGTTTGAAACCGTAAGTCACTGGTTAGGTATCCCGGCGCCACTTGCTTTAAATACCCCAGTGCCTGATCAAACTTACCGCTTTGCGCATATGCCATTCCTAACCGTCCGGCAATATCGACACGCGCAAACTCGGCAACCCCGGCTTGAATCAAGGCAAAATAGTATTGAATCGCTGGCGTAAACAAGCCGGTCGCATAGTAGTACTCCCCTAAGGCAAACAAAACGGCTGGTTCCGTTGGGGCCAGTTGGTAGGCTGCTTGCAGCTTTTCTTCGGTTACTTCAAACTGTTCTTCCGTTTGATATAAATCGGCCGCCACCAGAAGCGACTGAAGATAGGCCGGTGAATCAGACTTGATTTGAGCCAAGTAAGCCAGCGCCTCATCATTATTCCCCTCATCAATTGCAATCTCCGCCAAAGCTGTCCGTAATTCATCTTCCGCCGGATAACGCTGCAAAAGCTTTAAGTACGTGCGTTGAGCTTGATGTAAAAAACCTAAGGCATATAATTGCTCCGCCAGATTAAATAAAATCTCATCATCATCTTCACGCAGTGCCCAGGCAAAGGCTTTCTTGGCTTCCTCTAATTGGCCACTTTCAATCGCATTCAACATTTTTTCGGCATATGATTCACTCACGCGTTCTCGTCCCCCTCATTAATTGTTATCCTATTATTTTACGCGGCTTTAAGTTAAGTTACCACTGTTTCGGCACATAAAAACAGGGCCAATACTGAAGCGCGCTCGCTTTCCCAGGCCCTGTTCTCTTCATTTTCAATAAATTACTGTTCCATTAAATCTTTCAGCAACGCCCGCGCTGAAGCATGCAAAGCTTCTGGCGATTTATCATTTCCCAAGTGGGTGTAAATTTCACCAACCGGAACCCCTTGCTTAAACAAAGCGGCAAAGACCTTGTCAATTACGGGCCGCGTCTTAGCTTCTTCTTGCACCGGCCCAAATGGATTAGCAAAGAAAGTGGTCGTCATTCCGACTTCATCCGTCGTCCCTAGGGCTTTACGCTTCCCAGCGATAAAGACTTCCTTGGCAGCTGCTTCAGCTTCAAAGTAGTGCACCCCGACGCCATCATCGTAATTGTTAGCATACAACCACATATCGATATCATGTTGCGCAACCACTTCGGCAAATGGCGCCGCAGGGATAATTACCCGCGCATTCTTACGTTCTGGATTTAAGAAGACCCCCCGGTCCATGTTATTAAAGGCCACCGAGCTTGACAAATCATCCAAGCGCACAAAGGCCCCAGTTTCGGTCCCTTGCGCCACAACCTTACCATCGTCTGTAACCTTAAAAGAGCCCATGTCGTCAAAAATGGTATCAACCGCAATAATTTGGTCATCAGCCACTTCTTGTAACGCTTCAATCGATTCGGACTTGCCGGCGCCGGAGTCACCGAAGAAGACCACCGTCTTTTGCTTGCCATTCTTGAAGCGAATCTTCACCATTGAACCATGGATTGGCAGCAAACCGTGGTTGATTTGGTGTAAATTATGCAACGTCAAGCACATTTTCTTCATGTAACCAAAGTAGGTGGTATCGTCCGTGTACGGAACTTCCCCAACCCAAATGCCATTTTCATCATCGTGGTGGTAGTGACTGACCATCCCTTCGGTTTCTGGGACCCCAAACAATAAGATGACGTCTGGTTTATGCCCGATCACATCTTCCTTGGGAGCCAATTCAAAGAGGTTCGCCAAAGCCAAGCCGTTGACTAAGTAATCTAATTGGAAATAGATAAAGGCCAAGGTCTCCCCAATTTTAGCAGGGTAGCAGTACCATTCGCCAGCCTTGCCATTGAAATGATCGATCGGGTTGTAATCAACGGCCGTAAAAAGGCCCTTCCGCTTATTAGAAATCGTATGCATCAACAACGGTGGTCGTAACATAACCTTGTCAATAAAGTCAAATTGATTTAAGGCTTGGTAGCGTTCTGGGGCTGCCCAGACGTGGTGGCGAACCAACAGACTGGCGTTCGTCCCGGCGCTGACTTCCCGGAAGGTCCGGTTGCCAAACCCTTGCAACTTTTCTTCCAACATCCGGTAGCACTGTAACACTAATTCATTAAACCGCCGGTCGATTTGCTTAAATTCTTGCCCAAGAATGTGATTATTGTCTGCTTTAATAACTGAAACCCGTAATAAGGAGCGGTAAAACGAATAAAAACGTTCCAAACTGGCTAAGATTTCTTCCTTACTAAATTGATCGTAAGCCGTTGGATCATCAATCATCACTTTCGCAAAAACTGCCAGGTATTCCTTGGCTGGGAGTGACTCTAAGCTGCCAGCCATTGCCAGTCGCTTATCTTCCTTCAAGAAAGCCGCAACTAATTCGCAGACGTCCGGAGAGCTTAGCAGAGAAATTACACTCGTTGGGTAGTCGTGGTTAAAATCAAGGCGGGCTACCTTGCGTTCCACATTTACATATAACGAGTTCGTCATTAAAGCGTTCGACATTTATCATCACATTCCTTTCACTGTGTTACTACTAGTATACCGAAAAAGCGCGAAATGTGAACATTAGAATCATCTTTTTTCGCAAACGTTCAATTGTATCTTTGCTAAAATTAGAAAATAACGAGTCAATTTTAATTTAGATTAAAAATGTAATCGAATTCATTTTTGACCATAAAAAAATCCTGCGCTCAACACATGAACGCAGGATCATAAGTATCCAAGCTACTCCATGCTTTAAGTAAAAAATTACTTAACAGCATCCTTTAAAGCCTTACCCGGCTTGAAAGCTGGGACCTTGCTTGCAGGGATTTGGATTTCTTGACCAGTTTGTGGGTTGCGACCCTTACGGGCTGCCCGTTGGCGTACTTCAAAGTTACCGAAGCCGATCAATTGAACCTTGTCACCCTTAGCGAGGGAAGCTTGAATTGAACTGAACACTGCGTCTACAGCAGCCGTAGCGTCCTTCTTGGTTAAACCAGTTGCACTTGCAACGTCATTAACTAATTCTGCCTTGTTTGCCATGTTGTTTCACCTCCAACATTCGCGCCGGCTGAGGCCGGGCGTATGAATGTTAGGACCCCAAACGATCCTAACGAAACAAGCGCCGAAACACTTCATTTCAAAACCTAGATTAGCATAGTAAAACGTTGATAGCAAGGCATTTTGAGCAGATCTTACTAAATTTTTTTGTCAAATGATTTTGAAAACTCGATTTGGGGTAATTTCCATAAATTTTAAAGCCTTTTCCCCTTGACAAATAATAAAACGCTTACTTACGTTGGCGTTTGATAACATGAATTGGTGTCCCGGTAAAATCAAAGGCGGCCCGAATCCGGTTTTCCAAATACCGTTGGTATGAGAAGTGCATCAAGTCAGGATCATTGACAAAGATCACAAAAGTTGGTGGCGCAACTGCAACCTGCGTAGCGTAGTAAACCCGTAAGCGCTTGCCATTAACGGTCGGCGTCGGATTAGCCGCCAAGGCATCCATTAAGACGTCGTTTAAGACCGCGGATTGAATCCGCCGCTGGTGATTCTTCTCAACGGTTTGAATCATGGCTGGCAGCTTATTTAAGCGTTGATGAGTCTTCGCCGACACAAAAACAATGGGCGCATACGCCAAGTACTGGAATTCGTGGCGAATCAAATTCGTGAAATCCGTCATCGTTCGTTGATCCCGGTCCGGAATCGTATCCCACTTGTTTACCACGATAATTACTGCCCGGCCCGCTTCATGCGCATACCCAGCCACATGCTTATCTAATTCCCGAATCCCTTCCTCGGCATTCAAGACGACCAATACGACATCTGAATCATCAATCGCCTTCATCGAGCGCATCAAGGCATAGCGTTCCGTATTTTCATAAAGCTTACCTTGCTTCTTAATCCCCGCGGTGTCAACCATAATAAACTTTTGCCCGTCAGCCCCAACAAAATGGGTATTGATAGCATCCCGGGTCGTCCCGGCAATATCAGACACAATCACCCGTTGTTCACCTAAAATGGCATTAACCATCGAAGATTTACCAACATTTGGCCGCCCAATCAAACTAAAACGAATCGTATCATCATCAACATCGGCCTGCTCTTCCGGGAAATGTTTAATTACTTCATCCAACAGGTCCCCTAATCCAACGCCATGGACACTGGAAACCGGGTATGGTTCACCTAAGCCTAAGGCATAAAAGTCGTAAATATCCGCACGCCGCTCGGGATTATCAACTTTATTGACTGCCAACACCACTGGTTTGGCTGACCGATAAAGCAGTTGGGCAACTTGCTCGTCCGCATCCGTCACCCCATTTTCAACGTTAACCACTAGGACAATTACGTCGGCCTCATCAATCGCCACTTCCGCTTGTTGGCGAATTTGAGTGACCAACGGCTGGTCAGATAACTCAATCCCCCCGGTATCAATCAGGCTAAAATTTTTCCCTAACCATTCCGCATGAGCATAAATTCGGTCTCGCGTTACCCCGGGGGTATCCTCAACGATCGAAATCCGATCCCCGACAATCCGGTTAAACAGGGTCGACTTCCCAACATTCGGTCGCCCAACGATTGCTACCATTGGATTTGCCATTCGCAAACACTCCTTTCAAATATAAACTCAGTTTTCGTTCAGCCACACTCATTAGTGAGACACCAGGCAGCTGAATAATTTTTCTAAACGAAAAGGACGGCGACCAATCCGTCACCGCCCCTTTATCAATGATTAAACTTGGCTTACTTGCCGGCGTTCTTTAATTCGTCACCGATCAAATCACCAAGGGTAAAGCCACTTTCTTCTTCCGGAGCGTCAGCAGCGTAGTTGTTACGCCGTGGACGACGGGAGCCGCGGTTCCCACGGTTGTTGTTTTCTTCCCCTTCAGGCTTTTCTTCTAAGGCCTTGATGGAAAGACCAAGCCGTTGTTGAGCAGGGTCAACGTTGATAACCTTGACCTTCACTTCTTGACCTGGCTTCAGCACGTCAGCTGGCGTAGCAATGTGCTTGTGAGAGATTTGGGAAATGTGAACCAAACCTTCAACACCAGGGAAGACTTCAACAAAGGCCCCAAAGCTGGTCAGGCGCTTAACCGTCCCATCCAATACCGTATCAACGGCAGCCTTTTCTTCAATGTCATCCCATGGGCCAGGCAACGTTTGCTTGATAGAAAGGGAAATCCGTTCCTTTTCCGGATCAACGCTTAAGACCTTAACCTTAACATCTTGACCAGCCGTCAAAACATCACTTGGCTTGTCAACGTGATCGTAAGAAATTTCGGAAACGTGGACTAAACCATCCACACCGCCAAGGTCGATGAAGGCCCCGAAGTTGGTCATCCGTGCAACCTTACCTTCAACAACGTCACCAGCTGCCAATTCCGCAAAAATCTTCTTAGCGGCTGCTTCGTGTTGTTCCTTCACAATTTCCTTGTGGGAAAGGATCAAACGGTTTTCACTTGGTTCAATTTCAACGATCTTGAATTCTAATTCTTGACCAACGAATTGCTTCAAGTCTTCAACGTAGTGGTCAGTAATCATTGAGGCTGGTACGAAACCACGAACCCCAGCATCAACAACCAGACCACCCTTAACCGCTTGGGTTACCTTAGCCGTGATCGTTTCTTCTGCTTCAAACTTCTTTTGGATTTCGTTCCAAACCTTCATGGCTTCTAAGCGACGGTGAGAAAGCAGGTAGCTACCGTTTTCCTTATCGCTGCCAATCTTGGAGATAACAACCAGATCCAGGACGTCCCCTACCTTAACGACATCGTTAATGTCATCAACTGGCTTCGTGGACAATTGGTTGGCAGGAACAATCCCTTCAACACCGGCATCTTCAATCCCGACGATTGCTTGGCGATCGTCATCGATTTGCAGTACCTTCCCCTTAACAACATCACCTACATTAACTTGCTTGATGCTGTCAAGTGCTTCTAACATCGCGTTATTGTTTTCGATTTCAGCCATCTAAAAATATCCTCCTTGCAACAATCAACTCTAGCGTCCATTTTACTAGATAAAAACGATTTTGACTAGCTAAAAAGCCTAATTTGCTTCACTTTTTTTGATAATCGCGCTGATCTCATCAACCACCTGGGCAATTGACAGGTGGGTTGAATCCAAGCGAATTGCATCTTGCGCTTGGGTTAGCGGGGACACGGACCGTTCAGAATCCAGCTTGTCCCGTCGTTCAATCGCCGCTTGCAATTCCGCCAAGGTCGTCGTTGCAATGCCCTTGCGCTGATTTTCTTCAAACCGCCGCCGAGCCCGCTCATGAGCTGAAGCCACCAAAAAGATCTTTACTTGCGCATTGGGCAAGACCGTGGTTCCGATGTCGCGGCCGTCCATCACAATCCCACCAGCTGCTGCAATCTGACGTTGTTGCGCAACCATCTCTTCACGAACCGCTGGAATGGCTGCCACGGCGGAAACATTCGCATTGACCTCATTGGAACGAATCGCGGCCGTCACTTCTTTGCCATCAACAAAGACCCGTTGTTCCGGTTCTCCTGGTTCAAAACCAATCTTGATTCGCTGTGCCAAAGCAGCAACGGCGGCTTGATCATGAACATCAATTCCCTGGTTCAGGGCCGCCAACGTTACCGAACGATACATGGCTCCTGTATCACAATAAATATAGCCAAACCGCTTGGCAACTTGCTTAGCAACCGTACTCTTTCCCGCCGAAGCCGGTCCATCAATTGCAACTTGTAACCCCTTCAAAATCTTCACTCCTCTTTGAATCATCTCGCTACTTCACCCGCAGTTGTTGACCCGGATATAATTTGGTCGTCGGTGAAATTCCATTCAACTGAGCTAATTGTTCGACCGTCAAGCCATTATTGACCGCCACCCGATAAATTCCTTGTCCCGCTTGAACTTGTACGTAGCTGGCATCACTGCGGTTCACGGAACTGGCACTGCTCGAGCTGCTGGATTCAGCCGCCGACTGCGTGGTATTAGCTGCCAAATGCGCTCGCGTACTAGAACTGTCCTTGGCGCGACTCAGCTTGGTCGCGGCAGATCGCTTTTGACTTGCTGTCGACGAAGACGAAGCCACTTTTTTTTATGCTCAGTCGAACCCTTGGCCACCTGTTCTAGTTTAGGTGTTGGGTGATTAAAAGACTTTTCATGATTAATCCAATACAGCACCGGGGTTGCCGCCAAAATGATAATCAGTACCACCAAAATAGTCGTAAACCGCGAGGCCGCCGAACTTTGCTTCCGGTGTTCCAACCGCGACAAATGTCCGTCACGCCCCAAGTCTTGGTTGTCTTCAAAGGTTTTATCCCACAGATTTTCATCTACATTTCGTTCGTCTTCGCGACGCTTCATCGTTCTCCCTCCTCGCGGGCCTAATGAAATAATTTTAGCAGAAATCCCCCCCAGATACTAGCGCCTCTTTGCCCAGGTCAACAAGCGAAAAAGTGGGCCAGCTGCTGACGCCAATTGTAACTCCGCTCAACCGTGGCAAAAGTTTTAACCGCGCCCAGCCCCAGTTCTTGTGGTTGCCAATTGCTTTGATGGCGATCACAACAAAGCGCTTGCTCAATTGGTTTTTCGCCAAAGGCATGCAATAAATACTGCCGGCGACAAGCAGTCGTCATCACATACCCCAGCATCTCATTGATCCGTTGCTGAGCCAAGCGTGACTGCTGCGCCATCAATTGCTGTAATTGCTGGGGCGTAACGCCATGATGCAAATAGAAATTAATCACATCCGCCTTCGGGCCTAAGACCGTTGGAGCGACCCGGCCCGCCATTACCTCTTCCAACACCGCTGGGGCGGGCAATTCCGTTTGGGTCAGCAATTCCGGCAAACTTTCATCACCTGACGCGTACAAAAGCAAAGCCAAAGCTGGCTGACCATCGCGCCCTGCCCGGCCAATTTCTTGCGTATACGCGGCTAAACCAGCTGGCATATGATAGTGAATTACGTAGCGAATATCGTTTTTATCAATCCCCATTCCAAATGCACTTGTCGCACAAATGACGTCAACTTGATTCTGCATAAATTGTGTCTGTAAACGGTAACGCACGACTGGTTCCAAGCCAGCGTGATAAGCGGCCACCTGTAAAGAAGTCGTTTGTTCCAACCAGTTGGCCATCGCCGTTGCTTGCTTGCGACTCGAAAAATAAATCACCCCGGGGCCGCCCAAGCGCGGCAACAGCGCTTGCAAATAGTGCTGTTTGGCCAGCGGATCGGCAACCGGATGGACCGCTAGAAATAAATTGGCCCGGTTCACCGACTGCCGCACCGTAGCCACTTGTTCTGGGGCCATCGCCATTTTGGTTAAAATATCCTGGGCAATTTGGGGCGGTGCCGTTGCCGTTAATAGAAGGGTCACCCCCGGCTTTAGCGCTTGCCGCGCGTTTTTTAACGTCAAGTATTCCGGTCGAAAATTAGGGCCCCACTCCGAAATACAGTGGGCTTCATCCACCACCAACAGGGCTATTTTTAATTGCCGTAAAGCCCCAAGGACTGGGCCGCGTGCCAGGGTTTCAGGGGAAGTAAAAATAAAGCGGTAGTCACCTAACGTTTCCAGTAACGCCGCTTGATCATGCATTTCAACCGTCGAATTTAAGACGACCGCCCGATAATCGCCCTGGCGCGCAATTCGGTCGGCCTGATCTTGCATCAATGCAATCAGTGGCGAAATTACCAGGATGGTTCCCGTTAAATGATAAGCCGGCAGTTGGTACAACAAGCTTTTACCTGCCCCGGTTGGTAAAATAGCCAACGTATCTTGCCCGTTAAGAATCCGAGTCAAAGTTGCTTCTTGGCCGGGCCGAAAAGCAGTAAACCCAAAATGTTGCCGTAAGCTAGCGGTGAGATCCATCATACCCTTCCTTTCCAATTGCTTGGGCCGCTTTAATTTGTAACAAACGGAAGTAGAAAAATTCCACCCCGGGATCATTTGTTTGAGCCTGAAACTGCCAAGCTAACGCTGAACCTTGGTATCGAGCAGAAAAACTCGTCACAATCTGCGGGGGCAGCAACTTCATCACCGGTACCTGTTCGGGGACAAGGATCGTTGCCTGCAAAAGATGTTCCCGGACGGTTCCAATTTTTAAATGTCGAAACCGACTGATTTCGGCTAAAGAATAGCCCTGCTGCCAAGCTTCCACGGTCGTTTGAACGCTTTTCGGCAACGGACTTGGGGCCAATAAAGGTTGAACCAATGCCGCCAACGTACCCGTTTGCTGCCACAAAGAATGGGCTAAAAACAACCACATATCACGTTCCATCCAAAACAAGTCTTGGCGAGCTACTGCTAACCGGCGAGCCTCTTCTGCTTCCGTCCATCCCGCCGTCTCGTGCCCAATCAATTGAAAGACAAATAAATCAGCCAACCGCGAATCGGCTTTTTCCAAAACCGTAAGGTAGCTCGTTAATTCATTTAACAACTCCTGCCCAATTAACGAAGACTGCTGCAAAAACCATTGTCGCACCGCGACCTTATCCTTAAAACTGACCGGTAAGGGAGCAAAACGGCGGTTATGATGTTGGTACTCCGAGACCAACTGCAAGGCTAATAGCACGCGATTGGCTAACTGTTGCCAGTTCGCTAACCACGTCCATTGTCCAAACTGTGGCTGATAATGTTCGGTTTGCCACGCTTGCTTGACTGATAATCCCTGCGGGGTAAGCCAAGCCATTTGTTGATCAATGATCAGATTTCCCTGCACTACTTGGGATTGGAGCCATGCGTCATAGGTCGCCCGCTTTAAATGCCGGTCAGCTCCCAAGTACGGCAGCAAACCATAACACTGGCCCCAAAATAAGTTAGTTACTGTCCGTTTGGCTTGGAGGATGCCTTCTACTACCCGGATCCGCCGCGGTGTTTTGTCAAACAACGTTAGTAAATAACTCATTTTTCTCCCCCGTTTACTGGCACTGAAGATACTATAAAAAAAGCGCGAACCGACAGACTACTCTCGGAGCGCGCTAACTTTTAAATACGCTATGATAATTATAAAGCAACTTAGCGAGAAAACCCACTAATCAGCCAAATGTAACAAATGTTTCATTCGACTTGCTAAAAAGGCAAAGACCGCACTGACCGCGATTCCCTTAATTAAATTAAACGGCAACACCCCAACGGCCATTAATTCTGGAATCGGTAAATTAGGCTGCCAAGCAAACAATTTCATATACATGGGGGTTAAAACGTACAGGTTAAACAACGTCATCACAACCGTTAACAGGAGCGTGCCGACCACGGCACTCCACCACATGGCTGCTTTAAACGACCGGTGACTTCCCCGCCGGAAAAACCAAGCCACTGGAATCAATAAGGCGACTGAAGAGCAGAAACTGGCAAATAAGCCGAGAAATTCAACTGGTGAAAAGCCCCGCATTGCCCCATGAAGCAATAATTTAATTACCGTAATAACAATTCCCGTTATCGGCCCATACATAATGGTTCCCAGCAAGACTGGCAAATCGGAGAAATCCAGCTTTAAGTACGAGACAACCGGAATTACCGGAAATTCAAACAACATCAAAACAAAGGCTAACGCCCCAAAGCAAGCTGTCACTGTGTAGCGTTGCAAGCGTGAATGTGAAACTGTCATCAGACCAAACCTCCTGTGAGGTCGCCTTCTTGTGTAGGTATCCAAGCCGTCCAAATAAAAAGGCTGGCGACAAGCCAATTTGCCCCCAGTCCGTCATCGTTTATTTGATGATGGCAATCTTCTATCTACCAGACTATACTGTCGGCACCTGGAATTGCGCCAGGTTCCACCGTAAATACGGGTTGCGGGCTATACCGCCGGTCGGGAATTGCACCCTGCCTTGAAGACAAACCTAATTTATATTTTTACGGTTTAACTATAGCACTACCGCTTACTTTTTGCAAGCCGAAATTAAACCGTTTCCACCGTCGCCTGTTTCTTCAGTCCCCAGCCAGTCACCCCGCTCAAGACCGAAAACAATGGTGACAATAAACTAAAAAAGGCAAATGGCAAAAAGGTCGTCACTGGCACCCCCAAGGCCCCCGCCGCAAATGAACCGGCAACCCCCCAAGGAATCAGGTAGTTAATCACACTCCCGCCGTCTTCAAGCACCCGGCTTAGGGCTAACGGCGCTAACTTTAACCGCGTAAAGCTAGCCTTAAACGCATTACCGGGCAAAATCACGGAAAGGTACTGTTCACCAACAAACAGATTAATCCCAATTCCGGCTAAAATCGTGCTCAAAACCAGGCGGCCCGGGGTCTTTAACCGGACGGCAATGGGCGCCATTGCGTGATCAATGATCTTGCAATTCATTAAAATCCCCCCCAAGGCCAGGGTAGTAATGATCAGCGCCACCGTTCCCATCATGCTATCAATTCCGCCCCGACTCAGAAGCGTATTCAAGGTCGCATCACCGGTTTTCGCAACATATCCTCGCTGAATCAGCGTCGTCAATTGGGCCAGGGTAAATTGCCGTTCTGTCATAAAAATTAAACCAATCGTTACCGCAATGTTTAAAAATAACGTCGGAATTGCTGGCAACTTTCGCCACGAACAAACCAGCATTAACAGGATTGGCAACATCGTCCACCCCGAAATGGAAAACGTCGTCTGCAGTGTTACTAAAGTCCCGGCCACCTGCGTCGCCGGCATGGCATGGTGCGACCAGCCTAAAAATGTGTAGGCAAGTAACGAAAGTGCAAAAGCCGGTAAGGTCGTCCACAACATGTTCTTGATGTGGGCAAATAAATCACTCCCCGCAATTGCTGCGGCTAAATTTGTTGAATCCGATAAGGGCGACATCTTATCCCCAAAGACGGCCCCTGAAATAATTGCGCCAGCCGTCAAAGCGGGCGAAAAGCCCATTGCACTGCCCATTCCAAACAGGGCAATCCCAATTGTTGAAATGGTGGTAAACCCACTCCCGATGGCAGAACCAACTAAAGAGCAAACAATAAAAACGGAAGGAAGAAAAAAAGAGGCATTAATTAGCCGAAAGCCAACCAACATTAAAGCTGGAATAACCCCGGCTTGAATCCAAATCGCAATCAAAGTCCCAATCAACATAAAAATAAAGATCGGAATGATGGCCGTTGAAATTCCTGCCTTGATCCCAGCCATTAGTTCCTCCCAACTGAAGCCCCGCCATCGCAGCCACCCCATTAAGCAGCCAATGACCGCTAATACCGGTACGGTCGGTGTCATTTGAAAACCAATAACACTGGTCCCCAAAATAATTAACATCAAAATCAAAATTACGCTCGCTTCAAAAAAACGAATCTGCTTGGTCATAAAATCTCCTCCCCAGTTGATTTAAACTAAAAAATCCCAGCAAGCCATTACGCTTGCTGGGACGAAATTTCCGCGGTACCACCTAGCTAGGGATTGCCGAAAATCCCCTCTTTTACTGGTGGATAACGGGACCAGTCGGGCCCGGTCGAGGTCTTTGTCGGGTAATTCGTGATCATCATCCTGCCTAGCTTGCACCAACCGCCAGTTCGCTGTCCCTTGAGATGTGACCCTACTGTACGACAACTCGTTTCTTTAATCTGTCGTTAACTATAGCATTCTTAACCTTAAAACGCAATTTAACTTTAATTTTCCCCTGATAGTTGGCGTAAGTACTTAACTTCCACGGGCTTCAATTCACGCCATTGTCCCGCCGACGGTAACCCCGCCAACGTCAGGCCAGCATATTCTTCCCGGTGCAATTTAACCACCGGGTGGCCCACCGCTTGGAGCATCTTTTTAACTTGGTGATTATGCCCTTCATGAATCGTTAACTTCACTAAGGAATGCTTCTTATCTGCGGCCACTTCCACCACCTTCGCCTTGGCTTGGGCCGTCATCCGACCGTCAATTTTAACCCCCGTCCGTAATTGACGCAACGCATCATTGGTAACCAATCCTTTGACCTTAGCAATATAAACCTTGTCAACCTCAAACTTGGGGTGCATCAACTGATTGGTCAGCTCACCATCATTCGTTAACAACAACAACCCGGTTGTATCATAATCTAAGCGCCCAATGGGGTAGATTCGTTCAGTTACCCCTTCTTCAGTAAATAAGTCCACAACCGTCCGGCGACCTTTTTCATCATGGACGGATGAAATAACCCCCCGGGGCTTGTTTAACATAAAGTAAACTGGTGCTTCTTTACGCAAAGGAACACCATCAACTTTAACTTGGTCACTGTTTTTGACCTTTGTTCCCAGTTCTGTCACCACTTGCTCGTTCACCGTGACGCGTCCAGCCAAAATTAGTTTTTCCGCGGCGCGGCGCGAAGCCACCCCCGCATGCGCAATCACTTTTTGCAACCGTTCCATTAGTTTTCCCCCTCCAGTTTTTGTCGTCGCAAGGCTAAGGCTTGCGCAAATTGTTCGCTGTCGATAATTTCAGCCGCCGGCTCACTTAATGGCGGTAACTCACTCAACTCGGCCAACCCGAAGTAATCCAAAAAAGCCGTGGTGGTGCCATAGCGGAAGGGCCGACCCGGTACGTTCAACCGCCCCCGGGTTTCTACCAGCCCCTGCATGACTAATTTTTGAATTGATCCCGAACTTTGAACGCCCCGTAAATCATCAATTTCAAGCCGCGTAATGGGCTGGCGGTACGCAATAATTGCCAGCACCTCTAATAAGGCTGGCGTTAACGGGACCGTTAGCGGAGTTTCAAAGTAATCTTTTACCACTGGTGCTAATTCACCTTTGGTTGCTAAACGATAGGTATCCGCACTGACCAGTAATTTAAGCGCACAATGGTTGTCCTGGGCATATTTTTCTGCCAATTGCCCCAAAATCCCGTGAACTGCCGGTTTCAACAAGCCGGTTAAGTTCGCTAAATCCCCGAGGGTAATTCCCTCATCACCGGCGATAAAAAGCAACGCCTCAATTTTCGCTTGGTTGTCCATCAAATTTATTTCCTTTCGTTACAATCAAAGGGCCAAATGCCGTTGACTGGGTAACTTGAACCACCTGATGGCGACATAGTTCCAACAAGGCCAGAAAGGTGGTGACTAAATTATCACGAGTCAATTGGTCAGCAAATAAATCAACAAACCGCACCGGATGGGTTAGTTGCGCTTTGATATAGTCAATTCGTTCGGCAACCGTTACCTTTTCCGGCGCCGTTTCAGCGACCGGCAATTCCGGAATCTGACGTCGCTTTAGCAACGCTTCAAACGCCCCCCGCAATTCTTCGATTGTGACCCCTGGCTGAACTTGGTGAGCAATTATTTCAGCTGGCGCTGCCATCGCTTCCCGGGTATACTCCCGTTGCCGGGCGGCTGCTTTAGCTTCTAAGTGCTTGGCTGCGGCTTGGTAGCGCTGATATTCCAACAATTGGTCAACCAATTCTTCCCGCGGATCTTCGAATTCTGCTTCATCATCAACCATGACTGGTGGCGCTGGTAGCAGCATTTGACTCTTAATCCGCATTAGCGTCGATGCCATGACAAAGTATTCACCAGCAATTTCTAATTGATATTTTTGATTGGCCTCTAATATCGCCACGTATTGCTTAGTAATTTTTTCGATCGGAATATCATAGATCTCCACTTCATCTTTACGAATCAAGTGGAGCAACAAGTCAAGTGGGCCATCGAAATCAGCCAGGTGCACAAATGGTTTTTGCGGTTCTGTTATCACCTCAGTTGCCACGTTTATTCCTCCTCTGTTGGTTGAACCCGAAAGACCGTACTGCGCGCCCAATTGGTAACGAGGGGCTGTGTCGCTAAGGTCCCCATTAAGCGCTTAGGCTCATAATGCTTGGCAATGGCCGACAAAAAATCATAAACGTTTTTCCCTGAGCGTTCACTTGGCGTAAACGAAAGGCGGCGCAATAAAATATAATCGGTTCCCTCTTCTAACACCGCCACGCCGATAAATTGTTCAGAATACGGTGCCCGCCATAAATAGATTGGTTGATGCGCTGAATTAGACCAATCAATTTCTTCTTGCAAACGATCATAATTATCTAGATCGGGACTAAAAGAAAGTAAGCCCAACACAATTTTTTGATAATCTTTCCGGTACTTTACTAACATTTAACCTTCCTCTTGGTAACGTGGAAACGTTGCTTGATATACCGCTTTAACCCGGCCAAAGGGGACCACTGGTGCTTGCGGCAACTGTTTACCTAACAACTGCATCACCACCAGGTAATCCGCCTGGTGCGCCAACAAGTGGGCCGTAAAGCTCTCCCGCATTACTTGCGGCGTCACTTCGATCGTCAAGGCCGCGGCCTGCCCAGTCGTTTTTAAAAGTTGCCAAACTGCCTGCCGACTCAACCGCCTCCCGCGGGCATTCAAAAATACGCCGGCTGACCGGCCATCCTGCTGAAGCAAGGGACGGGCCACCTGAAGATAGCGTTGCAACCAATGTTGCGCGACCGGACTTAACGGGAGCAAGCGCGCTTGCCCCAAATGATCGCGAACGGTCAAAAAGCCTAATTCGAAGTTTAAATCGGTCACATCCAACGTTAACAATTCACTTACCTTTACCCCCGTCGCATACAAAAGCTCCAACAGGGCCCGATCACGAAGCGCTAATGGCGTGGTATCCTTAACGGCGGTCAAAAGCTGGACCATTGCTGGTTCGGACAAGTGCGGTGTTGGCGTGGCAACCAACGGCGGTAACTTTAAATCCCGGGTTGGATCCTGTTCGACCAAGTGCTCATTCAGTAAAAACCGGTAGAATTGGCGCAAACTGGACAGATAGCGACGACGACTGGCTAAACTGGTCGTTGTCGACAATTGGTTCAACCATTCCAACCAGACATATTGATCAGCGGCCCCCCAATTCTCAAGCTGGTGATCAAGCAGCACTTGTTGCATCCGCCGCAGATCGCGGGCGTAATTCTCGACGGTACTGGCTGAACGCCGTTGCGCCAATTGCGCCAAAAAAGCCGTCACGGGAGCTTTTAAATCAGTCATCGCTTGGCTCCTTGAGCAAAATTAACTTCCCGTTGATTTGATTAACCAGTCGCGCCTTTAGTAAATGCCCTACGGCCCGCTTAAATTGTCCTTTACTAATCCCTAATAACGCCTTAATTTCCGCCGGCGAACTCTTATCCGTCAGGGGAAGTTGATGGTCTTGACTGTGCTTTAACAGGGCCAGAATTTGGGCCGCATCATCATTAATCGCCTGGTAAGCCCGGGGTTTGAGCGATAAGTTAACCCCCCCATGACTGGAAAGACCAATTACCCGGCCCTTCACAACTTGGCCTAAGCGCGGCTCTTGGTCTCGTTCACTAGGGTGAATAAAGGCTAAATGATAATCCGCCGTTAGCGCTAAGCTCCCCGCTAATTTTAAGCGGTAAATTGTCGCCGTAACATCTTGATTAATCAATTGGCGACTTGGTTTAGCTGCAATTGTCCGGAAGATTTCCTCATCCGCGAGCTGCCCCCATAACCGATCATGATCATCGACCCGCAAGGCCAATAATAAACGGTCGCCCGGTTGTGGCCATAAGTGCTTTAAGTTTGGCAAATCATCGAGTGAGACTACAATGTCTTTGTTTGGCAGACCAATATCAACAAAGACTCCCAAATCACGTCGCACGCCAACCACCGTGCCAAAGTCATAGTGGTCAACTTGCACCGTTGGAATATGGGCACACGTCATTTGTAATTGATGGTCGGCGTTTTCATAAACAAACCCCTTGACCGATCCCCCGATGTGCAGAACCTGGGGGGCCTCACTTTTTGCCAAGCGGTAAGTCTGCCCGTTTCTTGCAGGCTGCACAAAGTAATAGTCCTGATTCTCATCGACCATTACCGCCGAAACCACGCTTCCTAATGCTTCATTCATTCAAATTCCCTCCAGTTTTGCCAGCTCCAGTATTAACTTACCATATTTTACACAAGCCCCGCGTAAATTTAAAGCGGTCCCGGTGATTGAAAAAACGGGCAGGACATTTCCTACCCGTTTCTCAACTCTATTTTGACGGCTTACTTAACTTGTAAAACCCGCATTAAGTTCGTCGTCCCGGCGTTTCCGCCTGGCGTCCCGGCAACTACAATAATCAAGTCACCAGCTTGCGCAAAGCCTAATTCCTTAGCCTTTTCGCCAGCTACCCGGAACATTTCATCAGTACTTTCTGGCCGATCCACCACAAATGGTTGGATCCCCCAGTTGATCATCAAGCTCCGTTGAACCCGTTCATCGTAAGTCAACGCTAATACATCAGCTGATGGACGGTACTTGGAGATCATCCGTGCCGTGTAGCCAGACTTCGTTGAAGCAACGATCGTCTTAATGTTCAAGTCCCGCGCCGCGTTAGCAACCGCTGACCCAATCGTTTCCGTAACGTCAGACTTGTCAAAGTCAAAGACTTCCCGGCCGAACTTGTCTAGGTTGTTTTCAGCCTTTTCATCAATGTGGGCCATCATGGCAACGGATTCAACTGGGTAGTCACCGTTGGCACTTTCCCCGGACAACATCGTTGCATCCGTTCCGTCAAAGACAGCGTTGGCAACATCAGAAACTTCGGCCCGGGTTGGACGAGGGTTTTCTTGCATGGAATCCAGCATTTGCGTCGCCGTAATTACCGGCTTACCTAATTCATTGCACCGCCGGATCATGTTCTTTTGCACCAGTGGCACATTTTCAGCTGGAATTTCAACCCCCATGTCCCCACGTGGTACCATCAACCCATCAGAAACTTCGATAATTTCTTCAAAGTTGTCGATCCCTTCTTGGGACTCAATCTTTGGGAAGATCAAGACATCTTCCTTGTTCTTTTCCTTGAGCAATTCACGAATGTCCAAGACGTCTTGGGCCTTCCGGACAAAGGAAGCAGCGATGAAGTTGATCCCGTTATCCAGACCAAAACGAATGTCACTGGAGTCCTTTTCCGTAATCCCTGGCAAGTTAATCGAAACGCCCGGGGCATTAACCCCCTTGCGTGAACCAAGAATTCCGTGGTTCAAAACGTGACAAACTAATTCCTTGTTGGCATCGTCTTTTTCGTCAACCAACATATCGATCAGTCCATCATCAAATAAGACGTGGCCGCCAACCTTCACATCATCGTACAGCCCTGGGTAAGTTACGGCAATCTTATCGTGAACCCCTTCTAAGCTGGCATCCATTGAGATTCGTACTTGGTCACCAATGTTGTATTCGATCTTCCCTTCCTTTTGAACGGTCGTCCGAATTTCGGCCCCCTTGGTATCGAGCATGATCCCAACTTTCTTCCCGGTAATTTCTTCGGCCTTGTGAACATTTTCCAACCGGCCCAAGTGTTCTGGGTGGTCACCGTGGGAGAAGTTGAAACGGAAGACGTTGGCCCCCGCATTAATCAACTTAACAATCGTGTCGACATCCGTACTTGCCGGCCCTAAAGTGCTGACAATCTTGGTTTTCTTCATAAGTGATCTCTCTCCTTTGCGTTACAGCATTTTCTGGGGTTGCCCCCTCAATCACACATTGTTTATCATAGCACGTTTTATTGGGGGTGTCTTTAATTTTTCTCGGCAAATTATCGTGTAAGCGCCACCATTTTGCGGTCTATGCCATTATTTTTTTAGTGGTGGCACAAGCTGCAAAACAACGTTGGCACTACCCAAGGCCGCATTAAAAGCGGCCCGCGTCGCCTCATCCGCCGCCGCGCCGACCGCTAATTGGCGCGCTTGGTTCGTCTGTTCTTCATAAATTACCACCGGGCAATTACCAGGGTGGGCCCGCAAGATGGCTTTAATTTGCTGTCGCCCGCGTTCGGCAACCTCCGGTAACAAGCGCAGGACCCAACGACGATCAGCCAGCTGGGGCGCAGTTCCTGTCTGCAATTGATTTGCCGGCTGTAATTGATTGACAATCACTTCTAATTCATCATTGCGTAATTCAACCTGCCCAGCTACCACGACCACTTGGTTAGGGCGACTCAACAACTTTTCATACTGAGCAAATTGACGAGCAAAAACGGTCAGATTAATGCTGCCACTCTCATCACTAGCGGTCACAAAGGCCATTTGCTGATGGGTCTTTTTGGTATTAACCACTCGAATGCGGGTTAGCAAAACTACTAAGGTTACCTTTTGATTCGGTCCTAAGTCAGCAACCAATTCGCCCCCTAGCCGTTGCCGTAACGCTTGGTATTGACTCGCCGGATGCCCCGACAAGTACACCCCTAAGTACTCACTTTCCTTAGCGAGCCGTTCGCCCAACGGCAACTCAGGGCGCCGCTCAATCAAAGGTTGCAAACTGGGATCTTGAAAGGTAAATTCGCTGCCAGCTAATAGTCCGGGAAGCCCCACCAATAGCTCTGCCCGGTTATACCCCAAACCATCAAACGCGCCCACGGCAAATAACGGTTCTAACAGGGCCGCTTTATGCCACCGCGGCGCCAGTCGGGCTAAGAAGTCATAGATATCCTGAAACGGTCCCGTTTGGCGTGCCGCTAAAATGGCCTGAATAAAATCAGCGCGGAGCCCTTTAACGGCGCTAAAGCCGACGATGATTTCCCCCCTTGCCAGACTAAAGTCGGCTTGCGAGACATTAATCCGCGGACCAACGATACGGACCCCATGCTGTTGGGCGTTGGCAAAGTGTTGGCGTTGCTTAGCAATATTCGGTTCAATGGACAGTAAGGCAACGAAAAATTCGTTTGGAAAATGAACCTTTAGATACGCCATCTCAAAGGCCATTTTCGAATACGCCACCGCATGCGACCGGTTAAATCCGTAATTAGCAAATTGGTCAATGTAATCAAAGACCTGCTGGGCTAATTGGGGGGCGTACCCTTTTTCCTTGGCACCAGTTAAAAACCGGGACCGCATTGCATCCATTGTCGCTTGCTTTTTCTTACTCATGGCCCGGCGCAACAAGTCGGCTTGCCCAAGCGAAAAGCCAGCCATGACGGCCGCCACTTGCATGACTTGTTCCTGGTATACCAAAATCCCATACGTGGGTCCCAAAATCGCCGCCAAACTGGCATCTGGCAACTGGTAGTTCTCATGTCCCTGCTTGCGGGCAATGAAGTGCGTAATATTATCTAACGGACCCGGCCGATATAAGGCATTCACTGCCACCAGCTCTTCAAATTGGTCCGGGGCCAACTTGGTCAAGACTTGCCGAATCCCGCGCGACTCAAATTGAAAAATCCCGTCGGTATCACCAGCCGCAAACAAGTGCAGCGTTGCCGGATCATTTAAATCGACCTTTTTTAAATTAAACTGGGGCTGGTGATGATGAATCAAACGCAAGGCCTTATCCATGATTGATAAGTTCCGCAAGCCTAAAAAATCCATTTTTAATAGTCCCACGGCTTCTACGGTTTCTTTCGCGTATTGAGTAACCAACAATTCGCCATCTTGGCCGCCTTGCAAGGGGACCAATTCCGCTAAGGGGGCTTGCGACAAGACGACCCCGGCTGCGTGAATTGAATCATGCCGCGGCAAGCCTTCCAATTGTTTGGCAACCTTGATTAAAAGTGCAATTTGGGGTTGATCATTCATCAAATTCACCAACGCTTGGGATTTACGCAACGCCTCATCAATCGTTAATTTGGTCCGCACTTGAATGTTAGCTAAAATGGTATTCAACTCACTCACCAAGTAGGCAGGCAACATAAAGACCCGGGCCACGTCCTTAATGGCTTGCTTTGCCGCTAAGGTCCCAAAGGTAATAATTTGGGCAATTCGTTGGTGCCCATAGCGTTGATGCAAATAATCCAGCACTTCTTGACGCCGGTTGTCCGGTAAATCCAAGTCAATATCAGGCATTTGGGCCCGTTCGGGATTTAAAAAGCGTTCAAACAGCAAGTGGTAGCGTAAGGGATCGACGTCCGTAATCGCCAGTGCATACGCGACCAGCGAACCCGCGGCCGACCCGCGCCCCGGGCCAGTTGTAATCTGGTGTTCATGAGCAAAGTGCATGACATCCCAAACAATCAGAAAGTAATCGTCAAACCCTAAGTTATGAATCTGGGTTAATTCATGGTCTAACCGAGCTTGATACGTTGCTGCCGTGAGCCCGCGTGCTTGCAACCCCGCTTCACACAGTTGGCGCAGATAGTCAGCCTGGCTTTGCCCAGCGGGAACTTTAAACGTTGGCAAGACCGGACTTTGAAAGGTGATTTCAACCTGGCAGGCGGCTGCCAACTGCTCCGTATTGGCGGCCGCTTGCGCCAACCCGATCGTTTGATATGCCCTGGCCCAAGCTTGGGCCGGCTTTAAAAAATGCTCCCCCGTTTGGTTAACCAACCGCAATGGCTCTTTAATACGGTGACCACTCTTAATAGCCCGCAAAACCTGGGTGGCAAAATAATCCGTTGGCGCCAAATATTCAACCGGGTCAAACGCGATTAACGCGACCTGATGCTTGGTCGCCCAATTGACTAACGCCGTACGTTGGACCTGATCCAAAGTCAGCGTAATCCCTGCAAAACGCATTTGCGCCGGCTGCTCAATCAGCTGTTCCAACGCCGCTGCTAACTCCGGTTGTTGCAAAGCTTGCAAGATGGTGGCTGGTGCAATTACCACAGCCAGCTGATCCACTTCGGTTAAAAATTCGGTTACGGTCAACGCTTGGTTCGTTGCCAAACGGGTTGACAACTTGATCAGTTGTTGATAGCCCTGATTCCCCCTGGCATACGCCGTTAGTTCTAAACCGGCCAGTTGAAATTGAACGCCCAAAAGAGGTGTGAACCCCGCCGCTTTTGCCGCATGATAGAATTCAATCGCCCCATACATCACGTTGCGATCCGTCAAAGCTACTGCCGAGTAACCTTGTTGTTGAGCCGCTTTAACCAATTCAGCCGGTTGGATCGTACTCTCTAGCAAACTGTACGCACTAGTTACATTAATGGGAACCATGCCACATGCCCCTTCCTAAAAATCTTTCCATTAGCCAGTATATCATTAATTCCAAATGTTGCCCGCTGCTTCGTTTGGATTGGCCTTTCCGTTGCCGAAAAATTTGTGCTACAATGAACGTATCCACTAAGGGAGTGAAAAAGTATGAAGACGATTTTTAAAAATTTGATGGTGCTTTTTTGGGGCGCCATCTTAGGGATGGTATTAGGCTACATTGGCAGTCAATTGGAAGGTTTAACGGCTGATTTCCAACTTTGTGCCGTGTTAGGCGCCGTGGTGGCCTTAGTGGCGGCCAATGTTTGGACGTTTATGACGGTGCATGCCAATCCAGAACGTTAACCAACTTGGTTGATCAATATAAAAAGCGGTTAGTGAACTTAGCTCACTGACCGCTTTTTAGTACCCTTAAAACTATAATGAGTGACGCCGATAGATCCCTAATTCAACACTGGTCCGTTGAATACTCAAGAAGACCCGGGGATCGATGGTCTTTACCATTTTACGTAGACCAACCAACTGACTCCGGGGGGTAATCACGATAATTACATCCGTCTCATCCCCCGTATACGCACCGATCCCGTGCATTACCGTGGCCCCATGCGCAAAGGTCTTCAACGCGGGAATCAACTTATCCGCCTGCTTGGTAAAAATGGTTACGCTGACGTCCGTTTGCGAAACGAAGACGTAGTCCATCAACCAATTGGTTAACAACATCCCGATCAGACTGTACACGATCCGACTGGGACCAAAGGCAATCACCGTCGCTAATAAAATGACCCCATTTACGACGTTGGCAAAGAAGCCGACATTCTTATGAAACTTCCGTTGACAATAAGTCACGACAATATCAATGCCCCCGGTCGTAAAGCCATTGTTAAAGCACAAACCAATTCCCAGCCCAATTAAGGCCGCGCCGACCAAGGTATTGGTTAACGGATCGCTGACCAACTTCACCACCGGAATCAACGCCAAAGCAATGACATTAAAAATTACGGCCAACCCCGAATAGAAAATGTAGCTCAGTCCAAAGACCCGCCAAGCAAAGATAAATAGCGGAACGTTAAAAATGAACACCAGCAACCCCAAATTCAAATGCAGCCCCATCGTTAAGCCAATTGCTTGTATTAATTGGGAAATCCCCAACAGTCCTGATGAGTACGAATTGGCATGGGTCAAGAAAAAATTAACCCCGATCGCTGATAAAATCCCATATAACAAGGCAATCGCCAATTTCCGGACCATCCGACGCAGCCGGGCCTCATACTGCTTTGTCATCACCAACACCCCCCAAAAAGTTCAGCCCCCAACTATTTAGTTCGTTGGCTGTTTAATTCACTCATTTTCAGCAGCACATCCACCGCTTTCTCCATGGTTTGTAGCGATACATATTCAAACCGGGCGTGCATGTTTTCACCACCCGCAAATAAGTTTGGCGTTGGTAAGCCCATATACGAAATCGTCGAGCCATCCGTGCCACCCCGGACTGGATAAATCACCGGTTCAATCGCCAATTCTTTCATCGCCGTTTGCGCCAACTCAACCACGTCCATATGGCCTTGCAAGGCATCTTTGAGGTTGTAATACTGATCCGTCAACTGTAAGGTCACACGTTGGCTCCCAAGTTGCTCGTTTAAATCAGTAACGACTGCCTGCAATGCTTGCTTCCGGGCCTCAAACATTTGGCGATCATGATCCCGAATCAAGTACAACATCCGAGCATGATCAACGGTTCCATCCAATTGGTACAAGTGGAAAAAGCCTTCTCGGCCAGTCGTTTTTTCTGGCCGATCATGCGCCGGTAGCATCGCTTGCAAATCCATGGCAATCTGAAGCGCATTTACCATGACGCCCTTGGCGGTCGCAGTGTGGACGTCCTTGCCTTCAATCGTAATTTCTGCTCCGGCGGCGTTAAAGGTTTCATATTCCAACTCACCTAATGGACCGCCATCCACGGTGTACGCAAAATCAGCTCCAAAATCGGTCACGTCAAAATGGGTGGCCCCCGTCCCGGTCTCTTCGTCGGGCGTAAAGCCAACTTTAATGGTCCCGTGCTTAATTTCTGGATGGGCCACCAAGTAGGCAAGCATCGTCATAATTTCTGCTACCCCCGCTTTATCATCCGCTCCCAACAACGTCGTTCCGTCGGTCGTAATCAAGGTTTGCCCCAAGTAGTTGCGTAAGTTCGGAAATTCGGCAGGATCCAGCGTGTACGTCCCATCGCCCAGCTGAATCGGTTGCCCGTCGTAATTTTGAACAATCTGGGGATTTACCCCTGCCGCATTAAAATCAGCGGTGTCTACGTGGGCAAGCAAGCCCATTACCGGTGCCTCATGGTCTAAATTGGATGGCAAAGTTGCCATTACAATGGCATTCTGTTCGCCCATCCGGACCTCACTTAAGCCTAAAGCGGAAAGTTCCGCCATCAGTTGCTTTAACAGCGTCAATTCCTTTGGGCTGGTGGGAATCGTGTTGCTTTCCGGATCAGAACGGGTCTCTACCTTCACATAACTCAAAAAACGATCTAATAAACCGGGATATTTTTCTGCCATGATTATTTCATCTCATCTTTCATCATAAACTTAAAGGGTTCCGTCTTAACCTGACTCGCTTGAATTTCAAGCGGCCACTTGGCCAACTGAGCCCACTTTTTAAACAACGTCGTTAGCTGCTTTACACACACCACTTCAATATGGTGACCAGGATCAACCAGCATCAACCCAGCGGCTTGCATATCTTGGGCCACGTGGTACGAGACGTCCCCCGTGACGTAAGCTTGGGCCCCGGCCGCCAGAACCTGGGGATAAAATTCACTGCCCGCTCCGCCGACAATAGCCACGCGCTTAATTTGCGTCACTGCCGCCGGGGGCGTGACGAACCGTAAGCCAGCGACGTGGAAATGTTGCTGACACCAACTAACAAATTCTGCCGGCGATAACGCAACCGGCAAATCACCTACCCGCCCTAAGGCCACCGGTTCCCCCGTGGGGGAACTTAGTTTACTTGGGACCAACCCGGTTAAATTTTGCAAACCCAATTGCGCCGCTAACCAATCATTCATCCCTCCCGGGGCTGAATCCAAGTTCGTATGCGCCGAATAAACAGTAATTCCATGGGCCAAGAGCTTGGCATACATTGCATTTTGCGGCTGCCGCAAATCCAAATCTTTGGCTGGTCGAAACATCAGCGGGTGGTGAGAAAAGATCAGGTCTACCCCCGCATCAATTGCTTCGTCAACTACCGCTGGTCGCACATCTAACGTAATCAACATTCGCCGGACGGCCCGGGTCGGGTCGCCCAATTGCCAACCAACGTGATCCCAGTCCTCGGCCCACGCTGGCGCCGCAAATTGCTCAAAGCGGGCCATTACTTCTAAGCCGGTCGTCATGCCAAGACCTCCTTAATTTGCGCTAATTGGGCTTGAAAGGCGGCAATTTTTTCTAACGGCGGTTCCTTCGCTGCCTTCATTTGCTCAAGCGCCGCAGCTTCGCGCTGCAATTCTTCTTGCCACTTTTGGCGGAAAATCGGTCCCCCGGCCGCTAATAAAAATGGGCCAAAGCGCAACTCACGGGCATTATAGCTAAAGGGCACTCCCGTGTAGTCCGCTACTAAGATTTCATAGATATGACCGTCTTCAGCCACAATTCGTTCGGCCATCAATTGATAATGATGTTCCATTAACCATTGCCGGACCCGGGCTTCACCAACGTTAGGTTGTAAAATCAACCGTTTGACCCCTGCCAATTGCGCCGCGCCAGCCGTCAGAATTTTAGCAATCAAGGTGCCCCCCATTCCGGCAATCACGACGGTGTCGATTTGATCGGTAGGCTGAATTGCCGCCAACCCATCAGCCAACCGCGGCTGAATTTGTTCGCTTAAGTGCAAGCGTTCGATTTCCGCCGTGGCATTTTGCAAGGGACCAAGCGTCACATCGCCTGCCACCGCAAAGTCAATCCGACCAGCTAAAACCAAGGCGGCTGGCAAGTAGGCGTGATCCGTCCCAATGTCGGCTAACCGCGCTCCTTGGGGAACAAAGTCAGCGACCGTTTGCAACCGTTGCGAAAGTTTTTCTGCATCCATTCCATTAACACAACCTTTTTCCAGAATTCCGGTGAGCCACACCAAGTGACCACCCAATTAGGTTTCAGTATAACAGATTTAGTTGAACGCCTACGGATTAATTCCTAGATTTCTCTTGATAGGCTGCCACCCCCTGAACCAGGCGCGCCAGTCCATCTTCAAGCACCGCGCGCGGATAGGCCAGGTTTAACCGCAAAAAAGCTTTCCCTGGTTCCCCATAAACTGCCCCCGGCGTTAAAATCAACCCCGTCGTTTGGCGCAAAAATTCCGCTAAGGGCTGAGTATCTCGCGTCACCTGTCGGCAGTCCAACCAGGCCAAATAAGTCGCCTGCGCCGGGACCACCTGGATTTGACTGGCCAGTTGAGTTGCAATCAGTTGTTCCACCCAAGCGCGATTCGTTTTTAAATAGGCCAATAATTCATGCAGCCAGGCTTGGCCTTGCGTATAAGCCGCAATCGTAGCAGGAATGGCGGCTAAATTAACCGCCGTTAACCCATCATTTTGCAGTCCCTGCCGGATTACCGCGCGTAAATCGGCATTCGGAATCAAAAGGACCGCTGCATGAATGGAGGCAACGTTAAACGTCTTACTTGGGGAAACCGCCACGATGACTTGTTGCAATAATGAAGTGGGCAAGCTGAAGAATGGCACATAGCCGGTTTCATTAAAGGTAATGTCGCCATGGATTTCGTCCGCAAAAATCTTAACGTGATATTTACCGCTCAATTCCGCCAAGCGGATCAGGTCTGCTTGGGACCAAATTTGTCCGGTCGGATTATGCGGATTACACAAAATCAGCAACCGCGTCCGTTGATCCGCCAGTTTAGTTTCCAAGTCTCTCCAGTCAATTGAATAGCTTTGCGTCGTTGGATCATAATTTAGGTCACTGGAAACCACTTGACGACCATTATCGCGGATGGTTTGAAAAAACATATTGTAAACGGGCGCTTGCAGGAGAACTTGGTCACCGGGATTCGTGACACGGCGAATGACGGAAGCTAACGCCGGGATCACCCCACTGGCATATTGCATCCACTCAATTTGAGGGCGACAGCCGTGTTCATTGGCATACCAGTCTGCCACAGCTTGATAATAGGTGACCGGAACCGTCTCATAACCAAAGATCCCCGTGGCTACTTTCGCTTGCAAGGCCGCCACGATGGCAGGGGCGGTTGGAAAATCCATGTCGGCAATCGACAAGGGCAATTCATTCGGCCCAACCGTCCACTTGGCAGAATTAGTCGCCCGCCGATTAATAATTTGATCAAAGTTCATCATAATCCTCCTTCCAAAAGCTTTCTGCTCGCTTCCAGTTTAACAGGTTTTGAAAACGCTTTTAAAGGCTTTTTTCTTTCCTTTTGGGGATTAAGTTCGGTATAATGCGCCTATACTTCATTATAGAAAGGAATTCAACATGGCAACTGACTTACCAAGCTACCAAAGTGAGGTCTTATCCCTCACTCATGTCGCAAACGACTACTATGAATTAAAGGTTAAAATTCCTGCGGGTCTCCATTGGCAAAGCGGCCAGTATATTCGACTGGGCCTGCCAACCAAAGCCGTAACCGACCAAAAAAAGGTTCGCGCCCTTTCGCCCGCTGCCCCAGAAGAAGCTGGCTACTTGCAGTTAGCCACCCGGACCCGGCAAACGCCCAGCAGCTTTAAAACCCAGCTCTTGGAGTTGCAACCAGGTGAAGCCGTGACCATCTATGGTCCGTTAGGCAATTTTACCTTGCCCACTCTTGATCATCCATTGGTCATGTTCGCAAGCGGGGTTGGTATCACACCATTGCGCGCCTTAATTCAAGACGCCCTGAGCCAAAAGACCACCAACCCAATTGAATTGATTTTCACGGCCCATGATTACCACCTCTACCAAGCTGATTTCGAAGCGTGGGCCGCCCAACATGCTAATTTCCACTTGCACATTGTAAAAAATCGTCAGGCAGCCCAAGCCGCTTTGTTAGCAACTACCCAACACTACGGCAACACTGCCGATTATTTCCTCTCTGGCAGTGAAACCGTCGTCGACGCGGTCCAAACCTTCTTAACAACTACAGGCGCAATTAACGCCGATCAAATCCACCGCGATGTCCTCTACGGCTACTAGCAACGTAAAAAGCGATGATGAATTTTGGCTTCATCATCGCTTTTTTACTTTAAATCAAGCCTCGCTTAACCAATTCTTCCGCGTTTTGAACGGCATTCAAAGCCGCCCCTTTGAGCAGGTTATCGGCGACGATCCACATGTTAAAGGCACCTGGATTTTCATAATCCGGCCGGATCCGACCGACAAAAGTATCCCCTTTACCTTCAGCTTGCAGTGGTTGGGGGTAGACTTGGTTGGCTAAATCATCTTGCACAACTACCCCTGGGGCTTGGGCCAAGACCGCCCGAATTTGTTCAGCCGTAGCCGTTTCATCTTCTACCGTAAAGTAGACGGATTCCCCGTGACCAATTGCCACTGGCACCCGGACACAAGTGGCCGTTACCTTAACGGCTGGTGAATTCATGTCGCCAAACATGATCTTCTTGGTTTCATGAATCATCTTCCATTCTTCATGCGAGTACCCGTTTTCTTCTAAGACATCGATTTGCGGCAACAAATTAAAGGCCAAGGGATAGTGGCGCTTATCCCCTTTCGTTGGCAGAATTTCCGCCTGCATTTCTTCGCCATTTAAGTAGGCTTGGGCTTGGGCCTTAAATTCATTTAATGCGCTTTGGCCCGCTCCGGAGGCTGCCTGATAAGTCGACACAATCACTTGCTTTAAACCAAAGGCCTGTCGAATTGGTTCCAAGGCCACAACCATTTGAATGGTTGAACAATTCGGGTTGGCAATAATCCCCTGGTGGTGGGCCAAGGCCTCGGGATTAACTTCAGGAACCACTAATGGTACTGTTGGGTCCATCCGGAAATAACTGGTGTTATCCACACAAACCGCTCCCCGCTTAACTGCTTCGGGTAAGAACCGCTTTGACGTGGCACCGCCAGCCGAACTCAATACCAAGTCCACCCCCTCAAAAGAAGCCGGGGTGGTTTCTTCAACCGTCAGCATCTGATCCCGAAATTGCATTTGCTTCCCCGCTGACCGGGCCGATGCTAATAACTTTACTTGCTTGACTGGAATCGAGGACGCTGCCAATTGTTCAATCATCCGGTGCCCAACCGCGCCGGTTGCCCCTAGAATTGCTACTACATATTCCTTTGCCATAATTGTCTCCTTTTGCTTCACTCGTTTTGCTAATCACTTTAATTTTGGGCCGCCATAAAGGCTTGGATGCGCGCCATGGCCACTTTAATATCGGCTTCATCAGCGGCGTATGACAACCGGACGTACCCTTCACCGCCAGGACCAAAGACGCTACCAGGAATTACCCCGACCCGCGCTTGCTTGGCCAAGACCCGCGCAAAGGCAAAATCATCATCGCCATATTGAGCAGGAATCTTGGCAAACAGGTAGAAGGCCCCCTCAGGGGTTGCCATTTCAAAGCCAGCCGCCGTGAGCGCTTCGATCATTAAGTTCCGGCGGTGCTCGTATTCCTGCCGGAACTTGACGGGATCGTCCTGGCCATTTTCAATTGCCTCGAGTGCAGCAGCTTGGGCTGTATCATTAATGCACGTCACTAAAAACGAATGCATCTTAGCAATTTGCTGAACCAACGCGGCCGGGCCCGCGAGATACCCAATCCGCCACCCCGTCATCGCGTGTGACTTAGACAGCCCCGAAATCAACACCGTTTGCTCAGGCAAGGCTTCAACCATCGAGTAATGGCGATGATCATACGTCAAATCCCCATAGATTTCATCCGCCAAGACCAAAAGATGGTACTGTTTAGCCACTGCGGCCAAGGCAGCTAATTCAGCTTGCTGATAAGTTCGGCCCGTTGGATTGACCGGGAAATTTAACAGCAGGGCCTTTACTGGCGCGTTGGCCTCAATGACAGCGGCTAACTTTTCCGGCGTCAAAACAAACCCATCCGCCCGGGTATTAACTTCCACGGGTTGGGCGCCCGTGTAGGCAACTAACGGTTGATACAAGGCATAACCTGGGGTGGGAATAATTACTTTATCGCCAGGATTCAGTAAACTTAACAGGCTTGCCGTTAAGGCTTCGGTCGCCCCATTAGTTACAACCACCTCACCATCCGGTTGGTAATCAACCCCATAGCGTTGTTTTAAATTGGTTGCAATAGCTTGCCGCAGTGGCAATTTCCCGGCTGCTGCCGCATAGTGCGAATCATTATCGTGAATACTTTGGATGGCGGCTTGTTTAATGTGCGTCGGGACATCAAAACCCGGCTCACCTAAAGTTAATTTAACTAGCTCTGGTACGGCCGAAATTTCTTGGTCAAACGCGCGAATTTGCGCTGGTGGCGTTTGTTGTAAAATCCGGTTTCCCATCCCGTGTAGTGCGTGTGCTAATTGTGGCATGCTGTAACCCCTTTTTATTTCATTACAAAATCGTTTCTAGTCCAAAGACCAACTCGTTTAAATCAGCCGCCTTTTCTAGGGCAACTTTGACCCCACTCATAAATGAAGAACGGTCAAACGAATCCTGACGAATGGTCAAGGCTTCGCCGGGACCCCCGAACAAAACTTGTTCATGGGCAACGTACCCTGGTAAGCGAACCGCGTGAACTGCCACACCATCGACTTGCGCGCCCAACGCCCCAGGGACACTTTCCTGACTGCTGTGGGGACGGGGATGACTGGTCCGCGCGGCAGCAATCATTTGGGCGGTAGTCAGCGCCGTCCCGGACGGGGCATCCTTTTTATCTTCGTGGTGCATCTCAATTACTTCTGCATCCGGGAAATAGGTGGCCGCTTCCTTAGCAAACTTCATTAATAAGACCGCACTCATACCAAAGTTGGGAGCAATCAAACCACCTTGCCCATTTTGCTTCGCCAAATCTTGCAATTCTGCAACATCAGCCGGACTCAAGCCCGTCGTCCCGACAATCGGGGTAAAGCCATGCGTTAACGCATAGGTTACGTTTCCTTTCACCGCTCCGGGCACGGTAAAATCTAGCCAAATATCAGCCACGCCAGCTTCGACTTCCGCTAATGAATGATAACGTTTGGCACCCGCTGGCAATTCCGTCGGGGCATCATGTGGCGCCAAACCAGCGGTAACTTCAAAATCAGCCATTCCATTGACTAAAGCCGTCGCATACCGGCCCATCGCCCCAGTATAACCAGCAATTAAAACCTTAGGCATCCAAATCACCTCCTAGATCCAACGGTAGCTGATCAGTTAAAGCGCTGGCTGGAAGTTGCAACGCCGTAGCCAATTCTTGTTTCTCTGCGTCATTTAACGTTACGATTGGCAAGCGACATCCCCCAACCGCAAAACCTTGCGCATTTAAAACGGCCTTCACTGGTGATGGGGAAGGATACATAAAGAGCGCCGCCATGCGGGGCGTCAACCAACGTTGCAATTGACCTGCCTTGGCCACATCACCTTGCGCTAAGGCATCGTACATGGCCCGCAACTGGGTGATGTAAACATGCCCCGCAACAGAGATAACCCCGGCACCGCCTAAGACTTTCGTAACCAAGGCTTGTTCATCTTCACCAGAGAAAATTGCAAAATCTGCCGGTGCCTGTTCGATTAAAGCTTGCATTTCTGGGAGACTGGCACATTGCTTAACCCCGACAATTTGGGGATGTTGCGCCAATTGTAATAAGGTCGCTACTTCCATCTTAACGCCCGTCCGACCCGGGATATTGTAAATCATAATTGGCAAATCAACCGCATCAGCAACTGCTGTGAAGTGGGCCAGCATCCCCCGTTGGTTCGGCTTATTATACGGCGGAACCACTACCAAAGCGGCATCAATCCCATCAATGGTCGCCACTTCGTTTGTAAAGGCAATCGTTTCGGCAGTATTGTTGCTGCCAGTCCCGGCAATGACGGGAACGCGCCCCGCCACTAAAGCACCAAAGTGCCGATACAAGGCTAACTTTTCGTCATGTGACAAGGTCGGCGTTTCGCCCGTCGTTCCCCCAATCACAAACCCATTGGCACCATTTGCCAATAAATGTTCCGTCAGTTGGTCTAACGCTGGGTAATTAATTTCATTTGCTTCCGTGAACGGGGTGACAATTGCCACCATTAAATCTGCTGCTTTTAAATCCATCGTTGTGCCTCCCTTATTTGGCCGTTACTTCATAGTTTTGTTGCATACGGGCAGTTAAGAAACCCGTAATCGCGGTTACCCCTGCCTGAATCGCCTTTTCCTGTGGGGCTAATTTGGCCGAGTGTAATTGCGCATTACAATCGACCCCCAGCCAAAACATCGTCCCCGGAAATTTCGCCAATAAATAGCCAAAGTCTTCCCCTGTCATTGCCGGCGCCGTTTCAACATAATTGACGGCTGGCGCTGATCGCATATATTCAATCAAGTGCTTCGTCAAAGCTGGGTTGTTTTCAACCGGCCAGTAGCCACCTTGGTTTAAAGTCAGCTTGACCTTAACCCCAAATGCCGTCTCTAAACCTTGACACAAGGCTTTTAAGCGCTCATCAATGGTCAGAATCATGGCTTGGGTCAGCCCCCGAATCGTCCCTTCTAAGCGGGCGTGATCAGCAATCACATTACGAATCGTTCCTGCTTGCACCTTACCAATTGTCACCACCCCACTTTGGATGGGATCCACGTTGCGGGCCACAATTGTTTGAATTTGAGTAATCAGGGTGCCCATCGCCACCACCGCATCATTGGCCTGATGAGGAAAGGCCGCGTGCCCGCCAACCCCTTCGATTTCAATATTAAATTCAGTGGTCCCTGCAAACAAAGTCCCTAAGCGACAACCAATTGCACCGGCCGGTAGCTCAGGATTGTCATGCAAGCCGTAGAATTCATCCGGTCGCCACTGACCGGTAAAAACCCCCGCTTCATACGCCAATTTACCACCGTTTTCACTTTCTTCAGCTGGTTGAAAGAAAAAGAGCAGATTATCTTGGGGCCGGTGACTGGCAAAGTAACTTAAGACGCCCAACGCCACTGTCATGTGCACGTCGTGACCACAAGCGTGCATCACCCCTGGGTGCTTAGAAGCATATGGTAAGCCGGTGGCCTCAGTGACTGGCAAAGCATCAATATCGGCACGGTAACCAATTGTCCGGCGGGGCGCCGTTCCCTTGATCAAAACCAAGAGGGCCGTTGGCAACTCAGCCGGGGTCTTAAGCTCCATGAAGGGCGTCGCCAACTGTTCAATTACCGAGCGAAGATAGGCATGGGTCTGAACTTCTTGCAAGGCCAATTCCGGAATTTGGTGCAAATGACGGCGAATCTGAATTAATTCTGCTTCTGTTAAACTCATTTAATCACAACTTTCTTAAATCAGCTTCTAACCCCGTCTTACTGGACGTTTGTTCATCAACATCTTTGATCACCCGGGCCGGGACCCCAGCCACTACTTTGCCCGCTGGGACGTCTTCAACTACGACCGCCCCGGCCGCGACAACCGCTCCTTTTCCAATGTGAACCCCTTCGATCACAACGGCATTGGCACCAATCAAGACATCATCATCAACCCGGACTGGTTGCGCACTAGCTGGTTCCACTACCCCAGCCAAGACCGTCCCGGCACCAATGTGGCAGTTCTTACCGACGATGGCCCGACCACCAAGGATCGCTCCCATATCAATCATTGAACCGGCACCAACTTCGGCGCCAATATTAATGGTCGCTCCCATCATCACAACGGCATTATCACCAATCACAACTTGATCCCGAATAATGGCGCCGGGTTCAATCCGGGCGTTGACTTCCTTTAAGTCCAACAACGGCACTGCCGAATTGCGGGCATTGTTTTCAACCCGCACCCCAGTAAAGACCGTTTCATGCGCAGCCAAGAATGGCTTGATTACTTGCCAATCCCCAAACAAGACCCCGCTGTGCGCTTCCACAAACGGTTCAGTGCCCGCAGGATAATCCAGGGCCGTTAAGTTCGCTCCCTTGAGGTAAACCTTGACGGGCGTCTTCTTTTCTGCTGTTGCGATGTAATTAATAATTGCTTGTGCATCTAAAGTTGCCATTTTATCCTCCAATATAATAGGTAATAATTATGCTCGGTAGTCTAAATCATTTTGAACCAGGTCCGCGTAGCTTTCCCGCTTCACCACCAGTTGGCTCTGACCATTTTCAGCAAATACGACGGCCGGCCGCGGGTTCCGGTTATAATTTGAAGCCATCGAGAAACCATAGGCCCCGGTTGCCAGCATTGCCAAGACGTCGCCAGGAACGGTCTTCGGTAAAGCTTGGTGTTGACTCAAAATATCCCCAGACTCACAATACTTCCCTGCAATGCGCACCGTTTCTTCTGCTGGGGCTTGGGGGGCCTTAGCCAACACTGTTTCATATTCCGCTTGGTATAAAGCCGGCCGGATGTTATCACCCATCCCCCCGTCAACTGACACAAACGGGGCGTAACCAGGAATTTCCTTGCGACTGCCCACCGTGTAAAGATTAAAACCGGCTGGCCCCACTAGTGACCGCCCAGGTTCAATCCAAATCGCCGGCATTGGCAAGTTAGCGGCCTGGGTCGCCTTTTGGATCTCGCTGACAATTGTGGCCACAAATTGTTCGGGAGCTTTGGGATGATCAGCACTGACGTACCGAATTCCAAAGCCGCCCCCAACATTGACAATCGTTGGTACATAATCAAACTTAGTTTGCCAGTGCTTAGCCACTTCAACTAGTTTCTGTGCCACCCCCGCAAAACCTTGCACGTCAAAGATTTGGGAGCCAATGTGGGCATGCAAACCCATTACTTTGAAGTGCGAATCCGCTAACAGAGCCTGAATTGCTTGATCCGCTTGCCCTGAGGCCAGATCAAAACCAAATTTGGAATCAACCTGACCGGTTTGAATATATTCGTTGGTGTGGGCGGTAATGCCTGGGGTAATCCGCACCATGACCTTTTGCATGACATTTCGTTCCGTTAATAATGTTTTCAACAATTCAATTTCATGAAAATTGTCAACGACAATCATGCCGACCCCAGCATCCAGTGCTTGTTCCAATTCGGCCCGGGATTTATTATTACCATGAAAACTGACCCTGGCCATTGGAAATCCTGCGGTTTGCGCAGTATAAATTTCACCACCAGACACCACATCCGCGTGCGCACCTTCGGCTTGCATCACCTGGTAGATCGCTTTGATCGACAGCGCCTTGCTGGCAAAAGAAACGGCGTACTCAACTCCTGCGGCTTCAAACACCTGCTTAAAGCGCCGAATTTGTTCCCGAATTTTTGCCACATCGTAGACGACCAATGGGGTTTGATATTGCTTTGCTAACGCTAAACTATCAACCCCACCAATTTCTAAATGGCCGGCTGCATTCACTGCTAGTGGTTGCGTTGTTTGTTGCATTGAAATCCTCCCGTTTCTGCAGGCACTTAAAAAGCCCCAAAGTGGGTGCACTTCGGGGCTTACCAAGTTTGGGTTCCTTGAATAAAGTCGATAGCGCACCGCAGGCTCTTATTGTCCTACGACAGTCCGACGCATCTTCTGCGCCGACCCAGCTGATCATTTAATTCTCATCCATGATCGCTTCGGCAACCTCCCCTTTCGCAATTCTTCCTCGTTGAGAAAAACTCCAAATCGTTACTCTTGTTGGCTGCGCCTCTTCGATTTACTGGTAGTTTATAATTATTTGGCGACGACGTCAAGTCTTTTTTAATTTCGTTTTAATTTCATCGTTTTTCTACTATTGTTTGAACCTGTTTCTGACTCGTTAGTACAACGTTTTATCTGCACTTTTTACTTGTCAGACCGAAAAATAGTGTTAGAATTCTATTAAAATATTTTCGGTTAATTACCAAGGAGTGCATAATTATGAAAGTCATTAAATTCGGTGGCAGTTCGTTGGCAAACGGAGCAGCTGTCGCACAAGCGGTCCGCATTATCCAAGCCGATCCGGCCCGGCAAGTAATCGTTACGTCCGCCCCGGGCAAACGTCATCACGACGATACCAAGGTCACGGATCTGTTGATTCAATACGCGCAAAGCGTCCAAAACCAGCAAAATTCTCAAGCCATCATCAAGGAAATTTTTGACCGTTACCAAGCCATTGCCGCGCACTTTAATTTACCCGCAAGCGCCTTAACGCCCATTAAAGGCGCGTTAAATGAGTTGCCAAACGGTGATTATCCAACGGCTGCTTACCGCCTCGCAACCTTTAAGGCGCATGGTGAACGCTTAAACGCGCAGTTGTTGGCTGCCATTTTAAATCACCTGGGACTTAAGGCCCGGTTTGTTGATCCTAAAGAAATTGGGATTATGGTTACGGGGACCCCTAATAACGCCATGGTGGCCCCAGAAACTTATCACTTACTGGCAGACTTTCAGTTAGCTCCAGATGAGCGAATCGTCGTTCCTGGGTTCTTTGGGTTTACCATGGCCGGCTACATTGCCACCTTTTCACGGGGTGGCTCTGACGTTACCGGCGCTATTTTAGCCCGCGGCTTAGGGGCCGAACGTTACGAAAATTTTACTGACGTTGACGCCATTTTTTCCGTCGATCCAAAGTTAGTTGCCGCCCCAGCGCCGATTAAAGTGATGACCTACCGGGAAATGCGCGAGCTGTCTTACGCTGGTTTCTCCGTCTTCCACGATGAAGCACTGCTCCCAGCCATCGCCGCCCGCGTACCAATTAACGTCAAGAATACATTGGCTCCGGATAAGCCTGGGACCATGATCGTAACCGATCGTGATTTTACCCCGACCCGGCCCATTACCGGGATCGCCGCTGGCAAGCACTTTGCTGCCCTTTATTTGCATAAATACTTGCTAAACAAGGAAGCTGGCTTCACCCTGCAAATCTTAAAAATTTTGGATGCTCACGAAGTCCCATACGAGCATATGCCATCGGGCATTGATGACATTACCATTGTCTTTGATCAACATCACCTAACCCCAGAATTAGTCGATGAAATTTGTGATGAAATTCAAACCACCATTAATCCCGACCGCTTAGAATGGATTAATGAATTTGCACTGATTACCATCGTTGGAGAAGGCATGGCAAGCTCGCCAACAATTCCGGCCGAAATTTTAGCAACCCTGGCGCACGAAAAAATCGCCGTACAAATGATTAACCAGGGAGCCTCAAAAATTGCGACCATGATTGGCACCGATCCAGCGGATTGTGATCGGGCGGTGCAAGTTATCTATAATCATTTTTTTAACTAAGAAAGGAATTTTATTTATGGCCCAGTTGTTAAAAGTCCACGGTTCGTTTAACCATTTTTTCTTGCTTGATCAAACCACCCTCCCAACCCCTCTGAGTGATCCCGCCTTGATTCGCTTAGCCCAGCATTTGACCGATCCAGGTAATGGTTTTTTACATGGGGCCGATGGGTTATTAGTGGTCAATCGTTCCGAGCATCCCGGTGTGCTGGGGCAAATGCGGGTGATTAACGCCGATGGTAGTGAAGCTTCTATGTGTGGCAATGGTTTACGGACGGTAGCGCGTTACTTAAGCGAAAAGACCGGCCAAACCAACTTTAAGGTCGAGACTCGGCAGGCTGACTTAGCAGTTCGCAAAGAAACGGACTTTGCCACCCAAGTCCCCGCTTTTGCAGTTGAAATTTCACCCGTCCGTTTCAATGCCGCTGCCCTGCCCTTTACTAATTTGGGGCGTGAACGCATCATCGATGATCTAGTACCAGAACTTGCGCCCGGGCTCCGCTTCACTAGCCTAGCCGTCCCTAATCCTCATCTCATCGCATTTGGCGATGAAGCATTATTAACCGGCCCCTTAATGGGGGAATTAGGGGCCTTTTTAAATCAACCGAATCCGTACTATCCCGATGGCGTTAACTTAAATTTTGCCAAAATTTTGGGCGAAGACGAACTGTTTGTTCGGACTTATGAAAGAGGAGTCGGCTTCACCAATGCTTGTGGGACGGGGATGTCGGCAACGAGCTTGGCTTTTGCCCTCACCCACCCAACCTTAGGCCACTTCGAGACGCCAATTACCGTCTATAACCCGGGGGGCTTGGTGAAAACTTTATTACACTCAGTCCACCACCATTACCAAATCGAATTAATTGGCAATGCCACTGTTACTCACCAATTAGAAATTGCTGACGACTTGTTAGCTGCTGCCAACTTTACCACCGACCAAGTCGTCGTTACCGAAACCGGTGAAGACGCTGCTTATCAGCAATTTGTTGCTACCCTACCGACCCCGGTTAAAGTCGCGGTTAAGGACTAAGTGCAACAATCTAAAAAATAAGACCAAGCCCGCAAAAACAGGCTTGGTCTTTATTTTTTAATGCTCAGTAAAGCAAAGCCGTTTAATGGCTTCAGCATAAATATCCATGGTTTGATACATACTTTCTAATGGCCATTGTTCATTTGCTTGGTGCATATAGTCAGGCACCCCCGGCAACATTGCCCCAAACGCTACACAGTTATGCATTGTCCGGGCAAATGTCGCTCCGCCAGAAATTTGCGGTGGCGTTTGATCCCCCGTCTTTTCTTGGTAAACTGCCATCAAAGTTTGCACCAACGGCGTTTCCTTCGGCACAAAGAGGGGCGCCAAATAGTCAAAATGCTCATACTTAAGTTCGTATGGGGCAATCTTAGCCGTTAAATCCGCAATTAATTGATCGCGATCAATCGTCACTGGAATCCGCAGATCGATTTGTAACCGCGTTTCTTTAGCATTCACTTCCAAACTGGAAATGTTAAACGTCAGTTGCCCCGATTCATCCGCAACCCGCCCCAAAACGTTGGCCCCGGTCGCATCTTCCTTAAAGACTTGTCCTAAGAAATGTAGCGGGGCAAAATCAAAGACTTCATCCAAGGCAATTGCTAACCGGAGGACCGCATTCGTTCCTTGTGGGGCGTTCATGGCGTGGACGGATTTTCCTAAGACCGTTAATTTGTCAGCCGTGGCTTCGAAGGCGAAATGGTGTCGTTCTAACGCTGCTTGCACCTCGGCCAAACGTGGTCCCGTATATTCGGCTTTAGCCGGCACGGCATTAAAGGCATTCTCCATATGCAGGGTAAACTGATCCGTCCCCGGGCCTACTAAATAGGATTGTTGTAATCCTTTTTCCGCGTAAGTTAACGGAAACTCAGAATCCGGGGCAATCCCGGCATCAATCGGCACTTCTTTTTCGTTATATTTCGCAATGCCACGCCACAAAATTTCTTCATCGGTCCCAAAAATAAAGCGAATCTTTTGCTTCAACTGATAACCCGCGTCCAACAATGCCTTCACGGCATAGAGGGCCGCAATCGTCGGTCCCTTATCATCTTGCGCTCCCCGACCAATAATCTTACCATCACGAATAACTGGCTCAAACGGATCCGTGTCCCAAGCTGCTAAATCTCCTGCCGGGACCGTGTCCAAGTGCCCAACGACACCAAAAATCGGCCCTTGTTCACCAATTTCGGCGTAGCCATAGTACCCATCTGGATCAGCATAAGTCCGAAACCCCAGCCGTTGGCATAACGCCATCATCTGGTCTAACGCTTGGCGAATTCCCGGGCCAAATGGCGCCCCCGGGGCCGCTGGTTGATTAGCTGAAGGTTGCGCAATCAATTCCTTCAACGCTGCCACTGCCTGCACTTTAATCGCTTCTGTGATTACTGTTTCTGTCATCCTTACCACCTACTTACAAAACCGCTGCAATACCTAAGAAGACACAAACTGCCAAGAATAAGTAGAGCATTAATTTAGCCATCCACTTCCACCAAGTACTGATGTTAATGTGGGCAATTGCCAGGGCGCCCATTACCACCCCAGACGTTGGGGTAATTAAGTTCACCCAACCCGAACCAGCTTGGTAAGCAGTAATTACCAAATCACTGGAAACGTGAGCAAAGTGCCCCAGCGGCCCAATAATCCCCATCGTAGCCGCGGCTAAACCGGACGTGGATGGGATCAAGAAGGACATCAAGATGTAGAACACAAAGGTCAGAATAATAAAGATGCTTTGCGAAAGGCTGGATAAGCCCATTTCACCCCAGTGCAAAATCGTCCCAGTAATTAACCCGTTATTCATAACAACTTGAATCCCCCGAGCGACCGCCACGATAATGGCAACACTCATAAATTCGGCCATCCCGTTAATAAAGGCTTCAATGTAGTCAGCTTCCTTCATGCGGTAAACAAACATGACAATCACCGACATCAAGAAGAACAGCATCGTGATTTCGTTAAAGTACCAAGTCCCCAACGGCACGGCATCCTTTCCGAAAACCGTCCCTAAGACTGGGGTCGTCGTAATCCACTTATTCAGACTGTTAAAGAAAGTGAACTTACTGTTGAGACTTTCCCATGGCACCAAGCCCAGGATCATAATCAAAAATGTAATCCCAAAAATCCAAATAACTGCTTTTTGCCGCCCAGTCATGGTTTCTTCATCTTGCGTCCGTTCTGGAATCGCAAAACGCTTTAAATCTTCTTCTCGTTGGTTGTAAAGAATTGATTTTGTCGGATCCTTTTCAATCTTGGAAGCATAGTGGTAAACATAGGCAATACTGATGCCGATCGTAATAATCAATAATAGAATCCGGGATAGCAGCCCATTCCCTGGCGAAATATGCAAGGTTTGGGAAGCCACCCCCGTTGCAAACGGGTTAACCGTCGAGGCCAAGCACCCAACTTGCGAACCAATCAATACAATCCCGACAGCGACCATCGAGTCAAAGCCAACCCCAATCATAACTGGAATCAGCAATGGATAAAAGGCAATCGTTTCTTCGGCCATCCCGTAGGTCGAGCCACCTAACGCGAACAGGATCATCAAGAGCGGAATTAATTTCTTTTCCTTGCCCTTGTACTTGCGGACAATGCTGCTGATCCCTTCGTCTAGTGCCCGGGTCTTGTTAACAACCCCTAAGAAGCCCCCAATTACCAGGATAAACAGCGAAACTGAAATCGCACCATCGGTATTGTCGTCCCCGACCATCCCGATCACAGGTGCCATAAAAATATCCCAGAGTCCCTGGGGATTTGACTTGACCGTTCGGTAAGTATGGGCAATGATGTTGCCCGCACTATCAGTTGAATACTTCCCGGCCGGAATAAACCATGATAACATCGCGACCAGAACAATAATGATGAACAAAATCGTAAAGGCCGATGGCATTTTAAACTTACGTTTCTTAACTGCTTTATCCATGTTCCTCACCTCTTCTTTGATCATTTATTTACAATTTAATTATACCCGAGTTGAAAAACGCTTTCAATTACAAAAAATAATATTTAAAATGTTATTAGAACTGGATTAAAAAATGGTGGCTAGAAACTAATAGCCACCATGACAAGTTTTCAAACTTAAAGATCAATAATGTTGCTTTTAACGATTGCTAGAACGCCAAATGCTCATGATTAAACGCATCCTGAACCAACTTGCCCAGCAACTTAAGTGCCTCCCGCTGACTAAGGTGCGCCATTTGTTCATTAATCGTGGTCAAATACGCTGGCCATTCCCCAGCTGCGTGCGAAGTCGCATCCGCTTGGTGTTGCAATGCTCGACATTGCGCCCCCACGGTTTCTTCAAATTGTTCAACCAGCGGCGCAACGGCCTGGTACCGATGATCCCCTAATGCTGCCAAGGTGTTGGTTAACCAATACATATTAAGGGGGTCATAATCCTGATTTGTCTGGGCATATGGCACCGGGGTGTCATTCACGTTGGCATAAAACGGGACCACCGCATTAAAAGTATTGGGGCCAAACGCCAACCAATGAATACCTGCCAGAGCGGCGGGAACATGATTGCGTAACTGTAAAATATGCAATTCCAGGTTCCGATTTAAAGCAATCGGCCGGAACTGTTTGCCCGCTGCACCCCCATAGGGATCGTAGACCGTGTTTTGGTAATGTGAGCTCAAGACTTGCTTGATCTTTTCGACCGTCAATAGTTGCGTTGGCCGGCACCAAAAGGGCTGATCCATTTCAGTCGGGGCCGTGGCTGGCGCTCCGCCCAATAATTTTTGGCCATACCAGGTCCGCGGATTATTATAGCGGGCATCTTGCATCGTCTGACTACCAAAAATATGACGCAGGTTATAACCCTCGCGATCCGGATTAAGGTGATGCTCGTCGATAAAGGATTGCAGGTCGGCGCTGGCTAACGTCGTTTCACTGGCAAAATCAAAATCCGTAATATTGAAGCGGTTTGGAGCAAGCACGTAAGCATCATCAGGGATTCGCACCGCCGCCCAGTGATGGCCCCCGATTGTTTCCAAGTACCAAACCTCATCTTGATCACTAAAAGCAATCCCATTGGCTTCATACGTCCCATAGGTTTCGAGTAAGTGTCCCAAGCGTTGCACCCCTTCGCGGGCAGTATGAATGTATGGTAAAACCAAGGTGATAAAATCTTCTTCGCCAATCCCACTCACGGGATTAAATGGATCCAATCCCCGTACTCGCGCGTTGGTGGTACTAGTCTCCGTTGCCGTCATGGCAACATTGGCGGCATTAATCCCCGCTGCTCCAAACACCCCCGCCGAATCATCGGCATCCGGGGTCGACGTGTAGCGCAACGGATTATCGGGTAAGTCAATCGTAAAACTGGTGGTTTTGGCCGCATAATGGCGTGGCTGGTCACTGGGCTTGACAACCACAAACCGTTGTGGATTCAGCGCCTGACCATAATCTTCTTGCCGGGCAATAATGGTTGAACCATCAATTGTGGCGGCTTTCCCAGCTAGTAAAGTTGTACAAGGCATTTAAAACTCCCCCATTAATTTCTTTGGTGACTATCATAACATTTTTACCACACTATTCAATCACTTGGTGAATCAGTGGTGGAACGGTGGCCGCTGAACCAATTGTGATGCTAGCTGCTAACCGCGCCTTTACTTCCGTCAGGTCCGTTTGGTTCGCATGAATGGTCAGCAAGGGCTCGCCTGCTTTCACCTCATCGCCAAGCTTTTTGTGCAGTTCAATGCCGACGCCATAATCCAGTTGGTCATCGGCTTTTTGCCGGCCGCCACCAAGCATCAGCGCGGCAATACCAATGCCGTCAGCGCTCAAGCTCGTGATCACCCCACTTTGCGGGGCGGAAACGACAACTTGATACTTGGCATGAGGCATCAGCGCATAGTCGGTAACTACTTGACCGTTGCCACCTTGCGCTTCAATCATTGCTTTAAACTTGGCCAAGGCACTACCATCAGTTAACGTCGCTGCTAGCATTTCCCGGCCCTGGGCTAGGGTGGTGGCCTTTCCTCCCATCACCACCATGTGACTGCCCAAGGTTAATACTAACTCCAAAAGTTCTGCGGGCCCATGTCCTTTTAATAAGTCCAACGTTTCTTCAATTTCGAGCGCATTCCCGACCTTATTGCCCAGTGGTTGATTCATATCGGAAATAATTGCTTTGCAGACTAACCCTGCCTGCCGACCGATTTGTACTAACGCCGTCGCCAACTCTTTGGCTGCGGACTCGTCCTTCATAAAGGCCCCGGCACCCGTTTTAACATCAATCACCAAGGCATCGGTCCCTGAAGCAATCTTCTTACTCATAATCGAACTGGCAATCAGCGGAATTGAATCAACCGTATCAGTTACGTCCCGTAAAGCATAAATGCGCTTATCAGCCGGTGCCACCTCACCAGTAGCACCAATAATTGCTACTCCCGTAGTCTTTACTTGGTTAATAAAAGCCGCTTCGCTACGGGCAACCTGAAATCCGGGGATTGCCTCCAACTTGTCTAGCGTGCCACCAGTATGGCCTAAGCCCCGCCCAGATATCATGGGGACGGGAATGCCTAGGGCTGCCACCATCGCAGCCAAAGGTAAACTTGTTTTATCCCCAACGCCACCGGTGGAATGTTTGTCCACTTTCACTCCCGGAATCGCACTTAAGTCCAAATGATCCCCTGAGTTCATCATTGCCATGGTTAACGTGGTTTGTTCTTCTGAAGTCATTCCCTGAAAATAAATTGCCATCAATAGCGCTGAAATTTGATAATCCGGGATGGTATGTGTAACAACTCCCTCAACAAAAAAATTAATTTCAGCCGGCGTCAAAACTTGCCCTTGCCGTTTATGATCAATTACTTCCACCATTCGCATTAGCGATCCCCTCCTTATTTGAATCCGCTTACATTATAAAATTAATTTGGGGCGAAGTCAAAGTTACGATTATAAAAGAAAAAGAGTTGATGAGCATTCAGCTCCTCATCAACTCTGCAACACCACACTAGGCTGCCGTAATTCTTATTTTCGCCGGAACCCGGCTGCGCGACCCGGTCCCATGATTTCATCAACTAATCGGTAGCGAAGGGCTAAATAGCCAAACACGGCGATCCCGATCGCCATCCCCGGTAACAACGCAAAGAAGGCCATATAGCGACCATGCGGATCCACTATCAGGTTCATTCCTAACATTACAATTTTTACCGCAGCAAACATGATCAACGAATACGCTAAAATCTGGTTCGTTGGTTTCGCCATCCGATTAAAACGTAAGGTAAATTCCATATTGAAGGAATGTAAGATCAAATAATTGATTACCGACATCGCGATCCCCGTTGCTAACAGCGGCCCCATTCCCTTTAAAAACATGACCAGTGGAACTTGCAAAATTAATTTTAAACCAATTCCAATCGCCAAAAATTTCATCATTTTTTTATTTTCCGAGAGGCCTTGCATCATGGCCGCCCCAACGGTATACAGCCCGAGCGGTATAGCCATAAATGAAGCAAACTCTAAAATTGTCACCCCAGCCGCATCGTAGCGATAAAAAACGGTATACACTTGTTGGGCCACCGCCGCCATCCCTAAGGAGGCCGGAATCATCACAAAGTAGAACAACAACAGCCCATTTTCGATCTGATCTCGCATACTTTGCTGGTCATTTTGGGCCCGCGCCATCGCCATTAATGGGATCGCGGTTGCGGCCATGGCCGAAGCCAGGGAAATCACAATCATGTATAGCTTATTGGCGTTAAAAGCAAAGAGCGCATAAATCGTGTTGATTTCGTAGTTGGAAAAACCGCCCATCAACGTCAGAATCCGTTTAAATGAATACTGATCAATTAATTGAAAGATGGCGATCCCGGCTTCAATCACAATAAACGGAATCGATTGGTAAATGATTTTAAAAATCAATTTTCGGGTCTGGACACTTTGGTCTTGCTTGCCCGCCGCGGCTAAACGACGCATGTACCCCAAGCGGCGCAAATAAGCTGCCCCGAGCACCAAGATTGCTCCCAAGGCCCCAATAAAGGCTGCAAAAGTGGACTGGGTCACGGCTTGCACCCAGTGGGTCGGTTGGAGTTTCATGATAAAGTACGTCGCTGCCAACATGTAAACAACCCGAAACAGCTGTTCAATAAATTGGGAGAGTGCCGATGGGGCCATCCAATTATAACCTTGCAAAAAGCCCCGGGTAATACTCATTGGCGGAATTACCAAAACGGCCCAGGCCAAAGACTGAATGACCGGCGTCACATTGGCATCCCCATTATTCAAGAGATTCGCCCCAAACAGCATTACGGTCGCGCAAACAATTCCCATCGCCATTGAAACATACATTCCGGACCGATAGAGCCGTCGACTCACCTCATATTCATCAATCCCATTGTAGTGGGCAACCAATTTTGAGATCGCGGACGGAATCCCCGCCGTAGCAATGGTCAAGGCCATGCTGTAAATATTGTACCCTTGGGCATAGAGGGCATTGGCTTGGGTACTGTACGCCCCTAGCCACGTCGTCCACGGAATAATGTAGATTGCCCCTAAAATCCGCGACGTAATGCTGCCAGCCGTCATCCAAGCCGAACCACTCAGCATCTTCGCTTTGGCATCGTTAGTGGATGACGCCGTTACTTGCTCATCTTCGCGCATGCTCTGCTGATCCTCTTTTCATCATATTAACTTATCCATTTTAGCTTGATTAACTGACCGATGCAATTTGTTTTAACATTGTCACCAGAAATTAATATTCATCCAAGTCCGTCGTAATCAGCTCTATTCGGGCTTCAGGGGTATTAAGCAATGACGCCAAAGTTGTCGGCTCCGAGGGGGCGGGGACGGGTTCATGATGGCTTTCTAAGTCAATGATCACAATCGCCAAGCCCAGTTGGGCCCGCATTAAAGCTTGGTAGTAATCGGCATCCACCACATCCGCCGCCGGTAAATCCGGAAAGTGGACCCGGGTTTGTTGGGCCCCTTGTTCAACAATCGCTGGGTAGGTAACTAAACTGTGTTCCACTATTTTTTCCTCCAAAAAAGCGGGGCTGGAAGAAAACTCAGTTTTCTCCCAGCCGCCGGTTTGCTTTTTAAATGTAAGCCAGATAATGCAGAAGAGCTCTGTTGCCGAGCCGCTAAGGCCGGCGGGATAGCAAGACTGCCGTTACACTTTCTAGGGATTATTTAACCACGATGTTAACAATCCGGTTAGGAATCACGATGACTTTCTTGATTTCCTTGCCAGTTGTAAACTTCTGGACGTGTTCATCCGCCAAAGCCATTTGCTCAGCCGTTGCTTGATCGGCATCCTTTGGCATCGTCAACTTTGCCCGCACCTTACCGTTGACCTGAACAATCATTTCCACGTTCGCTTCAACCAGCTTGCTCTCATCATAAGTTGGCCAAGCTTGGTACGTGATGGTTTCTTCATGCCCCAACTTTTGCCATAATTCTTCGGCCACGTGCGGCATGAGTGGCGAAATCATCTTGACTAACCCTTCCATGTACTCAACTGGTAAGTCATCAACCTTATAAGCCTCATTCACAAAGACCATTAACTGGGAAATCGCCGTGTTAAAGTGCAAGCGTTCGTAATCAGCGGTTACTTTCTTAACCGTTTGGTGGTAAACCTTATCCAGTTTGCCATCGTTAATGGTGGAAACCCGATCACGCAAGTGGTTATTTTCATCAATCAACAAGCGCCAAACCCGGTGAACCCATTTGTTGGCACCGTGCAGGCCTTTTTCATCCCACGGCACACTTTCTTCCAGTGGTCCCATAAACATTTCGTACAGCCGTAACGTGTCCGCCCCGTATTCAGCCACGATGTCATCGGGATTAACCACATTGCCTTTCGACTTGGACATCTTTTCGTGGTTGGAACCCAAAATCATTCCTTGGTTAACCAACTTCATAAATGGTTCTGGTGTTGGGACCACCCCTAAATCATAGAGGAACTTGTGCCAGAAGCGAGCATACAGCAAGTGCAACACCGCGTGCTCAGCTCCCCCAACGTACAAGTCAACTGGGGACCAGTATTCCAACGCTTCTTTTGACGCAAAGGCTTGCTCGTTGGTTGGATCCGTATACCGCAACCAGTACCACGAAGAGCCCGCCCATTGCGGCATCGTATTAGTGTCCCGTAACCCGTGACGACCGTTTTCGTCGTAAACGTTGACCCACTCTTCAATGTTGGCTAATGGACTTTCCCCCGTACCAGAAGGCTTAATATCGTCCGTATCTGGCAAGGTCAGCGGTAATTCATCTTCCGGTACCAAGGAAGTCGTCCCATCATCCCAGTGAATAACCGGAATTGGTTCCCCCCAGTAGCGTTGCCGTGAGAAGATCCAATCCCGCAGCCGGTAGTTGACCTTCTTTTGACCCGCTCCGTTGGCTTCCAGCCATTCCAGCATCTTCGTCTTCGCGGCCTCAATCGTTAAGCCATCTAAGAAGGCGGAGTTAACGTGCTCACCATCACCCGTGTAGGCCCCTTCAGTCAGGTCACCCCCAGCTAAAACTCGCTTGATTGGCAAATCAAACTTCTTGGCGAATTCCCAATCACGTTCATCATGCGCCGGCACGGCCATTACCGCCCCGGTCCCGTATGAGGCTAATACATAGTCTGAGATCCAGATTGGCAGCTTTGCTCCGTTAACCGGATTGATCGCATAAGCACCAGTGAAGACCCCCGTCTTATCCTTGTTCAAATCAGTCCGTTCCAAGTCTGAACGCCGCGAAGCCGCTTCTTGATAAGCTTTCACCGCCGCCTTTTGTTCGGGCGTCGTAATTTCATCAACCAAGTCCAATTCAGGGGCCAAGGTCACGTAAGACGCCCCAAACAAGGTATCACAACGGGTTGTAAAGACTTCAATTTGTTTGTCTTCTTGACCAGCTACCTTAAAGTAGACGGCTGCCCCAACGGACCGCCCAATCCAATTGCGTTGCATTTCCTTAACGCTTTCTGGCCAGTCGACCAAATCCAGGTCGTCAATTAAGCGATCTGCGTAAGCCGTGATCTTCAAAACCCATTGCCGCATTGGCACCCGGTAAACCGGGTAACCGCCCCGTTCCGTCTTACCATCGATCACTTCTTCATTGGCCACCACGGTCCCCCCCATAAAATCGGGAGCCCAGTTAACCATGATTTCGTCTTCGTATGCTAAGCCCTTCTTGTAAAGTTGCTCAAAAATCCATTGGGTCCACTTATAGTATTTTGGATCCGTAGTATTCACTTCCCGATCCCAATCATAGGAAAAACCTAAGGATTGGATTTGATCGCGGAAATGATCAATATTTTGGTTTGTGAACCCCTTAGGATTGTGCCCCGTCTTTAAAGCATACTGCTCGGCTGGCAAACCAAAGGCATCAAACCCCATGGGGTGCAAAACATTGTACCCTTGCATCCGCTTAAAGCGGGCCATGGCATCGGTTGCGGTGTAACCTTCCGGGTGCCCAACGTGCAGCCCTTGCCCGGATGGATACGGGAACATATCCAAGGCATAGTACTTCTTTTGGCCGGGGTTGGCCGTTGCCTTAAATGTCTTATTTTGTTGCCAATAACGTTGCCACTTTTTTTCAATTTCTAAGTGATCGTATCCCATAACCTTTACTCCTTTATCCTGATTGCTTCGTTTGCGGCCGGCCTATTAAAAAACAAAAAAAACGCCCTGCGTTACTACTAACGACAGGACGAACTTCTCCGCGGTACCACCCGTAATTCTACAATATTGTAGCGCTCAAAGTCTTAACGCGACCACACGCACGCGCCTACTGACTTTTTTCAGCGGGTGACGATTTTTAGGCCAGTTCACCAAGGTTGTTTCCGTAGTCACACCATCCCTACGGTCGCTGTCAAACAAACTCTAGGCTACTACTCCCAAAACGAATTAAGATTGTTTCTTATCTTAGCAAGCTTTTCGGCGAAACGCAAGGAAAATCTAAACCTTTCTTGTTCTAGCTCCGAACCTGCCCGTTACCGGTAATTTCATACTTGGTGGTCGTTAACTGGGCTAACCCCATCGGACCGCGGGCGTGCAACTTTTGGGTGCTGATCCCAATTTCGGCCCCAAAGCCAAATTCACTTCCGTCGGTAAACCGCGTTGAGGCATTCACATAGACACAAGCCGAATCAATTTGTTGTTGGAACGCCTGGCCCCGGGCAAGCTCAGGAGTAATAATGGCTTCCGAATGGTGAGTCGAATGACGATTGATATGCTCAATGGCTTCGTCCAAGGAATCCACCACTTTAACCGCCATAATCAAATCATTATACTCTTGATCCCAGTCGGCTGGGGTCGCAGGCTTAATCTCAGGGACCAGTTGACAAGCCCGTTGATCACCACGCAATTCCACCCCGTGCGCCAATAAAGCTTTGGCCACTGGTGGCAGTAAGCGGGCCGCTGCCTCGCGGTGAAGCAACAGTTTTTCTGCCGCATTGCAGACGGATGGTCGTTGCACCTTCGCATTGACCACAATATCAACTGCCATTGCTTCATCCGCTTGGCGATCTAAATACACGTGACAATTGCCAGCCCCGGTTTCAATCACCGGTACCGTTGCCGTTTGGACTACCCGTTGAATCAAACCTTTTCCACCCCGGGGAATCAAAACATCAATCCAATCATTTAATTTCATCATTGCTTCCGCACTAGCGTGGCTAGTATCTTCAACTAACTGGACAGCCGCCGCCGGCAATCCTTGGGCCGTTAAAGTGTGTTGTAAGATGCTGACCAAGCAAGTATTGGTTTGGATTGCCTCTTTTCCCCCACGTAAAATAACTGCATTCCCACTCTTAAAGGTCAACGCCGTAGCATCAACCGTGACGTTGGGCCGGGCTTCAAAGATAATCCCCACGACGCCTAATGGTACCCGGCGTTGCATAATTTGTAATCCGTCTTTGGTCACCCACCCATGATCATACTTGGCAACCGGATCCGCTAATTGGGCCACCTGACGAAGACCAGCTGCCATATCAGCAATCCGTTGGGGGGTTAACTTTAGGCGGTCCACAAACTTCGCCGGCATCGTCGCCGCCGCCTGTAAATCAGCTTGATTTGCTGCCAAAATAGCCGCGGTTTGAGCTTCTAACGCTTGGGCCATCGCTATTAAGGCCTGATTTTTGGTTGCCGTTGACAATAAGGCCAACTGCCGCGCTGCTTGTTTGCCTGCTTGGCCCATTTTTACTAAGGTTTCCATCATTTTCCCTTCCTTTCAAATTCTACCCAAAGACAGTCCCGACAGGTTTTCCAGCAACTACATCAAAAATAACGGTTGGATTCGCCCCATTGCAAAGCACCATTTGTTTGCCAGCTGTCATCATTGCTTGCGCCGCTCGTAATTTAGTAACCATCCCCCCGGTCCCAAAATTACTGCCACTACCACCCGCGGCTTTTTGCATTGCCGGCGTCAGTTCGGTTACCCGGGCGAGCTTTTTAGCTGCCGGATTCTCCCGCGGATTTTGATCGTAAAAGCCATCAATATCTGACAAAACAATCAGTTGATCGGCTTGCAAACGCACGGCAACCATTGCCGATAATTCGTCATTATCACTAAAGGTGGTGTGATGATCCAATTCGTCAACGGCAACGGTATCGTTTTCATTGACAATCGGAATTACCCCTTCTTCAAACAAAACTTCAAATGTATTGAGAACGTGTTGCCGGGAAACCGGGAAGGCCAGCACATCGCGGGTCAGCAAAATTTGGGCTACTTGCGTTTGATAGTCCAGAAACCGCTGGGAATAGATCCGCATCAATTCCATCTGGCCAATTGCTGCCAAGGCTTGCTGTTTGGCGATTTCTTGGGGCCGCTGGGTCAATTGTAAGCTTGCCAGCCCCGCCCCAATCGCCCCGGAACTAACCAGGGCAACCTGAAATCCCTGGTTGTTTAGGGAAGCCAGGGTATATGCCAAACGATCCACCGTTCGTAAATTCACCCGACCATTCGGAAGGATTAAACTGCTAGTCCCAATCTTAACCACAAGCCGCCGCTTTTCGTTCGCCATTTTCCGTGCCCCTTTACTGAATTTAAACTTACCTGAATATGCTTGCATCTAACTCTACACGATTTTTTCCGTTCTTTAAAGGCTTAACCGCAAAAAAGACCGGCAACAAATTGCCAGTCTTTTTTAATGAAATTCCCGATTCTGATTGCTAAACATATATGAGTGGTGGTGATAACGCATTGACATTACCATTCCGATCCCTAGCAAATTACCAATCAAAGATGATCCCCCCGCCGAAATAAACGGCAGTGGAATCCCCGTCAACGGCAAGAGGCCAATGTTCATCCCGACATTTTCAAAGACGTGGAAAAGAATCATCATGATTACCCCCGTCGCAATGTAGGCATAGAATTCATTCTTTGTATCAAAAGTTACCCGGATCATGAGGTAGATTAGGAGCAAGTAGAGCAAAATTAATAAAACCCCACCAATAAAGCCAAAATTTTCACCAATTACGGTAAAAATCATGTCGGATTCCCGGACGGGGACGTACACCTTAGAATTGTTAAATCCCGTCCCGGTAATCCCACCTGAACCGACCGCTTTGATGCTTTGCCAAAGTTGGTAACCACTGTTGGAAGTATCTTGGGCTGGGTGCAACCAATTGTCAACCCGATCAAACTGGTAGGCTTGAAACCCAATTTTTTCCAAAATGGTTCGGCCGACCGAGCTGGTTACCATCGCCAAGGCGCTTCCCCCCACAACCGCCGCAATCGTAATCGCCGGTGCCAAGATTCGCCAAGTAACCCCCGAAACCAAAACCAAGCCGGCAAAAATAGCCACAAACACCAAGCCGGTCCCAAAGTCGTTTTGGAACTTAAGTGATACCAACACTGGCAACAACCATAAGAACAACTTTCCAATTAATCGCCAGTCACTTTCAACGGTATGGCGACTATATTGATTGTTATGCGTGGTAATTACCCGGGCCATCATCACAATATAGGCCGGCTTCATAATTTCCGACGGTTGGAAGGTGATCGACCCAATCGCAAACCACGACTTCGCCCCGGTATTCACATAGTACGCCCGACTGTAAAAGACCAGAATTGCGTACATTAAAAATAAGCCGATCCAATAGGCAATTGGGGCCACCTTCCACAGTTGCTCCGAATCAAATTGCATAATGACAATGATCATAATCGTCCCAATGACGTACCAAGCAAACTGCATCAAGACGGTTCGACTGACATTAACCGGTGTTTTATCATGGTTTGCCGCCACAAAAATGGCCGCCAAGCCAATCAGTGCCAACAGGAGCACGCAAAAAATGATCCCCCAGTCAATTCGTGACTCGTTCTCATTGCGCTGCGAACGATGCATAGTCCTCGCTCCTTCACTTTAACCTTGGTGCAAGTGATATTGCGCCAAGATCGTTTCCAAACCTTCTTCTTGCGATTTGACCACAAAGGTTTGTTGGTCACCCATTAAATGGGCTTCAAACTTGACGCCTTTGGCCACGACTTCGCCAATTACGCGGTCCCCAATTAAGACTTGTTCGACGAGTTGGCCCGCCCGCTCAATATCTTTTACACTAACCGCAATCGTTTTTTCTTTTTTTGCCACTTTTTCACCTTTTCCAATCTTTTCTCTTCCAATGCAACCACCGAACTGGAACGGGATCCAAGCCACCCTTGCTAAAGGGCTGACAACGCAATATGCGCCAGACACCAAGCCAGACCCCCCGCCAGCCAAAGCGTTGGACCGCTTGAATCATGTATTCCGAACAAGTCGGCTCAAAACGACAAACGCGGTAGGGCCGCCGGGCCGAAATGCCCAGCTGGTACCACCGCACCAATCGAATGATCAACTTACTTCCCATGCTTCTTGCGTTTTTTGGCTGTTGAATCATCACCTTGCATCCGTTCCAACATCTCGCCAGCTCCCTTGGCCACGTTATCCAATGGGTCTTGCGAAACAACGACCGGAACCTTTAGGTAAGAACTAAACAGTTGATCTAAGCCGTGCAAAAGGGCCGTCCCCCCGGTCAACATTACTCCGCGATCAATAATGTCGCTGGCCAGTTCTGGCGGAATGGTTTCCAACACCGAAATTGCCGCCCGGACAATTTGTTGTAAGGTGTCATGCAAAGCTGCTTCAACTTCATTTTGATTAACTTCCACTTGCTTGGGCATTCCTGTGGCCACATCACGCCCCCGGACTGGCATCGTCTTTGGTTCTTCGACTTGCAACGCCGTGCCCAGTTCAATCTTAATTTTTTCAGCGGTATGTTCCCCGACTACCAAACCATGGTGATCCTTAATGTAGGCCGCAATATCTTGGTTCATCTGATCCCCAGCCAAGCGAATCGATTGGCTAGAAACAATGTCACCTAAAGAGAGGACGGCAATGTCACATGTCCCGCCCCCCATATCAATCACCATGTTCCCACTTGGCTTGTAGATATCCAAGCCGGCACCAATCGCTGCGACTTTTGGTTCATATTCTAAGTAAACCTTACCGCCCCCCGATTGTTCTGCCGCTTGGATAATTGCCTTGCGTTCAATTTCCGTAATGTTGGTTGGGGCACAAATCATGATATTTGGCTTGGAAACAAACCCCTTGACACTTAGTTTACCAATGAAATACGACAGCATTTCTTGGGTAACATCAAAATCAGAAATAACCCCATTTTTCAACGGGCGAATTGCGCGAATATTACTAGGCGTCCGCCCCACCATCCGGTAAGCTTCAGACCCCACTGCCAAGACCTTATTCGTTTGCGTATCAATCGCGACCACTGAAGGTTCGTTTAAAACGATCCCCTTGCCTTGGACGTAAATCAGCACATTCGCCGTCCCCAGGTCAATTCCAATATCCTTTGCCATCTTGTTGCTCCTTCCGAAACTTTCTAAATCGTTTGCTATTATACCACACCCGAAGAACGCATGGCTTTTTATGCTTGGTCTTAAGCAAATTGCAAATAGTTGCTTAAGTAAATTCCAGCGTTACTTCAGCTCCCAACGCTAATAAGTCGTCTAGCAACGCTCCATCCGCTTCACCCAACAACTCAGCGGGTGCCAACCAGGTATTTTGCTTAACGGCAAGGGCGAGCCAAAAGGCAACTAACGCTGCCGCTGGCTTCGTCGCTACCATTTGGGATGGTAGTTGCGTTATCGGCCCCGTTACTTGGTAAAGCTGGGACTCTTGACTGGTGGTTAGTGGCAGCCACGCCAACACTTTTTCTGCCACCGTTGCAGGCAACGTCACCAAACTGGTCCCCAACTGCCGTGCATGCAACGCCAACAAAGCCGCCTGCCAAGTGGTACTGCGTGACATTGCCCTTAAGGCCGGCGGTTCTTCCGTTGGCAGCAACACTTGCGTTCCAATTAACCGAATCCCATTATGCTGGATTACTACCGTGTTGCCACAAGCTTCTAAGTAATGAAGCAAGGGACGTAAATAAACTGCATGGGCCCCTAAAACGACTACATCTCCGGCCGTAACCGCGGCCGCCAATAAATACAGGCCAGCTCGCTTTTGGTCATCAATTACGTACCAATCCGCCCCATGTAAAGTATTAACCCCCTGAACCCGTAAAGTCTGTGCTTGCGTTTGGTGAATCTTAGCACCCATCTTATTGAGTAACGCTACCACTTCATTAATCACCGGTAATTGGGGCACCGCCTTAAATACCGTAATTCCCCGGGTTAACGTAGCTACCATCAAGGTTGCGACGATCACTTGCCATGACCAATCCGTCACGGTAAAAGTGTGCCCCGTCAAATAATCCGCGCGCAAAATGGTTTGGTCGCCCTCAACTTGAACTTGAGCGCCAAGCGCCGCTAAGTTTTCGCATAATTGCGTCCCGGCTTCACCTAACTGGGCCTCATGAGGGGAATTGACTAACGTCACCGTCCGGCACCGGGCTAAAATCGCGCCAGCCAAAAAGAAATTGTTTACTTGCAGGGGCAGGGGCGTTAGGTGCCACCCCGCATCCATTTTGAGTGTCGCGGTCGCCGGCTCGAAAATTACTTTTGCGCCCAATTGCATTAAGCACTGGTTAGTAGCCATAATTGCTGGCGTACTTGAAACGTGATCTAAAATAACGGTTCCCCTGGTCGCCAACAAGCTCGCCGCCTGACAGGCCAAAACGGTTTGCTCATCACCACCAACGGCAAGGCTCCCGCGCAATGGCTTGCCACCAACTATTTTTAATTTTGCCAAGGCATTCCTCTCCCTTGCTATTTAATTAATAACTGCTTCCGTTACTTCTAGTTTAACATTCGCAAGGCCCCCTGCAAGATCGTAAAGCAGTCTAAAAAGAAATTCGCACAGGTACTGCCGAGGGCAATGGCAACCATTACAATCAGGAGGGGCAGCCCTTGGGGCGGGCGCTTAAATAATTTTGCCAGTTGCAAGGAATTGAGTGCTTGTAAGGTCATTAAGATAAACCCTACTTGGACCAAAATATTTAAAACAGATGTACCACCGGTATACTGCATTGCCGTTTCCTCCTGCCTCGTTGGGCTGATATGTAGAAAAAAGGCTGAGAAAATTTCTCAGCCCTTGAAAATTAATTGCCACCAGAAACCCGCAACCGGTTAAGGGCCCGGGCAAGGTGAACTTCGGCCCGGGCAAGCTCATCAGCATTGTGCACTTGCTTAGCGTGTGCAATTTGCTTCTCTGCCCGTTCCTTGGCACTTTGGGCCCGAGCAACGTCGATCGTTTCAGCCAGTTCGGCACTGCCCGCAACAACCGTTGCAACTTGCCCGTTAAAATCAATGAAACCCCCGTTGACCGCAATCACGGTATCTTCCGTTTCACCGGCGTGCTTTAACCGTAATTCATCAATTGCCAAAGCAGCAATGATTGGTTGGTGGTTCTTCATTAACCCCATTTGCCCCTCACTGGTCTTCATTACCAGCAAGGTTGCAGGTTCATCATAGATGGTCCCATCAGGAGTGACAATGGTGACGTTGAAAGTCGACTCAGCCATGGTCATCCCTCCTAATCGTTAGCCGTCGTGTCCGCCTGCATCTTCTTTGCCTTAGCAACTACTTCGTCAATTCCCCCGACTAAACGGAAGGCTTCTTCAGGTAAGTCATCGTACTTCCCATCTAAGATTGCCTTAAAGTCCTTGACCGTTTGTTCCAGTGGCACGTATGCCCCTGGTTGACCCGTAAATTGTTCAGCCACGCTGAAGCTTTGGGATAAGAAGTTTTGGATCCGCCGGGCCCGAGCCACGACCGTCTTTTCTTCATCGGACAATTCGTCCATCCCTAAGATCGAGATAATATCTTGCAATTCACGGTACCGTTGCAACACGTGTTGCACCCCAGTAGCCACTTCGTAGTGTTCTTTTCCGACAATTTCTGGCGCTAACGCCGTTGACGTTGATGCCAACGGGTCCACGGCCGGATAAATCCCAATTTGGGTTAACCGCCGTTCCAAGTTCGTCGTCGCATCCAAGTGAGCGAACGTCGTCGCTGGGGCCGGGTCGGTGTAGTCATCGGCTGGCACATAAACAGCTTGAATCGACGTAATCGACCCCTTCTTCGTGGAAGTGATCCGTTCTTGTAACTGACCCATTTCCGTTGCTAAGGTTGGTTGGTAACCAACAGCTGAAGGAATCCGGCCCAGCAAGGCTGAAACTTCGGAACCGGCTTGCGTAAACCGGAAAATGTTGTCAATAAAGAGCAATACGTCTTGCCCCTTAACATCCCGGAAGTATTCCGCGATCGTCAAACCGGTCAGGGCAACCCGCATCCGCGCACCCGGTGGTTCGTTCATTTGACCATAAACCATGGCCGTCTTTTCCAGAACCCCAGAAGCCTTCATTTCGTAGTACATATCGTTCCCTTCACGAGTCCGTTCACCGACCCCCGTGAAGACAGAGATCCCGTTGTGCCCTTGGGCAATGTTATGGATCAATTCTTGAATCAAAACGGTCTTACCAACCCCGGCACCACCGAAGAGCCCAATCTTGCCACCCCGCACATACGGCGCAAGTAAGTCAATAACCTTAATCCCGGTTTCCAGGATTTCCGTTTGGGTACTTAATTCTTCATACTTTGGTGCATCGCGGTGAATTGGCATCCGCTTTGCGTCTGGTCCAAATTCAGGACCATCGTCAACTGGTTCCCCTAAGACATTAAAGACCCGGCCCAAGGTATCATCGCCAACAGGTACACTGATCGCGGCTTCCGTGTTTTCAACGGTCATGCCCCGCGTTAACCCATCAGTTCCGTCCATGGCAATCGTCCGTACGACCCCGTCACCCAGTTCAAGGGCAACTTCGACCGTCAAGGTCTTGTCGTCGGCTTCTTGAATCTTTAAAGCCGTGTTGATTTCTGGCAGCTTTTCGTCTAAGGGAAATTCAACGTCAACAACTGGCCCAATGACTTGAACCACTTTACCAGTAGCGCTCATTTCATTTCCTCCAAAATCTCAATTTATTCTTGTGCTGTCATCCCACCGGTAATTTCAGTAATTTCCGTCGTAATGGCAGCTTGACGTGCCCGGTTGTATTGTAATTGCAAGGTCGAAATAATTTCATCGGCATTATCTGAAGCGGCACTCATCGCGTTGGCACTTGAGGCGTGTTCGCTGGTTTTGGCATCTAAAATCGCCCCATAAACCAAGCTTTCCGCAAACTGGGGCACCAACTTACCAATTAATTGTGGCAAATCCGGCTCCAAGTCGTATTCAGCCCCGACTATCTTCGTCGCTTCGGTATCTTCTTGCAATGCTAATGATTCTGCTGAAATTGGCAAGACCAATTCCACCCGGTCCCGCGAAACGATCCGGTTCACAAAATGACTGTATGATAACAATAACTGATCATACACACCATCGGCGTACATCTGAACCGCATTCTTGACAATGTCATGCGTTTCGCGATACGTCGGCACGTCACTGATCCCAGTGGATTCAAAGACAACGTTCATTCCGCGTTTCTTAAAGAACTCGGTCCCAGTCCGACCTACCGTCAAAAAGACAGTATTGTCTTTATCCAGGCCCGCTTTTTTCATCTTATCCAGGGTCGCCTTAATCACATTACTATTGTAGGATCCGACTAATCCCCGGTCTGACGTAACAACTAAGATCCCAGTCTTTTTAACTGGACGCTTGGTGAAAAGTGTCCCCAAATGATCTTTATCATCGGAAACCCCGTTCTTTAAGGTCGCGTTATGAGATTTAACCAAGGATATTAACACCGACTTAACCCGGTCAGCATAAACTTCATAAGTCTTCGTGTGACCTTGGATTTGGTTGAGCTTGGCGGTGGAAACCATGTTCATGGCAGCTGTAATCTGCCGAGTGTTCTTGGTTGATTCTAAACGCCGCTTAACCGCAGCTAATGAAGCTGGCACTAAATCTCACCGTCCTTTCTTAGCGGTCAATCTTAGTCGTTGGCCTCTGTTTGATTATTTGCTTTTTTAGTAACTTGGAAGCCAGCAGCAAATTCCGCTACGGCCTTTTCCAATGCGTCGCCTTCTGGCAACTTGCCACTAGCTTTAATGCCATCATACAAGTCTTGGTGGTTGGCATGCATAAAGGCAGCTAATTCTTCTTCAAAACGCAAAACGTCTTCCACCGGAACCTTGTCCAAGAAACTGTGCCCTAAGGCAAACAACGTAACGACTTGTTGTTCAATTGGTTGCCCGGCGTGCAGACCTTGCTTTAAAACCTCAACCGTGCGTTCCCCACGCGCTAACTTAGCTTGCGTGGCCGCATCCAGGTCCGACCCGAATTGCGCAAAGGATGCCAATTCGTTGTAAGAAGCAATGTCCAACCGCAAAGTCCCAGAAACCTTCTTCATGGCCTTAATTTGCGCATCCCCCCCGACCCGGGAAACGGAAGTCCCGGCATCGATGGCTGGCCGCTGCCCAGCGTAGAAGGAGTCGGCATTCAAGAAGATTTGCCCGTCGGTAATGGAAATCACGTTCGTTGGGATATAAGCCGAAACGTCCCCGGCCTGCGTTTGAATGATTGGCAGGGCCGTCATGGACCCCCCACCCATATCATCAGACAACCGTGCAGCCCGTTCCAGTAACCGTGAGTGGGTGTAGAAGATATCCCCTGGATAAGCTTCCCGACCCGGTGGCCGCCGTAAGATTAAGGAAAGTTCACGGTAGGCATCGGCTTGCTTGGAAAGATCATCGTAAACAATCAAGACATCTTGACCATTGTACATAAATTCTTCCCCCATTGCGGCCCCAGCGTAAGGCGCAATGTAGAGCAATGGAGCCGGGTTAGACGCACTAGCTGAAACCACGATCGTGTAGTCTAAGGCCCCATAACGCCGTAACGTTTCAACTTGCGTACGGACCGTAGATTCCTTTTGCCCGATTGCCACGTAAACACAGATCACGTTTTGGTCCTTTTGGTGAATAATCGTATCAATGGCAATCGAAGTCTTACCAGTCTTCCGGTCCCCAATGATCAATTCACGTTGCCCCCGACCAATCGGAACTAAGGCATCAATCACCTTAATCCCGGTTTCCAACGGAACGGACACACTCTTCCGTTGCATAACCCCTGGGGCTTTCTTTTCGATTGGGCGCGTTTTGTCCGTAGCGATTTCCCCTAAACCATCCAACGGACGACCTAAGGGGTCAACTACCCGGCCCAATAAAGCATCGCCAACCGGAACTTCCATAATCCGGCCGGTCCGCTTTACGGAATCACCTTCGCGAATGCCCGTGAAGTCCCCTAAAATAACGATCCCAACATCGTTACTTTCGAGGTTTTGGGCCATCCCGAAGACGCCATTACTAAATTCGAGCAACTCACCAGCCATGGCATTTTCCAAACCATCGGCCCGGGCAACCCCGTCACCTACGTAGGTTACCGTTCCCGTTTCTTGAACGGAAATGTCATCTTGGTAGTTGGCGAGTTGCTTTTTGATGAGTGAACTGATTTCCTCAGTTTTAATGCTCATACAAATCTCACCTCTTCAAGTCCAAAAATTACTATTTAACGAGTAAACGACGAATCTGCTCAATCTTGGACTTTAAACTGCCGTCCAAAGTCTTGTGCTGGGCGGTAACAATTACGCCCCCCAAGATTGATTCATCAACCGTTTCGTGCAAAACAATCTCTTTTGCCCCATACCGGGTTAAGAGGTTTTGCTTGAGTTGAGCGCGCCGTGGTTCATCAAGTTGCACCGCTGTAACTACGTCGGCATGAACTCGTTTGTTTTGCTGATCGTACCGGCGTTCAAACTCATCAATAATTGCGACCATTGCATTCATCCGGCCGTAATCAAAAACCATTTGGATCAAGTTGGTCGTCAGTTGACTGGCCCCTTGTTGCAAGGCTTGAACCAAGGATTCTTTTTGGCTAAGACTAAGCTTAATGCTAGTTAAAAGGGTCGCTAAACGTGGATTTGCTTGAAAAATCTCACGCAAGCTCATGAGTTCTTGGTGGACCTGTTCCAACTCCCCTTGTTGATCGGCAAGTTCAAACAAGGCCCGGGCGTAGCGGTTGGCAACCGTTTGTAGATCAAGACTCATGTTTTACCAACCCTTCAATATAAGAATCAATTAAGGCTTTTTGATCATCTGCATTTAATTGCTTTTGGATGAGCTTGGAAGCAATCTCAATAGACAGGTTTGCGACATCGTCCTTGGCACCACGCAACGCATCTTCGCGCGCTTGCTTTGCATCTCGTTGAGCTTGTTCCTTGAGGTTTTGTGCATCAGCTTGCGCCGCTGCTACAATTTGGTCCCCCTGGGTTTGGGCTGACTTTTTCGCTTGGTCAACAATTTGGGCGGCTTCTGCTTGGGAGCCTTCCAACTGTGCCTTGCGCTTAGCAGCCAATTCCGTTGCTTCCATCCGAGCTTGCTTGGCGGAGTCAATGTCTTGGGCCACCGTCTTCGCCCGCTTTTCCATCATTCCCGTTACCGGCTTCCACACGTAGTGCCATACCAATAAAGCGGTCAGAATAAAGGAAATCAAGTAGAAGAGCATGTCCCCGACGTATAAGCTATTGGACTCTGCAATTACCAGCATCTATTGACACCTCCTTTACAAAATGATTTAAAAACCAACAACTACTTGTTCATTACTAAGAATGCGATAACGATGGCCAGGATTGGCATGGCTTCAATCAAACCAACCCCCACAAACATCGTCCCACGCAACGTACCAGACATTTCTGGTTGACGAGCCATCCCGTCGATCGTGTGGCCAATAACTAACCCGTTACCGACACCAGCACCAACAGCTGCCAAACCAGCAGCGATACCTGCAGCAATTGCACCCATTGTATTTTCCTCCTTAAGAAGTGGTTATTCCGCGGTTACCTTCCGAGAAATATAAACCGTCGTTAATGTTACAAAGACATATGCCTGGATTGAACCGATGAAGACTGAGAACCCTTGCCAAATCATTTCCATCGGCAAGCTGACAATCATCGTTGGCAACCCATGTGAAAAGGCCAGTTGCGCCAGCAACTTCAGCAACATTTCACCGGCAAAGATATTACCAAAGATCCGTAGACCCAGCGTTAAGAAATTAGCAAATTCCTCTACCAGATTAATGGGAAGCATTAACACGCTCGGTGTGAGGTATTCCTTAAAGTAAGCTTTAAAGCCCTTTTGCGAAATACCTGCAAAGTGCGTCAAGGTAATAACACACAGCGAGAACGTTAAGGTTACCACCGGATCAGCCGTAGGACTCTTGATTAGTTCGTGACCATTCCAACCGACTTGGAGAATTAGCCCCAGTTGGTTTGCAATGAACAAGAAGACGAACAGCACAAAGGCTAAGAAGCTGTAATTGCCCACCTGTTCCGTTGGCATTTGTGAGCGCACAATCCCATTCGTGAACTCAACCAACCATTCAATCACGTTTTGACCGCCCGTTGGCTTCATTTGCAAATGCCGTGAAAGTCCGAACAAAATAAAGAAAGTCAACAGACAAACGAGTAGGCCCGAGAGGACGTTGGTTGCATTAAAGGTCAAACCGAACAGCTCAAAAGTAAAAGCATCACCGCCCATTTACATCTCACCTCTTTTCCTTATAACATTCAAAGTTGTAATTTATTGCCATAAGTCACTAAAAAAGCTTAGACACCTAAGTTACAGAAAATAATATAGCATTGTTTAAGAAAAAATTCAAAACACTTCTGAACTAAAGAAATCGATTCCAAGCCGCTCATTTCAGCTGGTAATCGCTTTCACATGATTCACTTTTGAATCCGGTTTCATAATTTTTATAGTGTTTTTATCGGGCTGCCGCAAACCCCAGTAATTTCAAATTAAATTACCACGTGATGGGATTAAAAGCCCGCTAATTTAGCGGTTTGCACTCGTTACTCCGCATTTTGATTTTATTTTGGTTCGCTTGATTATTAATCGAGAGAAAAATCAATTTTGTGAAATCAAAAACGATTCTGTTAATCGATTTCACCCACCCTTTCCAAGGCATTTTCATCGGTTTGTCGCGCTCAGAATTTTTTGTGAATTCACAAATTAAAAAAGTCACGATGTTACTCGCGACTTTTATTAGTTTAAGCTTTGGTCTCACTGCGTGCTTCTTCGGGGAGAACCAAGTTTAAAATAATCCCCAAGACCGCCGCAACTGCTAACCCCGAAAATTGATATTGCCCCAGTTGCAAGTAGGCATTTCCGATCCCGATCACTAAGATGACCGAGGCAATCATTAAATTGCGCTTTTTATCAAAATTAACGTGGCGTTCAATCAAGACGCGCAACCCAGATGAAGCAATCACCCCAAACAACAGGAATGAAATACCCCCGATTACCGGGGCCGGAATTGATTCAATCAACGCCGACAGTTTCCCAACAAAACTAAAGAAGATCGCAAAAACCGCGGCGCCCGCTAAAACATAAACGGAGTGGACCCGAGTAATGGCTAAAACACCGATGTTTTCCCCATACGAAGTAACCGGTGGCCCCCCGACAAACCCGGCAATGATTGAAGCCGTCCCATCCCCAGCCAAGGTATGATTTAAGCCAGGATCTTTAAAGTAGTTGCGCCCCGTTAACTCATCTAAAACCATAATGTGGCCCAGGTGTTCCGTCATCGTCACAAACGCGATTGGCGCCATGCTTAGAATGGCCCCCCAGTAGAATTGCGGATGGTAACTGACAAAAGGAATCTGAAACGCTGGCAAGCTAAACCAGTGAGCCGCTTGAACGCCTGAAAAATCGACAATCCCAAAGAGGCAAGCGATCACATAACCACTAATAATCCCGAGTAAGATGGGAATCAGACCCAAAAAGCCTTTAAAGTACATATTAAAAATAATCGTGATCAACAAGGTTAACAGCGCCACGACAAAGTACTTTAAATCATAGTGTGTGCCGTTCATCGTAGCATCTTTGGCCGCCGTTCCGGCTAACGAGAGCCCGATCACCATGACAATTGGTCCCACCACAATTGGTGGCAACACCCGGTCAATCCACGCTGAGCCAATCGCCGAAACAATCAGCGAAACAATCAGATAAACACAGCCAACCGCAATGGTCCCCTGGGCAATTCCCGGATAACCGGTTGTTTTCATCAAGGCCAGCATTGGCACAATAAACGAGAAACTAGAACCCATATAGGCGGGAATTTTATGCTTCGTAATCAGTAGGTACATTAAAGTCCCGACCCCCGAAGAAAACAGGGCAATCCCTGGATTTAAGCCCACCAAGATCGGTACCAGCACGGTCGAACCAAACATTGAAAACATGTGTTGCAATGAAAGTCCCAACCAGTGACCCGGCGTTGGCCGTTGATCGACGTCCAAAATTACGTCACGCTTGTTTTGCATCGTGCAAACTCCTTTCAGCAAAAAAGCCCTTGGGTCCATTTCGACCCAAAGGCTACTAACCGTTACTGAAAGCATAACGGGTATTACTGACCTTTGGAGCCTCACGGGACCCCCTTAAAGGACTCGATATCAATTATCGGTATTTTACCGGCCTTTTCCACCACTGTCAAGCAAGGATTTTCCCGGCAATTAGCTTTACACATGTCGCCGCCGAATCATCACCAACGCCGTCGTCGGCACCGTAACAATCACCGCTAAAAAGGAAATCAAGACCAGGGTCAACTCATGAACAAAAATCTTATTGTTCAATACCGCGCCCCACGTGTAATGCAAACCAAAAAACCAAATCAATAGGGCCAATAAGCCCCCCACAAACCCAAAAAATAAGGTATTTAAGGTCGTCCCAATAATTTGTCTGCCAATCGCCAGTCCATTGAGAAACAAACGTTGATCCGGCAGGGTCGGGTGCTTTTGCAAAATTTCGGCCAAGCCAGCTGCAACCGCCATTGCGGCTTCAGCAATCGCACCTAAAGTCGCCAAAAAAGCGGCTGCAATCGTCACCGATAAAAAAGGAACCCCAATCGTCAACGACATCCCCTCTAAATCATCACTGTCTTCCAAACCAAAACCTTGTACCTGCACCCCATGTTCAACCCCAATTATGACCAATAACATGATCATTGCAACCAAGCAGGCGGTCCAAAAGGCCGGCAGCGCAACTTGCAAATCATCTTCTCCCATAAAGATTGTCACTGCTAGCACCACCAGTCCGCTGCCAACTGCCACCCAAACCGCCGGAACCTGCAACGCAATCAATAAGATGGTTAAATATAGGAAACCAAAATTAAGCAAAAAGCTCAAAAAGGCCAGCCAACCTTGTTTGCCACCCACTAAAACCATTAACCCCAACAAAACTAAGCCTAAGGCCGTAATCGTTGTCATTTTACCTTCCTCCTTCCTAATAACAGGGCGGCAAAACAACTTACCAGCGGAACGGTTAAGACGATCCCAATCCCAGAAACTAAGCTCTGGACCATTCCCAGGCTCATATTCATATTAAAGGTATAGGCTAAGGAATTGCCGTTTTTTAAATATAACAAAGCAGACGGGAAGGTATCCGCCATAAAAATCAAAAACAACACATTTACCAACGGTCCCATAATCGACTTTCCCACGTTGCGACCAGAAAGAAACAGTTCACGCACGCCAATTGCAGGATTTAAGGTAGTTAATTCAAACAATGTGGCAATGATATCAGTTGCTTCATCCATCACCGCTCCTAACGACCCCAACAGCGTCTCAGCCAAAAATAACGGCCGGGGAACCTGTGTCACGTACTGCATTGACTCATAATAAACCCCTCGTTCACCCGTCATTTGCAAAAGCAAATAGCTGATGCCGACTGCTGTTGCGGTTCCCAAAAAGGTTGCAACCAAGGTCGCAACCATCTTTTTGCTCCACCCTAAAACCAGACTAAGGCTGCTAAAAGCAAAGAGGACCGCCAAACTGGCAAACAACCAGAACGCGTTCCAACTTTGAAATTTCAAATCCAGTTCAATTGCCAGCCCTAACCCCACGGAATTGATCAAGACTGATAATAAGGCAAAGCCGCCTGCCCGGCCCAAGGTTAACAGCAAGAGCGCGGTCACCAGCCAGAACAACATTATGACGGCTCGATCACGTTTCCGGTCACCAAGGGTCGCCCGGTACGGTCGGTGGGCGGTCTGCAACTGGGTCAAAAAGACTTCATCCCCCACACGATAGGCCTGGTTCAATCCCATCGACTTCACATACTGATTGTTAATTTCAAACGTTTTTCCTGTCTGCCGTCCGTTTAAAAGCCGGAGCCGCAAGCGTTGGGTCACTTCTTGGTCCTGGTTTTCAAACTGATCTTGCGTCCTAGTAGTGTTAAGGGTGCGAACCGCCTCAACGCGCGCAAGCGGTGTCTGGTACAGGCGTTGGTCGTGACCAGTAAACCACCACAAACCCAGGCCCATTAAACCCAAAAAGACCAAGAGCCAACGGCGGCGCTTGGTCAGCCATTTCTTCATTTTCGTTCACCTCAAGTTAAATTTCCTTCTGAGTTTACACCCATTTAACAAACTTAAGGGGCACTTTTAGCCTTTTATAAGAAAAAAGCCCTAGGACCATCAAAATGATCTTCGGACTTTGCTAAATGCTTACTTGGTCCCAAACAACCGGTCACCGGCATCGCCAAGACCAGGAACAATGTAGCCATCTTCATTCAGGCGTTCATCTAAGCCCGCGGTGTAAATGTCAACATCGGGGAACGCATCCCGCACGGCCTTAACCCCTTCTGGGGCTGCAACTAAGCAGGCAAATTTCATATTCTTTTCCGCACAGCCCCGCTTCTTCAAGGCTTCAATTGCCATAATCGCGGACCCGCCGGTAGCTAACATGGGGTCCACAATAAACAATTGCCGTTCTGAAATATCATTTGGCAACTTAACAAAGTATTCGTGGGGCTTTAAAGTTTCTTCGTCCCGGTACATCCCGATAAAGCCAATCTTGGCCGCCGGAATCAATTCCGTCATCCCGTCAACCATACCGATCCCTGCCCGCAGAATTGGCACGATCGCGACTTTTTTGCCAGCCAGTTCCTTTTGGGTCGTTTTGGCAATTGGCGTTTCAACTTCCACGTCCTTTAACGGCATTGAACGCGAAACCTCGTACGCCATTAATGTTGAGAGTTCCTTGACCGTCTCGCGAAAGGCCTTCGTCCCAACCTTTTTGTCCCGAATCATCGTTAACTTGTGTTGGATCAGTGGGTGATCCAATACTTCAAATTTGCCCATGATACACACTCCCTTTTGGTTTCTCAACCATTGTACCAAAAACCAACCGGCTTGCGGGATAAAATTCCGACTATTTTCGTTTGCTACCGGTTTCAGACCACTTAATACTTGAAGTATTGTCCCCCAGCTGACTTATTCAAGCGGTTCATATAAGCTAAGCCCAAGCCGGTTGCCGGGAACGCCTGCACCAAAATCTGCTTGATCGTTGGGTGGTGATCAAAGGTCCGCAACCCATCAAACAAACGGTGGGCAGCCGTCGTTACATCCGTTCCTAACGAAAACGTCAAATCGGTTGCTGGCAATTGAAGTTGCTGCAAAATCGAATCAGTAGCCATCACGCCCACCGGGGCCGCCTGCTCTTGCAACCATTGCTTGACTTGCTGCCAATCCGCATCAGGCCGCACCATGTACACCTGCGCATTCGGGGCATAGTGCTTATACTTCATTCCGGGAGCTTTGGGGATCTCATCTTGCTTAACTTGGTGATGGTTCAATTCGATCGAGCCAATTACTGCCTCAATGTCGGCTTGGGTTACCGCCCCCGGCCGTAAAATTACCGGCTGCGCCGTCGACAGATCCAGAACCGTCGACTCTACGCCGACCCGGGTCGGACCGTTATCTAAGATCCCGGCGATCTTGCCGGCCAAATCATGATAAACGTGTTGGGCCGTAGTTGGACTCGGCTTCCCTGAAGTATTGGCAGATGGTCCGACTAGCGGAACCCCGGCTTCCTTAATTAAGGCGAGCGTCGGGTCACAGTCTGGGTAGCGAAAAGCAACGGTTGACAAACCGCCAGTCACCGTTTTTGACAGTACGCCGGGCTTAATTTTCAAAATGATGGTCAATGAGCCGGGCCAGAAATGGGCCATTAATTGCCGGGCTGCCGCCGGAATTTCGGCGGCATATTGTTCCACCATTGCAACGGAATTCACGTGGACAATCAAAGGATTATCACTGGGCCGTCCCTTAGCTTGGTACACCTTTTTCACCGCTGCTTCATTCGTCGCGTCCGCCCCAAGGCCATACACCGTTTCAGTTGGAAAAGCAACCAGTTCTCCCGCGCGAAGCGTAGCGGCAGCGGTGGTAATTTCCTCCGGAGAAAAAATTTGTGTCTTCAAAATGCCATTGACTTCCTTTCTGATCTTTTATTCCTTATTTACCAAGGTCCACCCGAATCATCCGCATCCGATCGGCCATGTCATGCTTGGTTTGAATTTGGCCATCCGCGACTGTCCGGTGGAACAAGTCTTGAATGCGCTGCTCTTGCTTATACCCCGTCTCACCAAAGAGGACCCCACCAGGTACCAAATGTTCTGGTAATTCAGTAAACAGGCGCCGGTAAAAGCCTAAGCCCCCTTCTGAAGCAAATAAGGCCAACGGGGGGACATATTCGATCACTGAACGATCCATCTCATTGACTTCATCAACGGCAATGTAAGGGGGATTAGTTACAATTAAATCGAATTTTTGCCCGGCCAAGCCCGCAAACAGATCACTTTCGACTTGCCGCAGGTTGGTTCCGTGTAAACGTTGATTAGCCAAGGCAACTCGCAACGCACTGGTTGAAATATCACTCAAGGTCACTTGCCAACGGGGGCGTTCCAAGGCCAAAGTAATCCCGATCACTCCGCTGCCAGTTCCTAGGTCTAGCACGCGCAAAGGCCGATCAGCAGGCATCGTCGCTAATACCCACTCCACTAATTCTTCGGTTTCGCTTTCTGGAATTAAGACGTCCCGATTAACCACAAACACCCGACCAAAAAAGGGCGCCTTGCCAACAACATACTGGGCTGGTTCAGCATTGGCAATCCGCTCAACCGCCCGCGTAAACCGAAACGCCTCATCAGCGGGCATAATCTCCCGATTGTGCAAGACCAAATCCGTTAGTTTCCAGTCATGGATCATCTCTAAAATAAATTGCGGGGTGGCCGGATCCATTCCGGCTGCCTTCAAAAAAGAAGAAGCCCACTGCTGGGCTTCAAAATAGGTCCACTTACTCATTACGCAATTGCTCCAACTTTTGGGTTTGGTCAGCAATCATCAGCGCTTCAACAATATCATCCAAATCGCCGGCCATAATTTTATCCAATTTGTTTAAGGTCAACCCAATCCGGTGATCCGTCACCCGATTTTGCGGGTAGTTGTACGTCCGAATCCGTTCTGACCGGTCCCCGGTCCCAATCGCATCTTTGCGTTGGGCATCATAAGCGGATTGCTCTTTTTGTTGGTAGTAGTCATAAACCCGGGCCTTTAAAATCCGCATGGCCTTGGCCCGATTTTGTTGCTGCGACCGTTCATCTTGCATCGCAACCACAATCCCCGTTGGTAAGTGCGTCATCCGCACCGCCGAAGAAGTCTTGTTGATGTGTTGCCCACCGGCCCCAGAAGAACGGTAAACGTCAACCCGAATGTCTTTCGGATCAATTTCAATTTCAACGTCTTCAGCTTCTGGCATGACCCCAACGGTCGCCGTCGACGTGTGGACCCGCCCCGCGGATTCCGTAACTGGGACCCGTTGGACCCGGTGCGCACCGTTTTCAAACTTCAGCTTGGAGTAAACATTTTCCCCGGTAATCATCATGGCAATTTCTTTAAACCCACCAACTTCGGTTTCGGTCTGGTCGATGATTTCAACCCTCCAGCCTTGTTTTTCCGCGTAACGCAAGTACATCCCGTAAAGGTCAGCGGCAAATAAGGACGCTTCATCCCCACCAGCGGCTCCCCGGATTTCCATAATGATATTTTTATCATCGTTGGGATCCTTAGGAATCAATAGCACTTCCAGTTCCTTTTCCAAGGTCGCTTGGCGGGCTTTACTTTCAGCCAATTCTTCCTTAGTCATTTCCGTTAATTCGGGATCGGAGGTTTCCCGCAACAACTCTTCGTCATCTTTAATCGTTTGGGTCACCGTTTGGTACTCATGGTATTTTTCAACCGTTTCCCGTAAACTCCCCTCCTCCTTGGAGAGCTTCATGAACCGCTGACTGTCAGCAATCACTTCGGGATCAGAGATCAGTTCGTTTAATTCATCGTATCGATCTGCGACCGCTTGTAACTTATCAAAGATTTCGTTCATTTGCATTCTTAATCAATCTCCTGTCCTGTGGATAATGCGGGGTGGAAGTAGTGATGGCGACAAACTGGGTAGTAGGACTCATTGCCCCCAATTTGGACCTGCTCGCCTTCATAAACTGGCTGACCGTCGTGAATTCGTAAATTCATAATCGCCTTATGTTTACAGAACCAGCAGATTGTCTTCATCTCTTCAATTTTATCGGCATAAATCAAAAGGTACTTGGAACCTTCAAACAGCTCATTTTTAAAATCATTTTTTAACCCAAAGGCCATCACGGGAATCTTTAATTCATCAACAATCCGGGTCAGTTGCAAAACATGCGCCTTGGTTAAAAACTGGGCCTCATCAATCAACACGCAATAAAGGGGGTGGGCAACCGCCTTAACCAATTTATAGATATCAGTATCCATCATCACTGGCGTGACCTGGCGTTCTAACCCAATACGAGAGGCAATAATCCCCCGCCCCGCGCGGGTATCAACCCCACTGGTCAAAAGTTGCACTGGTTTGCCCTGTTCTTCATAATTGTGTGCGACTTTTAAAATGTCAATTGACTTGCCGGAATTCATTGCTCCGTATTTAAAAAACAGCTGTGCCAATTCTTTCACCCTTTTTTAATTGCATAGTGACCTATATTATAGCGAAGATTGCCCCATTTTTAAACCGTCTTCGCCGGGAAGCTTAAAAAAATCTGGTAAAATCCTTGGAACTAAGTCAAAGAAGGGATTGCTTTTCTTTTGATACCAGAACGCTTATAATTTCTAAATGTGATTATTGCGAAATGAAGGAGGCGCCTTATGTCGCTCAAAAGTTCAATTGCTGAAGCCGCTGGCCGATCCAGTTACTGGTTTTTACACAAGTTTTTCAACGGGGGCAGCTCCCTGCCGGGAAAAATCACGCTAAAACTGGATTCCAATATTCTCCAAGCCTTCAGCCAAAAATACGACCTGGTGATCGTGACCGGGACCAATGGCAAGACCTTAACCACGGCCTTAAGTGTCCGGGTCCTCAAGGAAAAATATCCGCAGGTCCTGACCAATCCTACTGGTTCTAACATGGCTCAAGGGATCGTCACCACATTTATTACCGCTCCCCGGCCCAAGCACAAGGGGTTAGCCGTCTTGGAAGTCGACGAAGCCAACGTGGTCCGGGTCTGCCAATACATTACGCCGATTGCCTTTGTAATTACCAATCTCTTCCGTGATCAAATGGATCGCTATGGTGAAATCTATACCACTTACGACAAAATTTTGGCGGGGATCAAATTGGCTCCTCAAGCTACCATTATTACAAATGGGGACGAACAGATTTTTAATACCAAGTCCTTACCTAATCCGACCATTTACTACGGCTTTGACCATACTGAAAAGGGCGACTACATGGCGCCAGCCAATACAGATGGCTTGCTTTGTCCCAAGTGTCAGCACATCTTGCATTACCACTTACGGACCTATGCTAACTTAGGGGATTACTTCTGTCCGCACTGCGGCTTTGCTCGGCCCCAATTAACTTATACCGTGACCAAGCTGACCGAACTGACCCCAACCAGTTCGACTTTCGAATTGGACGGTCAAGAATACCGAATTGGGATTGGTGGTTTATACAATATTTACAATGCGCTGGCTGCTTATGCCTTAGGACGCTTTTTGGGGGTTGAACAAGCTCAGATCAAGCATGCCTTTGAATCTGATGAGCGGGTCTTTGGCCGCCAAGAAATGATTAAAGTTGCTGACAAAGAAGTCACCTTGATTCTAGTGAAAAATCCGGTGGGCCTGAACCAAGTTTTGGACATGATCTTAACGGATCCCGAACCATTTAGTTTTGGCTTTCTTTTAAATGCCAACTACGCGGATGGCATCGATACCAGTTGGATTTGGGATGGGCAATTTGAAAAGCTCAAAGATCACGCAATCCCTTACTTTATGACCGGTGGTGAACGCTACAAAGATATCACCACCCGGCTGACGATGGCGGGGATTGAATTAAATACGCATGAACCAGACCTGACCAAGGTGATTGACGACATCAAACAGATGCCAACCCGCCATGTTTACTTGCTGGCAACTTACACGGCGGTCCTGCAACTACGCAAAGAACTGGCGGACCATGGCTACATTAAAGGGGGAATGGATTAAGATGGCGCAATATCATTTACGCTTGGCGCACCTTTACGGTAATCTTTTAAATACGTACGGTGATGAGGGCAATATTTTGGCATTAAAGTACTATGCCCAACAAATGGGTGCTGAGATTGAAGTGCAACTAATCAGTATTGAAGAAGATTTTCACGCCGATGACTTTGATTTAGCGCTCTTCGGCGGTGGCCAAGATTATGAACAACTCGTCGTTTCAAAAGATTTACCGCATAAAGCGGCGGAATTAAAGAAATTTATCGAAGCTGATAAACCGCTGTTGGCAATTTGTGGGGGCTATCAACTCCTGGGCCAATACTACGTTGACGCCAATGGTCAAAAAATTCCTGGCGCGGGCGCGTTAGATCACTACACCCTGACGCAAAGCCAACAGCGGACCGACAGCGCTAATGCCACCCGGTTCATCGGCGACATTACGATTAAAAATAAGGAAACAGGCCAACTTTACCATGGCTTTGAAAACCACAACGGGCGAACTTTTTTAGGCCCTAAAGAGCGTCCCTTGGGGATTGTGCAAGAAGGGCATGGCAATAACGGCGAAGATCAAACCGAGGGCGCCATTTACAAGCATACCTACTGTTCCTACTTCCACGGGCCGATTTTAACGCGCAACGGTGAACTGGCGAAGCGAATGCTGCTGCAAGCCCTGGAATTAAAATATCCAACGGCTGACTTCAGCCAACAAAAAGCGTTGAAAATCGCTCCCACTTTCTAACGGGAGGCCCCAAAATGAATCTTTTTTCCACTTTAATGGTCCTGATCTTTTTTGCGGAATCTTTTTGGGAAATCCGCCTGTATTCCCGGCTCTCCCAAAAAGCTCCCACCGTTCGTCAGCCGGCTGAACAGGCGCGCCTCGCTAAAGTCATGCGGCTTGAACGGCGGTGGAATCTTTTTTCATGGCTATTGGTTCTCGCGGCCTTAATCTTACCTGAGCACCTGTTTATGCCCTTAGCGTGCGTGTTAGTGCTTTGTGAAACTTTAGTCGTAATGCGCTTGGATCAGGAAGATCGCCGGCTTAGTTAAGTTGATAACAAGCAAATTGATCGCCTTTTGAAATTAATTATGATAAATTTTTCTTTGTAATCAATTTCATCGAAGAATGAGGTGACAAAATGGCACAAAAAATTAATTTGAAGGCCGCAGTGGCCGCTGGGATTGCAGCCGGTTTAGTTTCTGGCTTGGTCAAACTAGGCTGGGAAAATCTTATGCCCCCGCGGACACCCGAACGGGATGCGACTAATCCGCCCCAAAAGCTCTTGGAACAACTTGGGGTGCCTAGTGAAGTTACCCACGCGACCTACACTTACGCTGGCCACCAGTTGCCATGGGTTAGTTATCTGGTCCATTTTGGCTTTTCGGCTGGCTTTGGGGCCCTGTACAGCGTCGGAGGCCAGTTGGCGCCGTGGCTTAAAACTGGCCGCGGCGTCCCATTTGGCTTAGCCGTTTGGGATGCCTTCCACGTTGAGTTAATGCCCCGCTTGGGAACTGTCCCAGCCGCGAAAGACCAACCCCTTGAAGAGCACGTCTCCGAAATTTTAGGCCACGCAGTTTGGATGTGGTCAACCGACCTAATGGCGACGCAACTCTATCAACAGTTTAATCACCACGCGGATTAACTTTAATTCAGCACAAAAGTGGCCGCCTTGCTGGCTCCCTTCTTGATAAGGGGGCGCAAGGCGGCCACTTTTTTATTCTAGCCGGGCTTGTTCATTTAAGTAGGTAGCAAAAAGCTGATCGCGACGAACAAGGTAGGCTTGATTATGCCCAGTCGGATGAACGCGATTCGTCAACCCGATCAATCCCTGCTTGGTTTGCTGGTCAATCAACAAAAAGGTCCCTGTAAACCCGGTATGGCTTGCAATCAGGTGGCGGGGCGTCCCCCGGCTGGTGAACAGCTTCCAACCCATCGCCCGGTGGTGTTCACCGGGTAAGGCGGTTTGGTCGCTAAACATCATCGCAACACTGGCCGGCGTGAGGAGCCCGTTTAAATTCGTTGTTATTAAAGCCCGGACATAGGTCAGGACCCCGGTTAACGTCCCGAACAACCCTGCACTGCCACAGTGCTCTTTTAAAACCGCAGCTTTGGGATCATGTACCTCCCCCCGCAACAAGCCCCGGTGCGCCGTAATGGCCGTTGGCACCGTCTCATTTGGCTGCGGCCGAAAGGTGAGTTCGGACGCTAAACCAAGGGGAGTAAACAGGACGCGGGTTGCCAACGTTTGAATGGGCACCCCCGTAACTCGTTCGGCAATTAAGCCGGCAAAGATCAACCCCAAGTCGGTATAACAAATATTGCGCTTGGCATTTGGGCCAAACTGCTCCGTTTGTAACAAAGCCGTCAACAGCTCCGTTTGGTTTAGGCGCTCCCGGTGCGGAATATAGCCTTCAATTGCCGCCGTGTGGGTTAACAATTCCCGGAGCGTTACGCTTTGGCCCTTGAGTTCAGGGAGGTACTTTTGAACTGGATCATCCCAGCGCAATTGCCCTTCTTGTACCAACCAGGCGATTACCGGCGTCGTTGCCAACACCTTGGTTAACGAGGCCAAATCGTAAAACATTCCCGGCTGCAACGCTTCGCGGGTCGGCTGTAATTGGGCCCAGCCTTGCTCTTTGGTCCAAACCCGTTCTCCTTCAAATAGCGCGTAGGAAAGCGCCGGGACGACTTGATCATGGACCAACGCTTCCAATTGGGCCAAAGTTTGTTGGTACTTATCTTGCCACACTGCTACCATCTTCTTCCTAACTTAATTGCTTCCCCATAAATTGGCTATTGTACAGATCCGCGTAAAAGCCGTGCTTTGCCATTAAAGTCTGGTGGTTCCCCGTTTCAATGATGTGCCCTTGGTTCAAAACAATAATTTGTTCCGCTTTTTGAATCGTTGACAGCCGGTGGGCTACAACAAAGCTGGTCCGGTTCTCTTGCAACTTGCGCATCGCCCGTTGAATCAAAACTTCGGTCCGCGTATCGACCGAACTGGTGGCTTCATCTAAAATCAAGATCTCAGGATCCGCTAGAAAGGCCCGAGCAATCGTTAACAACTGCCGTTGGCCTTGGGAGATGTTTGAAGCAGTTTCATCCAGGATCGTCGCATACCCTTCCGGCAACTCACGAATAAAATTATCCGCCCGGGCCAAGCGGGCCGCTTGATAGACTTCTTCATCACTGGCATCCTCACGACCGTACTTAATATTATCAAAAATCGTCCCCGTAAACAGCCAGGTTTCTTGCAAGACCATCGCCATATGACTGCGCAATTCTTCGTGGGGCATGCCCTGAATATCTTGACCCTTCAAAAGAATTTGTCCGTGGTCGAGCTCATAAAAACGTTCCAACAGGTTAATGATGGTCGTTTTCCCCGCCCCCGTTGGTCCAACAATGGCGACCATTTCATTGGGTTGGGCAACTAAATTAAAGTTTTCAATCAGCGGTTCCTCCGGCCGGTAGGCGAATGAAACGTTTTTAAATTCAATCATTGGGGCTGTTGCAACCAACGGCGTGGCCGGGTGCACCGTTGGTGACAGTTCTGGTTCGTCCAAGACCTGAAAAATTCGTTCGGCCGAAGCGATTGTTTGTTGAATCGTGCTGGACAAATTCGCTAACTGAGTTAAGGGTTGGGTAAATTGATTGACGTATTGAATAAAGGCCTGCACATTCCCCAAGGTCAACTGCCCATGCGCAACCCGGATCGTCCCAATCACCACGACCAGGAGGTAGCCAATGTTTTTAATAAAATTCATTAGCGGAAAAATCAACACCGAAAAGAATTGCGCCCGCCAGGCGGCTTGGTAGTATTTTTGATTGGCCTGGGCAAACTTTTGGGCTTCATCTGCTTCGTGATTAAAGGCACGCACAATCGTATGGCCAGCGTACACTTCTTCCACTTGGGCGTTAATCGTTCCCAAAGCCGCTTGCTGCTTAGCAAATAATTTTTGCGCTGTCGGGGCAACAAAACCGACCACTACCGCTGACAGTGGTACGGTAACCAAAGCAACCAGGGTTAATTGCCAACTGATTGACAGCATCAAAATCAAGGCCCCTAAAATCGTCAATAAACTGGTGATCAATTGGATAATCCCCTGCTGTAAAGCCGAAGCGATATTATCCATATCATTGACCATCCGGCTCATAATTTCACCATTGTTGGTTGTATCATAATACTTCACGGGCACCCGCGCCAGCTTGGCCTTTAAATCGCGGCGCAGATTGTAGACCGCGCGCTGCGAAACCCGGGTCATAATGGCCTGTTGAGCAAAGCTAAAGAGTCCTGATACTAAGTACAAGGCTAAGACTACCCCCGCAATCCGCCCAATTTTGGCAAAGTCAATCGGCATTTTCGCCACTGCTTGGCCCGCCTTAAGCTGCGCGTAGCCCTTCATCAGGCCGTCATAGATCGTAGTGGTGGCTTCCCCTAAAATCTTCGGCGCAATAATTGATGTTACCACTGAACCAATGGCCATCACGACCGCAAATAGCATCGCCCAGCGCCAAGGCTTCAGGTAAGTTAAGAGCCGCTTGGCAGTCGGCCAAAAGGCGACTGCTTTTTCCGCTGGTCCCCGATGGCGATTATGCATCTGCTTCATCCCCCTTCTGTAACTGCGAAGCAATAATTTCTTGGTAGGTTGGATTAGTTGCCTTTAAGGTGGCATGATCACCTTGACCAACCACGTGTCCATCTTCCATTACCAGGATTAAATCTGCATCGGCAACGGTTGAGACCCGCTGGGCCACAATTACCTTCACCGCCGGTTGTAAGTGCTTAGCAGTCTGCAAGGCGTGCCGTAATTGCGCATCCGTCTTAAAATCAAGCGCCGAAAAAGAGTCATCAAAAATGTAAACCGCTGCCGGTTTAATAATCGTCCGAGCAATCGCCAACCGTTGGCGTTGACCACCCGAGAAGTTTGCCCCGTCTTGTTCGACAACGGCATCCAGGCCCCCGGCCGCTTGAACAAAATCTTGGGCTTGGGCTACCTTGAGGGCCTGCCAAATTTCCTCATCCGTTGCGTCCGGTTTACCAAATTGCAAGTTGGAGCGGATTGTCCCCGAAAACAGCACCGCTTTTTGCTGGGTAATTGATACCAAAGCGTGTAAATCGTGTAACCGCAGCCGATTAATTGGTTGGTCGCCAATCTTGATTTGGCCACTCTCAACGTCAAATAAGCGATCGATCAAATTGACCAGGGTCGACTTTCCCGACCCGGTTCCCCCAATAATGGCCACCGTCGTCCCCGCTGGCGCAATGAAGCTAACGTCTGTTAAAGAAAGCTTTTCTGCGCCCTGGTAACGAAAATTGACGTGGTTAAAGCTTAAACTGGCTGCTTCACGTGGTAAAGCAACTGCTTGCGCTTGACTAGGCTCTTGCACCACAATCGGATAATCCAATACTTCGTTCACCCGCTTGGCCGCCGCTGCCCCCCGGGGGACAAAAACAAATACCATTGCCAACATCATAAAGGAAAATAAGATTTGGGCCGCGTAAGTCAAAAAGGAAACCAAATTACCAACTTGCATCTGCCGCTCGGCAATTAAATGCGCACCGTACCAGATGATCCCCACGTTGGTCAGGCTTAAGATCAAAGTCATCACCGGAAAAAGGAACGCCACTAAGGTATAGGCCTTGATCCCCGTTTGGGTGTAATCCTCATTTGCGGCTTGAAACCGGCTTTGCTCGCGTTGATCTTGGTTAAAGGCCCGGATCACCCGGACCCCCGTCAGTCCTTCCCGAAAAACTAAGTTGATCCGGTCCGTCTTCTTTTGAATACTCCGAAACAGTGGGATCGCCCGTCGCATCACACTGCCAACGGTGAGGGCCAAAATCGGTAAACTAATTAAAAAAATGACCGTCAGCTTGGGCTCCCGGTGGTAAGCTAAGACAATCGCTGCCAACATCATCACTGGTGATTGCAACATCATCCGCAAAGTTTGAAACATTACCGTTTGAATCTGGACAATATCATTAGTTGAACGGGTAATCAATGATGAATCGCCAAGGGTGCTGACTTCTTGGTTTGAAAATTGCAACACCTTGGCAAAAATTTGGGCCCGTAATTTTTGGCCGACCCGCATGGCTTGGGTTGACGCGAAATAGGTATTAACCGCCGCAGCCAACAGCCCGAGTAAGGCGACCCCCAACATAATCAGACCGGCATGCTTGATATAGGCTAAATCATTTTTCACCACGCCCCGGTCAATCAGTTCCGCCGTAATCGTTGGCAAGTAAAGATCAGCACATACTTGCCCCAATAAAAATACAACCGCCAGTAACGTCGGTAACCATTCCAAGTTCCGCTTGGCAATTTTAAGCATGGTCATCCCCCTTTGCGTCCCTGATCTGTGCATCATAAGTTTTGATGTTTTCAATCATTTGCTGCAAAATCCGCTGCAAAACTGCCTTGTCCGCTGGCGTAATTTGTGCAAATAATTGCGCCACAAACTGATCGTGCTCCGCCTTGATCTCCTTAGCGCGAGCTTGACCTTTGGCCGTTAACTGCACCCGTAAAATTCGGCGGTCAAACGGATCGCGGGTCCGTTGCACATAGCCATCCGCTTCTAGCCCGTTCAACGCTTCCGTTAATGACCCCGGCTTCAAATGAACCCGGTCAGCTAATTCCCGCTGGGATAGGGACGTTCCGGCATAACTCACGAGGCCGATAATCCGGTCTCGTCCCCGGAGGCCGGTTCCTCGCCCCTTGCGATGCCGCGCTTGCATCAACCGCCCCATTTGCATCCGGAGCTGCCACCAACTCTGCATTAATTCTTGATTACTCATTAAAGCCCTCCTAAATTTAGTTAGGTATCTAATTATTAGAAATCTAACGAATTTGAGTATACCCCCCTTTACCGACCTGTCAAGCAAGCTTAACCAGCATTTTTTACATCTTTTTTAAATCCGGCTGAGCAAATTGACGCGCGATAACGGTTTTGATAACGTAAAGGAGTTAGTAATTTTATTTGACTGAGGTAACTTGAAATGAATGATGAACGAGAAACCCGCGCTGCTTACCGCCGGGAATTAGAACACCGTATTAACCAGCGGGTCGCCCAAACCCCACAACAGGGTGGCAATGGCAATCAGCCCCCCCGGCCCCCGCAACGCCCCCACCATCACGGCGATGCGTTTAAATGGGTCCGGCGGGTCGTATTAGCAATTATTTTGCTATTCTTGGCCTTGGGAGGTTACGAGTATACTAAACTGCATTCTACAGCCGAAGGGATTTTTGCCACTGGAGATGGAAAATTAGATACCAAGCTGCGCAACGGGGATCCCGTCTCCGTCTTGGCCTTGGGAACGGACGTCGGCGCCCTTGACCGGGGAAACAAGGGGGGCAATACCGATACCATTGAATTAATTACAATTAACCCCAAAAAAGAAAAGATTACCATGACCAGTATCCCACGGGATACCTTGGTCAGAGTCGACACTAGCGAAGGCGCTGATTACGTTAAGATCAATGCGGCCTATTCAATCGGCGGCGCTAAGCAAACCGTTAAGCAAGTCGAAGAGCTCTTAGACGTCCCGGTTGATTACTACGCGGTCATTAACATGGGCGTTTTGGAAAAAGTCGTGGATGCCGTTGGCGGGGTTGACGTTGATAACCCCTTTGCCTTTACCTATGAAGGCCATCACTTCAAGAAGGGCAAGCAACATTTAAACGGGGCCTTAGCTTTAAAGTATTCGCGGATGCGTTATGATGACCCGAACAATGATTATGGCCGCCAAAAACGGCAGCAACAGGTCATGAAGAGCGTCGTAAATACCTTTAAACACAAGGGATCACTATCAGCGGCCAATAAAATTTTGAGCGCCGTAAAGGACGGTATCAAGACCGATGTGCCAATGGACTCCATCGGGGGGCTCTTTACCAATTACCGGGTCGCAATGAACAACGTGGCTACCTACCACTTCCAAGGAAAGAATGCGATGATTGATGGCGCCTCCTTCCAAATTGCTTCTCCAAAGGAAATCAATCGGGTCTCACGCTTGGTCCGCTTACAACTCGGCTTAAAGCCCAAGCACGTTACCAATATCGAAACCCGGATGTATAACATGCAAACCAATTACGATGGTTACAATAATATTGACTTTATCTTACCGAATAATGCTACTTACAACGTCCCGGGCAGTGGGACGCCAAGTGCAACCACCATCAGTACTACGACCAGTTCCAATAACTGGTTGTCAACGGGGAATTCAATGCTGAAATCAAGTCCAACTTTAGGAAATTAAGCATATTAGCCAAAAGGCGCTGCGAAACTGACTTAGCTCAGTTTGGCAGCGCCTTTCGTAATGCAACGACAAACCCCCAACCGGGGAGAGCCGATTGGGGGCGAATGGATGTCGGAGTCTCTTGAATACTTCCGGTTCTACAATATTTGGTACTGATGGGAGTAAAATCCTGTTAGTACCATTTTTGTTAATTACGGTTTTGTATGTACAAAAAAAGAAGACGGCTGACCCCCGCTCTTCAGTAACTAAAGAAAGGACCGTCTTCAATGAATAATTATATCAAAAGCTTAACCGGTTTAACAGATAATCTCATTACTTTCGATCCTCGCGTAGCCGAAGATGATCGACTTAAAATTATTCCCGCCAATCCGACCGCCCGGCACCCGTTTGCTCGCCAAGAACACTGTGAACTTTATCTTCGTCAATCTTATCCCAATGCTTGTCCCGTCTGCGGTCAATTAATGCGGAAAAATGGCTTTAAAACGGTCTATCTGCGGGGACTCGAAATTAGTGGCCGACCATTGGTGCTCGTAATTGCTAAACAGAAGTATCTCTGCCCCATTAGTGCGGAATGTCCCACCTTAGTCACAGACCTGGCCCGGGTTCAAGGCATTAATGTTAATCATCAAATCATGCCTAATGTCCAACAGCGCATGCTGTTGGCCTTAACTGAAATTCATTCAGTTAAGGATATTGCCAATCAACTCCACGTTTCGCAAGTGACGGTCTATCGTCAAATGAGCCAGTTAAAACGCCAATTTCGTCCCAAGCGTCATTGGCTGCCAGAAGTCCTAGCCCTTGATGACTTTAAAGCTGGTCGCTTTGCGACGAGTGGGATGAGTATGGCTTTAATGAATGGGGAAACCCATGAATTGATTGATGTGATTGAATCCCGCACCAACACTTGCTTGCGCAATTATTTCTATCGGTATGAGTATGCAGTCCGGTCCAAAGTTAAATTAATTGTGGTTGATCTCTATCAACCTTATCGGTCCTTGATTCGAGATCTTTTTCCCAATGCCGCTATTGTCGCTGATCGCTATCACGTCGTGGTTCAAGCTTACCAAGCATTGAACCAAGTCCGTACCCAAACTATGAAGGCTTTGCCTTCTAAGGATAAGCTGGCCCGCGCTTTAAAACGCTATTGGCGTTTATTGGTTAAGGATGCGGCCAAACTCAACTGGCACGATTTTAAGCGGCGAACTGGTTTTGGTGGCGCCCAGTTGAATGAACGGGAAGTGATCGATCGGCTGACCGCTACGAGTGACGCGCTTAGTACGGCGTATGGCTACTACCAACAACTGTTGTGTGCCCTTCATTTTCAAAGTTCAGAAGTCTTGGCAGAGTTATTAAAAACCAAGCTGACAGCTTTGCCTAAACCTTGTCAAAAGGCCCAACGCACGCTACGGAATCACCGTGAAGAAATTGAGCGTAGTTTTGAACAACCTTACAATAATGGCTCGTTAGAAGGGACGAACAACGTCATTAAAACGATCAAACGAGTTGCCTTTGGTTTCCGGAGCTTCCCCAACTTCCGTCTTCGAATTCTACTAGTCGCTAAATCACCATACTTTAACGTCAAAACAGCTGCCTGAAAAAAGGCAGCTGTGGGGGTAGACCAATTATTCTTCTAAAAGTTCATCAGTACCAGTTGACGAAGAACCATACTTCCCGACAAAAGATGTTTTTGAGAGAGGATTTTCTCCTCCGGTTAGAAATATACCAAGAAACCCAGCTAAATGCAAGCAAGAAACCGAATTTGCCCTTACTTACAGTAATTCCGCAAAGACATCCTCATTTTGATTTAAGAATTCTTGGCCCGCGTGGATTTCTTCAATTTGAATCCCCGCTAAAGCGCGTTCCATCAAGCCATCAACATCCAGCCAACTTTCATACTTAGCGGCTTTTGCCATATTCGGCTTTGTCTTCGGCGAGGGCGGAGTAAAGACCGTACAACAATCTTCGTACGGCAAAATGGACAGCTCGTAAGTATCGATGTCTTCAGCAATCTTAATAATTTCGGTCTTATCATAAGACAAGACCGGCCGGAGAACCGGCATGTTCGTGACTTCTTCAATTGCCCGCATCGATTCCATCGTTTGGGAAGCCACTTGCCCGAGGGATTCACCATTAAAGATCGCCAGTCCCCGCCGGCGGTTGGCTAATTCGACCGCCAAGCGCAACATGAAGCGCCGCTGAACCGTCATTAAATAACCTTCCGGCACTTTTTCCTTCACCGTCTCTTGAATTTCCGTAAACGGAACTTGAATAAACCGGATACTCCCAGCATATTGCGCCAGTTTTCCCGTTAATTCCTTCGCCTTGGCCAAAGCCTGTTCACTCGTATACGGCGGACTATAGAAGTGGACCATTTCCAAGGAGACGCCCCGCTTTAAGGCTAAGTAAGCTGCCACTGGCGAATCAATCCCCCCAGAAAGCATCATCATCCCTTTGCCAGCGGTCCCAACTGGTAACCCACCAGCCCCCTTGATAATTTCACTGGTTAAGAAAATGCCGTTCAACCGGACTTCAACCCGGACTTCGATATCCGGCTGATGCACGTCAACCGTTAGTAACTCCGGAAATTCTTGCAGCAGATAACCGCCCAATTCCCGGTTCATTTCAAAGGTTCCCATGGCAAAATCATGGTCACTGCGCTTGGTTTCAACCTTAAACGTCATTGGCCGATCGACTTGCTTTTCAATCAAAGTCTTCGCCGCCTGACAAACCGCCGCAAAATCCTTTTCAACCCGCAGGGACGGCGAGAACGTCTGAATCCCAAAGACCAACTTTAGGCGCTTCATCACTGCCGTGCTGTCCGCCCCGTTTAAAATAATGTGCAACCGATCGGGATTTGCATGAACTTTTACTTCGCTAAAGTCATGCAAGGCTTTCCGGACGTTATTACCTAAGCGGTCGATAAAGTTCTTTTTATTGCGCCCCTTGGTGGAAAGTTCCCCGTAGCGCACCATAATTTCATCGTATTGGAGTTGTGCCAAAAAATCCCCTCCTTACCTTAATCAATAATTTTTTGGAAACCGGCGTAAACCTGGTCAAAAGCCTGATTGAACGCGACGGCATCGGCCAGCGTATTCTGATCCCCTAAACTGATGCGCACCGCTGATTCAGCCAGTCTGGTCGGCACCTTCATCGCCGCAAGCGTGCTGGCTTCCGCCTGTTTTTTCGACGAGCAGGCACTGGTCGTCGAAATATAAATGTCGTGATCTTCAAACGCATGCACGACCGTCTCGCCGCGCACGCCTTCAATGGCAAAACACAAAACGTGCGAAGCAAATTGGGGCGTTAGATCCGAAAAAAGATATACATGGTCAAATTGCTGGAGGTGCTTAAAGATCGCCGTCCGGACGGCTTGTTCTTGTTTAACACTTTGGGCTTCTTTTTCCTTCACCAGCCGAATCGCCCGGGCCATCGCCGCAAAGCCGGCTACGTTTTCCGTTCCGGAACGTTGCCCCCGTTCTTGGCCCCCACCGTTAATCAGGGGCGCTAACTGGCGACCTTGCTTGGCATACACAAAGCCGGTCCCGCGCAGAGCATGGAATTTATGCGCCGAGAAAGTGGCAAAATCCACCCGGTCAGAAAAGACCACGTCATCTAAGCCCTTTCCCAACGCTTGCACGGCATCCACCATGAAATGGACCCGCGGATAGGCTTGCAAAATTTCGCCAATTTCTTTAATCGGCTGGATCGTGCCAATTTCATTGTTTACCGCCATAATTGATACCAAAATTGTATCTGAGCGTAAGGCCGCCTGTACATCCGCTGGCTTGACCCGACCAGTTTGGTCAACGGGCAAGTAAGTTACTTCAAACCCCAACTCTTCTAATTGGGCCATGGCGTTGCGCACCGCCGCATGTTCTACACTCGAGGTAATAATGTGTTTACCAAACTGCCGCTTCGCCAAGGCCGTTCCTTTAATTACCCAGTTATCCCCTTCGGAGCCCCCCGAAGTAAAAATAATTTCACTTGGTAAGACCCCTAACAGTTGAGCAATCTGGCGGCGCGACTGCTCCAACAGATTCCAAGCGGGCTCGCCTAGCTTATGCAAACTCGAGGGATTGCCCCAAATTTGCTTGGTAACTTGATCAAAAGTTGCGAGGACCTCCGGCCAAACCGGTGTCGTGGCACTATTATCAAAGTAAATCAAAAACGTTCCTCCTCATGTCGTTAGACCAACGGGGGCTGCTAGCTACCCGCGATCTACTTGACTGTTTTACCTTCGCTAACCTTGGTTAGAAAACATGGTGACCCAGTCAAAAGGTGGGATCTAAAAATCCCCGGTTCAACTCTAAACGACAATCATTATACAAAAAAACCAGCTGGACTAAAAGCCAACTGGTTCTAAATCAAAAAATTAATTCGTTGCGTGATCAACTTCGTCAAAGTAACTCTGCTCTAACCGTTTGAAAGCTCCTGGCTCGGCTTCTTCAATCGCCGTCCCAATCGTTTCGAGGCTCGCCGTATATTCATACTGATCAAATTGGGTCTGGGCCTTTTGAATTGCCGCTTCGATTGACTCGTGGTCTACGCTTAAGCGGTGCGCATATTGAATCATCCGCTCCGTCAATTCAGCACTGTCACGCAATTCATCCGTTTTTTCTTGGAGGGTTTGCAAATCTTCTTGCACCATCAAGAGTTGCTTGGTAATTTCTTCCATATCAATTTGGGGCCGATCCATCGCTTGTGACAACTTCTTTAGTTCACCAGCCACAACGAAAAAGTAATCCAAGTAGGCTTGCGGAATCCCGGGTAAATTTAAACTCTCGACCCGGCGCTTCGTCGTTTTTAACGTTACTGCAAACCGTTGTAAGGCTTTTTGAGCGCGTTGCTCATCTTCTTGTAAACCAACCACCCCATGATTGATTTCAGTTTGTTGCTTTTCAATCGCCGCCAATTCTTCTTCCGCTGCTTGCAGCTGCTTGAGCACCTGACTGTCCACCGCCGTTTGTGCATCGACAGCTTGTTGGGCCTCAGTCAGTTCTGCCCGCAACTGCCGGAGTTGCTCATTTAACCCCCGGGCGTCAGCCATTTCATTGTGATTCAGCGTATAGCTCAAGCTCAATTTGTCCAATTCATTTAGCAACTGCCGGTTCTGCTGTTCCGCATGCGCCAAGTGATCAAGCGTGGGCGTCAAAAGCTGAGCAACTTGGGGCCGGGCATCCAACTCTGTTTGCATTACTTCATATAAGTGATCAATGGCTGGCGCTAAATGTTCATTAGCAGCCTTTACCGGCGCAATTTCAAGGGTAGCCAATTTTTCAAGGGCAAACTTTTGCTCCTCCGCCAAATCCTGAATTTTAACCAAGAGGTCAGCTTCACTAAAATTGTAGTGTTCTTGTTTTAGTTGTTGATAGCCGTTCGCCAGTTCGCTTAATTGGTCAGGGTAAGTGGTGTACAAAGGCTTATAGAGTTGGGGCACCGTGTCCAACAAATCAGCAAAGACTGCCGTTTCCGCCTTTAAATCATCCAAAATTTCTTGGGCCGCCTCATGATCCCCTTGGTTGGCAATCGTTGCAAAGCGTTCAAACTTTTCTTCTAAACTAACTAAGCGATCATGTAAAGCGGCTTTGCTTTCACCGTACGCAAAGGCTTCCTCATCTAATTTGCGGCCGTAGTCATTGTACGTTTTGCGCAATTTGGTTAACGCCACCGTTTGATCCTTTACCGCCGCGTCCAATTGATCCAACGCCTGGTTAATACGTTGGTATTCAGCTTCAACTTTTTGAACCTGCGCCGCTAAGTCCTTCACTGCGCCGTTAATTGTAAACAGGGCCGTCGTCTTTGCTTCATTGCTTAAAACCGCGGTTTGTTCCTTTGCCTTTTTAACGGCTGGTTGCAACTGCTGATCAAAGCGTTCCCGCAACTCCGTAAACGATTTGAGTGACTCCCCCATTAGGGCCTTAACTTTATCTGGCCCTAAGCGTGTGTCAATCTGTGACAATTTCAATGCGGCCAACCGCTGCTCCAAGTCAGCCAGCCGCTTTAAAGTTTGGCGCTGGTAAACAAACAATCCGATAATGACTGCTAACGCCACTACCAGCACCCCAATTAAAACTTGTACCATGTTTATCCCACCTACATAAGAAAATCCTTAGTCTCAGTATAGCATACAGCTCAAGCTTTCGGGTCTTGCTAGGGCAAGTTCAACTATTTTTTTGCTTGACGCAGGTCTTGAGCTTATTGTATGATACTTCTTGTGTAAAATAATGCAGCAGTATGGAGCAAGCTCGTCAACAGCCTGATGCCAACTTGGTGTTTCTAGTACCCCAGCTGCGAGGGTGAACGATCTGATCAGGCTGCACGAATGTGAACCATACAATCGGCTTATTTTACTCCAATTCAAAATATTTGGAGGAATTTAATTATGTCACGTTACACTGGTCCAAGCTGGCGGTTATCCCGTCGTCTTGGGGTTTCACTTTCTGGTACTGGTAAGGAATTAGCACGGCGCCCATACGCTCCTGGTGACCACGGGAACGACCGTCGTGGGAGCATTTCTGAATACGGGACGCAATTGCGCGAAAAGCAAAAGCTGCGTTTCATGTACGGGATGACGGAACGGCAATTTAGCAACCTCTTCAAGCGGGCCGGCAAGATCAAGGAAGGTACTCACGGTACGAACTTCATGATCCTGTTGGAACGGCGGTTGGACAACATGGTTTACCGGCTTGGGTTAGCCACTACTCGGCGCCAAGCTCGTCAATTGGTTAACCACGGCCACATCATGGTTGATGGTAAGCGGGTTGACATTCCTTCTTACGAAGTTAAGGTAGGCCAAGTAATCTCCGTTCGCGAAAAGTCCAAGAACTTGGAAATCATCAAGAACGCGGTTGAAGCTGTTGTCGCTCGTCCTTCCTACGTAGAATTTGATGCTGACAAGCTGGAAGGTTCCTTGACGCGGCTCCCAGCCCGGGAAGACATGAATGCTGACATCGACGAAGCCCTCGTCGTTGAATTCTACAACCGTCACTAATCCCATTAGGACGGTTACCCCAAACACCGGCAAATTTGCCGGTGTTTTTTTTTGCACAAAAAAAGAAAGCCGCCAAAAGCTTTTCTGCGACTTTCTCTGCTTAATTTTCTGATTAGCCTAGCCAAGCAGCCAAAACGGCTCCCTCCGCCAAGACGGCAGGCAACATTTGTAACACCCAGACCTTTTTGCCGACGGTTAACCCACCGTAACCAGCAACTACAATCACAAATAGTAGTAACAAGCTCCAAACCTGAAACCGGGCTGCCCCACTAAAGAACCACAGCGTGCTAATCAATAAGAGCCCCAACATGCCATTATAGATTCCCTGGTTAGCCATTGCGACCCGCGCTTCTGGCTGACGCGCGTATTCTTCACTCAAACCAAAGGCCTTGGCTTGTTGATGCGGCTTGGCAAACATTTCGAGCACCATAATCCCGAGATGCTCTAAACCAACCAAGCAGACTAAGCCAATTGCAATCGTCACCTTAACTCCTCCTCTTCAAGCTTTTATTCGGTCATTGCTGCCCAATGATTAATTGGACCATATTGATGGCCCACCGTCAAGCCATTTGCAATTGCAGCATGCACCAATTTATTTGCCCGTCGGATAGCTGCGGCGACGGTCGCCCCCTTGGCCAACTCAGCGGCAATAATCGCCGAAAAACTGTCGCCCGTCCCGTTAACGCGATCAGTTGGAACATAGGGTTGCGTCAGCCAAAAGGTCGTTTGATCCGCTAGACGGACAAAATCTTTGACCGGCGTCGTTTGTCCTGCCACGTGTTGGCCCTTGATCACCACGTTCTTTGCCCCTAGCGCTTGTAATTCTTCTGCCGCCGCCTCAATTTCAGCCGGCGTAGCCAACTCCTTACCAGTCAATTTCTGAGCTTCAAAAAAGTTAGGCGTTAAAACGGTCGCCAGCGGAATAATCCGTTCCCGGAATAATTCATAGGCCGATTGTTCCAACAGCATCGCCCCATGCTTGGTAATGATGACCGGATCAACTACCAGCGGCCCAAACTTGGCCTCATCATATGAATCAGCCACCACATTAATCACCTCATCGTTGGCCAGCATCCCGGTCTTAGCGGCGCGAATTTGAAAATCCGCCGCTAACACTTCAAACTGCTTAGCAATAAATTCTGCCGGCATGACTTGACTCGCATAAATACCATGCGAATTCCCAGCTACCGCCGCGGTTAAGATCCCGTGACCATAAACCTGATCCGCAAAGAAAGCATGTAGATCCGCGGGCATCCCCGCACTGCCGTCCGAATCGTGTCCCGCAATCGTTAACGCTTGAATTGTTTGTTCCATCCCACATTCCTCCGTCAGACCTGAAGTTCCTGTTTTTAATGATATTTTAATTCTATCATAAGGATTGTCAAATGTTGAATTGAATATTTTGATCTTTTTGTGTCAAGCGGTTGACATAGAGAAAAAAGAAGCATAGAATCAATGATCGTAAAGTGAAGTTTTTCACCAATAGGAGGAAAGAGACATGCAAGAATCCCACGTGGTCAATACCCGGTCGATCTCAATGACCGCCAGTATTGCTTATTTTGCCCTTTCGATTGTCATCAATTCGATGGGGAATGTGTTAACCCTTGTGACAAGTTCACATATTCACCCCCAATTTCTGGGGTCAGCTTATTGGACGGCGGCCGAAAACAACCTCGGTTATGCTATTTTAGGTAAGGATAACCCCTTAGCGTTATTCTGGGCCTTTATGGTTCTAGGAATGTTAACGTCCGTTTTAAACGCCATCCTAATGAAGAAATGGGATTGGAAACGGATTGGCGGGAATTTTATCTTTATGTTACCCTTCTCGATCTTTATCCAATGGTTCTCCAACATCTTTAATCGGATCATGCCCGACGCCCATTCCCTTGGGATGATCATCTTGTACGTGGCCATCAACTTTTTAGGGGTGGCATTCATCGGGGTAGCCATTTCAATCTACCAACGGGTTAACCTCGTGCTTCACCCGGCTGATGATTTATACCAGATTTTGCGGTTCCGCTTTTGCAAGGGAAATGCCACCATTTCCATGTGGATGTCTTATATTCCGCCAACGCTGTTTGCCCTAATCGCATTACCAAAGATGGGCTTAGCCAACTTCGGGTTGGGGACCATCTTTGCTTTACTGTTCCAAGGCGCGATTACCGGCTGGGCTGATCAGCATATTTTTGGTCGCTTAACCCACCAGGCCTTAGACCTTGGCAACTAAGTTTTACACTGATATGAAAGGAAGTTTTACTAATGGCATTTAACAAGAGTTTAGCAGGTTACTTTGATAATTTACAACACGTCGGCATGCCAACGGATGATTTGCCAAAGACGGTCGCATTTTGGGAAAAACTCGGCTTTAAAATGACCGGGAACTTTGATACCGATGACCAAGGCAACCAAGTCGTTTTCATGAGCTATGCCCACTTGACCCTTGAAATCTGGACCGGGGATGGCGCGGTCCACCAAACTGGGGCCATCAACCACCTCTCCTTAAATACCAGCGATGCCGATGCGGCGTTTCAAGCTGCCAAGGCCGCTGGCTTTAAGATGAAGGAAACGGAAGTACAACACCTCGACTTCTGGGACCACGGGATCAAGTTCTTCAACATCGAAGGCCCCAACAGTGAGACGATCGAATTTTGCGAAATTGTCAAGTAACCAGTAAAGAAAATAAAGAAGCAGTTGGCACACACGCGCCAACTGCTTCTTTTTATTGTAAACCATCAATTTCTGCTTGCACTGCTTGGGCTTGAGCTTCTTCACCGTTAATCAACAACAAGCTCTTGGCAATCGTAAAGTTTTGCAAGGCCGTCGCCCGGTCTGCTAATAATTCCGCTGCCTTCGCCGTGATTTGGTAGTAATCACTTAGCAAGAACATCGTCAGGTCTTCCCGGCAGATGTCAATCCCGCGTCCAGCAATTGCCATCGCATCATTCGGCTGCTTCAGCTTCAAGTAGAGGTCGGCAATGTTGCGGTAAATGATAATCCATTGCCGCTTGCCCCCCGTTAATTGCTTTTCGTCAATCAACGTCACGGCCCGCTGCAAGAACTTCAACGCCCGCTCTTCATTGCCCCGCTTTTCGTAAGCCATTGCCATCCCCACGGTTGTTAAGGCCCAGTAGATATTGGCACTCATGGTTGAGAACTGGGTGAGGATCAATTCAAAATTGAAAATGGCCTCGTCAACCTGACCGGTTGCCACTTGCAAGACCCCTAACAAGTAGTAGTAACGTTGCTTGTCAAAGTCATTTTGCAATTTCTTGACTTTGATCTTCTTTAAGCGGGCTTCCGCTTCTTCGTAGTCCTCTTGGACAATCAGCAGACTGATTTCATCGAATTGCGAAGTCATTGAAACATCGTCATTTTCGATGATCTTATCAACCGGAATATCTAAGCGGGCACAGATCGCCGTTAAAATATTCATCTTCGGAATCCGATTCTGCTTTTCCATTAAACTAATGGTGGCTTGCGTACAGATCCCTTCCGACAATGCCGTTTGGGACAGGCCCCGCTTCCGGCGAATTTGCTTTAAAACATCACCTTTTAAACGCATAATGATTCCTTCTCCCTATGGTATTCGCCTGGTAACAAATACCGTTTTTTATTTCTTGACCATACTTTACCACAAAAATTATGTGAGTGAAAAACATAAGCCTTAAAAAATATAACATATTCTTTTTTAATAAGAAAGAGTAATCAATCAACTTATGCTTTGCGGGGTTTGCTTCCCAAATCTACTTATGATTTCAAAAAAGAGTGGGTGATCAACAGATAGTTAATCACCCACTCTTAATTTAACGCCTGATTCTCATTATTTCTTCAATCACCCGTTAAATATTAATAAGAAATCTTAATGGTACCGTTTTTCCCCAACGTGTTCTTCACCCAAGCTCTTGAAACTATAACTAATCTCGTTGTTGTGGTTAAACTCTTCAATCCCCAATTGGATCAAGCGGTCAATCAATTCTGAGTAATCAATTCCCGAAATCTTCCACATTTGTGGATACAGACTGATGTTGGTAAACCCTGGCAAGGTGTTGGGTTCCCCTAAGTATGGGACATCGTTTTGGTCAACCAAGAAGTCTAAGCGCGCCATCCCCTTTAAGTCCAAGGCCTTGTACGCTTTGAGCGCCATCGTGGTAATTTCTTCACGCAACTTGTCGGACGTTGGTACCGGCAAGTCAAAGACCACGCCAGAAGCATCAACGAACTTATTGTTATAGTCGTAGAAATCATCACCTTCTGGAACACTGATCCCGCCCAGCTTCGAAGCAATCGGTTCTTCATTTCCTAAAATCGAAATTTCAATTTCCCGCGGGTGATCCAAGCCTTGTTCAACTAAAACCTTAAAGTCATAGCCAAAGGCATCGGCCAAGGCTGCATCATATTCGGCCGCACTAGTCACCTTATGAATCCCAACTGAAGAACCTTGCTTAGCAGGCTTCACAAAGACCAAGCCCCCTAATTCTTCTTCAATCCGGTGCCATGGGTAATCAGCCCGGTTATCCGGCGTCAAGAGGATGTATGGGGTATTGCGAATCCCCGCGTGGTCTAAGATCCGCTTGGTCAAATCCTTGTCAAAGGCCATCGCTGACCCCGCAATTCCCGTCCCGATGTATGGCTTCTTTAGCAACCGGAACAAGCCTTGGACCGTCCCGTCTTCACCGAGGTTCCCGTGAATGACTGGGTAGAAAAAGTCAATTGGCCCAGCCGCTTCTAAAACCTTGATTGGAGCCAGTGGTGAATCCAAGTCCATCTTCGCGTAGGCTTCTTGCACGACTTGGTCCTCCGGTTCCCCATCAAAAATTCGCCGGGAAGCTTCGTCATCGATCAAGATCCCATCTTTGGTAAACATGAAAAGCTTAACGTCGTACTTTTCTTTATCCATCGCATCGTAAATGTTGTGCGCGGATCGCTTGGAAACATCGTGTTCAGAAGAGTTCCCCCCAAATAAAAGGGCGACGTGAAGTTTATCTTTTGCCATAACTATCTCCTTTATTCAATTGTCAATTTAAAACCGTAACTCTTGGAAACTATATTATAACATAAGCGCTACCATTTTAACCACGGTTTTCTTGTTCCATAACCGCCTGCACGACTTGGGCCGGCAAAGCACTATCCAGCAATAATAACTGAAGCAAGTGCCGGTAGTTAAAAACCCGGTGCCAAGTTGCCGGCTTATTCGGGTCTTGTTTATCCATTTCCTGTCGCCAAGCCTTGAGATCTTCAATAAAATAACGCGCGTACAACGGGTGCGTCTTTACTGCTTGGGCGATGAAAGCGGCTCCTTCATCCGGCTCGCCCATCGTTAATGGCGCCCGCAAGCGACGATAGGCCACCAAGTAGGCAGCTACCAAAAACAATTTATCGCCGCGGTTAAGCCGCTCGTCGGCACAAATTTCATTGCATAAACCGGCATAGGCCGCAAAGGTTTGCACCCATCCGGCCCCTTCCACAAAGCCCCGTAAATCCTTTTCCCCCAGCATCGCCACGACCAACCGATTACTGAGCCGTTTGAGAGTCGCAACCTCAATCGGGCGCTCCTGCTGGCGCGCCGCGTATAAGACAAAACGCAGGAGCACTAAGGTCAAGCTGCGCGCGTATACCCCAGGACTGTTGCGTTCCAGCAAATGATCGTATAAATACTTGCTTTGACTCAACTGGACTGCCAACCACTGCAACTGGTCATTGGTCAAACGATGATGATCAATCGCCCAGTTCATCCAGCTGACCACTTGATGGCGCAAGTGCCCGTCGGCCGTCTGGATCGCCACGAGTAAGTCAGCCAAAAAATCGTCTGACACGCTGCTGGCCTGCGGGGCGCCATCCGTCATCATCAAATGCATTTCGACAATAAAAACCGGATTGACCGTTGGCGTTTCCCGTGGGGTCCGCCGGTGCCCTTTCAGCTTATCAGCTAGCTTGGCTAACTGATCCCGGGCTTCGTAATAAATTTCTCCCGCAGCTAATTGTTCGTGAATCATCACGGCTTGGCGTTCGAATTCACCAAATTCCTTCACTACCCTAACCCCTTTTTCTGCTTTTCTTCATTCTAACACAGCCCACTTCTAAACGGTGACCAGGCGAAGCAGCCAAGCACTCGTTTGCCCCGCTGGTTCAATCTGCCCTTGCCAAACCGGATTCAAGGCCACGACTTGGCCAGCGACCGGACTATTTAAAGTCACAATCCAATGTTGGGCTTCAATGGTGGCAAAAGGGAGGCCAACTTTTAAAACCGCCCCCGGCGCCGGAAAATCTAAAAAATATAATTTGCCAAGTTGGGTTAACGCCGTTGGGGTTAACCCCAGGGTGATTTCATTACCCGTTCGTTTAACCCACCAGGGATCAGTCAAAGTTGTCATCGCATTGCCTCCGTCCAAGTTAATGTTTTCAGTGTAGCCAGCCGCCCAGTCCTCGTCAAGCACCGGCTGGCATGCTAAAATAAGGCCATTCACTAAATATGTAAAATTTCTCAATGTTCAAGGAGGCCTTTTCTTTGAAACGAATCCCTTGGCGCTACTGGTTGCTAATCACCAGTGGCTTGCTCTTTTTACTGGATTGGTACCTGGTCGCAAGTCAAAATTCGGCGGTCTTAGCCTTTGACCATCACGTCCGGTGTCTGGTCAATACCCACCGCACCCCTGCTCAGACCGCTTTTTTCACCCACTTTACCCGCCTGTTTGATCCCTGGCCCGCTGTGGGGTGGGCAGGCTTATTTGTCCTTTGGTTGAGCTGGCACCGGCAATGGCGGTGGACGGCCCAGTTTAGTCTTGCGCTTTGCAGCGGCACTCTACTCAACAAAGTCATCAAACACTTAGTTAACCGTCCGCGGCCCAGCGCGGAAGTCTTAATGCATTACGGTGGCTTTTCCTTCCCCAGTGGGCACTCCAGTGGGGCGGCTTTACTGTTGGGCGGGATTCTCCTCGTCTTATTAGCCAGCCCCCTCTCCCGACGGACCAAGGGGTGGGGCAGTCTTTGCTTGGGCGGCCTAATTATCTTAGTGGGCTGCTCCCGGATTTACGTTGGCGCCCATTTCCCCAGCGATGTGCTCGGGGGCTGGTGCCTGGGGATCTTCGTCTTAAGCCTGTGGCAGATTGTTTTTACGCATTTTCTGCCGCACCCCACGGCGCTTTAAGCCTTTAAAAAAGCAAAATGCCAGTGATTACGGACGCAGCCGTCGTCACTGGCATTTTGTTTATTATCATTTAACAGTAATTAGCCTAAGATCGCCTTTAATGCTGCGACCTTATCCAATTGTTCCCATGGCAGTTCAATATCGGTCCGCCCGAAGTGCCCATAAGCCGCCGTTTGCTTGTAAATTGGCCGCTTGAGATCCAACATTTGAATAATCCCGGCCGGCCGCAAGTCAAAGACCTGTTGGATAGCTTTAATCAATTCTTCTTCGCTCTTGGTCCCCGTTCCAAAGTCGTCAACTGAGATCGAAACTGGCTTGGCAACCCCAATCGCATAGGCAATTTGGACTTCTAATTGCTTGGCGTAACCAGCGGCCACTAAATTCTTGGCGATATAGCGGGCCGCGTACGAAGCCGAGCGGTCAACCTTCGTGGCATCTTTGCCGGAAAAGGCCCCGCCCCCGTGGTGAGCCGCCCCACCATAGGTATCAACAATAATTTTCCGACCCGTCAAACCGGCATCTCCTTGGGGCCCACCAATCACAAACCGGCCCGTCGGGTTAATGAAGTACTTGGTCTCATCATCCAGCAGTTCAGCTGGGATGACTGGTTGAATCACTTGCTCTAAGACATCGTGGCGAATCTGGTCTAAGGTAACGTCGGGTTCGTGTTGGGTACTCAAGACCACGGTATCAACCCGCTTGGCCACGTGATTTTCATCGTATTCAATCGTCACTTCCGCCTTCGCGTCTGGTCCCAAGTACGCTAATTGCTTATCCTTACGCAACTTGGCAATCCGCTGCATTAAGTGGTGGCTGAGCATCAATGGGAGCGGCATGTATTCGGGCGTTTCGTCCGTGGCGTAGCCAAACATCAACCCCTGGTCGCCAGCCCCGATTTGATCCAAGGGGTCCACCCCACCATCGCGGACTTCCAGGGAGTCGTCAACCCCCTGGGCAATATCGGCCGATTGCTCATCCAAAGAGACAATGACAGCACAATTATCACCGTCAAAGCCGTACTTACCATTCGTGTAGCCAATTTCCTTGATGGTTTCACGAACCACCTTTTGGATATCCACATAGGCCGTCGTTGAAATTTCCCCAAAGACCAGGACCAACCCGGTCGTTACAGACGTTTCGACTGCCACCCGGGCTTCCGGGTCCTGAGCCAACAAGGCATCCAAAATCGCGTCAGAAATCTGATCGGCAATCTTATCCGGGTGCCCTTCGGAAACGGATTCGGACGTAAATAAGTGTTTCTTCATTTTGATAATTCCCCCATATCTTCAATAACTGAATGTGCGGTTACAAGGCAGCGGGTGTTAACCACCCTCCCATCGGGAATTTGCTTTATAACGCGTCAATCTTAACATATTTGCCATCAGCTATTCAATGCCAGCCAGATTAAAGTTATACTAAAGGAAAGTTTTGGGGAGGAATTTATCGTGCGCCGTTTAAACAGCCAACAATACCACGTTGCCTTTGACCAGTGGCAACAAATCTTAGCTACTGCCGCCATTGTTTTTATCAGTTGGTCCTTTGCCCCCTTCAGTTATGCCGTAGGGGTGTCTGGGACCCATTTTAACGCCCACATGGGGATGTTATTTTTGTATGAGTTCTTGATTGCCTACAGCTTGGTGTTATTGCTCAAGCACCGCTTTCAAGCCCCCCTCGCGTGGCCGCTGTTGGGCCTAAGTGCGCTGTGTGCAATCGCCGGGTTTATCACGACCCCCTTGGTCATGCTCTTGCTCTTATTATTGCCTTTGTTTACGGTCCTGTTAACCTGGCCAACTCTGCAGCTGCAAAATGAGTTAGGGCTGTTCACCTGCGGGGCATTACTGATGCTCACCGTTCCGGTAGGCGTCGCCTACACCAGTTTGCACTTTATTTCCTGGGAAATCGTAACCTACCTGTTACCGGTAATGACTACGACTTGGTGCTTCTGGGCGCCTTTCTTCATGCCCCGTTCCAACCGGCGGGCCCTGGTAATGCTGATTGCCCTGTTGAGCTTACTAATTTCTTTGCTCTCGCATCCCCTCCGCTGGCCAATTTTAGCCGCCGGATTGATTAGCTTAGGTTGGTGGTTATTTACCATGTATAAAAAGACCCCGGAACCTTCCTTATTGTTGACCTGTCTAACCCAAATGCTGGTAATCGTCTTTACTTACTGGAGCTAAAATCACGGTGGCGGTAAGCTGAACCAACAGCTTACCGCCACCCTTTTTCTTTACTCCGGTAACCGACCGTTAATTATCCCGACCGCACACAACCACGCAAAAACGGTCTTAGGCCCTGTCCGTTGAAAACCTTGGGCCTTTAATTGCTTCGCAAAGGTCGTCGCAAGCGGCATCGTAGCTGGCAAGCGGCCAGCCTGATCCGGCAGCAATCGCAACACCTCCCCGCCGGTAACTGCCCACGCTACCGGCGAAAGATAGCGGCCGGCTTGATGCCATTGAGCCAGCAATTGCGCATTGTGACAACAAGCTTGAATTTTGGCCCGGTTACGAATAATCCCTGAATCATTTTGCAGCCGGTCGACATCCGCGGCCGTAAACGCGGCGACCGCTTCAATTTCAAAGTTGGCAAAGGCCGCTTCAAAGGCTGCGCGACGTTGCCAGACTTGTCGCCAAGCGAGCCCTGCTTGGAAGATTTCTAGACATAGCCATTCAAACAACTCGCTTTCGCCATAGACCGGCCGCCCCCAATAATGATCGTAGTAATCCTTCATGAGGGGGTGCTGAGCCCAGGTTGGGTAGTGCTGATTCATTTTGCTTCACCTCGCTGATTTAATGGAACAGCAATTTGCTGTCCTTATCTTATATATACGTCAAACCAGGCGATTTATGATGAATATTTTTAAATTTATATTGTTGCCCGATGCTCGCGCAACCCGAACGCCAACAGTAACCCCAAGCCAGCTAAGCACAGCATCACCAGACAAACTTGCTGGTAGCCCCCGATAGCAGCGGGCAAAAGTGCCATCCCACGGTGCACAGCGGCTTGCGTTTCCTGGGTCAACAATAAGGTCATTACCGCAACGCCGGTGGAACCAATCAACTGCCGAAAAGTGGTAATCACGGCCGTCCCGTGCGCCACCAGTGCGTCCGGCAAGGCATTCGCCCCGAGGGTAACCGCTGGCATCATGACGAAGGCGTTGCCCCCTTCAATCACCATCGCCGCCCCAATCATTGGCAATAGATGGCCACTGGCAACCTGCCACCAAGCTAACAGCCATCCGCCAGCAATTAAGCCCATTCCCAACATTAAGGTTGGCTGAAAGCCCAAGCGATCGGCCAAGCGCCCCGTCAACGGATTTAACAGGCTCAACAGCGCGGCCCCCGGGACCAAGGCCAATCCTGACCAGAACGGACTCAGGTGCAATACTTCCTGGTAATACAAAGGAAAAATAATCGTGGTAACAATCAAGGCCACGTACGCCAAGGACGTCAGTAAAATTGCCAAGTCATACTTAACGTTCAGCAACACGCGCAACTCTAAGACGGGCTGTGGCAAGTGAAATTGGCGCCAGGTAAACCCAGTTAGCATCGCTAGGCTAAGCAAAACTCCTGCACCATACCAATGCCAAGCCACTCCTGGCTTGCCAATTTGATCGATCCCTAGCATTAAACCTATGATCCCCAATAATAAGACCAATGAACACCAATCTAACTCCGACTGGCGGCGCGGCAAGACATCCCGAATTGCGCCCCCGCGCGCTACCAACAAGACGATGGTGATGACGACGGCAAAAAAGATGAAGACCGCCTGCCAAGCAAATATTTTCAGTAAAATTCCAGCCACAATTGGCCCGCACGCCAAGGCTGAGCCCATTACCAACCCCGCCAAGCCCATCGTCGTCGCGCGTTGGTCCTTGGGGGTGATCTCTAAGAGGACCGTTTGATACGAAGGAAATAATAAGCCAACCCCGCCAGCTTCCAGAATCCGGCCGACCATCATGATCCCAAAACCGGCCGCCCCCCAAGCGGCGGGGGCCGCGACAATAATCAGCGTTCCTAGGTCAAACATCCCGAGCGCCAGAGTAAACATAGCCGGAAAACTCAAATTATTCAACAGCCAGGGCGAAATCGGCATACTGATACACATGACCAACATAAACCCGGTCGTCAGCCACTGAATTACATCAGCTGATAAGCCAAAACTGTGCATCAAGGTCGGGTACGCGGTCGAAAGGGCCGACTGACTCAACGACATGGTAAACGTCCCGAGCAACAAAGTAACGATAAACCAGCCCCGCCGATACGGGGTACCCGTTTGATCAAGGGTCGTCATCAAAAATTCCTTCTCCCTAAATTTAGAATGATTCTTAACGGAGATCATTATAGGTTTCCCAAATATTTCTGTCAATGCTATAATAAAGACAAAATAAGAAACACAAAGGGAGGGATTAACTTGGCACAAAATGAATTAGCTCACGCGCTTGAAATTTTAAAATCACATAAGGTCCGTTTGACCCCCCAGCGCAAAACAATTCTAAACTATTTGATTACCCACCACACTCACCCCAGTGCGGAAATGATTTACGAAGATCTCAAGCAACATGACGACAGCATCAGCATTGCCACGGTGTACAATACCGTCCGGTTGCTCGTTGACTACCATTTAGTCATTGAGCTCAAAAACGGGGATGGCTCCACCCACTTCGATTACTTTGGGCAGCCGCATTACCACGTCGTGTGCGAAAATTGTGGTAAAATCGCCGACGTGTTTGCGCCGGAGTTCAGTCGCTTAAACCAGCAGCTCGACGAAATCACCCGGCAGCAGACCCACTACTTGGTCAACCGGACGGATATTGAAGTCAAGGGCTTATGTCCCGAATGCCAAGCTAAACTTGGTTTATTGCATAATCGCTAAGGATATCTTTTTGAGGTGAAGACAGTGATTTCAAACGAACAACGTGCCCACGAAATTGCCATCGCCCTGATGGCCAAAACCGCGGATCCCAAGCAACCGATTGAGGCTTACCACGACTACATCAACTATTTGTTGCCGATTCTCAAGGAAATCGACAAGGATTTTCCCATGGGGATCAAGGAGCATTTAGAATAACGTGGGTTGGGGCCGCGCTTTTTTATATTCAAAAAACTACCCTTTTTTCAGAATTAATGATATAGTTAATTGATATTTGAACTGATCATTCGCAAATCGCCGATCAGATTATAAATTAAAAAGTGGCGCTTCAGTGCTCAGAAAGGATGTACCAGCATGACTTTACCTAGTAATGACAACCCTAAGATTCGGGAAGCGGTCGCCAAGACCTTCATGGAAATGTTAAAAAACATGCCCTATGAAGCAATTACGATTCCGGATGTAATCGAAACTGCCAACGTTTCGCAAGCGGACTTTGACCGGAATTACACCTCCAAACGTTCCATCATCATGGATTTTCTGGCTCATTTACAAGACGAAGCCAGCCATCAAATTGCTCCGCAACTGCCGGCCGCCAATGTTTTATTCAACGAAAAAAACCTGCTGAAGATCCTGGCCTACTACCAACAATACAAAGAAGAACTGTTGGCGATTGATCAAGCGGGGTTATCCAACCTCTTGTACGATATGACCTGCTTGTTGACCGAGGACTTATTGACCATGTCTAAAGATGCTGATTACGTTGAACGCTTCCGGCTCTTCTTTATGACTGGGGGACTCCTCAGCACCTTTATGCAATGGCTCCACTCCGAAAATCCGGTTACGATTGAAGAATTTGCAACGACCCAATACAAGATGGTTTCCCAATCCTTAGAAATTCCGCTTAGTTAAATAATCAATCCTGACGTTAAAAAAGGCTCGGAACTCACGTCCAACGTGTTCCGAGCCTTTTAGCGTCTTTAGTTAACCTTAATCAATCGTAATCGTCGTGTCTGCTTTGTCACTGGCGGCTAACTTCGGCAAGGTGACCGTCAAGACCCCATTTTCGTACTTCGCACTGATTTGGTGCCGATCAACCTCTGGCAGACGGTATTGGCGGCTAAACTGGCCATAGCGCCGTTCGGTGTGCAATAAGTTACCAGTGTTGTCCTTGGCTTCGCTTTGGGCATCCCGGTGCCCCGTAACCGTCAAGACATCTTGGTCATAGCTTAAGTGTAAATCATCCTTCGCAAAGCCAGGCATATCAATCTTGACTTGGTAAGCGTGGTCGTCTTCAGCGATATCGGTCCGCATGCTGGCACCGCTCAGCATCGTTTCTGGTTCGAAGCCATGGTCAAACCAGTTAAACATGTTATCCATCCAGTTGTCCCGCCGTTGCAATCCATTCATCATTATTAAAATCCCCTTTCGTTAAACTCTTTACACTTACTATTATCGTCAAAGGTCAAGAAAGATCAAATGTTTTGTCTGACTTTTCTTGACCTTTTTGTAAATTGCATGTCAAAAAAGGCTCAACATTGATGAAGGTTAGCTTTTCGTCATGAATATTTTTTTGTAGCTTTTACGTTTTTTTGGCACGTATGAAAATTAATTCAAATCAAAAGGACCCGGTCGCCCGGATCCCAATGCGAATGCTAGGTTGTTAATACCACCCATTTTGCTGCCAAAAGGCTTGCGCCGCGGCCCAGGAGCCATAGCGACTGGCCACATATTGGTTGGCGACGGTATCTTGATTACTTGCTGAGAGGTCGCCGTTTAGGTACGCCAGGCTCAGTTGGTAAGCGCCGTAGTACTGACCGTTTTGCGCGCTGTAGTTGCCACCGGATTCGTGTTGGATGATCCATTGGCGGGCCGCCTCTTCACTGCTGGAAGCAGGCGTGGTTGTGGCGGTCGCCGAACTGGTAGTTGTGGTCGTAGCCGTTGTTGCCGGGCTAGTGGTAGCACTGGCGGCTGGCGCTTGGGCCATTTGAGTGCTTCTTGCCACTGGACTGCTTTGACTGACCGCACTGCTTTGACCGGCGGCGCTGCTATCGACCGCCGGTGCCGCCGAACTGGCAGCCGCCGGGGCATTCGTAGCTGCACTGGCAGCAGCACTGGCCTGCGGCAAGTTGGTAGATTGTTGTGGCGTGGCCACGCAGACTGTTCCATCATCGCCGATTACCAACTTTTGCCCCACGTAGATCAGATTCTTATTGGCAATTTGGTTGCGTTGGGCCAGGGTATCGACAAAGGTCAAATCGTGACCTAACTTAAGCGAGATCCCGGAAAGGGTATCCCCCGCTTGTACGGTGTAGATTGAATCCGCACTCGCGGTTGTCGCGGCCGTTAAGGTCCCTAAGGCGACTGCGCCGGCAACGGCAGCTGTTACTTGCCAAGTTTTGCGTTTCAGGTTTAATTTCATTTTTCAACATCCTTTACTGTTCTTTTTTTCTTACCACCCCGGATCAGCTATCAACGGTTCTTACTATACCCGCCCCGCGTTACGAAGCAATTACCGGTTCTTCTCAATCCCCCCGGCCACTGTAACCCCGTGTAACAAATTCTTGGTCCCCTTCCCGCCAGCCTCAAGGCGGCCTTAGCGCGCCAACCAGTTCGACCGGGGCATAATTTCTTCACTTTTGCTGCCGATTGTAATATTTGGCGCCACTTACGGCTGATTTTTTCGTTTTCAAGGGGGCCGACTTCCCCACCAAGTGGGATTGGCGGCCCCAATGTTACTGACTTTGTAACTTTGGCGCCCCGCCAGCATCCCGAATGCCGCCGCGCCCCACCCTTTCAACACGGCTAAGCCATCAAAACATCATATTTTAACAAATGGCGCCCCACCGGTGAAAAAGCTTCCGGTGGGGCGCCTGAGGATTAATATTGGGTTTCGATTTGCATCCCGCTCGGCCAATTTTCCAGCGATTGACGCTGGTCTTGGGCGCGCAAGGCCGCTCGTTCAGCCGCCGTTAGTTCAAAGTCAAACAGGGCGATGTTTTCCGCTAAATATTGTGGGTGCAAGGCCTTAGGAATAACCGTTACCCCCTCTTGGAGCAAGAAACGCAAGGCCACTTGGGCTGGCGACTTCTGGTAGTGCGCCGCCAACTCGTCTAAAACCGGGTTGTCCATAATGGTTTCGGCGCCTTGGCCCAGTGGCGACCAAGCCTGATGGACCAAATCATTTGCAACTAAGTATTCATGCAGTTTGGCTTGCTGCCAAAGCAAGTGGGTCTCAACTTGGTCGATGACCGGCTTAACGCGGGCATTGGCTAAGACCTTATCAACCTGCTGATGGTTAAAGTTGCTCAGGCCAATTGCCTTAATCTTGCCTTCCTTTACAGCATCTTCTAAGGCCCCATAGGATTCCAAGTAATTAGGAATTGGCCAGTGAATCAGCATTAAATCAAAATAATCCAATCCGCTGGCTTGCAGGGACTCATCGATCCCCGCTTTCGTTTCGGCGTACCCACTCAAAGGGGTCTTGCTGGTCACAAAGAAGTCGGTGCGGGGCAGGCCACTTTGCCGCAGCGCTTGGCCAACCCCGGCTTCATTGCCGTAGTATTGCGCGGTATCGATTAACCGGTAACCGGCCTGAATCGCCGCCGTGACCGCTGCTTTCGTCTGGTCGCTTTCAATTTGGTAGGTCCCATAGCCCACGACGGGCATGATTAAGCCATTATTTAAGGTAACTGTTTCCATGAATTTCTCTTCCCTCATTTTCTCTCTGCCAATTGTGCTAAATCAAGAAAAGGGACCAAAAGCTCCGCTCTTGATCCCTATTATTGTAACCTACGCCTAGGCAAACTTGTCAAATTTAGCTTACAGGTGGGTTAATTTGTGGTCCCGTGGCATCAAGAGGTTTAAGACAATTGCACATACAGCGGCAATCGCTACGGGTGACCCCAACAGGTACTGGACTAATTGCGGCGCGTGGTTTGTCACCGTCTTCGGCAGCAGGACAATCGCCAAGGTTAAAATGATTGGCAAACCAATGATGTATAAGTCGCTGGCTTGGGTTTGAATCCCGCGAATCACGTTTAACCCATTTAACATGATCGTCACGGTAATGATCGCAAAGACCCCACCGATCACGGGAGCTGGCACCGCTGCTAAAAAGGCCGACAGTTTCGAGAAGAAACCTAAGACAATAAACCAGGCCCCCGCAGCCACAAAGACGCGCTTGGAAGCGACCCCGGTAATGGAAATGACCCCCGCGTTCGTGGAGTACCCCGTCACTGGCGTTGCCCCGGACAGGGCAGCAACCAAACAGGACAGCCCTTCCCCGATGATCCCCCGGTTCCATTGTTGATTGGTAATCTTTTGGTTGGTAACGGCCCCCATGGCAAACCAAGTCCCGGTCGTTTCCGTCGTAATAATCGCGTAGATGATCAAGAAAGTTAAAATGGCCGTCAGATCAAAGTGAATCCCCCAGTGCAAAATCGTCCGTTGGGGAAAACCAAACCACGCTGCCTTAGCGACCGATTGCCAATCAAAGCGCCCCATCAAGGCACTTAAGAGCGTGCCGACCAGCAAGGCAATTACGATCGAGCCGGTCCGAAAAATCTTTTGCACGCGGGGGAAGCGAATACTGATCCCGACACAAACTAACAGCGTTAAGGCCGTCGCGCTGGCCAGTTCAATGTTTTGATAAATGTTGCCTTGGGCCAAGAAAATATTGTCGTTTAACGCCGACGGAATTAAGGACAAGCCCACACAAGTGATGATCGTGCCCCCCACGACGGCGGGAACCAACTTGTTAATGATCTTTTGAAAGACCCCCGTCAACCCTAACAACACCATGGCTAAGGAGCCAACGACCAGGGCGCCAATCAAGGTCCCCATCCCGTGGCCCGCCAAGCCCCCACCGGCCAAGGCAATGCCAGCCGCGGCGCCCAGGGGCACAAAGGATGGCCCTTGCGACATCGGCATCTTCATAAAGAGAACCGTTTGTAAAATCGTCCCGATCCCGGCCGCTAAAAAGGTCCCCTGCAACAAGCCTTGTGAATCCAAGGCCCCCATCGAAAGCATCCCCGCTAAGATGATCGGCGGTACGTAGACGTCCATCGCCAAGACGTGTTGTAAGCCCAAGAGGGTCGCTTCACCCGCCGGTACCTTATCATCGGGGCCAATCATCAAATTGCTTTCTACTTTTGTATCCATGCTTTGCCTCCCGCATTTCAATTCTCTTCCCAAAGGTCATTCGGAATTTCTTGCTACTGAACCAGAAATTCCAAGTGAATCTTCGGCTTTTTGATGAAGAAAATCTTAACACGAACTTTCAGCTTTGTAAATGATTATCCCAACAAAAAATCCCGAACGAATTTAACGTTCGTAATTAAAACAGTTTACTCATTAACGAACGAGCTTGTCCCAGATGACGACCTTGCCTTGGGCAAAGGATTGAGGGACGTCGATAATTCGCTGGTTGGCACTCCCGCGGAATTGTAAAGTAAGATCCTTTTGCGCCAACAAAAACCGTCCGTCGACCAAGATGTCAATAAGGTGCAAAAGTTCTAATTTATCGGGGGAATCTTGCAATAACTCCTCCCAGGTATAGCCCGACCAAGACCAAATATCCTTGCGGTCGCCAAACTCGCGGCGAATGCGTTTGACCAAACGCAGGCAGACCTGGGTATTTAAGAAGGGTTCGCCCCCCAATAGGGTCAGGCCTTGCACGTAGCTGTGCCCTAAATCGGCAATGATTTGGTCTTCTAACTCCTGGGTGTAGGGCTGCCCATAGCGAAAATTCTGGGCGGCCACGTTATAGCAGCCCGGGCAGTGGAAAGGACAGCCTGACACATACAGACTGCAACGAACCCCCTCCCCATCAACAAAGTTAAACGGTTTGTAATCAGCAATGTATTGCTGGGAAAGCTCACTGGCGAGCCACTCGTTGGGCTTCGGATTGTTTGGCTTTCTCAAAGTCCGCGGCATGTTTAATCATTCCTTTCGTCATATGCTTGGCCCGGTGGATAATTTCTTCGTGACGCCCGTGGACCATTGGCCGTTGTTGGGGGTTACCCAAGTAACCACAGGTTCGCTTGACCACGTCGCAACTAGCTGGATCATGGTTGCCACACTGGGGGCACTTAAAGCCCTGGGCCGTGGCCTCGAATTCCCCCTTAAAGCCACATTTGAAGCACTGGTCAATCGCAGTATTGGTCCCTAAATAACCAACTTGATCATAGGCCCAATCCCAAACCGCCTCTAAGGCCTTGGGATTTTGGCGCAAGTTGGGATACTCACAGTAGTGAATAAAGCCCCCCGCCGCATACTGCGGAAAGTCAGCTTCAAAGGCCAGCTTATCAAACGGGGTCGGGTGCTTGCGGACGTCGTAATGGAAACTGTTCGTGTAGTATTCCTTATCAGTCACATCGGGAATGCGGCCAAATTTCTTTAAATCCGCCTGACAGAAGGTATCGGTCAATGATTCGGCCGGGGTGGAATAGACGCTGAAGTGGTAACCTTCCTCGGCTTCCCACTTCTGACACGCCGCGGCCATTTTTTGGACGATCGACAAAACAAACTGGTGGGCGGCCTCATTTTCTTCCCACCGGGGACCATAGAAAGTGGCGCCGACTTCGTACAGGCCAATGTAACCCAGCGACACCGTGGCCCGGCTGTCTTTAAAGACTTCGTCCACGCTATCAGTCGGCTTTAAGCGCTTGCCAAAGGCTCCGTACATATACAGCAAGGGGGCGTTTTCGGGCTTGGCCTGCTTAGTCCGGGTAATCCGGTAGTCCAGGGCCTGCTTGGCTAGCGCCAAGCGTTCATTGAAGATGGTCCAGAAGCGGTCTTGATCCCCCTGGGCCAACAAAGCGATCCGCGGCAAGTTTAACGAAACCACCCCGAGGTTCATCCGGCCAGAATTGACCTCCTTGCCCGTCGCCGGGTCTACCCAGCCCTGCAAGAAGCTACGGCAGCCCATCGGCGTCTTAAAGCTCCCGGTCAATTCCTTAATCTTGTCATACATCAAGAGGTCCGGGTACATCCGCTTGGTCGAGCATTCGAGGGCGAGCTGTTTGATGTCATAGTTAGGGTCACCAGGGTCAAGGTTAAGGCCGCGCTTGAGGGTAAAGATCAGCTTCGGGAAGATGGCCGTCCGGTGCTCCTTGCCTAACCCCTTAATGCGAATCTGCAGGATCGCCTTTTGAATGCTACGGGCAATCCACGAAGTCCCCAACCCGAAATTAACGGTCGTAAAGGGGGTTTGCCCCTGCGAAGAATACAGGGTGTTGATCTCGTATTCCAAGGCCTGCATGGCATCGTAAATGTCTTTTTCCGTTTTTTGCCGCGCATAGGCTTCTTGTTTGGCTGGCGCCACCCATTCTGCGGCATCGCGCAGGTGCTTTTCGTAATTTAATTGGGCGTAAGGTTCTAACAATTGGTCAATCCGGTTGGCGGAACAACCACCGTATTGCAACGACGCCACGTTAGCGATGATTTGTGACATCTGGGCGGTTGCGGTTTGAATTGACTTAGGCGAATCCACCCAGGCATTGCCGATCTTAAAGCCGTGGGCCAGCATTTCGTCAAAGTCAATCAAACAACAGTTGGTTTCCGGGGTTACGGGCGAGTAATCCAGGTCATGCCAGTGTAAATCTCCCCGCAAGTGGGCTTTGGCTACCACTTCCGGCATCATCTTCAAGCCCAGCGCCCGGCTGACGACCCCGGCTTCCAAGTCCCGTTGGGTATTAAAGACGCGGGAATCCTTATTGGCATTTTCGTGGACCACCCGATCGTTATGATCAAACAGGGCGGCCAATTTAGTCTGCGGATCAGTGGCAGCCGCAAAAGCGGCCTCATCTTGGGTTCGGTAGTCTTGGTACGCTTGGGCCAGTTGGTGGGCCCCCGTCTTTTCCAACGCTTCGATGATCACCGCGGCAATCTGCCGGGTTTTGACCGTGCGCTCACCCGCCAACCGCGCCACCAAAGCGGCAATGACGGCTTGCTGGGTCGCTTGGCTGGCATGTAATTGCGCCAGCACCCATTCGATTTTATAAGCGTAAAACGGGGTCAAGGTCCGATCCCGCTTTTCAACTGTGACCGTTGCTAATTGTGTCAGCTGCTCATTCACTTTTACCACTCCTTTTGATGTTTTTATCCTAGGGGATAACACAAGATATAGAAAGAGTTGACTTTTTCAAAACTATATCTTGTAGTCAAAAGGTGGTCCCGCCCCCAAAACGGGACGAGGGGTTTCGCTGATCAAGCGATCTTGGTCGTTCACCAAGCCGATCCGCCCGGTTTGCTTTTCATCTTCCTCAATGCCTGCGACCTAAAAAAACCGCTTTACTGACGGTGGCAATTGAGCGCGTGATTTACCAAAAACTTTTCTTGCTTTGCGCCCAAGCCTGAGCAAAAAATCATGTATCCGTCCCAGGCAAGGAGAATAAAAAAGGCCCACTAACCAAGGGTCAGTGAGCACTGTATATCGATTAAGCAAGATTAGAATTGGCCATCGGCAATTTGATCCAACAATGGCCGCGACGGGATAAAGAAGAGTTGCCCCGACAAAATTTCGGAGAAGGTCAACAAAAAGTCACTCTTTTCCACCATGTTGGTCAACATCATCTTAGTGACCGTCCAGTGGCGAGAGTAGCCAATAAAGTAAGTCCCGGTATTGCCCGAGGCGGGATCGGAGAAGGGCACGTTCATCCGGACAATCTTTTGCTCTTCACCGTCAATTTCAGCCTTGGAAGCAACGTTGTGGGCATTAGCGTACTTATCTTCATCCGCCAATTCCAAATCGGTGAACTTTTCCCGGCCCACCGCTTTTTCTTGTTCTTCGGTCTTGAGGTGGTGCCAGAAGTCCATATTGTGCCGCCACTTTTGGGCAAAGGCATACGAACCATTTTCAAAGACCGGATCTTCATCGCCAATAATCGCGTAATCGGCCGCATCTTCAACTTGTGGGGCTTCCGTCCCATCAATAAAGCCAATGATCGCCCGGCCTTCAAAGTAGCGGAACCCCTTCGTTTCGTCGACCACCGTGGTAATGTCCTTTAAGAAGCGACGGAACTGGCTCATCGCTTCATAAACCACTGCTTCGTCACTGGCCCGCACGTGGAAGAACAAATCCCCCGCTGACGCCGGCATCGAATACTTAGGCCCCTGCAGGGTCTGGTAAGTCTCTAATTCTTTTGGCTTGGCTGCCCCTGGAAAGAGGTAGTCCCAAGCGGCATTACTCAAACCAAAGCTGGCCTTCAAGTCCCCCTGGGCATCGCGAATCCGTAAGGAGCGCAAAATCGCTTGGTAGCGATCCGCAAATTCCTCAATAACTGCCTTTTCCTGTGCTTGATCCGTGCGGTTTAACTCCAGCACCGTGAACTGTACGTGTTGACCAACGTCCTTCCAGACATCTTGGGCCTTGTTTGGATCCATTGTCATCAGTGATTCCTCCCATCAATTTTGGTTCCGGCTTCATTTTAGCATAACCGGCCAGCTTGCGGGGGTTAAATTCTGCCGTCGCAAGCTCAATATTAATTAAGAATTATTCTAAATAAATTGGGAGAGCAATCAAAAAACCACCCCGCGGAAACCGCCAGGTGGAAAATTAATTTCTTTATTTACCGAGGTAATTACTGTTGGTCCCAAACCACTTTTGGTTAATCCGGGCCAATTCCCCGTTCTTTTGCAGCTTAGCTAAGCCCTGGTTAACCTTCTTTTGTAAGGTCTTGTCGCCCTTGCGCATCCCCACGGCGAATTGATCGACCGTAAAGGCCGGGTTGACAATCACCTTAAAATCGGCCCGGTTCTTTTGGTGACGAATGTAGTATTCAGCATACACCTTATCCATCAGCAACCCTTGAATCCGGTTGGCGTTTAAGTCAATAAAGGCGTTCGGGAAGGTATCGTAGAGGACCGGACTCTTCCCCTTGATCAAATCCTTTAACAACTTCGGCTGGGCATCCAGTTGGGCCTGCCCGGTGGAACCGTTTTGCACCCCGAGGGTCTTGCCCCGCATATCACTAAAGGAATTGACCCCGTAACCCTTCTTGGTCACCAGCACTTGTTGGTTCTCCAGGTACGGCCGGCTAAAGGCCACCTTCTTGGCCCGTTCTGGCGTCATCGAATAACCATTCCATAACAGGTCAATCGTCCCGTTGCGCAGTTCCGTTTCCTTCATCGACCAGTCAATCGGCTGGAAGTCGACTTTAATGCCGTATTCTTTAAAGACCGCCTTGGCTAAATCAACGTCATAGCCGACCAATTGCCCGTTCTTTTGGCGAAAGCCCATCGGCACAAAGCTGTCGTCCAGGCCGATCACAACCTTCTTTTGCTTTTCAATCCGGGCCCAAGTATCTTGCGAGTCCGCCCGCTGCACCACTGATTGGCAGCCAGCCAATAGCAACAGTGGCAAACACAGCAAGCTTAGGGCCAGTAGTTTGATTCGTTTCATGCTTGCTTACCCCTTTTGGTCTAAGGCCGTGACTTTCAGCAACTTATCGGCAATCTTTTCGGCAAAGTCCATGTCGTGAGTCACCACCAGTTGGGTCATGCCCTGAGCCTTTAACTTCAACAATAAGGTTGCAACTTCATCCCGCAGTTGCGGATCCAAGGCGCTGGTTGGTTCGTCATAGCAGAGAATCTTCGGCTTCATGGCCAAGGCACGCGCAATCGCGACCCGTTGCTTTTGTCCCCCGGATAACTGGTAGGGGTACAGCCCCCCTTTGTCTTCTAACCCCAGTTGATCCAGTAAATCCAAGCCCCGTTGTTCCGCCGCGGCCTTGGCTTCCTTTAAGACCAGTTGGGGTGCCAAGGTAATGTTTTCCAACACTGATAAGTGTGGGAAGAGATTAAAGTCTTGGAAAACGACGCCCATCACGGCATCGCTGGCTTCCATCCCCTTGGGATCAAAGGGTTGGCCATCAATTAAAAATTCTCCGCTGTCGGCAGCTTCCAACCCGGTAATACAACGCAAGAGGGTCGTTTTCCCGGCCCCAGATGGTCCCACGATGCACAGGATCTGCCCGTCTTCGACCGTTAAGTCCACCCCGTTTAAAATCTGCCGCCCGTCAAAACTCTTTTTTAAGTTCTTAATTTCTAACATCGGTGCTCCTCCTCATCTTAACCCTTATTTGTAGTAAGCGTAGCGTTGTTCAACCTTCTTTAACAGGTACGTGCAGATGCCGACCAAGATCAAGTAGATGACCCCCACCATTAATAGTGGAACCAAGGTTACGTCCCGGGCCGTCGCCACGTTCCCGGCCCGCAGCAAGTCGCCCAGCCCGATTACGTAAACCAAGGAGGAATCCTTCACCAGGTTGATGACTTCATTCCCAATCGAAGGGATGACAATCTTGACCACTTGGGGAATGATGATCTTGCGCAGGGTTTGGAAGTAGCTCAACCGTAAAACCCGCGCCCCTTCATATTGGCCATAATTGATCGATTGGAAGCCGCCCCGGAAGATTTCAGCAAAGTAGGCCGCGTAGTTCAAGATAAAGGCAAATAAGGCAGCTTCGTAACGTTGAAAGACCACGCCGATAATTGGCAGCCCGTAGAAGACAAAGATTAATTGCAACAGCAAGGGGGTCCCCCGCATCAGCCATACGTAAAAGTTTAAGATCCACTGTAAAGGTTTAAATTTACTGGTCAACCCGATTGAGACCAAAATCCCCAGCGGCAGTGAACCAATTAACGTCCAAAAGAACAAGGACAGGGTCAACTTCGTCCCGTTCAACAAGGATGGTAAAATTTCAGAAATGTAATTAATTGACATCAGACTCTCCTCCTCCAAAATGCAATTGTGGTCTGGCGAAATACCAAGCAACCAATTGATTTTCTAAGCTTATTTTAAAGCAACGGCAACGACCGGGAAAAGTTTCGCGCTTCAAACAAAAACGCCCCCTGAGCCGCAAAGCTCAGGGGACGTTGATCGTGGTTCCACCCCAATTTGTGTCAACCTCGCGATTAACACCTCAGCAAGTTCGCGAATTTGGGAACCAAAAAACGCCCCCGACCAAACTGGTCAGAGGGCGTTGCCGCGGTTCCACCTCATCTTATTGCTTCCTCACGAAAACAACCTTAGCGAGTTCAAATTCTAAACTCTGCGCTGTAACGGGCTTCCCCGGACCACCTTTGCAGTGGTCAACTCACAGATGTGTTTCAAAGCCGCCGATTATCTCTTCCCACCACCCGAGACTCTCTTGAAATCAGCCAAACTTTTACTGGTTCTGTTCTTCGTCGCTTATTTGATTGTCGTTATCTTACCGATTTTTGCCGGTCCTGTCAATCCCTTTTCGCGAAAAAATTAAAGAAAGATGAGAACGGCTACTGTTGTTTAGCCAAGGCGCGCTTGTAAATCACGCTGATTGGCCAGTACAACAAGACAAAATATACCAAGTTTAACGCCAAACTTGGCGCTAAAACATCGACTACAAAGTCAACTAAATTCGTACTTGTCACCCCGACCAAATTGTAGGCCACGTAATTTAAAAATTCAAAGACCGCCACGTCGATAAAGAAAATCAAAATCGAGGTCAAAAAGGACGGATTAAAGGAATGGGCCAACACCCGCGTCAACCAGACCATCAAGGGGTACAAGAAGATAAAGAGCCCCCAGACGCCGGCATAGTAGACGTCGGCTACCGCCCCGACCACGATTGCAAACCCAGTCAAAGGGATCGCCACGTCTCCTTCAAAAAAATAGGCCAAGACCAACCACAACAAGGTCAAACACGAAACCATCGAATAGGGATCCGCAAAAAAAAGCGGCGCAAAGATCTTACTTAACGAGCCATCCAAAAAGAAGCAAATCAACAGGCCAATCGGAAAGATGAACCGGAGCCGAGAAAGTCGGTACATAACATCGCCCCCTATTGTTCCGTCCTGGCCACCGAGACCACGTTTAAGTCATTAAAGTTAGCGGCGGGCTTAATGTAGACCTTTTGGGCCAAACCGTAATCATCCTTGCCCACGCGACTGACGGTCCCGACGTACAAGCCCTTGGGGGTAATGCCCCCCATCCCGTTGGTATACACCTTGGTGCCCTTTTCAATCGTGGCCTTGGTCGTCACTTGTCCCATGATCAGTTCGTTCGTGGCTGAATTGTAATCCGTGATGATCCCATTAACCGTCTTCCCGCTCTTATTGTCAATTTGGATGGCAAAGCGGTTCGCCGATTCACTGGTATCACTGAGTAGTTCGACCTTACTGTTGGTCTTGTTGACTTCGGCCACCCGGCCAATCAAACTACCGCCCGACATTACCGGCATGTCCTTTTGAATCCCGCTGGCTTGCCCCTTATTGATCACGACTTGTTGTTGCCAAGCCGAAGGGGTCCGCGTGACGACCGCGGCTGAAATCAGCTCATAATCGGTCATGGAATGCTTCATTTTTAATTCCGCTTTCAACTGTTTGTTTTCTTTAGCCAGGGTTTGGTCGCGGACCTTGGTTTCAGCCAGTTCGGCCACTTGGGCCTTGAGCTCCCGGTTTTCTTGGTAGGTATTCAAAAGGTCCTGGTAGCTGGTGACCCCGCCTTGGATGAAATTGGCCGGTACGGCGACCAGGTTATCGGCAAAACCCACCACATCATTCCCAAACTGCTGGATCAGCGGCGGGGTTTGACGGTTATTGCGCAAGGCAACCGAGCCCCCCATCAAGCCGAAGGCCACGACTAAGCTGACCACAATTAAGACCAACCGTCGATTTGAAAAAAATTTCCGCATGCTAATTCTCCACTCTCACCGCATGACGCCGGCCCCGCTAAATACACGAAGAGGATGTGATAACCATCTGAATCACATCCCCTGCTCAATTGCGCGGCACGCTGTCCGGCTACTTTTTCTTCTTCATCACATCGATGCTCTTCAAAGATTCACCCGTCCCAATCGCCACACAATCCAGTGGATCGTTGGCAATAAAGACTGGCACCTTCGTAGCATCGGCAATGACTTCTGGCAAGTGCTTCAATAAGGCACCCCCACCGGTCAGGACAATCCCGTGGTCAATTACGTCCGCCGCAATTTCCGGTGACGTTTCTTCCAACGTCCCCTTGATGGCTTCGATAATTTCACTGACCACGTCTTGTAAGGCAGTCGAAACATCCACGGCTGAGACTTCCATCGTCTTTGGCAACCCGGTTACCAAATCACGACCGCGGACTTCCGTCGTCCCCATGTCTTGGGCCGCTTCCACGGAAGCAGAACCAATGTCCCACTTCAGCTTTTCTGCCGTCCGTTCCCCGATCAAGAGATTCTTTTGTTGGCGGACAAACTGGGTGATGGCATCATTCATCTTGTCACCAGCCATCCGAATGGAGCGGCTGGAAACAATCCCCCCTAAGGAGATCGTCGCCACATCCGTGGTTCCACCACCAATATCAACAACCATGCTCCCGGTTGGGTCCATGACTGGCAAGCCGGCCCCAATCGCAGCCGCAAATGGTTCTTCGATCACGTAGGCATCTCGAGCCCCGGCAACCCGGGTCGCATCAATCACGGCCCGCTTTTCGACTTCCGTGATCCCACTTGGGACACAGACCATAACGTATGGCTTACCGGCGTTCTTGCCCAGCGCCTTTTCCATGTAGTATTGCATCATTGCCACGGTCGTGTCGTAATCAGCGATGACCCCATCCTTCATTGGCCGAATGGCAGTAATGCTGGCTGGCGTCCGCCCGATCATGTCCCGCGCCGCTTCCCCGACGGAGATCACGTCATTAGTCTTGGTGTTGCGCGCAACAACCGATGGCTCTCTGAGAACGATCCCCTTGCCTTCGATGTAGACAATCGTATTGGCAGTCCCGAGGTCGATCCCAAGGTTCTTAGTTCCGATTCCTAATGGCACTCTGTTTCTTCCCTTCAATAGTTTGAGTCAGTCTTTGTAATAACGGTGATATTATACCATATCTCACGCATTCTAACAGTTCATTATGATACACCAACTTATGGTAGAAAGATAGGACGAATCGCCAGCTTTAGCATTTTTTAACCAGATTGCAAACTTTTACTCAATTTCACCCGCGGTTTGGTTTTCCCGCCAGGAATGATAGTCCGTATTGCCAATTACCAAAAAATCCAAGAGGGGGATCCCCACCAGGCGACCGGCGTGCTCCATTCGCTCACAAAAGCGCTGGTCAGCCGAGGACGGCTTGGGCAACCCCGTTGGGTGATTATGAGCCAAGATAATGCCACTGGCGCAGTTTTGCAGGGCGTGGCGCAGGATTTGATCGGGGTACAAGGCACATTCGCTGGTTCCCCCGGCAAATAAGATCTGAAACTGAATAATGTCGTTGTGCACATCGGTACACAGCAAGGCGACTTGCTCTTGCTCACAGCCGGCAAAATAATCAATCAAATCCTGGCCAATCAGCTGACTGGAGTAGGCTTGTCCCCAGTATTCCCGCGGACTTTTAACAATCACTTCCCCGGCTTCGATCGCTGACAGCATCGGTGCTAAATGGACTAAGTCATGGTTAGCCAACTGATTGCATTTGTTGACCGACAAATTGCGAAAGGCCGCCGGCGTTGGGACCTGCTTCAGCCACCAGGCACATAATTCTGGTTGATCATACAAGGCCCCTTTGATCAAAGAGCGGTACTTCAATTCCGCTTCCGGCCGATCTAAACGTGTAATCATAAAAAAATTTCCCCTTTACTCTTTATATACGCGAAAAGGGTGAATTTATTGTGCTTAATCTTTCAAAAAGTTTCTCACCTCGGAGACGAAATATAGCGACCCAGTAATTAAGATTATTTCGTCTGCTGACATAGTTTGGCTAATTTCATAAAGTCCGGTTTGCCAGTCCGGCGCTTGGTGAACTGGATAACGGGTCGGAATGTCCGACATTAAATCAGCCAAGTCAGCACTCGGCCGCTGCTGGCTCGGACCCGCAAAGTGGGTCAAATATAGGTGGACGTTTTTCAAACTGGCCAACTCGCCTAACATCAATTCTGCTTGTTTATCCGCTAAAATCCCCACCAGCAGGTAAATTTCCCGGTCGGCCAAATCGGTTTGCAAGGTCTGGACCAAGGCCTGCACCCCCGGTAGATTATGTGCCCCGTCCAAGAGCATCAGGGGTTCATCATTGACCACCTCCAAGCGGCCCGGCCACTGAACTTGGGCTAACCCGGTCTTGAGGGCCCGGGGGTCAATTGGCAAATGCTGGGCCGTCAGGTACGTGGTCACCAACTGCATGGCCACCGCGGCGTTTTGGACCTGGTATTCCCCGGCCAAACCCAGCGCAGCCGTCAAGGACGGTACATCCGGCCCCCGGAACTGCAGCTGACCGAATAAAGCGCCCGGCTGGCCGGACCGGGCGTGAAACTCCTGGCCCAACCGCAAGAGCGGGCTAGCTAACTGCTGAGCGGTTTGCTCAACCACCGTCATGGCTTCCACCGGCAGCTGGCCAACGACGACCGGCCGGTGGGGCTTGATAATACCGGCCTTATGGGTCGCGATTTCCGTCAGGGTTGACCCTAGGAGGGCCATATGATCATAGCCGACCGTTACGATCGCCGCAGCGACCGGATCAATCACGTTGGTGTAGTCCCACCGGCCCCCGATCCCAACTTCTAAAATCACGACGTCCGGGGCCTGGGCCTGAAAATACAGAAAAGCAATAGCCAAGTCGACCTCAAACTCCAACGGCCCCCCTTCGGGCCGGCTGGCGTCCATGGCCGCCACGATCGGCGCGACTTGTTGGGTGTACTTAACCAAATCCGCGTCACTGATTGGCTGGCCGTTAATTGCAATCCGTTCGTTAAAGCGGGTAATAAACGGCGAGGTAAAGGTGCCAACCGTCAGGCCACTGGCCGCCAGCATCGCCGCGCTCATCGCCACCACCGAACCCTTGCCATTGGTCCCGGTCACGTGCAAATAGGTTTGGCCGGCTTCCGGATGGCCCAGGGCCGCCAAAAAATCCCGCATCCGGGCTAAGGTCGGCTGCTTTTTGACCCGCGGGCGACCATGGATAAAAGCTAAAGCATCGGCGTAAGTTTCAATTGACATCAGTATTTTCCTCTCTGTATTAAATATGTAGAAAAAGCTGGGGCTTCCCCCAGCTCTTAATCGTGGTGCTTAGGCTTCAGCTAAGGAGGCCAGCCGTTCCTTGGCTGCCGTCAGCTTTTGTTGCCATTCCACGGCCTTTTGGCGTTCTTCTTCCACCACGGCCGCTGGCGCATTGGCAACAAACTTTTCGTTGCCCAGCTTCTTTTCGGAGCGCATCACTTCTTGTTCCAGCTTCTTGATTTCCTTTTCGACCTTCGCCTTTTCTTCGGCCAAGTCCACTAATTCCGCCATTGGGATGTAGACCGTCGCTCCAGCTAAGATCCCGGACATGGCCAGTTTCGGTGCCGTCAGGTCCTTTGCAATCGTCAATTCAGCCGGGTGGCAGAAGCGATCGATGTAATCACGGTTAGTTTCAAAGATCGTCTTGATCTCATCATTGTCCACCTTGATCAACATGTTGACCGGCTTGGACATTGGCGCCCCGGCGTCGTTACGGATTTGCCGGACCGCCTTGATCAAGGCAATCAGGTCGTCCATCTTGGTCTCCGCCGTTGGGTTGGCCAATTGGTCGTTTACCGTTGGATAAGCCGCCACCATAATTGAGTCACCATCGTGTGGCATCGCTTGCCACAGCTTTTCCGTCACAAACGGCATAATTGGGTGCATCAACTTCAGGATTTGGTCCAGGACGTAACCCAGGATGTTCTTGGTGTTGGCCTGTTCTTCAGCCGTCCCGTTGGTCAGCTTCTCCTTGGTCATTTCAATGTACCAGTCACAGAAGTCGTTCCAAATGAAGTTGTACAGGGCCCGGCCCGCTTCCCCAAATTCGAACTTCTCGAATTGGTCGCTGACTTGAGCGACCGTCGCATTCAAGCGGCTTAAGATCCATTGATCAGCCAAGTCCCACTTGTCCGCACTTGGCAGTTGTGGTGCGGCCATGTCACCCAAGTTCATAATCACGTACCGGCTGGCGTTCCAGATCTTGTTAATGAAGTTCCACGCCGCATCCATCTTCTTGTAGGAGAAGCGGATGTCTTGGCCCGGCGTCGACCCGGTAATCAAGAACCAGCGCAAGGCGTCGACCCCGTACTTTTCAATTACGTCCATCGGGTCGATCCCGTTCCCCAGCGACTTGGACATTTTGCGCCCTTGTTCGTCCCGGATCAGGCCGTGCAAAAGGACGTGCTTAAACGGTGCCTTACCCGTGAATTCCAGCGATTGGAAGATCATCCGCGAAACCCAGAAGAAGATGATGTCATACCCGGTCACCAGGGTGTTGGTTGGGAAGTAGCGCTTGAAGTCGGCGGCGTCCGTATCCGGCCAGCCCATCGTGGAGAACGGCCAGAGAGCACTGGAGAACCAAGTGTCCAAGACGTCCTTGTCTTGTTCCCAATTTTCAATATCCTTCGGCGCTTCTTCGCCCACGTACATTTCGCCGGTTTGCTTGTGGTACCAAGCCGGAATCCGGTGCCCCCACCAGAGTTGGCGGGAAATGACCCAGTCGTGAATATTTTCCATCCATTGGGTGTAGGTATTTTCAAAGCGTTCCGGGACAAATTCAACCCGGTCGGCCGTCTTCTGGTTGGCCAAGGCTTGTTCGGCCAGCGGCTTCATCTTCACGAACCACTGGGTCGACAGCCGGGCTTCAACTTGGACCCCGGTCCGTTCAGAGTGCCCAACGGAGTGGACAATTGGCTTTTCGCGCAGCAAGTAGCCTTGGTCCTTTAAGTCGGCTACGATTGCCTTGCGGGCTTCGAAGCGGTCCAGCCCTTCGTACTTGCCGGCGTTGGCGTTCATCGTCGCGTCTTCGTTCATCGTGTTGAGTTCCGGCAGGTTGTGGCGCTTGCCGACCTTAAAGTCGTTCGGGTCGTGGGCCGGGGTGATCTTTACCATCCCCGTCCCGAAGTCCGGCGTTACGTAGTCGTCGGCGATAATTTCCACTTCACGGTCGACCAGCGGCACCTTGACGTGCTTGCCAATCAAGGCTTGGTAGCGTTCGTCATTGGGGTTAACGGCGATCGCTTCGTCCCCAAACATTGTTTCCGGCCGGGTCGTGGCGATTTCGATGTAGTCCTTGCCTTCAAAGGTCGTCCCGTCGGTAAAGGGGTACTTCACGTAGTAGAAAGCCCCTTCGTCATCCTTGTGGATTACTTCGATATCAGACAGGGCGGTCCGGGCTTGCGGGTCCCAGTTGATAATGTAGGTCCCACGGTAGATCAGGCCTTTCTTGTAGAGGTCAACGAAGACCTTGCGGACCGCCTTGTTTAACCCTTCGTCTAAGGTAAAGCGTTCGCGGTCGTAGTCGACGGAAATCCCCAGCTTGGCCCATTGTTGGTGAATAATGTCGCCGTATTCACCCTTCCAGTCCCAAACTTGTTGGATAAACTTTTCGCGGCCCAGGTCGTAGCGCGAAACCCCTTGCTTGCGCAAACGGGCTTCCACCTTGGCTTGAGTGGCAATTCCGGCGTGGTCCATCCCCGGCAGCCACAAGACGTCATAGCCTTGCATCCGCTTTTGGCGGATAATCATATCTTGTAAAGTTGTGTCCCAAGCGTGGCCTAAGTGCAACTTCCCGGTCACGTTCGGCGGCGGGATAACGATCGAGTACGGGTGGGCTTTTTTGTCGCCAGACGGCTTGAAGTAGCCGTTGTCAATCCACCACTGGTAACGGCCGGCTTCCACGCCGGCGGGTTCGTATTTGGTTGGCATATCTTTTGCCATGGTGTCTTCCTCCTTAGTGGTCACTGAAAAAAGGGCGATGCCAAGGGGCGGGCGCAAATAAAAAAGTCCCGTCCTAAACATAGGACGAGACTGCTCGCGGTACCACCTAATTTGGGATGGGCAAACCATCCCCACTTGACCATTTGATAACGGTAAATGAACCGAACCTTCCTACTGGATTCAGAAGGCTTGCTCGCAAGCTACCCTTTTAGCCTTGGCTGAGGTCCTTTTCACCAGGCGGACCCTCGCTGCCAGCCGCTTGCTAAAAGGCTCTTGGTCATCGCTTAACGTAGGTTTATGATACGCTAATGCTTAAGGAGCGTCAAGGGGCAAACGATCAGCTTTTTTGAGCTAACCCTACTAAGATCCCAAAAGCTGGTCAATGCTATCTTGTTGTCTAAAACCTTAAATTTGGGTACAAAAAACCCCCACGTTCAAATTCAAAATCGAATTCTTTTGTGTGGGGGGATTGATCCCTTGTCTATTGACAATAACACATTCAAGGCTATTCAACAAAATTTCTAGCCAAAATTTTTAGCGTAAAACCCCCACGACCAGCAAAGCTAGCCGCGGGGGCGCAAGGATATTTTTAGTTGACTGTGATTGTTACAGGAGTTGCTTTAAAGCTGCAATCGCCGCGTCGTAGTCTGGTTCAGCCACGATTTCTGGGCAGATTTCCCGGTAGGTAATCTTTCCTTCCGCGTCCATGACCCAAACGGACCGGGCCAGGATCCCTTCTTCTGGAATCAACAGCTTCAAGGCGTACCCGAAGGATTCTTCGTGGTCGGATACCAATTGCATGTGTTCCACATTTTCGGCGGCACACCACTTTTGTTGGTCGGCAATCGTGTTGGTCGAGACCGTCAGGAAGTTGGCCCCGGTGTACTTGTCGACTTCTTCATTAAATTTCTTGGTTTGAATGCTGCAAACCGACGTATTAATGTCAGGCACCACGCTGATCAGCGTTGGCTTGCCGAACAAGAAGCGGGTCTTGATCTTTTCATCATTCTTGTCAAACACCTTAAAGTGGGGCATTTCTTCCCCGACGGCCGGCGGATTGCCGACCAAGCTGCGGACTTCACCATTAATCGTAACTTCCACGATTGTTGCCTCCTTCTCATTGTTGCTTAACATCGCATGTCCTTAGTATAGCAAAGGATCAGCGAAAGCTAAAGAACGATGATTGAAAATTTGCCAAATTACTTATTGATCTAGCCGGGTGAAGCTGGTCATTTTATGGCTGACCCCTTGTCCGGCATTGTTAATCTGATAAGTAAAACTTGGCGCGTAGATTTTGCTGCCCAGCACCGTCACCCAATTGTATTGCCACTGGGACGCGGCATTGTCTTTGACCATTGCCAAGGTCAAATGCGAGCCACTGGCCTTGTAGGTCCACCGCCCCTGCTGGCTGGTCTTTTGGTAGGTGCGATCAAAAGCGGTCGGATCTTGATCGGCAGCCAGCGCCGTTTGCTTGGAGTGGGTCACCACCGCCCGGTCGCTATTGGCCGAAAAGGTGATGTAGGCCGTCCCGACCTTATTAACCCCTTGGTACTTGTACACATGACCAGGCACCGCGCCACTGACCGCGTGGGTGGCATAAAAGCCAAAGCCGCCCAACGCCACGATGAGCACCACCAGGAAGGTTAAGAGCACTGATTTCTTTTTCATTTCCTCACCCCCACTGGCTTATTCCCAAGCGTAAACGTCGTAGTAAGTCTTATTGTCTTCTTCATCGTGTTGGTAGAGGATCGCCACGTGCTGGTAGTGGGTCGCCAGCTTGTCAAAATTACTGAAGTTCAGTTTGTATGGGATCCACCATTTCAGATCCGCGGCTTGATCTTCGACTTGTTCGTGGGAGTACTTGCGGGCGGGATCATTGGAAATGCCGCCAATGTCCACCTTGACGTGCTTGTAGTGCTTCTTGCTCTTTGGCATCCCCTTGGTGTCCTTTTGTAAAGTGATATCAACGCCCTGTTCTTCTAAGTCATTTTGTAAGTAATCAATCGTTTCCTTGACGTACTCAGCCTGCTTCATCATCTTGTGCCCCGGTGTGGAACTAACTGCGTCACTTTCACTTTCGCCTTCGCGTTCACTGCTGGAAGTTGTAGCGGACGTAGCGCTTTCATCATCGCTTTCCTCATCCTTGGTGACCGATTCATTCGTCTGGTCAGTCTCCTCACTGGCCTTGGCCCGGCTGACCTTCGTGGAATTATCGTCGGCCGTTTCGCCTGTGGTACTGGTCGTCGCCGTGTCGCTGGTCGTTTCACTGCTGGTTTCTAAAACAGTTTCTTCAGTTGCCGCCGAGTCAGCGGTTTCTGTATCCTTGTCTGCTAGATCCTCATCGGCTGCCGAATCACTATCTTTCGGTGTCTGCACATCTTTTTGGTTAACAAGATTGACCACAAAGTTAACCTGCTTGACGTTCAAATTTAGATTGGTGTGGGTACAAGCGACCTGCTGGCCGGTCCCCTGGTATTGGTAACTGGTTGGCACCGTTCCGGTGGCATTTAAAATCAAAACTTGGCCTACGTAAATCAAATCAACGTTGGCAATGTTGTTGTCGTACGCCAACTTGGCCACCGAGATCCCAGTGACAGCCGAAATCTGCGATAAGGTATCGCCCCACTGGACGACATAACGGGTCCCGTGCAAGTTGTTCAAGTCGATCCTTTGCCGGCTCATATTCGCACTGATTTGGGCTGGCGTATTGGCTACCCAATTAGATAAATCAGCTTGTTCTTCCACGGATTGGTAATTGGCGGCGTGCACGGTTTGCAACGCCACTGGGGTCAATAGCACGGCCGTCAGCAGACCAGCCGCTAATACTTGCTTTTTCATGATCTTCACTCCCTTAGATTAGCGAACCATTGCGACCTCAAAAACATCTTTACTCAGGAGTTAGTGTTATTATTCCTATTCTTATTTTACAAGATTGTTACAATTTTTGGAAGCGTCCTCCATATGAATCTAACTCACTTAATCAACACTAAGTTTGATACAATAGAGCATAATACGAACAGGATTAGTGCACGAAAACCACTAATATCAAAGCGAGGTAGCTAATCATGAGCCTTAGTTCAACTCTTAAAGAATCATACAATACCTGGTTAAAAAAAGAGCTCGTGTTTTCTGAAGTGGGCAATGGATATGTCTGAATCAGCACCCCGTTTGTTGATACAAACTATGACAATATCAATCTGTATGCTCATTATGTCAATCAAGATGAAATTGAAGTTTCTGACTTTGGCTATACCCTGTATAACTTAAATGAAGCCGGGATCACCATCAATTCGCGTTCCAAAACTATTTGGCGGATTTTCACTCAAGTCCTCGTTGATTTTGGTGTGACGCAAGTTGATGAAGCCTTAAGTATTACGGCCCCAATCGATCGCTTTCCAGTAGCCAAAACGCGCTTATTACAGGCCATCATGCGGATTAACGATTTGGTCTACCTTAGCAAAGCAAACGTAACTGAATCGTTTAATGACCAAATCGCTGAATTTTTCAAAACTAATAGCGTATTATTTACTCCTTCAATTGAAATTACTAACATTGCTGGATCAGCATCACACTTTGATTTTTCGATTCCCAGCACGTCAGGAGTGGAACAATTGGTTAAAACAGCAGCGCGGCCAAATGATATTAACGCCGCCAAAATTTTTAATTATGATGTCAAAGCAACGCTCCCGGCCCGACCCGCCAAGTACATCTACTTAGTAAATAATATCAAACATCAAACACCCGTGAATTCAACCACCCTTTCGACTGCGTTAAAAGATCTTAGCGCTGAAGTGGCCACAACATTAAAATTTTCAAACCTTTTAGAAGATACCTCGCTCTTACAAAACGCAAGCTAATTAAAACTGGTCATGCTTTGGCCGGTTTCAAAATTCTCTTCAGCCTGGCACAGCTGATGTAGCAAGATTTTGTCCGCAGATTGTCCGCACTTTTTCCGTAAAATCCTGTTTTATGCTGGATAACAAAAAACAGGAATGTTGATATACCGGCGTTTTGAACACCGATCAACATTCCTGAACTTATAAAAAATCACCCGTACGGGGATCGAACCCGTAACTCCGCCTTGAGAGGGCGACGTCTTAACCAATTTGACCAACGGGCAATCAAACTACAAAAATTAGAATACGCTTCTTTCCCGTTGCTGTCAAGGTTATTCAAAAGAAAGATCAACTAAATAACACCCTGCCGCGGTCACGTGACTGGTGGTGATCCAAACATCGTGGTAACCCGGATTGTCTTGATCAGTCATCTGAAAGAATTGCTCCAACAATTCACCGTGCTTAGCCACAAAGCTCGGGGCTAAGCGATTGACGGTCAAATGGTTATCCGGAAAATAGTGTGCCGCATCCGCGACCTTGAGTTCATCACTGATTGTCACCATCACCGCGTTGCCATACAGTGGCTTGATGGTTTCCACCAATTCGGGGTGCGTTTGAATTTTTGAGAGCACATAGTAAATCGAATCAGAATTGCTTGCCATAGTCTGCCCCTTTCTCTAATATGCCGTTTTTATTGTAACATATCAAAAAAATCAGATTTAATCTTGCATTTAATAAGGAGATTCGCTATACTAATACTCGTTGTTAGGAAACAACATTTTTAATTGAATCTTGGGTATTCGCCAAATTGGTAAGGCAGCGGACTCTGAATCCGTAATTTACTGGTTCGAGCCCAGTATACCCAATCAGCAAGCACAGTCTGTCGGCTGTGCTTTTTTCGTTTTATCCCAAGCAAAAAGCCGTAACGCCCACCTGAGCGCTACGACGATCCTTAGCCTTGCTTCTTCATTTCATTTTCGTACATCCGTTGGGCAACCTGGGTCGCTTTTTCTTCAGTTAACTCCCCATTCTTGACCGCCCGGGCCAATTCTGGATCTTCAGCCATCAGTTCGCGCAACGCTTGGTCAAACGCGTCCTCGCTGATTAATTGGCGGGGCTGTTCCCCTGGCCGCAGCAAGCCATCTTCAATCCCAGTCAAGTTGGCAAAACTAAAGCGATCCTTGACCTGTTGCTTGAGCTGATCTTTGACCCACTTGGCATCGGCACTGCGGATCAAACCGGTCTTCATTAAGAAGGTATAGAACTTCTCCATGATCGCCGCCCCCCGGGCCAACAGCTCATCGGGCATTGCACTGGTCAAAGTTAGCACTTCATCCAACGAGGTCGTCACCACCCGGAAATAATCGGTCAAAAAGCCTTGGTTCAAGTAACCGGTTAAGAGGTTGGCCACCAGCCCGTCAGCCGCTTGGTCCGCAGCTGGCAAAGTCTGCTTAAACTGGTTAATCATTGCCGCGTTGTTTTGCTTAACCTGCTTGATCACTGCCTTAGGAACCTGCTTAATCGGCTGCCATTCGTAGGCGGCCCATTCACGGGGATCCTTAAAGCTCATCGGTAAGGTCACGTACTTAAATTGGCGATCGGCCGCTTCCGGGCGCCGGGCAAACTGCTTGGTCAGCGCATAGAACAGGTCGACGTTCGCCCCGGTCGTTACTTGTTCCAATAAGAAGTGCGGAATCGTGTACAAGAGCCGAACCCGTTCGTCGATCGTCGCAAATTCGGCCAGCTTCTGCATCAGATCCCCCTGGTGCTTGGTCAAAACCCGCAAGTAGCGGCGCATCAACGGCGTCAATTCTCCGGTCGCCCGCACTGCCCACGGCTGGCTTAACTCAGTGTGGTAGTGGGCCTGTAAATTGGCCGAGCTGGTCACCTGGTCCACCCAGTAATCAATGATTTGGACCACGCGCCCCTGATTGAGCTCATCGACCACAACCGGCAGCCCCGTATGGCTTTCTACCAGCAAATACAGCGGTTGCCCTTGAAAACTAAAGGGTGCCGCTTCCCAATCTGCGACCCAGCGACCTGGCATCGTGGCCGCTGCGGCCCAATCTTCCCATACCGACGCGGGAATTTCTTTGGCGTAACTTAACTTCAAAACTTCTGCCCCCGTTCGTAAAACTTCAAGGATTATTTTACCAGATTCTGGCCAAGCGGGGCGACAAAATCGTTATGTAATACCAGCGGAGATCTCCGCTGGCTGCTTTTAACTTAACACGTTGCACTCGTTTCTTGTCATGCGCCCTGAACGATCAGACAGTCCTTATTAAGTTACTTTACTAATTCCACTAGTGTAAAATAACCACAAAGAGGTGATTGAGATGACAATACATCCATTGATTAGCCACAAACAGCTCCCCTTCGAAGTACCCGCGGAACACCCAGAACCAAACAAAACCACCCGGCGCGCCTTGGCAGAAGCTGAAGCCAAAGCATTAGGAGTAATCCCCGACAATTCCCCTGCCTTTACCAACGCTAAGGATGCCCTGGAATATTTGGACAAGCTATAAGCTCAATCCACTGGGTAAGAGTGGGGAGCCATCACAAATTACTTCAGTAACCCGTAAGCCCGTGGTCTGCGGGCTTTTCTTATCGACGAAAAATGCACCGGTCTCCCAGTGCATTCATCCTTCGCGACTTTACTAATTTATTTAACAAACTTCACCGCCGTCCCATAAGCCACGACCGATTGCATGTCGCCGCTGATTGAGCCGGAGTCAAAGCGCATCATTACCACGGCGTCCGCCCCCTTGGCGGCCGCTTCTTCTTCCATCCGCTGCAGGGCCTTTTCCCGTGATACTTGCAGCATCTTGGTGTACCCCTTGATCTCACCGCCAACTAAGTTCTTCAAGCCAGCCCCAAAATCGGAGACCACGTTGCGCGATTGGGTCGTCACACCGAAGACTTCCCCCAGCACTTCGTATTCTTGGCCCGGGATCTTTTCCGTCGTCGTAATTAACATTTTCATCATCCTTTCTTCTTGTTCCCCACCCTAATTATAGTCATAATTTTTGATAAACTTCATGCCTTTTGGTGCCAGTTTCTATGATTTTAACCATCATTAAAAATATATTCTTCTTTCGCTTGATTTCGGGGGATATATTTTCGATATAATTACAACGAGAAAAGAGGCTTGAGTATGGGGCAACGTACGTATCATAATAAGTTGCGGCGTTATCAGCGACTACGGCAAAAGCAAACGGAACAGCAGTATGAGTACTTGACGGAACGCCATATTATCCGTCCTGCGCATCCTAAGTATGCAGTGTTAAATCACTTCAGCCACGTAGCTAATAATGTCTATAACCAAGGGCTCTATCGCGCGGTTAGTGTAAAGTCAGTAGACTAATTTAAATCGATTATGATGATTTTTACGCCAAAAATCCCCCTAAGTGCCTGCCTCTTACTTAACCATCTTGCTGGTTATTTAATCACCTTATCACGCTCAATATGCATAAAAAATTTTTTTGCCCACATTCATTCCGTAATCAGACAGCAATGCCACTTGCTCGCCGGTTTTATGATCAGGCTCGCCAGCGGTGCCACTGCCACAATCCCACCAATGATATCACCATCAAGCTTCCAAAAATTGCTAATAACATCCCCCAAGCTGCCGCCTGATTTCCATTGTTAACACTAACATGGCAATCCATCAAGCTATGCAAGATAATTGGCATCGTTAACCCGTTGGTGCCCACGCGAATCAACCCAAGGGCCAATCCCATCACCATGGCATACAGTACTTGCTGCCCGGTAGCAAGGGGGCTTTGATAGGTTAAATTGCTTAAATGTAATAACCCAAACACGACTGCCGAGGCGATCACCGCGCCGGGCACTCCCCAAGTATGTTGCTGCCAAAGTTGCGCAAACCCGGCCAAAAATAGGCCGCGCACTAAAAATTCTTCCAAAAATCCGGCCCCAATTGCCACAACCATTGTCATCATCAATTCTTTGAAGGGGGCGTGCACAACTTCCCAAAGGTTATACGGCAAGCCAAAAATCCCCACTACATACACCAGAAAAAAGCAGCCCGTATACCACCAAGTCAATCGCCGCTGCGGAGCAGCAAAGGCCTTAGGTGAAAGCAAGCGAGTCGTTTGCAACTCTAGGCTGATGATTCCCACAATCCCCACCACTAGCACAACCCGACCAATCAACGTCCACCACCCATAGTCATTCACTAGCCAGGTTCCCAGTAAATAAGCAAAATACAAACTAAGCCCTAGCAGAAGTTTTCGTAGTGCTGAGGTCGTTTGTAATTGATTAACCATCTTTTTCACCTCGTTTTTGCTACCCAAGCAAGGGATACTCCTACGCAGCCGTCAGCGATTTATTACCAACCCGTCAATTTCCATTCGGTGTCGGTCACTACTAACTTTTTCCAGTCTGGCTAATGTAGGACCGGAAAAGCTGCTTGCAACCCCACAACTGCCATATGCACCCCAATGGTCGCTAAAATCAGCCCCATCATTCGCGTAATCACATTCATCAAATTTGAACCAAGTTTAGCCACCACCAGCTCTCCCTCGATGAATAAGAAATAGGTAATCACTGCCAAAACTGCAAAAGATCCCATTACCACAAGTGGATTAATCGATACTGCTAAATTCATCGTCGTCGCAATTGTTCCTGGGCCAGCTAAAATCGGCATTGCCAATGGTGAGACTGCAATGTTCATTCCTATGTCGGGTTGGGGCTGGGTGGTGGAAACATTGTGTTGTAATTTTGACGAGTTACCTTGCAACATATGATAACCAATCATCCCAACGAGCAAACCACCAACGATCCGTAATGCTGCTAAATTAATCCCAAAGACATTTAAGATCGCTTGGCCTCCCCACGCAAAGAGCGCCACAATAATCGTCGCAATTAACAACGAACGAAGCGCGATTCGTTTGATCGTGGTAGCAGAAAAATCATTGATCAAACTAATAAATACTGATAGATTCGCAATCGGATTCATAATGGCAAAAAAAAGCCATAAAAGTGATGGCGAATTGATGTACGATCGGCATCTGGTCCTTCCTTTCTGTACTTCCCTTAGTTCGTTATTACCCGATTAAAGTTTATCAGATTCTAATTTGATTAACACTATTTTTCTCCGCATTCAGCCTGAATAATCTCCCAAGCAAATCAGTGATTCCTTCCCAATCCAGGAAGAAATTGCTTGTTTATTAATCTTTAATTATCATTTCTTCTTCCGACCAAATAACCCAGCCAAAAGAATCACGATACTTCCAATTAAACTTGGAACTTTTACTGAAACATGCCCTATTGAAGGTAGTTTAGTTGGTATGGTAGCTGGCTGTGCTACTTCACCTACATTTACAGATCCGGTCGCTAGCTTCTTCGCCGTACCACGAATTCCTTCAGCCGGTCGATTATTTATAGCCAGCATCGTACTATTCATTAAAGCCTGTGAGGCGCTGTTAGACTGTTCATTCAATGAACTACTCGTTGTTATCAACCCCGATGACGATGTACTAGTCGAAGTGCTCATTGCCCCACTTGTTGACGCACTCGTAGATGCTGACGTCGAGGCGCTGGTCGACGCTGATGTCGATGTACTAAAGGTAAAGTTCCGTTTGACATGGGCGTTGGATTTGAGCGCCGAGCAGCCCTGTAAACGATACTGTTGAACTAGCTGTCGAATGTATTTAGCGGGCATATGGTATTTTTCCGCTAACTCGGTGGTCCCAATGCCAGTTAGTCGTTCATCAATAATTTTTATCGTAATCATGTATAACAATCCATTTGTCAATACTATACAAAAGAGCTCCTTCGTATATCTTTCGATAAACATACGAAGGAGCTCCCTTTTTATCTATAGCTGGATCAATTATCAAACCTTTAGAGACTTAATCTAATTCGCTATCGCCATCATCATCTTCTTCAGCTTGGTTCTTCTTAAAGAGGGCGATGATCATCGCTGCGACCCAGGCAATCATGGCCCCATGCAGCTTGGATGGTGAAGCATCTTCGTTGCGGTTCACATGGTCCGTCTTGCCCGGCTTATGATCAGCAGTGGTTGCTTCGTCGGTCGCTTGGCCCAACGTACTTTGACCGTCCGCCGCCGTGGCAGTTGGCGTCGCGGTGGTAATAACTGCGGCATTAGTGTTGGTGGTAGCCAACGTGGTAACCGCACTAGACGTATTCGTTGCCGTTGCCCCTGGGGTAGTTGGCGTCGTTGGAGCTAGCGAACCCACCATCGTCCCGCTTTGCGAAGTTGTCGTCGACGTCGTGGTCGATGGTGCTTGGCTGGTAGTACTGTTAGCCGTCGAGTTGGCACTTTGTGATGCCGCTGCACTAGCACTGGTGCTCAACGCGGCTGACAGGGACGTCGAAGCGGCCAGGCTTTGGCTGACACTAGCAGACGTTGACGCCGCTGCACTCGCGGCCGCACTTAACGAATCAGCAATGCTTTGACTCACACTAGCGGACAGTGAGGCAGAGGTCGAAACTGCGACACTTGTCGATGCCGAGACGCTCAATGAATCTGCTGCACTTTGACTCACACTAGCCGAAATCGATGCGGACGTTGAGGCTGCTGCACTTTCCGATACCGAGACGCTCAACGAATCAGCTTCACTTTGACTCACGCTAGTCGAAATTGATGTGGAAGTCGACGCTGCCACACTTTCCGACGCGGAGACACTCTGCAAGTCAGCTACACTTTGGCTTTCGCTGGCTGACAGTGAAACGGAAGTCGACGCTGCTGCACTTTCCGATGCCGAGACACTCAACGAATCAGCTTCACTTTGACTCACGCTAGTCGAAATTGATGCAGACGTCGAAACTGTCGCGCTTTCGGATGCCGATACGCTTAACGAATCAGCCACGCTTTCACTCACGCTAGTCGAAGTTGATGCGGACGTTGACGCGGCTGCACTTTCTGATGCCGATACACTGAACGAATCAGCTACACTTTCGCTCACACTAGCCGAAATTGATGCAGAC
>NZ_HE997173.1:158510-159834 GCF_000312405.1 Limosilactobacillus ingluviei str. Autruche 4 | reverse complement strand
GATACGCTTAACGAATCAGCTACACTTTCACTCACACTAGCCGAAGTTGATGCAGACGTTGACGCTGCCACGCTTTCCGATGCCGATACGCTTAACGAATCAGCCACGCTTTCACTCACGCTAGTCGAAGTTGATGCAGACGTTGAAACTGCTGCACTTTCTGACGCTGATACGCTCTGCGAGTTAGCGATGCTTTGACTCACGCTAGCTGACACTGATGCGGCAGTCGATGCAGATTCGCTGGCACTTGTTGAAGCTGACTGGCTTGCACTTGTGGAGGCCGACTCACTTGCGCTCGTTGATGCCGATTGGCTTGCACTCGTTGAGGCACTTTGACTCGCACTTGTCGAAGCAGATTGGCTTGCACTCGTCGAGGCGGATTCACTGGCACTTGTGGATGCACTTTGACTGGCGCTTGTTGAGGAGGATTCACTTGCGCTCGTCGACGCACTTTGACTCGCACTCGTTGAGGCAGATTGGCTTGCACTCGTCGAGGCACTTTCACTTGCACTCGTTGAGGCGCTTTGGCTTGCGCTTGTTGAAGCTGATCCACTTGCACTCATTGAGGCGCTTTGGCTTGCGCTCGTTAAAGCTGATTCACTGGCACTCGTCGAGGCACTTTGGCTTGCACTGGTCGAGGCGGATTCACTGGCACTCGTCAAGGCACTTTCACTTGCGCTCGTTGAAGCAGATCCGCTTGCGCTAGTAGAAGCCGATTCACTTGCGCTCGTCGAGGCACTTTGACTTGCGCTCGTTAAAGCCGATTCACTGGCGCTGGTCGATGCGCTTTGACTTGCACTGGTTGATGCTGATTCACTTGCACTCGTCGAGGCGCTTTGGCTTGCGCTAGTAGATGCTGATTCACTGGCACTCGTCGAGGCACTTTGACTTGCACTCGTTGAAGCTGATTCGCTAGCACTCGTCGATGCCGATTGGCTTGCGCTCGTTGATGCGGATTCACTGGCGCTGGTCGATGCAGATTCGCTTGCGCTCGTTGAAGCCGATTGGCTTGCGCTGGTTGAAGCGGATTCACTTGCACTTGTCGATGCAGATTCGCTGGCACTTGTCGAAGCCGATTCACTTGCGCTTGTTGAAGCCGATTCGCTAGCACTTGTGGATGCGGACTCACTTGCGCTCGTTGAAGCAGATTCACTTGCGCTTGTTGATGCCGACTCACTTGCGCTCGTTGAGGCTGATTCACTTGCACTTGTCGAAGCCGATTCGCTGGCACTTGTTGAAGCAGATTCACTTGCACTCGTCGAAGCTGATTCGCTGGCACTCGTTGATGCACTTTCACTTGCACTTGTGGATGCCGATTCACTTG
>NZ_HE997173.1:137584-157865 GCF_000312405.1 Limosilactobacillus ingluviei str. Autruche 4 | reverse complement strand
GTTGAAGCCGATTCGCTAGCACTTGTGGATGCCGATTCACTTGCGCTTGTTGAAGCGGATTCGCTGGCACTTGTAGATGCGGACTCACTTGCGCTTGTTGAAGCGGATTCGCTAGCACTTGTAGATGCGGACTCACTTGCACTTGTGGATGCCGATTCACTGGCACTTGTTGATGCGGATTCACTTGCGCTTGTCGATGCCGATTCGCTGGCACTCGTTGATGCACTTTCACTTGCGCTCGTTGAAGCCGATTCGCTAGCACTTGTGGATGCCGATTCGCTGGCACTCGTTGATGCACTTTCACTTGCGCTTGTTGATGCCGATTCACTTGCGCTCGTTGATGCTGATTCACTTGCGCTTGTTGATGCACTTTCGCTGGCACTAGTAGATGCAGATTCACTTGCGCTTGTTGAGGCACTTTCACTCGCACTCGTTGAGGCCGACTCACTTGCACTCGTTGAAGCAGATTCACTTGCGCTTGTCGAAGCCGATTCGCTGGCACTTGTGGATGCTGATTCACTTGCACTCGTTGATGCACTTTCACTTGCGCTTGTTGATGCCGATTCGCTGGCACTAGTTGATGCACTTTCACTTGCGCTTGTTGATGCCGATTCGCTGGCACTCGTTGATGCACTTTCACTTGCGCTCGTTGAAGCCGATTCGCTGGCACTAGTAGATGCAGATTCACTTGCGCTTGTTGAGGCACTTTCACTTGCGCTTGTTGATGCCGACTCACTTGCACTCGTTGAAGCCGATTCGCTAGCACTTGTGGATGCGGATTCACTTGCACTCGTCGATGCGGATTCACTGGCACTCGTCGAAGCTGATTCGCTGGCACTTGTCGATGCGGATTCACTTGCACTTGTCGAAGCCGATTCACTTGCGCTTGTTGATGCGGATTCACTGGCACTTGTCGAAGCCGATTCACTTGCACTTGTCGAAGCCGATTCACTGGCACTTGTCGAAGCCGATTCACTTGCACTCGTTGAAGCCGATTCACTTGCGCTTGTTGATGCGGACTCACTGGCACCCGTTGAAGCTGATTCACTCGCGCTTGTTGATGCGGACTCACTGGCACTTGTTGAAGCCGACTCACTTGCACTCGTTGAAGCCGATTCGCTTGCGCTAGTAGATGCGGATTCACTGGCACTTGTGGATGCCGATTCGCTGGCACTCGTTGATGCACTTTCACTTGCGCTTGTTGAAGCCGATTCACTGGCACTTGTAGATGCCGATTCGCTGGCACTCGTTGATGCACTTTCACTTGCGCTTGTTGATGCCGATTCACTTGCGCTCGTCGAGGCGGATTCACTTGCGCTCGTCGAGGCGGATTCACTTGCGCTTGTCGAAGCCGACTCACTTGCACTCGTTGAAGCCGATTCGCTAGCACTTGTGGATGCCGATTCACTTGCACTCGTCGAAGCTGATTCGCTGGCACTTGTCGATGCCGATTCGCTGGCACTCGTTGATGCACTTTCACTTGCGCTCGTTGAAGCTGATTCGCTGGCACTTGTGGATGCCGATTCACTTGCGCTTGTTGAAGCTGATTCGCTGGCACTAGTAGAAGCTGACTCACTCGCACTTGTCGAAGCCGATTCGCTAGCACTTGTGGATGCCGATTCACTGGCACTCGTCGAAGCTGATTCGCTGGCACTTGTCGATGCGGATTCACTTGCGCTCGTTGATGCACTTTCACTTGCGCTCGTTGAAGCTGATTCGCTGGCACTTGTGGATGCCGATTCACTTGCGCTTGTTGAAGCGGATTCGCTGGCACTAGTAGAAGCTGACTCACTCGCACTTGTCGAAGCCGATTCGCTAGCACTTGTGGATGCCGATTCGCTTGCGCTTGTCGAAGCCGATTCACTTGCGTTTGTTGAGGCACTTTCACTTGCGCTTGTAGATGCGGACTCACTTGCGCTCGTTGAAGCAGATTCGCTTGCGCTAGTAGATGCGGACTCACTTGCACTTGTTGAAGCGGATTCGCTGGCACTTGTTGAAGCAGATTCACTGGCACTCGTCGAGGCACTTTGACTTGCGCTCGTCGATGCTGATTCACTTGCACTCGTCGATGCCGATTGGCTTGCGCTCGTTGATGCGGATTCACTGGCACTCGTCGATGCACTTTGACTTGCACTCGTTGAAGCTGATTCGCTAGCACTCGTCGATGCCGATTGGCTTGCGCTCGTTGATGCGGATTCACTGGCGCTGGTCGATGCAGATTCGCTGGCGCTCGTTGATGCCGATTGGCTTGCACTCGTTGAGGCTGATTCGCTGGCGCTTGTCGAGGCTGATTCGCTGGCGCTCGTTGATGCAGACTCACTGGCACTCGTTGAAGCTGATTCACTCGCACTTGTTGAAGCCGATTCACTTGCACTCGTCGAGGCACTTTCACTTGCACTAGTTGATGCTGACTCACTTGCGCTCGTTGACGCCGATTGGCTTGCACTTGTCGAAGCAGATTCGCTTGCGCTTGTAGATGCAGATTCACTGGCACTCGTTGAAGCACTTTCACTTGCGCTAGTCGAGGCCGACTGACTTGCACTCGTTGAGGCCGATTCGCTGGCACTCGTCAATGAACTTTCACTTGCACTGATCGATGCGGATTCACTTGCACTCGTTGAGGCACTTTCACTTGCGCTAGTAGAAGCGGATTCACTGGCGCTCGTGGAGGCAGATTCGCTGGCGCTCGTTGATGCTGATTGGCTTGCGCTCGTTGAGGCACTTTCACTGGCACTGGTCGATGCTGATTCACTTGCACTCGTTGAAGCAGATTCGCTTGCGCTCGTTGAGGCGGATTCACTGGCGCTGGTCGAGGCACTTTGGCTTGCACTCGTTGATGCCGATTCGCTTGCGCTTGTCGAGGCACTTTCACTTGCGCTCGTCGAGGCTGACTCACTGGCGCTGGTCGAGGCACTTTCACTGGCACTCGTTGATGCCGATTGGCTGGCACTTGTGGATGCGCTTTGACTTGCACTTGTCGAGGCGGATTCGCTGGCACTAGTTGAGGCCGATTCACTGGCGCTCATTGATGCAGATTCGCTGGCACTCGTCGACGCACTTTCACTTGCGCTCGTTGATGCTGATTCGCTGGCGCTCGTTGATGCTGATTCACTGGCACTCGTCGACGCACTTTCACTTGTGCTAGTAGATGCGGATTCGCTGGCACTAGTTGAAGCAGATCCACTGGCGCTCGTTGAGGCACTTTCACTTGCGCTCGTTGATGCTGATTCGCTGGCGCTCGTTGAGGCACTTTCACTTGCACTTGTCGAGGCTGACTCACTGGCGCTCGTTGAGGCGCTTTGACTTACACTTGTCGAAGCCGATTCACTGGCGCTGGTCGAAGCACTTTGACTTGCACTGGTCGAGGCGGATTCGCTTGCACTCGTCGAGGCACTTTGACTTGCACTCGTTGATGCAGATTCACTGGCGCTCGTTGAGGCACTTTCACTTGCACTTGTCGAGGCGGATTCACTGGCACTCGTTGAAGCACTTTCACTTGCGCTCGTTGAGGTTGATTCACTGGTACTTGTTGAGGCGGATTCGCTTGCGCTTGTCGAGGCGCTTTGACTTGCACTCGTTGAAGCTGATTCGTTTGCGCTTGTCGAAGCCGATTGGCTTGCGCTGGTGGATGCAGATTCACTTGCGCTGGTCGAGGCGCTTTGGCTTGCACTCGTTGAGGCAGATTCGCTGGCACTCGTCGATGCACTTTGACTGGCACTGGTCGAGGCGGATTCACTTGCGCTCGTCGACGCACTTTGACTCGCACTCGTTGAGGCAGATTCGCTGGCACTCGCCGAGGCACTTTCACTTGCACTCGTTGAGGCGCTTTGGCTTGCGCTTGTTGAAGCTGATCCACTTGCACTCGTTGAGGCGCTTTGGCTTGCGCTCGTCGAAGCAGATTGGCTGGCACTTGTTGAAGCAGATTCACTTGCACTTGTGGATGCACTTTCACTTGCACTGGTCGAGGCTGATTCACTTGCGCTCGTCGAGGCACTTTGACTTGCGCTTGTTGAAGCTGATCCACTTGCACTAGTAGAAGCAGATTGGCTGGCACTCGTCGAGGCGGACTCACTTGCACTGGTCGAGGCTGATTCACTGGCACTTGTGGATGCACTTTGACTGGCACTTGTCGAAGCGGATTCGCTGGCACTCGTTGAGGCGCTTTGACTTGCACTCGTTGAGGCGGACTCACTTGCGCTCGTTAAAGCAGATCCGCTTGCGCTAGTAGAAGCTGATTCACTGGCACTCGTCGAGGCACTTTCACTTGCGCTCGTTGAAGCCGATTCACTGGCACTTGTCGAGGCGGATTCGCTGGCACTCGTCAATGCACTTTCACTTGCACTCGTCGAGGCGGATTCACTCGCACTCGTTGAGGCACTTTGGCTTGCACTTGTGGATGCTGATTCGCTAGCGCTCGTCGAAGCGGATTCACTGGCGCTCGTCGAGGCACTTTGACTTGCACTGGTGGATGCAGATTCACTGGCACTTGTTGATGCCGATTCGCTGGCGCTCGTTGAGGCTGATTCACTCGCACTCGTCGAAGCAGATTGACTCGCACTTGTGGATGCTGATTCACTGGCGCTCGTTGAGGCCGATTCGCTGGCACTCGTTGAAGCACTTTGACTTGCACTCGTTGATGCTGATTCACTGGCACTCGTCGATGCTGAAGTACTTGCACTAGTTGACGCACTTTGGCTTGCGCTCGTTGAAGCGGATTCACTGGCACTCGTTGAAGCCGATTCGCTGGCACTGGTCGAGGCGGATTCACTTGCGCTCGTCGACGCACTTTGACTCGCACTCGTTGAGGCAGATTGGCTGGCACTCGTCGAGGCACTTTGGCTTGCACTTATTGAAGCTGATCCACTTGCGCTCGTGGATGCGGATTCGCTTGCACTCGTCGAGGCACTTTCACTTGCGCTCGTTGAAGCAGATCCGCTTGCGCTAGTAGAAGCCGATTCACTGGCACTCGTTGAGGCACTTTGACTTGCACTCGTTGATGCTGATTCACTTGCGCTCGTCGAAGCAGATTGGCTGGCACTTGTTGAAGCAGATTCACTTGCACTCGTCGAGGCACTTTCACTTGCACTGGTCGAGGCTGATTCACTGGCACTTGTGGATGCTGATTCACTTGCACTTGTTGATGCACTTTGACTGGCACTCGTCGAAGCCGATTCACTTGCACTCGTCGAAGCACTTTGACTTGCGCTCGTTGAAGCAGATTCACTTGCGCTCGTCGAGGCGCTTTGACTTGCACTGGTCGAAGCCGATTCGCTTGCACTTGTGGATGCGGATTCATTGGCACTCGTTGAGGCCGATTGGCTTGCACTTGTCGAGGCACTTTGACTTGCACTAGTTGAAGCGGATTCACTGGCACTAATTGAGGCACTTTGACTTGCACTGGTCGAAGCTGATTCACTTGCACTCGTTGAGGCACTTTGACTTGCACTGGTCGAGGCTGACTCGCTGGCGCTCGTTGAGGCACTTTGACTTGCACTCGTCGAAGCCGATTCACTGGCACTGGTTGAGGCACTTTGACTCGCACTCGTTGAAGCCGAGTCACTCGCGCTCGTCGAGGCACTTTGGCTGGCACTCGTTGAAGCCGAGTCACTCGCGCTCGTCGAGGCACTTTGGCTGGCACTCGTTGAAGCCGAGTCACTGGCGCTTGTCGAGGCCGATTCACTTGCACTCGTTGAGGTGCTTTGGCTTGCGCTTGTTGAAGCCAATTGACTTGCGCTCGTTGAGGCCGATTCACTCGCACTGGTTGAACCACTTTGACTCATACTCGTGGAAGCTGACTGACTTGCACTAGTTGAGATGCTTTGGCTAGCTACGGTCGATGCGGATTCACTCTGGCTCATTGACACACTCAGCGACTCAACAATACTTTGCTTTTCACTTTCTACCTGTGAGTTATACTTAGACTGCGATTCACTCTTTGAGGCACTGTCAATTGCTTTGCTAGTCGTGTTGTCAAAATGGTTCTGATCACCATTAGCATACAATTCAATGGCTTCATGCCCCGTTACTTGAGACCAAAAAGCCTTGCTATCAGCTGATCCCCATAACGAACCTGTCCCCCAAGTTTCTAGGTATAAGCGCATTTCAGCTAAATCAGTCACACTGCTACCCGAAAAACTAGTCTCGAATTTAAATGTAACCGACCGCATTGCATATAGCCAGTTAAACCCCCAACCAGCCTGTTCGTTAGTTCGGTAAGTAATGCCGCCTGACCAGTTATCATTGTCAATCTCAAAAACCCGGTCGATCCGCGCTTTATTTTCGCCTTCGCCTTCAAATTGATACTTAACACTAGTTGAAGCATCACCCTCACCCAAAATCTTATCAAGTTGATTGTTCAAAGTCAGTAAATTATTGCCCTCCCCATTGGTTACCTCAATGTGTAAATAAACGTAGGGGTTAAATTTAAACAACCGCCAGCCGTCTTCTTTAATTGTTACTGACCATTTAATAGTTTTCTTAGCAACATCATACTCACCCGTGACCGATTTAAACGGGCCATAGAGACCGGTATAGCTAAACCGAATAGTCTGAGCATCACTATAATCACTAGCCTTATATAAGCTAATAAACGGATTTGCCACCAACTGTTCCAGGGCTTGTAAAGTGGCCGGATCCAGCTCCCAGGTCTGAGTATCAACCGTTGCGGTTTTAGCCAGCGCCAGGCTGTCAGCTAAACTTGCTGAAGTCGACAGTGACGTGCTAGCCGCTCCACTCTGGCTATTCGCCACGCTTTCACTCGCACTCACCGACGCACTTTCGCTCGTCGTATCTTGCGACGTTGAACGACTATCCGACTTAGAATCTGAAGCACTCTCCGTGGTGCTTTGTGAGCCACTTTCCGACATGCTCAAAGAAGCCGAATCGCTCGTTTGGCTTTCCGCGCCCGTCGAGTCGTTATTAGATCCTAAGCTAACCGTATTGGCTTCCGCTAAATTCTGACTGGCATTATTGTCCACTCCAGAATCCACCGTTGACGTTTGGACCTCGGCAAAGGCGTGCGGCGTCGCGACCGCGCCCCCACCGATTAAGGCACTGGCTGCCAAGACCCCCTTTAATAAACTGGTGGTCTTGCTGTCGAGGTTTGTTTCCACCCTAACTTCTTCAGGCTTGACCCCGCTGCTGAGCTTGATCATCCCCAAGCGCGTCAACAGACATTGCACCCATTGCTTACCAGATTTGTACATTTTGACCCGGGTCGTCCGGGAAGCTTCGTCAAATCCCTTTGGCGTCACTTTTTTCTTCACGTTTCTTACCCCTTCCCACTGATCTTTGCCAGTGTGTGGTAAACGTTCTCGTAGCTCGTAAGCTACCCAGTCAGCTGCGCCCAACCCTAATTAAATAAACGCCTACCAAATTTTTTTGTAACTGCTAGATAACATCAAAAGCAGAGTAAATGGGGATCCTGGCTGACTAACACCAGTTTCCAGCTGAGTAGCTGGCGTGATCGCAAAGGTCGTCATCTTTGTAATTTTCGCCGGAGTTATTCAGGATGAATAACGTTTGCTTATCCAACCTTGGGCAAACCAAAGTGAATTCGCCTGGCACCACCAAACCATTCAATTTTCTTAACCATTCCTTGTTTTCGACGTCATAATTTTATCATAAATAATTGTTTATCATTAGATCTATAAAGTTGGTTGTTAATTTGTACCAACTTCCTTTCGTTACTCACGACTAAAAATTAATTTCCCTAACTTTTACCGTCCACTTTCGCTACTTATCTCCGCGGGAAGTTAATTTTCCAAGGGTTCGTTAATTTTATTAATCAATGAACAAATAAAAATATTGAATCTTAACCCCTCCCATTTCATTAATCGATCATTAATCATTTTGTTGAAATCCATCAAATTTTAGTTTGTTGTCAGTTTAAAAACCGGCAATATTCCAAAATCAGATCGATTAGCAATTCTTCTTCACCTTTTTAGTCATTTATGCACTGATCGTCTATTAATTTTAATAAACGATTATTTCGGTTATGTCACCGTATTATAAAACGTTTTACTTAAAAGTAAAGTTCACTTTCTTTTTGACACTTCACTGAGCGAGCCGGTTGGCAAAATCACCGGCAAGCCAATCACTTCGCGTTTTTGCGAACTATGCCTTTTGATATACGACGATATCTAGATATTGCGACATTGGACAGATCAATCTTTAAATTTATTTTTTAATTACCTTAATAGCAGCATTTTTGCTGCATTAAACAAAGAAAAATAAATTTATTTTGTTATGACAAATATTTCTGGATATGTCGTATCCCAATTTCCCAAAACAAAAAAACTCCGCCGGAGCAGGCGGAGTGGTTAGTTAATCTAATTCACTTTCATCGTTTTCGTCGTCTTCATCCTGATCCTTCTTTGAAAGGGCGATCAGCATTGCCCTGACCAACGCAATTACGCTACTAGGCGGTTTAGTCGTAGCAGCCTTAGCCCTTTGATGACCAACTTTGGCGGAGGAATTAGTGGCCCCCTGTGCTTCATCCGTCGTGTCATTGGCCGTGGTTGCGCCTGGTTAGGCAGCAACTAGCCCCTGACCGGCAGCTAACCGATCAGCACTCCGAAGCAAATTCGACACCGATACAACGGGCGCCAGTTGGCTTGGTGCAGCCGTTTCACTCACAGTCTGACGACTTAAAGAATTCTCCTGGGGACGGAGCGAATTTGCCGTCAGCTGAGTAGCTGTGGGGCCAACACTTTGCATGACGCTTGCCGCGAGACGAGTTGTCCTCAGCGCTGTCAGAGCTTGCTCGCGTTCATTCGTGAGCGCTGATTCACTCCACAAAGTTGACCTGCTTTGGCTGGCACTGGTCATTGTCGAAGCTACCACGCTAGTTACACTCCCGGAATCCTTTCACTTGGGGCCAGAGACTCACTGGTGCTAACTGAAGTCGCAATCTCCTGCGCCCTTTGTGATTCAGCCACTTGCCGGGATAAGGATTCACTCTGCATCCACGCAGCCGCTTCGCTGACTGATGCTTCGGCTAAGTTGCGCGATAATGGCGCACTCACCTTGGCCACTGCCGAGGCGGCGGCACTCATTGATCGTGCGACGCTTACAGATTCACTCAAGAATTTTGCAGTGTCGGTACTGACCAAAACGGCAACTAACTTTTTTAAAGTAAGTTATTCCAGCCGCGAACGATCAAAAAGCCCGGCGTCAGGATCACTCCTGGCACCGGGCTTTACCTTCCCTTGGCAACTAACTATTTATCTTCTTGATCGCGGCGCTTCTTGCGGCCGAGCAAGCCGGCTAGCAAGATGTCCAGGCCACCCAGCAGGCCAGTAGCCGGGGCGGATTCATTCCCGGTTTGCGGCAGCTTTTCAACGGCCTTGCCGGTATTCGTCGCGCTCGGGTCAACTGGACGGGCTAAGTTGACGTAGTTCTCCGCGTTCGTCGTCACATGCGAGCCCAGTTGACTGATTGATTCAGAATCGTACTTCGCCAGACCGTCACCCGAAAGACTGGTTGTCTGTGAAGTTGATACTGATTGGGAGTCAACCTTGTGACTGTCTGACCCACTCAGGCTGGCCGTTTCCGACGTACTCAATGAGGTCGAAGTGTTGTCGCTAGTACTGAAGCTTTGCGATTCAACCTTGTGACTGTCCGAACCACTAAGACTAGCAGAGTCACTTGCACTCAACGAAGTGGATTCTTCCGCGCTGGTTGAGGCCGATTCACTTGCGCTTGTTGATGCACTCTCACTAGCACTCATTGAAGCCAATTCATTTGCACTTGTTGAAGCTAATTCACTAGCGCTCGTTGAGGCCGATTCACTTGCGCTTGTTGATGCACTTTCACTAGCACTCATTGAAGCCAATTCATTTGCACTTGTTGAAGCTAATTCACTAGCGCTCGTTGAGGCCGATTCACTAGCGCTCGTTGATGCACTTTCACTGGCACTCGTTGAAGCCAACTTACTTGCACTTGTGGATGCCGATTCGCTGGCACTTGTAGAAGCAGATTCACTTGCGCTTGTCGATTCGGATTCACTGGCACTCGTTGACGCTGACGTCGAAGCACTTGTAGAAGCACTCGTTGATGCGCTAGTCGAAGCACTGGTTGATGCACTCGTCGAAGCACTCGTCGATGCTGACGTGCTCAACGACGTTGACAATGATTGCGATTCACTCACACTCGTCGAGGCACTGGTTGAAGCACTTGTGGATGCGCTTGTTGATGCACTCGTTGATGCGCTAGTCGAAGCACTCGTTGACGCACTGGTTGATGCGCTTGTTGATGCACTCGTCGAGGCACTGGTTGAAGCACTTGTGGATGCGCTTGTTGAAGCACTCGTTGATGCGCTAGTCGAAGCACTGGTTGATGCACTCGTCGAGGCGCTAGTAGATGCGCTTGTTGATGCGCTAGTCGAAGCACTCGTTGACGCTGACGTCGAGGCGCTAGTCGAAGCACTCGTTGACGCACTGGTTGATGCACTCGTCGAAGCACTAGTAGAAGCACTGGTTGATGCGCTCGTCGAAGCACTTGTAGAAGCACTGGTTGATGCGCTCGTCGAAGCACTTGTAGAAGCACTCGTTGATGCGCTTGTTGATGCACTCGTCGAAGCACTAGTAGAAGCACTGGTTGAGGCACTCGTCGAAGCACTTGTTGATGCACTCGTTGATGCACTCGTCGATGCTGACGTGCTCAACGACGTTGACAATGATTGCGATTCACTCACACTCGTTGACGCCGATTCACTGGCACTGGTTGAGGCACTCGTCGAGGCGCTAGTAGAAGCACTCGTTAACGCACTCGTCGAAGCACTTGTTGAGGCACTCGTTGACGCACTTGTGGATGCGCTAGTAGAAGCACTGGTTGAGGCACTCGTCGAAGCGCTAGTAGAAGCACTCGTTGACGCACTTGTCGAAGCACTCGTCGAGGCGCTTGTTGAAGCACTCGTTGAGGCACTCGTTGATGCACTTGTGGATGCACTCGTCGAAGCACTTGTAGAAGCACTGGTTGAGGCACTTTGACTTGCACTCGTCGATGCTGACGTGCTCAACGACGTTGACAATGATTGCGATTCACTCACACTCGTTGACGCCGATTCACTGGCACTGGTTGAGGCACTCGTCGAAGCGCTAGTAGAAGCACTCGTTGAGGCACTGGTTGAGGCACTCGTCGAAGCGCTTGTTGAAGCACTCGTTGATGCGCTAGTCGAAGCACTGGTTGAGGCACTCGTTGACGCACTCGTCGAAGCGCTTGTTGAAGCACTGGTTGAGGCACTCGTCGAAGCACTTGTGGATGCACTCGTCGAAGCACTTGTCGAGGCGCTTGTTGATGCACTGGTTGATGCGCTAGTAGAAGCACTGGTTGAGGCACTCGTCGAGGCGCTAGTAGAAGCACTCGTTGACGCACTCGTCGATGCTGACGTGCTCAACGACGTTGACAATGATTGCGATTCACTCACACTCGTTGACGCCGATTCACTGGCACTGGTTGAGGCACTCGTCGAGGCACTCGTTGACGCACTCGTCGAAGCGCTTGTTGAAGCACTGGTTGAGGCACTCGTCGAAGCACTGGTTGAGGCACTCGTCGAAGCACTTGTGGATGCACTCGTCGAAGCACTTGTCGAGGCGCTTGTTGATGCACTCGTTGATGCGCTAGTAGAAGCACTGGTTGAGGCACTCGTCGAGGCGCTAGTAGAAGCACTCGTTGACGCACTCGTCGATGCTGACGTGCTCAACGACGTTGACAATGATTGCGATTCACTCACACTCGTTGACGCCGATTCACTGGCGCTGGTTGAGGCACTCGTCGAAGCACTCGTTGACGCACTTGTAGAAGCACTCGTTGATGCGCTAGTCGAAGCACTGGTTGAGGCACTCGTCGAAGCACTTGTCGAGGCGCTTGTTGATGCACTCGTTGATGCACTCGTCGAAGCGCTAGTAGAAGCACTGGTTGAGGCACTCGTCGAGGCACTTGTAGAAGCACTCGTTGACGCACTCGTCGAAGCACTGGTTGAGGCACTCGTTGACGCACTTGTGGATGCGCTAGTCGAAGCACTCGTTGACGCACTCGTCGAGGCTGACGTGCTCAACGACGTTGACAATGATTGCGATTCACTCACACTCGTTGACGCCGATTCACTGGCACTGGTTGAGGCACTCGTCGAGGCGCTTGTTGAAGCACTGGTTGAGGCACTCGTTGATGCACTAGTCGAAGCACTCGTTGATGCGCTAGTAGAAGCACTTGTGGATGCACTCGTTGACGCACTTGTGGATGCGCTAGTAGAAGCACTCGTTGACGCACTTGTGGATGCGCTCGTTGATGCGCTAGTCGAAGCACTTGTTGAGGCACTCGTCGAAGCGCTAGTAGAAGCACTCGTTGACGCACTTGTAGAAGCACTCGTTGATGCGCTAGTCGAAGCACTGGTTGAGGCACTCGTCGAGGCGCTAGTAGAAGCACTTGTGGATGCACTCGTCGAAGCACTTGTTGACGCACTTGTAGAAGCACTCGTTGATGCGCTAGTAGAAGCACTGGTTGAGGCACTCGTCGAGGCGCTAGTAGAAGCACTTGTGGATGCACTCGTTGACGCACTAGTCGAAGCACTCGTTGATGCACTCGTCGAAGCACTAGTAGAAGCACTCGTTGACGCACTTGTGGATGCGCTAGTCGAAGCACTGGTTGACGCACTCGTTGACGCACTAGTAGAAGCACTTATCGAGGCGCTAGTAGAAGCACTTGTGGATGCACTCGTCGAAGCGCTCGTTGACGCACTTGTGGATGCGCTCGTTGACGCTGACGTTGACGCGCTTGTCGATGCTGATTGGCTAGCCGAAGTCGATTGACTTACACTGGTCGAAGCAGAATCCTTTGCCGAAAGAGAAGCCGACTCGCTGGCGGATACCGAAGCTTCACTGGCACTCTTTGAGGCACTTTCGCTATCTGACAATGACGCCGCTGCACTTTGGCTTTCCGCTGGGGTCTGGTGATCCAGATAGTAGATGGCTTCCTTTAAATTATTTTGGTCGTCCAGCAATTCAAAGAAATTCTTGACATCCCTAACACTCCCCATACCAGCCATTTCAGTTGTCAGCTTCTCATAAGCCGCATCAAATGCTTGTCGCTTAGCTGGTGTGGCCTCAGTATAGTGTGGGCTGTTTTTAATGCTTTCCGCACCATTCAAGAGGGTATTTAACTGATCAATGATTCCGCCGCTACCAACTGTCCCAATCCCTCGACCTGGTTTATTAGGTCCACCAATAGCTTCCAACAAATCATTCAGCAGTTGATTTTTATAGACCGCATTTCCTTGCCCGACTTCCCCATTAACTGGTAGATTACTCCAATCATGGTTCTTAATAAGGTCTCCATAGGTAGTGGACAGCGCTGCCCCGGTCTGATCAGTGCTAGGATCAAACATCGCAATCGCATTTAAGTAGGTATCGACCAAATCATGGTAGTTCTTGCCATACTTCTGAACATTGGCCGGATCCATTAAATCGATTTGCTTGGTCAATTCTTTATGCGTTTGCTCAATTGCATTAAGCTTTTCGTTATATTGCTGTTCAAAGCTACTCAAATCACCGGTTGGCTTAGTAACAGTTTGATCATCCGGATTGTACTTCCAGTAATTAATCAGCTCACTGTTTGGATCAGTGACTAACTTGAAAAAGTCCCTTACTTGGTTACTGTAATCAGTAATTTCCTTACTTAAATCATTTAATTTAACTTCCCGCGTGTAGGTATTAACAATTTCCAGGGTATTGGTTTCTGCATTGTAATGTCTGGCGACGGTTAATTTGTAACCAGGAATATCAGAGCCGTGACCATTTTCATCAAGATAAGCGTTCCGGTTTAGATCTTCCTTAATGGCTGTTTCCAAATCCTTGGCAGTATAAGCATCCGCCTTCAAAGTACCACCCTTGCCATCTTTGACCGGGTTGGTGTGGCCGGCATCAGCATACACCGTTTGCTTGCCCGCCTGTGGCACGATCACATTAACCGAGTAATTCCCCCGGTCAACCGTCTTTTGTCCCTCAGCGCCATTGACCGTTACCGCATCGTAAGTGACCTCTTGGTAGTGAGCTTGATCAACTCCCCAGTTATTAACAGTATAGTTCTGACCCCCCCGGTCCAGTAACCGTATGGCCGACCGAGCTGTATCCCTTCCCGTTAACCATTGGTCCCTGCACTGTAATCGTGGCTTCGCGGGCTGGAATCGTAGTATCTAATCCCTTCGTATCAAAAACATCCGTCACGTGGACGTTCATGTGTTGGTACTCTAAGTTCGGTGAGACTTCTTCGCCGTTAAAATGACCATAGTTATAATTTGAGCCATCTTGGTAGCTCCCGAGCGCCGTTACAACCCCCGATACTCCTAATTGTTCCTTGATGGTTTGGTCTGAAAGAGTGGTAAATTCTACCCGGGTCGTCAACGCAATCGTATTACCCGTCCAACCTTGCGACTTCCAAGACATCCCACTCCCGAAGCCATCTTGCCGGTAAACACCCCCATTTGGATTTACCGTATCATCGTGGTAGGCATTGGAACTAACCTTATCGACAAACATCCCTTGACCAAAGCTCGCACCAGTCTGGCCAGCTTTTCCCCACGTAGCGGCCCGTGGTGAGGTACTGTTAGGGTCAGTGTCATCCTTATTATCCATGAAGAAATTATCTTGAACCTGCTTTTCATTCGTCAAATAGTTGACACTTTGGATCGTCAAAGATTGTTCGTGTTGGTAGTTTTGTCCCTTGGCGGCCGCTTGTTTGGCTTGCTCCCAAGCCGTTCCCCAATCACCGGTCGAGGCATACAGTGGATGGTCCACGACTTGACCATTACTGTTAACGAATTGCACACCATCCGCCGTTGGTTTAACTTCCCAGCTGACGTCCACAATTTGGTTGCCCTTGCCACTGCCTGTACTATTGTCGACGTGGTCGTTATTATCACTGTAATAGTAGCTGGTCAACTTTACATTGCCTTGCAAAGTCAAGTCCTTCGTCAGCGCAAACCCAAAGCGGGTTGAGTTCCCCTTATGATCCATACTCGTCCCAGACGAATTCCAAAAGCCCCCATCGGGCATGTACGTAATCGTCCAGTGCCGGAGGTTTGGATTTTCCGCGTCTTGGTCAACTTCAACCTTAATCGACTTATCCGGCCCATAATTGGCAGCTAAATCGTACCCGGCCCAGTAGCCTTTCCCATCGGTTACCCCTTTATAGAAGTCGGCATTTAAGTTCCCCATGTCCTGAAAGACTGGGACACCACTTAAATCAGTTTGACCGCGACTGATTGCCCCCACGGATGCCCGGTCCCCGCCATTGGTCAAGTTTGCCGCAAAATTGGCAAACGGCATTGGGACTGACTTAGGATTTTCAATTGCATCCAGCACCGCCGTCAATTGTTGTGTCCCGTAGGCATAATCTTCATCCGACAATTGGCTGGCCGTTTTAACCTGACTGTACGCGGCCACTGTGGCGGTCAGGGCAAGTTGCTGTTGACTGCTAGCTGATTGAAACTCAGGAGTCTGTTGCAAACTGTAAGCCCGCGCCAGGGCTTGATCAAAGGCCGCTTCACTGGCCGAAATGGTTGGTTGCGTAGTTGCTGTGGTAGTTGTTTGATCGGTAACATTTTGCGACTTTTGGCTCGCTTCAGACGTTGCCAAAGAAGCACTGGCGGATTGGTGGGCAGCCAGGCTCTCTGAAGCACTGATGGATTGACTTTGTGAAACGCTCAAGGACACACTTTCCGACTGACTTTGCGCTGTGCTTAACGAGGCACTGCTTGAATCAGTCTGACTGGTCTGCGAAGCGCTGGCCTGCTCAGTTGAATCGCTCAGACTAGCTTGACTGTGCGACAGCGTAACGGTGTTTTGATCTGCCAACTGTTCACCAGACGTCAAATTCGTATTGGTTTGGGCCACAGGGGTACTAGTCGCTGCTAAGGCCCCAGTGGTCCCTACCGCGCCACCGCCAACTAAGGCGCTAGCCGCCAGAACCCCTTTCAAGAGTAATTCCGCCTGACCATTTTTCGCAGTCAGCGCTTGCTCATCCGGGTGGACAGCAGTCGACAAGCGTAGCAACCCTAAGCGAGTCATCAAACATTGGACCCATTGTTTTCCTGATTTATATAACTTCACCCGTGTTTTCCGTGAACTTTCATCAAAGCCATTATTCATTGTTCGCTTGCTCATCTTTTTCCATCCTCTCTTTCATTCCAAGACACTCTCACCCATCATTTTTCACTCTGATTCGACCGTTAAGCAAAAAGTTTTTGCCTTTCCTCCCAATCCGTCGCAACCAGATTATTTATCTCTTTCTTACCCTTATCTAACGATTCATTTAACCCTAAATATCCCTCTCAAACACAGTTATATCAATATGTACCGGAATTGCATCACCCGAAAAATGTTAATCGCTTTTAAAATACTTATCGAAAACTAAAATGATTATAGATCACTCGCTAAGCTTTTTCAACAATCACGCAATAATTAAATCGTTTTCTTTTATCCGTTGAAAAATTTTTCAGACAATTTGCGAAATAATTAAAAATCAAACCGCTAATTTTACATACAAAAAAGCGGGTGACGTGTCACATCACCCGCTTTAGCAGCGCAAAAATCCCCCGGCCTCAATTTGATACCAGGGAATTTTTCTACCTATTTAGTTTTCTTGTCATCACGTTTCTTGCGCCGACCAAGCAAGCCAGCTAAGAAGAGGCCGAACCCGCCTAACCAGCCAGTCGAAGCCGTTGATTCCGCCCCGGTTTGCGACAAGGCCGCTTGACTACCCTCGTGCGAAGCAACGGTGCTGCTGGTTGCTGTCAAGCTAATTGCAGTTTGACTGTTTGAAAGAGAATTCGAGTCGCGTTTTAGATCGTCTGATCCAGAGAGCGATTCACTCAGAGTCTGGCTCAAGGAGTCCGAACTCGAAATTGACAGGCTGTCCGAAGCAGATTGGCTGGCACTGCCAGAATCAACTTTATGACTGGTCGATTCACTCGTCGTTTCTGAGCTATTCGAAATTGATTCACTATCGCTCGTTGAACTCGATTCGCTTGTTGAGTCGCTGCCACTTGATGATTCAGAATCACTTGACATTGATCCGCTCTCACTTGGTGAACTCGAGTCGCTTGGCGTCTCTGAGCTATTGGAAATTGATTCACTGTCGCTCGTTGGACTCGATTCACTAGTACTTTCTGAGTCAGACTCGCTGATCGATTCACTGTTGCTTTCCGATTTGGATTCGCTAGTTGATTCACTATTACTTTCTGAGTCTGATTCGCTAGTTGACACGGATTCACTCGCACTTGTTGAAGCAGACTCACTTGCACTCGTCGAAGCTGATTCACTCGCACTCGTTGATGCACTTTGACTGGCTGAATTCGAGGCCGAGTTGCTTGCGGACGTCGAAGCCGAGCCGCTAGCTGAGTTTGACGCACTTAGGCTGGCACTGCTGGAAGCCGACTGCGAATCACTTAATGAAGCGGAAACCTTAGCACTATCTGAAGCTGAGTCTTCGCGACTCTCCGATTCGGAAACCGCCTTGGAATGCGATTCCCTTTGACTATCGAGTCCGCTTCAGACACAAATAGGCTGTCAGAAACGGACTTACTTTGAGAAGTCGATGCTGATTCACTTTCAAAGATCGAAGTTGATTCGCTTTGATACGTTGAAGTTGAGACACTTTGGGAAGTGGACACACTTTGGAAAGTCGAAGTCGACTCGCTCTGCCATATAGAATCTGAATAAGATTGCGACATCGACTGACTTTTCTGTGAAAAGCTGTTAACTTCACTATTGTCCAGTTTACCTTCTTTCAAGTTGTTAATTTCTTGCCCAACTAGGTTTCCATAAATGTTATCGTAGCCTATCCCATCTTGATAAGAATTAGCAATCGCATACAAACCAGAGAAGGCCCCACCATTCGCCCCGCGGTCCAACTCGGCTTGGCTGACATTCGAGTGTATCGTCTTAAACGAAACAGTATATGAGGCATAGACGGTATCGATGGTCTGCATATACATCGCCGTCCCAATTGTATCCTTATTGAATGACGACGTAAACGGCGCTTGGTAGTTGACCAGATCTTGGGTCGGGGGTTCACCAATCAAGCCCGCGTTATCAAATTCGTTGTTGTAAGCAAACGAGGCATGGTTTTTGTCACCATACTTTGCATCAAAGACCGATTGATTGTCCCCATGGCATTACGATCAGTTGGCCCCGGCGTCACTAGGTTCGCTAGTAGCATCACCATTGCTGACTCGAGCCGTTTTAATAAGGAATCCTAAGAAAGAAAAGCCCCCTTTGATAACCAATCCTAGTTACCAAAGGGGGACTTCAATCCTCATCTTTCCTATTTCTTATCATCATTTCGCTTCTTGCGCCGGCCTAGTAAGCCAGCTAAGAAGAGGCCTAGGCCACCCAGCCAGCTAGTGGTTGTCTGCGCCGGTTCAGCCCCCGTTTGTGGCAAGGCTGATTGACTAGCGGTTTGTGAAGCTACCGCCCGGGCCGTTGCAGTCATGTTCAATTCCGAACCACTGCCGGACACGGAGTTAGTGCTTGCTTCCACACTCTCAGATTGCGAAAGGGAGCGTGACACACTGCTGCTTTGACTGGTCGATGTGGTGGTGCTAAGCGAATCGGAGTCTAGTTTGTCACTGTCCGATTGCGATTCACTGACCGTATCTGACGTTGATTCACTGCTAGATACTGACAGCGAAAGTGATTGACTGGTGCTTGCCGAATCTGACAAAGTATTTGAATCTGCCTTGTGACTCTCGGAGGTTGACCCAGACTCACTCAGCGTCTGTGAGGTCGTTTCTGACGTTGTCTCGCTTGTTGGTTCACTATCCGATTGCGAGTCTGATTCACTCAGCGTCTGCGACGTTGTTTCGGATGTCGTCTCGCTTGTTGGTTCACTATCCGATTGCGAGTCTGATTCACTCAGCGTCTGCGACGTTGTTTCTGACGTCGTCTCACTCGTTGGCTCGCTATCCGATTGTGAGTCTGATTCGCTCAGCGTTTGTGACGTCGTTTCTGACGTTGTCTCGCTTGCTGGTTCACTATCGGATTGTGAGTCTGATTCACTGTACGACTTACTCAGCGACGTCGATTCGGATTCCGAGTCGCTGTACGACTTGCTCAACGACGCCGATTCAGATTCCGAGTCGCTGTACGACTTGCTCAACGATGTCGATTCGGATTCTGAGTCACTGTACGACTTACTCAGCGACGTCGATTCAGATTCGGAATCGCTGTACGACTTGCTTAACGACGTTGATTCAGATTCCGAGTCACTATACGACTTGCTCAAGGAGGTCGATTCGGATTCAGAATCACTGTACGACTTACTCAACGACGTTGATTCGGATTCCGAGTCACTATACGACTTGCTTAGCGACGTCGATTCAGAATCACTGTAGGACTTGCTTAGTGACGTCGATTCGGATTCCGAGTCGCTGTAGGACTTGCTCAACGACGTCGATTCAGATTCCGAGTCGCTGTAGGACTTACTCAATGACGTGGATTCAGATTCTGAGTCGCTGTACGACTTGCTCAACGACGTCGATTCGGATTCGGAATCACTGTACGACTTGCTTAGCGACGTCGATTCAGAATCACTGTAGGACTTGCTTAGTGACGTCGATTCGGATTCCGAGTCACTATACGACTTGCTCAACGACGTCGATTCAGATTCCGAGTCGCTGTACGACTTACTCAATGACGTGGATTCAGATTCTGAGTCGCTGTACGACTTGCTTAGTGACGTCGATTCGGATTCCGAGTCGCTGTACGACTTGCTCAACGACGTCGATTCAGATTCAGAGTCACTGTACGACTTGCTCAACGAGGTCGATTCAGATTCCGAGTCACTATACGACTTACTCAACGATGTCGATTCAGACTCCGAGTCGCTGTACGACTTACTCAATGACGTGGATTCAGATTCGGAATCACTGTACGACTTGCTTAGCGACGTCGATTCGGATTCCGAGTCGCTGTACGACTTGCTCAACGATGTCGATTCGGATTCTGAGTCACTGTACGACTTGCTTAACGACGTTGATTCAGATTACGAGTCACTGTACGACGTACTCAACGATGTCGATAACGATTGTGATTCACTCACTGACGTTGACGCACTTTCGCTCGCACTCATTGACGCTGATGTGCTCAACGACGTCGATAACGATTGCGATTCGCTTACTGATGTCGATGCACTTTCACTCGCACTCGTCGACGCCGACGTACTTAATGACGTTGATAACGATTGTGATTCACTCACTGACGTCGACGCACTGATACTTGCACTT
>NZ_HE997173.1:103840-136904 GCF_000312405.1 Limosilactobacillus ingluviei str. Autruche 4 | reverse complement strand
TCAACGACGTCGATAACGATTGTGATTCACTCACTGACGTTGACGCACTTTCACTCGCGCTTGTTGACGCTGACGTGCTTAACGACGTCGATAACGACTGCGATTCACTCACTGATGTCGACGCACTTTCGCTTGCACTCGTCGACGCTGATGTACTTAACGACGTCGATAACGACTGCGATTCGCTTACTGATGTCGATGCACTGGTGCTTGCACTCGTTGAAGCACTCTGGCTTGCCAAACTGGCACTCATTGACACACTTTGACTAGCTGAAGTCTGTGCTGACACGGAATTGCTTACACTTGCAACCGTGCTTTCACTAGCACTGATTGAGGCAGATTCGCTGGCTGATACTGAATCTACCAACGACTGACTTAAGGACGTGGATTCGGAGGCCGAAGCACTCGTGATCAGCTCCTTATCCCCATCAGTCAGCTTGTTCACATTTACCAGCAGTTCTTCCTCATTGCTATTACCATTGACCGCACTATTTTGATTGAAGGTACTCCAGACCTTCAGATCCATCGTAATCTGATTCAAATCAGCAACACTTTTACCCGTAAAATCGGTGGTAAAGCTCAGCACGGCCATCCCACCTTTATACAGGTAAATCCCGTCATCATTTTCAACCGTCACTAAATTAACCCCACCCGGCCAATCATGAATAGGGTTTGGATCTTGCGTGGATGGTACCAAGCCAATCGGCTGCGCTTTATCGCCTTGATGGGGCGCAATTGACGCTTCGTAATCTCGCAAATTAGCCAAGACCGTCCCTTTCGGATCATTAATATTAATGTAGAAGTGCACGTAATTGCCGTAACTCGACCCTTGCGACTGCATAACCAAGGTCCATGTGATCGTCTGTTCCTTTGGGGAGTATACCGCTTCAAGGGCGTAAATCGGGTCTGTCAGATCATTCGTCACATAGTGCAGGGTGATGATCGAGGCATCAGTTGTCATCGCTTCGGTTTCCGTCGTCGTAGCAACCGTTGGCATCTCCATTAAATTGGTCGTGAAGTAGGCAGGGCTGTCCTCCATTAAATTCAAAAATGGGACCGTTAAGCCCGGCTGCACAATATTCGTTGCCAAAACGTCCGTCAACGGGGCCGAGACCAGTGTCAAATCATCTTCCGTTACTGGGTCGGCCACCTTGGTTTCAGCTGACGAGCCCGAAGTTGGCGCCGGTACTGTGGAAGCGGCCGAAACCGCTGATTGTTCCGGTTGGTCTGATGGACTGTTTAACGGTGAAATTGAACTGGTCGATTTTGCAATTGATTCGCTGATTGAAGAACTGTTGGAAGCACTAAAAGACGTCGAATCGGTGAGCTGATCACTATACGACGTACTATCGCTGGTTAAAGAAGCCGAAGTTAAATTAACCTGGCGTGCATCAGCCAAGACTTCACTTTGCATGGCGGAAGTGACGGTTGCAGCTTGGGTATCCGCAAAAGCCGCCTTTTCCATCATCGCCCCGGCCCCCAATAAGGTCGTGGCCGCTAAGACCCCCTTAAAAATACTAGTGGTCCGTTTGTCATTATCCTTCAACGGCCGCTGGTTGCGCTGCTGTTTGGTCAGACCCACCCGAGCCGCTAAGCTCTGGCCCTTTGCTTTGCCAGTTTGATACAATTTGCCGCGGGTGGTGGCTTGCTCCATCCCGGTTGATGTTGGTTGCTTCTTCAATTTCTCCACGCCCTTTCACTGCCAGCTGGTTTAAGTCCTACCAGTCAATCATTTCTCTTTCTCGTGCAGTAAGCGGCCGAAATTGTCGCAAGTTTGATTTAAAAAGAAGGACCGTTGTTTTTGGTAAGTTCAAATCAACGATCCACTTTCGGCAATTCTGGACCTTGTTGCTTTAATTTCCTCAGGTTCATTGCTTTTAAAGCAAAATCTAAAGCGGTTCCATTTTTAATTAAAATAAAAATAGTTGTTTATCGATGTATAATTTATCGATCGAAAAACATTGTTGTTTACACTTTTATTTTAACATAAGATTAGTAAACGCTATCGCTTTTTTCGAATTGATTCAAAGAATTAATGAACAACTGAGCAAAGTCTGGGACCTAATTCCAGCTAAAAAGCCACCACTTAACCAAACGCCGTAAAGCGTTCAGTAAGTGATGGCTTGCGATTAAATTAAGATTGGTTTATAAAGCCATGCGGATTTAGTGCGTCTGGAGTCGTATTATTGCACCACTTCCTTGTCAGTTTAAGTCAACTGCTCATAGTAAAGTTGAGCTTCTGCTAATGAAATTTTCCGGGCTAAGGCCAGGGCTTCTACGATTTGTTTTTGTGGCATCCCTTGGGCTTGGAGGGCATGAATCAAGCCCAGTGTCATTTCATCGCGACCTTCTGCGCGGCCTTCACTCAATCCAAGTTTCCATTCATCCTTCAGTCGCATTTTTAAATTCATCAGTGCGCGCCTCCGCTATCAGCTTGCGCCACTTGCTCATAGTAATGTTGGGCTTCTGCTAATGAGATTTTCCGGGTTAGGGCCAGGGCTTCCACAATTTGCTTTTGCGGCATCCCTTGGGCTTGGAGGGCATGAATCAAGCCAAGCGTCATCTCATCTTGCATTTCATCGCGGCCTTCCGCTCTTCCTTGATTAAGGCCTTCTGCTTTTCCTTCCGCTCTTCCTTGACTAAGACCTTCTGCTTTTCCTTCCGCTCGCCCTTGATCAAAGCCTTCGCTTAACCCCAGTCGCCATTCATCCTTCAGTCGCATTTTTAAATTCATCAGTGCGCGCCTCCGTTTCTTATCCCGATTATAGTCATCGATTTCCTTCACCAACCTGACCGCCAACGGGTTGGTGTTATCGCGCCGGCGGTTCATGACGTCCAGGACCGCTGCCAACTCTGGAGTGATCTGATCTTTGGTGCCCAAGGCATTGATCAGAATCACGTGCGAGTTGGTCGGCAGGCGCAACTGCCGGTCGTCATCCTCGTAGTAGTGAAACTGGTACAACCGCCGGTCCTGCCCGCAGGGATCAAAAGCGCAAAAGAAGATGACGTAGCTTTCCCGCAGGTCATCGTAATCTTCGCCCTTCTTCAGCGTCTCTTGGTCAATCTGCGCCTGGTAGTAGCGAACCCGCTTGCCCAGCCCCGGTTGGTTCGCGACTTGCATTTCCACGTCGTAAAACCGTTCCTGGTCGTCCTCAATGATCGCATCAAAGCGGACGCCGCGCTCATCATCAAAGGCCAGGTAGTTGACCGGATGCTCGTTCTCCCGCCGTTTGACCGCCGTGATCTTGAGCTCCGGTAAGATTGCCCGCAGAATCGCCAAACAATTCTCCTCGTGCTCCATCACCCAGCGGAAAATCAAATCGTTGGTGAAATCAAAATACTCTTGCGCCATCTCATCGCTCCTATTCTTATTGTAGCATCCCCACTGCCTGCCGGCGAGCCGGGCGTGCCACTTTTACTCGGGAGCTTTCTCCCTAATTATATATACGCGAAACGGGGCAATTTTTAATTTTATTTCACAAACTTTTTTTAGGGGGCCTTAGCCACGCTCATCCAGCCGTCCGCCCAGCAAATTTTCACAAAAGAAAAACACGCTTTCCCAGCGAAAAGCGTGCCCTTGAATTAATGCTTTGCAAAGAAGTCGCGGTAGACGTCCGGGACCACCCGGTCGGCCGCTTGCCATTGGGCCTGGAGCCGGTTTTCCAGTTGGTCGCCCGGGGCAAAGACCGCTTGCAAGTCCGCCACCATTTGGTCGACTTGTGCTGGTTGGTAACGGTTGACCGGGGCCACGTAGCGCGGCGCGTGCAGGGTTTCTTCAAAGCCCATGATCAACATGTTGTTTTCAAAGGCGCCCCGCACGGCATCGAGGATTTCGTTGCCGCGGTTGATATCCAAATAGACGTCGGCTTGCGCCACCAGTTCCCGCACCGTCTTGGTTGCGACGGTTGGGTAGAGGTCAACGTTGGCGTAGTGGTCCAAACTCATCAGCTTACTGGACATTTCCGTCACCGCCGCGATCGCGAAGTGGAAGTCCGGCAAACCCTTGATCAGACTTTCAATTTCCACCAGCTGATCAGAATTAGTCAGGATCAAGATTTCCTTGCGTTCTTTGTTGAGTCGTTGGAACGGATAAGCGTAGCCGAGGTAGCTCAGCTGGACTTGTTGCTGCGGCTGGTCGGCTACCAAACGGCGCAAGTTGTCATACGCGGCCTTGGTCTGGACGACAATTTCGGCATTCGGTCCGAGGTTGCCGTTTAAGATAAACTGCATGTTGCCCGGAATCGCATCTTGGAGCGGTTCTTGCCAGAAGAGGCGCGGGTACTTAACGGCTGCCCCCAGCTTTTGGACGACAAACAGTGGCGTGGACAGGGAGTTAAAGTTGATTTGGCGAATATCCAGGTCCGCTTGCTGCAGGTAGTAAGCAATGATCTCGGTTTGGTTGTTAAAGAAGCGCGGCTGGCCGTTAGGTTGGTAGTAGACCAGTTGGCCGGTCAGGTGGTTGGAGACGACAATTTCTTGACCGGCCCGGGTCAGGTAGGTGGTCAGCGTCGGGTGGCCGGCTTCATCATAATCCGTCACCGCGTGCTTAAAGCCCCATTGGTTGTAGTGATCAACCACCCGGACCCGGCCGTTGCGGTCAAACCATTCCACCGTCTTGACCGGTCGGGAGTTATCGGTCGTGGCAAAGGTAATCCGCCCCCGTTGGATCCCCATATCCATCAGCTTACCGCCGCTGCCGTTAGCCTCAATCGCCCAGTAGCGCGGCAGATCAATCTGGTTAAAGTAGCGCGGTTTGCCAACCAATTCTTCCCCGGCCAGCTGCAAGTAGTACTTCAGCGGGGAAGTCACATCGTCAGGCAAGAAACCATCGTCGTGCAAGACGACCGTCGGGTACTTTTGGCCGGCCACCAACTGGGAAAATTGCAGGTCTTTGCTTTCGACCGTGTAGAAATCAAATAAATTAATCATCCGCTTGCACCTCTTTCAACAATTGGGCCCACTTAGCCTCAATTTCTGGTTCCAAGTAGTCCGCCGCCAGGTCATAGGATACTTGTTCCGCCCGTTCTAAGTCTAATTTGGCAAACAGGGCCACCAGCGTCGTCGTCAGCGCATGGATCGCTTGCTCGCCCGTTTCCCCGATTTCGTACGGAATCAAATAACCATTTTCGTCGTTGCGAATAAAGGTCTGGTTCCCGTAACGGACGTCAAAGCCAATCATCGCCAGTCCGGAACCCACGGCTTCAAGCAAGGTCAGCCCAAAGCCCTCACTGGTGGAAGCCGAAATGTAGGCTTGGTAGCCTTGGTAAACATCCGTTAAGTTCTGGTGCCCCTTTAAGTGGATATAATCTTCCGCTTGCCCGTCCTTAATCAGCTGTTGCAACTTGGCCCGTTCGCCCCCTTCCCCGTAAATATCCAGGGTCAATTGCGGGAATTGGGCCTTGGCGGCCATCACGGCTTGGACTACCCAATCGAGGTGCTTTTCCCCGGCCAAGCGCGAAGCCGTGATCAGGCTAAACGGCCGCCGCGGCGTGGTTGGGTACTTTAATTCCAGCAGACTGCCGACCGGAATCGTAAAGATTTGCGGGTGGGCCTGGTTGTACTTAGCAAATTGGGCCGCTAACAGCTCTGTCTGGACTTGAGTAGAAGTGATGTAAAAGTCAATGTCACGGTGATGCTGGAAGGCGTACTCGTAGTAGTTGTTCCACAAGATATGATCATCATTGGTGTTATTGACACTAAAGTGCTCAGCGTGCACGACGCTGCCGACCTTAGCTGGCCCCTTGTGGGCTAAGATTTGTTGAGCCATTCCGGTCCCCCGGTCAACGATGATCACGTCCCCCTTTCGCAAGGCCAACCGTTCCAAAAAGGCGGTGATCAATTCTTCCTTGGACAATAACAGTTGACCCGGCAGGCGGAAAGTCGCGTTATCACCAGTCGGCAATTCTTCCATCGCCACGGAGCCGTCCTCATTAAAGAAGCGGCGCACCATCAGCTTGGCCTTGCCATCAACCGGGGCGTAGTATTCACTCATGTAGCGGCCGTAGCTAAAGAAATCCCGGTGAAAGAGGTTACCACTGCGCACGTATTCGGCCCGCAAGACTTGCTCGCTGCCAGCGCGCCGCAAAATGGCCCGCACGTAGTATTGATCATTAAAGATGTACGTCACCACGTCGCCTTGGCGTTCCACTTTCGTTGGTTGGTCCGCAAAGGTCGCGGTCAAATCCGCCAAGGTGTAGGTCGTCGGCGCAATTTTAAAATCACTAAAGGCTTGGTAGAGCCAGATGACTTCCTCATCTTTAAAGCCCAGGTTGGCGGTATAGTGCTCAATGTTTTGGGCCGAAATAAAGTCGGTAAAGATAAACTTTGCCTCCACCCCTAAGTGATGGAAGACTTGGGCCCGGTAAGCCTGGGCGTATTCGACCCCGCTGCTGGCCCAGCCGATCCCTTGGTTAAAATTATAAACAGTCATCATAACTCCTCATTTCACTACTTGATCTGAAACGGTTTTCACGATCGATTTATTTTTGATTATACAACGGAAGTGGCCGCACGCAAACGCCTAGCACCGAAAAATCTCCCCAATCGCCGCTGACCAAGATTACCGCAAGACACTCATCAAGGAAATAATAACCCCCATAATGATCGATAAAGCAATTAAAAACATCAATTTTTGCTGGAGGTTAAAGGATTTTTCCTTTTTCTTTTTGGTGGGTTTGAATTGCTCCTTGGCCAACCGGTTCGCAATGTCGCTCGCCAGTGGATCATCATGCTTATTGTGCTCGTTCATGTACTTTCCCCCTAGACAAAGTAAATCTGTTTTTCACCCTTTTTGTTGATATCAATCGTACTCATTAATAAGTGGCGCGTAATCCGGTGGTACAAGTCGTGGCGCATCGCATTATATGAGCGCAAGGCTTCCTTGTGATACTCATACAAAGGATTGCGCTGGGCCGTTGAGCGGCTGGCGACGATCGTTTGCAGCTGCGTCAGCCCGTCGATTTCTTCAACCCAGCATTCATCAATCGCCTTGAGGACGACAATTCGATAAAAGTCATTTTCTTCTTCCGCATTGGCAAAACTGGCCTGCTTGCGGGCCAATTCTGCTTGGGCAATCTTCATCAAATAATTGACGACCGTCGCTTGGTCCGTCAACGCTAACGTCGTCGGACGGTCAAAATATTGGTAGGTTACGTTATCTAAAATGTAGCGGACCAGCTGATCCACCGTCAACTGCGGGTGGGTGGTAAAGAACCGGGTAAATTCAGCCCGTAAAATGGCCGGCAGATCCAGGTCGACTTTTTCGCCGTACAACAAGCGGTTCCGTTCCCCAATAATCAATTGGCGTTGGATCTGGGCACTTTCGTCCATTTCCAGCGATTTCCGGCGCTGTTGGCGGTCCGCACTGTCACTGGCCTCTTGGGCTTGGGCAATCGCCCGGCGGAATTTAGCGGTCGTAATTTCCTTGGGATGGGCGGGATCCATTTGCCGGCGGCGTTTCTTGTAGTATTTCTGCAACCAGCGGGCCCCGTGCTTGATCACAACATGATCTTCCAAGGAGACATAGAACTGACTGGTCCCGGGGTCCCCTTGCCGCCCGGCCCGGCCCTGGAGTTGCTGGTCAATCCGCTTGCTGGCCATTTTTTCGGTCCCGATTACCGCCAGGCCACCGAGTTCTTTGACGCCGGGGCCGAGTTTAATGTCAGTCCCCCGCCCAGCCATCGTCGTTGCGACCGTCACCGCCCCCTTTTGGCCAGCTTCGGCAATGATCGCGGCTTCCTTGGCCGCATTTTTGGCGTTTAAGACACTGTGCGGAATTTTTTGTTGCAACAGCAATTCCGAATAAATTTCTGAAACTTCCACGTTGGCCGTCACCAAAAGAATTGGCCGCCCAATTTTGTGTAAGCGTAAGACCTCTTGCAAGGAAGCCATCAGCTTTTCCGGCAGGGTGGTATAGACCTTATCGGGCAAATCCACCCGGGCAACGGGCCGGTTGGTCGGAATCTGAATCACCCGGTCGTAGTAGGTCTCAATAAATTCCTTTTCGGCGACCTTCCCCGTCCCGGTCATCCCCGAAAGCTTCTTAAACTTCCGGAAAAGATTTTGGTAGGTGATCGAGGCCAAGGTCCGGGTATCCGGGGAGATTTCGGCTTGCTCTTTCATTTCGATCGCCTGGTGCTGACCAGCCTGCAGCTTCATGCCTTCCATCACCCGGCCGTTAGCAGTATCCAATAGTTCAACCTGATTGTCTTGATCCACCACGTAATCCTTATCCCTCTCAAACAACCGGTGGGCCTTTAAGGCCAAGTTGGTCGCCCGCAAGAGTTCGGTGTGGTGGCCGTTAAAGGGGTCTTTGACCGCAAAATAGCGACTCATCACATTATGCCCGGAATCCGTAAACCAAACAGCGTGGTCTTCCTTATCATACTTATATTCTTCATCCTGCTTGAGGGTGTAAATAAATTCATCCGCCACCCCCAGCCAGGTCGATTGGACCCGGGGCGAACCGGAAATCACCAAAGGCATCACCGCACTATCCAAGAGGACGGCATCGGCCTCATCGACAATCGCGTAGTTAAAATCGCGCATGAACTTATTTTTGACGTTGGTAGCCAAATTATCAAACAGGTAGTCAAACCCTAAGGCCGCATTAGTAGTGTAGGTAATGTCCGCCCCGTAGGCTGCCCGCTTATCCTTAGTGGTAAATTCCTTAGCCCCCGGCGCAGCAAAGCCGACCCGACAGGTCAGCCCCAGCCACTCGTAGACCTGGCCCATTTCGGTCCCATCCCGGTACGCCAGGTATTCATTCGGGGTAACCAGCATTGCCCCGTCCCCGCTCAGACCGTTTAGATACAGGGGCATCGTCGCCGTCAGGGTCTTACCTTCCCCGGTCTTCATCTCGACAATATTGCCTTGGTACAGAGCGATCCCGCCCATGACTTGCACATCGTAGGGAAACATCCCCAATACCCGCCGGTCGGCCTCGCGGACCACCGCAAAGGCTTCGACCAGCAAACTGTCGAGGGATTCACCGTCCTGTAAGCGCTGGCGAAACTTGCGGGTATAATCCTTGAGCTGGCCATCACTTAAGGCCGCCATCTGCGACGCCAATTTATTAATTTGGTTGGTAATCCGGCGCAGCTTCTTGACCCGGGCCCGGTTTAATGATGGCTTTTTCATCTTGCTTGCCTCTTTTCTTCCATCGCTTGCTTAATCCAAGTACTGATTAATAATCGCCAGCCGTTGTTCCTGGTGGTTAGCATTGCGCACCAGGAGCTGTTGGTAGTTGACGTTGGCGTGCAAATCTTCATTAACGACCACATCTTCAGCGTCATCATCTTCAGCCAGTTGGGCGGCGGCCTCCACTTGGGGTTGAACTTCAGCGGTCACGTCAGTCAGATCCAAGCGGTGAAAAATGACTTCCGTACAGCCCGCACTGACCAATTCAATCGCGTAAAAGTAGGCCTCCGGCACAAAGGTAAAAATCCCCGTGGCTTGGCGAATTATCTGCATTTTGACCAGCTTGCTCTCGTAGTCAAACATCAAGACCCGCAAATACAGCCCGGCTTCGTAATTACTTTCCGCCACCAAGTGCAATTGGTAGTGGTGATTATGAGCCAGTAAGGGCAGCTGGGGAACGGCATGGGCCGTCGAAAAATTAAACATCTCGTCCCAGTGATAAATGGTCGATCCAGTCGGTAAAAAGGGATTGCGAATTTCGACGTGATCCCGGGCCAAAAATTTAAGCCGCGTGCCGTGCAGGTAAGCATGGGTAGCCGACTGCCCGGAACTGCCGTAATACTTAGACGAGCGGTACACCCCATCGCGAATCTCGCCGGGCATCCCCCGGTAATACAGATCCGCAGGCGATTTAATGTAAATACTGTCCATTATCGTTTCCTCCGGTCAAAATCGCGCTCCATCACGGTCCAAAATTGCTTTTTAAGCCAGGTAGCCGTTTCATTTAACCCGTCATTGTGGTGACCGTCCAGCCCCCGCCCAATCACGTAGGGGTGCTTGCCCGTCTGCGCCAAGTGGACCAACAGATCATGATAGGTCTTATCATCATAGTCGTCTTGGCGCATGTAGGTCAGCATCAGGGCCGTCGCATCCAGATCGGTCTGATCAAAGGTCTCCCAAAAACGGGCGTTGAGGGCTTTCACCATTGCCTTGCGTCCCGCCTTTTGTACGGCACGGGTAGTATGGAGGTTAATCACATCCAAGGACGTCGGGAAGGTCCCGTAGCGGACCGACTGTTCCCGTTGGGCGACATCGCCCAGGTTAGCCAGGGGCTTCCCAACAATAATGCTGTGGGCACCGAGCTGGCTGCCGTAATACATAGCGCCAAACGTCCCGGCCGAAAGTCCCGACATATTCAGCTGGTGGCGATTAAAGCCGAGGGCCTTTAAGCACTGCAAGATCCGGTCTTTGATCTGGGCCTCAAATTCGGGGCTGCCGAGGTAAAAACCGGTCCCTTCAATCCGCGGATCCGCAAAGAGCAAGAAGGGCGCCCCAAAGGAACGCATCATGTAATAGGCTTCAAACCCTTCGGCCATCCGGTACCCGGAAAAGTAGACGTTCAGCGGTGGCTTTAAGTCGGCCGGGCTGAAGTAATAATTGACTTCGCGGCGGTCGTGATCGACAATCCGACCCCCGCCCGGCAGAAATTCGCCCATTTCATACCGCGACCAGCGGAAGTGGACGTTGCCCAGCGACAGCCAGCCCTGGCCCTTGGCTTCAAAGGTCACACAAAGGTTCCCTGCGGCCAGGGTGTCATGAATGGGCACCTGATCTACCATTTGGGCTTCATCAAAGACCAGCCGCTTGGAAAAGTCGTAGGCATTGCCCGGGGGCGCCTCGTAAACGACCATTCGCAGTTCAACCCCAGCGCTATGGGAATATTCCGGCCAAATCTTCAATAACTTATGGGGATCGATATAGGCTCCCCACCGGTAGGTCCCGACCGGTTGAAAGTCGGCCCCAAAGTCCCCGCTTAATTCGACGGCCAAAAAGCCGTTAAATTCCAGGCTGCCCCGGTAGCCCGGGGCGACCTCAAACATCGAGGGGTCAATCTTCCCACCCCCCTGGTGGTCAAAGAGCCGGGTTTGCAACCAGTTGACGATGGCTGGCCATTCCGTAAGCGGGAGGGGCCGGACCACCTTCCCCTTAAAGTAAGCCTGGGCCAGGGGGCTGGTCGCATCCGCCAGGACACTGGGCGCACAGGTTACCCGGTAGCTGTCCACAAACCGATACAGGACCCGTAAATCGGCATCGGTCGGACAGGCTGCAAAGTACGCCCCCATAAAGCTGCGCAGCGGTGGTTGCGACTTGGCCTTGGGTTTGGGCGCTGGCTGGGCCGGTTGGGAAGCAGCTGCCTTGGACTTTAACTTCGGCTTGGGCGCCAACTTAGCCAGCAGGGCCGCCACTTCCCCCGGCGCGGCGTAGTGCCACTGGTGCTCCTTATCCGGTGCCAATGTGGCCGTTAAATCGGTCGGCCCAATTAATAAATAGTGTTCCATGGTTTACCTCGCCTCTTTAATCGCGGCTTGCAGCCGCTTGACGATCCGCCCGCTGGTGTAATCAGCAATCTTATTGGCCGCGTGAACCAGGGCGGTATTCCAATTTTTCAGCCCGTCTAAGTAAAAGTGAATCGCCGGGGCCAAATCAGTGGTGACGTTTTGCAATAAGCGACCGTTCTTGCCGTCTTCCACGTACAACGATTCCGCCCGCAAAATTTCCGGAATCCCGGCACTGATTCCCGCAATTTGCAAGAAGACATCCGGGTGCGGCGATAAGTCGATCAACAGCCGGGTGGTGTGGATGGCTTGGATCAGTTGCGGTTCTGCACTGACCGTGACAAAGTGAATATCCCGTTTCCGCGCATTTTCCCGCGCGGCATCCAGGTCGTCGGCCAACTGGTTTTCCGCGGCAGCCGCTTCCACCTGATTAAAGGTGTACTGATCCGTCAAAGCCAAGCGCTCATCCAGCTCGGCCACCAGGGCTTCAATTTCTGCTTGGCGCTGCCCCCCGCGGAAGGTCAGCAAGGTCAAGTCGATCAATTCATTTTCATTCATCGTTTTCATAATGATCTCCAAGACCACCCGCAAGGCCGCCGCCGAAAGGCCATCAATCAAGAGCATGATCTTTAACAAACGCTCTTGGTTACTGATCCCCAGACTAAGCCGGGTATCCAGTGGCGGCAGCTGCAAGACCTTGGCGCCACTTGCTTCCAAACGCTTTTGGTTATAATTGGAGTCGGCAATCGTCAGCACCGCTTGCTGGGCCAGGGCCGCTTCCGCTGGCTCCGTCAGTTCAGCCCGGTCGCCAAAGTAAGACATGACCAACTGATCGTTGGGAATCACCTGGCCTAGCATCTGGTCGTGGAAGGGATCGGCGGCGGCGACCACCAGATCTGCCGGCTGGATTTGTTCTTGGACAAACTGGGTGAACTGCTCGGTAATCAAGCTACGTAAGTCGGGGTAAATCCCCTGGTGGCGGGCCAGGTGGGCCCCACCGACGATGTGGACCTGCCCATCGGCGGCCACATAAAACTGTTCGTTGCCCAGGTGATCGAGGTAGGCCTGGCGCACCAGTTGTTGCTGTTCGTTATACTCACTGACCCGCGAAACAAACCCCCGGTCGTCAAAGTCTAATTGGCGGTACCGTTGGTCGTTTTTAAAGAGGTCCATCACGATCAGGTTCCCTTCCGGCCCCATCGAAAGCTGGGCGTAGCGTTGGCCTTGACTAAAAACGGTGACGGTAAAGGGATTGTAGACGTAATTGGCATCCGCCGGCCAGGCAAAGTCGTGGTAATCGAGGTTGACGACCGGTAAATCAGCCGGAATCCCCTGTAAGTAATCAAAGACCGCTAAGCGCGGCACTTCATAGATCCCCTGCTGGTAGGCAAAGTGCCGGAGGTTCGGAAAATAGACCGGCACCAGTAAGGCACTGGGCTGACCACTGCGGGTGAACATCCGGACTTGGTTAATCGTATCATCAAAGCCGTGCTGGGACTGGCGAAACCAGACTTGTTCGCGACTATTCCAAGATTGGTCGCCCCGGTACCAAGCGGGTAAAAAATAGTACATCCTTAGGCCTCCTCGTGATCAAATAATGGCCGGTACTGCTTGCGAATCGAAAGGATATTGATCTGGTCGATCATCCCCATCGAAAACCCAACGATCATTAACACATACCCTGGTAACATGTAGATACTCAGCTGGTGCGGATGGCTGACAATCATCAGCATTGGCATTCCGGCAAATAAGACGTTGTACACGCCGCCGACAACCCCAAAAAGAAGGGCAATGTGGTTAATCCGCCGCTCGGTCGCCTTACCGGGCCGCACGCCGAGCAGGTAGTCGCCGGACCGTTGAAAGGCCTTGGCTTGCTGTTCTGCATTGACATTGACCAAAGCAAAGGCCAAAGACAGGGTAAACAAAAGGGTAATGTAGAGAACAATCCCCGGCAACTTGGTAAAGCCAAAGTTCGTCGCCCCCCACTGCAACCAGTGACTTTGCGGGTAAAAGGTCAGCATAAACAAACAAAAATAGGTCGGCAATGTAATCATCGACATGGCAAACATAATCGGCATCCCCCCGGCTGGGGTCAGCTTAATCGGTAAGTACGACCGGGAGGCGTAGGTATTGTCAATTAACAGCCGCACCAGGGGCAAGCGGTACTCCCCCCGGTCCGCCAAAACGTTGAGGTAGGCAAATAAGACCATGATCACGACCAAAGCCGCGACCACCAAGGCCAAGCGGGACGCCGAGTGATTGGCGATGGCCATGATCCCAGCTAACCCAGTCTTCATCGCCGCTTGGAGGATATTAGCCAACACTAACAGGGTCAAACCACCGATCCCGAGCAAGGCATTCATATTCGACAGCCACATCACCAGCATCGTGCCGGCCGTCAAAGTAAGCAAGACCGCCCCTTTGGCTTCCCAGCCCGGCTGGGTCAATTGCATCGAGCTGACCAGGACAAAGCCTTGAATGAGCGTCAGCAAGAGGGTAATTTCCTTGGAAATTAAGTCCTTGCGTTTTTCTGACAGGCGGTCCATCCCAAAGCCTCGCCCCTGGGTGACCAAATTGGAGATAATCATCGCCGACATCCACGGCGAAATCCCGAGGCTAAAGAGTGAAAGTTGCATTAAATTCCCCCCGGTCGCTAAGCTGGCAATGTGCAGACTCGCATTTTCAATTACCAGCGACTTGGCATCCGTATAGGGCAGGGGAATCGACTTCCCCAGGATAAAGATAAAGACAATCAGCACCGACCAACAGGCCTTATGAAAGACCGGGTGGTTGAATTTAAATTTTTGCCAAGTATGCACGGCATGGCCCCTCCCCACGATTTTTCAACGATTTTCGCTGCTTAGCACCGGCGCAACGACTTGCCTCGCCCCGGTTTTAACAGTACTTTTCTTCTATGTTAAGTGGTGCTTTCGGGGATGTCAATTGGATTTTAACAGTAGATAAGTCATTGCAACATTATGGAAAAAATGGCTTAAATCGCAAACGGTTTCATCTGATCCTTGCTTTTCACCATCTGATCACACTATAATTAGAAAAAGAATCATCGGAGGAATTTATAATGTCTGAACCAACCTTAGCACTCCTGATTCCGGTAACGGATCCCACCATTGATTTAAAGCCGTGCTGCACCAGCCTAGCCCAGCAAGATTATCCGCACTGGACGGCGTATGTAATCGGTCAAGCCCCCACGCTCCCGGAACCGTGGACGACTGACGACCGGTTCCAACAGCTGACCGTTCCCGACGTAACGCTGCCAACTCTCGGCCACCTCGCCCAGACCCAGCTGACCAGCGACTTGATCATGATCATTGATCCGCGCGACCAATTAGATCAGCCCGATTCACTAAGCGAGCTGGTGGCCCTAGCCCAACAGCTTGATTGTGACCTGATTATGCCCGAATTCGTCCGCTTTGACCAACAGCGCAGTACCTACTTGTTCCCCAATCTGTGGCGCCAACGCGAAGAATTAATCACTTATAATAACTACCATTTTTTGATCCGGGCCAGCGTAGCCATGCGGGTCGTGGACGGTAGTTTGATTGACCGCCACCTCTTTGCCCAAGCCACGGCCACTTTACCCCGGGAAGCCAGCAGCCAAACGTTGATCCGGCGCCTGTGTCGGCAAGCCCGCCATGGCATTTATACCGATCGTCACCCCTACATTTGGCACTTACAAGCGGACCATCAACTCCCAGAATTTGAATGGCCAAACCCGCTGACCTTTTCCCAGCTCCCGCAGCTGGTAGCTGCTAACCAAGCCGCTGGCTATCAAGCGCCGGTCCCGACGACCATCAGTATCGCCATCTGTATCGACCAGAATGTGGCCGCCACCATTCCTACCCTGCTTTACTCCATCGCCACCCACGCCAGCCGGCCAACGGACATCTACGTGGTCTACGATCATCTGCCTGCCGCGGCCCGGGCGGACTTAACCTGGTTTAACGACCGCTTCTCCAACTTTCGGGTCATTTTAACCCCCCTGCGCGCAGTAGACCGGGATTTATTGCGCCGGTTTACCTTAAACGGACATAAGGGCAACCTTACGACCTTCTACCGGCTGGTCCTGCCCCAACTGCTTCCCGACGTGGAACGGCTGATCTACCTCGACGCTGATACCCTGGTTACCAGTGACCTCACCGCCCTGTGGGAAAGTGATCTCGCCGGTAATTTCTTGGGGGTAATAAAAGATCCCGGGATCGGGGTTGAACCGCGGCCCGCTCGCAAAGAAGACTGGTGGGGCTACCGCCTCTTAGGGCCGAATGATGGAGAACAATACTTCAACGCTGGGGTCCTATTAATGGATTTACATCTATTCCGGCAGTACAGTATCAGCCTCTACTTTTATCAGTTCGTAATTGAAACGATTATGTTTTACGTGTTGGAGGACCAAGACGCTTTAAACTTATTTTTCCACGGCGCCGTAGCCTTCCTACCTTTGGAACACAACTACATTACCAAATTTATCGATATTGAACCACGGGCAATTGAAGCCGTTTCCTTGCTCCACTACCTAGGGCCGAGGAAACCGTGGAAAATCAACTTTGATCTGCCCGCCTCACAGCGGGCCGCGGCCGCGCGCTATCGGGCAACCCGGCGGACCTGGCAGGCTTTAGCCCACGCGGAACAGCCAGCGGTGACCGCCTTAGTTGACACTGCCAACCCGGATGATCATTTACTCGAACATACCTTGGAAAGCTTGCTCAGTCAAGACTATGGACCGCTGGAAATCATTGTCACTACCCCCGTTGCGCCGACACCGGCCAGCCCGTTGACCCGCTGGGCCAAAGAAAATCCCAACCTCACGATCCTGGTGAATGAGGCCCCAAGTCGCCTAGCACGTCAACAAGTGGCCCGCCAGCATGCGACCAGTGACTTACTCTTGTGTCTGGCAGCCCCGGACTACCTCGATAAGGTGACCGCCCTCAGCCAATTAGTCGCCTTGCAACAAAAAGAAGCGGCGGCCTTGGTCTGTGCTCAAGCGACTAAGTGGTTGGTCGACCAAAGTCGCTTTATGGTGCTGCCCAACGTCAATGACGTCATCAACTGGGGACCTACCGACTGGAACGGCGTGCTGGTCACCCAAGCCGCCCTGCAGCCCGACGCCCTTGAATTTGATTCCAAGCACCCTGTTAAGCAACGGTGCTTACGCCATAATTTGTGGGTCAAAGTTAAACGTTAGTTAAAAAGGAGAGCAACCGCCACCGCGGGGTGCTCTCCTTTACTTTTCCTTAAGGGCTTTCATGCGCTTGGCGTAGTACATGACCTGCCGATAAATCGGACTGTCCGTTACACCTTGCTGTTGCATATACCATTGGTAGTAATCCAAAACGTATTTCAACCGGTCAAAGGCAGGGGCCGGGTCGTACCCATTTACCAGGTAATCCATCACCAATTCAAAGTGAGCGGCCAAGGTATCTTGATACTGCTGAAAAGAGTATGGCCGACGGGTGGTGCTCCCTTGGCGTTGGCGGCTGCAGTACAAATTCTCGTCCAACCGCACGATCCGTCGAGCGGCAGTATAGAGTTTGACCACCACGCAAATATCTTCGACTAACCGGCCAACCGGAAAAGCCACCTCATTAAACAAATTTCGCCGGTAAAGTTTGCCCCAAACCGTCATGATCCGATTATTGCCAATTTGTTGCAAAACTTTCTCAGCGGGAGTTACCGTGGCATGGACCTCTCCGGCCGGATAGTAAAAAAGGAACTTGCCAGCCTGCTCATCTAATTCATAGTAACCGCCAATCACCAAATCTGCTTGGTGGACTTGACTTTGTTGATACAGATGTGCCAAGTAAGCGGGACGAACAAAATCATCTCCATCCACAAAGGTCACGTATTCGCCTTGGGCCACCGCCAACCCACGGTTCCGGGCAACTGCCACCCCTTGTTGGGTCGCTTGGTTGAAGACCTTCACTCGCTGATCACGTGCTTGAAACTGCCGGCAGATTTGTCCCGTCCGATCGTAGGAAGCGTCATTGACGATGATGATCTCTAAATTAGCATACGTTTGGGCCAATAATGATTTGAGGCACTGCGCGATGTTTGCAGCGACATTAAAGACCGGTACAATTACGCTGATTAATGGTTGGGTTGGCATTTACTGGATGCTCCTTTCTGGCCTGGCGATTCTTTCTACTAGCAAAGATCCCTTTTTCATGAGCTTAACGACCTAATTCAAACTGCCGGAGCTTAATTTTCCGGTATAGGGGGTGAGTTTGCATTTCCCGGCTTTCAAAATACTCGGCAAAGGTCGCTAAGTAATTAGCGTAAAGTTGCTTTTGGTGCTGAATATCGTGCCCACTGAAGGTCAAATCCAAAATGTTTTCTTCAATCGTCCGTAAGAGATCAGCAATTTTGGTCACCGTTAGGTATTCACTCATCACGCTGTCATCCGTCAGCCGGTAACAATACAAGTCCTCTTGGACGTAAACAATCTTTTTAGCTTGTAAATAAAGCTTCGGCACCGTCATCGTATCTTCATAGCCATGACCCGCTAAAAACCGGACCCGCTCAAATAAAGTCCTTTGAAAGAGCTTCCCCCACACCGTCGTGAACTCTAGCTTATTCATCCGCTGCAAGAGCTCAGCCAGTGCTAGATCTACAACTTGATAATCCTCCTTCGTCCGGTAGTAATACAACATCTTGGTCTGCTCTTTGTACCGATAGTAGTCACTGATTGCAATTTCGGCGGTGGCCGCTTGGCATTCTGTAACAAGTCGTTCGAGATAATTTTCCTTCACGTAATCATCGGCGTCGATAAAGGTGATATAATCCCCTGTCGCGTGATCCAAACCGACATTCCGAGCCGTAGCCGGCCCTTGTTGGGCTTGATCAAAGACTTGTAGGCGAGCATCTTGAGCCGCGTATTCCTTCAAGCGCTTTAGTGAATAATCCGTCGAGCCATCATTGATCGCTAAGACCTCAAAATGCGGATAGGTCTGCTTAAAGATGGTGTCTAAGCACATCGGTAAATATGCTTCGGCATTATAAACCGGGATGATAATGCTGATTTTAGGTTGTACCATGTCGTCCCTCCTAACTTACAATCAACTCAACGCTCCACCGACTGAAGTACCGCGTCCTTTATTTCAATGGTGAGCTTCCAAATTGGCTTGCTGATAAATTACATGACTCAGCTGTTTAACCTCCGCTAAGAGCTGAAAGGTATCCACTTCAAACTGATTGTAAGCGACCATGTGATGCCATGACGCATCATCAACCAGGTGGCGAATTTTTACCATCCGCCGGGCTCGGGCAATTTCCTTGGCAGCCGTAGTTTCCGTTGGCAAGGCCCAATCCTGCAACCACGCATCCGTCTTTTGGAAATTGTAGGCCAGATCCAAATAATGAACGCGATCCGCAGTTAATTTATTGAGTAAACTTTGATCTAGCCACGGCATCTCCAAGTTAGCCACAATCAGTTGTTCGAGCTGCGAGCGTGAATAAGTCGCATTATAGCGCGCAACATTAAAGAGCACGACCCCGGCGTTCACGTAGTTACGTACATCCGCAACCCCATAGATTGGCATCACAGCGGTCGTACTGCCAAACACGTACATATAGAAATCCCGCACGGCCGCGATCAACTGCTCACTAGTTACCGGTAATTGCTGGAATAGTTGATCGACACTCTCATAAAGAAGGGTATCATTATCCAAGTATAGGACCCGATCATAATCATGCAGTACCCCCGGTAAAAACAGGCGTTGTAAATAGAGGGGATTAACGTGTTCCTTAACCTTTCCTACAAGCTCCTCCGGCAACTCCACCAACGAGTGTGATTTCACGTGAATTTGGGGTTTGCCTACCATTGCCGGTAACTTTTCTAAAACCAACAAATCTTCAGCCGCCACCTGCTCATTAAACACGTACACATCTAAAGCCGCATCTGAAAGATAGGACTTGACTAACGATAGTAGTGAGACACTCAACTGCTTCGTATAATTTCCTGAAACAACATAGCACACCGCATTCTTAGCTTCCATGTTTTCGCCCCACTTAATCTAACGTTTTTCCCGCGCCGCTTTTTCCAAAATCCGTAGCCGCTGTACAACATTCTTGTACTTTACCAAGTTGGTGCTGCCGCTTTTTAATAATTCATCACGGTGCACTTTCAATCGCCAACGATAGGCCTTCAATTCCTCCGTTATATCCATTCCCAATAAGGCCATCATCGTAACCCGCTGTTCAATCGCCTCCAGCGGGTAGACATTGGCTTGGTTTGTTTCCTGAGTTACACTACTGGTTCGCTTTCGGTGCATATTCAATGGCTTATTCATAAAGGCAATCCGGTCCGCTAACAAATAAACTTGCCAAGTCGTCAAATCATCTTCCACGGCCCGGTCATTCGGGTAGGCAATCTGATCAAATAATTCCCGTTTGTAGACCTTCCCCCACGGCACCGTAAAACACTGACTAAGGTTAAAATGCATATTATATTCTTCCGCAAACCACTCCGCCGGGGTATAGACTTTTTCATAATAATCTTCCTCGCGAACCCGGAAATAGAAGGTTTGATTGGCTTCACCAAATTCATAAAAATTACCGATTGCAATATCTGCTTGGCACCGCTCCAACAAATCAACCAGTTCGGCCAAATTAGTGGGTTCCATCCGGTCGTCATTATCGACAAAGGCCAGCAACTCCCCCGTGGCCATGGCCAGGCCCGCATTCCGGCTGTCGCCAACCCCACCATTGGGCTTATGCAAGACCCGCACCCGGGAATCTTGGGCGCGGAGTTGCTCACAAAGCGCCGCACTGCGATCCGTTGAACCATCGTTGACCAAAATAACTTCCAGATTTTGGTAAGTTTGATTTAAGACCGAATTCACACAATCCATTAAATACTTTTCGTCGTTGTAGACCGGGATAATCACCGAAACCATTTGTGACATCTTTAATCTCTCCACTTAATTTCTACTATTGCTAATTAAATTAGCAGCCGTTTGGCGTTGTCAAATGCAATTGGTACTCAACTTCTTGATAAATCGCCGTTTGCTGTAAGTTTGCTGCTTCCAAGCGAGCTTGTAATCCATTCAAATGGATCCGGTAATTACGGATGGCTAATTCATCCAGCTTGCCGAGCAACGCTAAATCGACCACATACTGCTTATATCCATCTAAATCATCACGGGCAGCCGCGGCAGTTAACGGCGAAGTCGTAATACTGTTAGCTGTAATGCGCCAACAGTAGAGGGCTTTTTCCCAATACCAAATACGTTGGGCTTTGAAAAAAAGGCGGTGAACCAAAAACTGATCTTCAAACGTTTTACCAAAAGGAAACCGCAAATACTCTGGCATGTCAAACAAGGTTCGTTTAAACAATTTTCCCCAAGCCGAAACAAATTCTAAGTGGCGCAATTCAGAACGTTCACGTAAATAGTCAGCTTGTGTTAATTCTTGCGCGGGGTAAGCCGGATCATACAGTAAAAAATTCTGTTTGGCTTCGTCATAGCGATAATAATTTCCTAACACAATTTCTGCTTGGTGGGCAAAGACCGGCGTCAGCATTTGCTCAAGAAAATCATTGTTTAACCAATCATCACTGTCAACAAAGGTTAAGTAATCACCCGTGGCGTTTTCAATTCCTACATTTCGGGCATTTGACTGTCCTTGGTTAGCTGCTAACTTGATAACCTTAACTCGCTGATCGAGCTGCTGATACTTCTTGTAAATTTGGGCCGAACCATCAGTTGAACCATCGTCCACTAACAATACCTCAAACTCCTGATAAGTTTGGTTCACAATTGAATCCAAGCACTGGTTCAAATACTTCGCCACATTGTATACCGGCACAATCACCGAAACCTTTACCAATTATTATTCCTCCTCTGCTAATGTCCGAACATAAGCCGCCAAGGCCGCCGGGCTGGCGAAAAATTGGGCCGGCTCATTTTGATAGCCGTCCCGAGCTAATGCCAGAACGGGCTTGCCCGTCGCTAAAAATTGGGCTTGCACTTGGTCATCGCGTTGAATCAAGGTCAAATCCAACATTGCCCGACTCGTCTCAATCAATCGTTGCAAGGCCACCGGCAAAATACTCTCGTGGAGGTTGACGTTTGGGTAAGCACTCAGGCGTTTCAATTCAAAATTCATCAACACCGGCGTGGCAATTTCAAACTGCCAATCTGGCAAGCACTTGATCACGTCTTCTAACCGATTCAATTCCGCCCAGGCGGTGTAGAGCAAGAGCTGCGGCTTGGTGGAGGCAGGCGCGCTTAAACGCAAGTGGTTCCCAATCATCTGCCATTCCAAATTATGATACTTCCACCACTGGGCCCGGCCCCGACCGACTGACAGCAGCTGCCACGGCTTATCGGCAGTCGTATAGTGATCAATCACCGCATCTGCGACCAGGAAGTGGTCAAACACGGGCCAGCCCCGATAAAACGCCTCCTTTTCCATCCCCACTTGGTTATTAAAAGTCGCCGGCAACGGCTGAAGCTGCCCTTCACACACCCGGTTTAAGACCGTCTGATCACCGTTGTTAATCTCATCTTCATGGTGCGAAAAGAAATCGATACATTGTTCCGTCAATTCCGCGGCTTGCCACCGGGCCCGGTCAATCAACAAGACTCCAGAATTAAAGGACGGACTATTGATTTCGTGTGCCATCCCCACCGGCTGACCTTGTAAATCAAAGTGCACCAACGGCCACAAGCTGTGTCGGACGATCAGATCACAATCCAGGTAGATGATCCGTGCCGCCGTTAATAATTGGGGCGCGTGAATTTTCACGTAACTATACTGATTGATGTGGGGCCAAGTCGTTTTCCCGGTGGCCAACCGGGCCAAATCGATCTTTAAATCGACCAGCCGACTGCCCGTCCCCGCCAAGTGATGATTGATATTGCGAAACCACTCCGCGGGAATATCTTCATTCGCCAAGTACACGGTTACCCGCGGCGTATGGTAAAACAACGATTTTAACGTCGTTTCAGCCGCGGTCACGTACCCATAATTAGCCGCTAAGACAATCGCTTCCTTTGGCATTCCTCTCCTCCTGAACCTTAATGCGCCATAAAGTGGGTGACCACTTCCACCAACATCCGCTTAAACATATAGCCATTGCGCAACAAGTAGCCATAATCCTTGGCTTTTTGGGCCATTAATTGGTACTCCTCGGCGGTGCAATTTTGCACCAGTTGATCGGCTTCTTCCAAACTTTCCGCCAGCAAGCCCAGCTGGTGGTCCTTAATCAATTGCGCGGCGGCAATGTCAGCATTGGCCACTACCGGCAGTCCCGCTGCTAGGTAAGTGCTGAGCTTGTAGGAAGCATTTAAATGCGAATACTGCCGCTCCGGTTGTTCCGGCGTATCCACGCTCCAGCACAGGCCAAATCCCCCGTCAAGCATCGGCAACAAGGCTTCATCCGGATGGAAGCCCGCGTATTCAATGTTTTGGGTTGGGTCGATCTGGGCGTCCATGGTAAATAAGCGCAAGCGGGTCGCATAATGCCATTCCCGGGTAAAGGGGAAGCGGCTCTGGCTGCCTAAAAAGGTCAACTCGCGGCGAAAGGTCGCCCCCTCAGGTTGGTAAGCCGTAGGGTGATCCCACAGGTGCTGATAAACAATACTGTCGACCGTGAGCCCCTCAGCCTTTAGCCGGGCCGCCATATTTTCGCTCGGTAAAATCAACAGATCGGCTTCATTGAAAAATTCAACGTACGGCTTCATCCAATCATCGTAATTTTGGCTAAACATCAGTGGCGGAATATCCTGGATAAAAAAGACGATCCGAGCTTGGTAGACCCGCAGCTGACTTAAATACTGGCGCTCAAATTCCAGCCCGTTCCACGTCGGCAATTGGAAAATGACAATATCGCCCATTTGCAAGGAGGCATTGATCCCGTCGATGCGGACCCGCAACTGCTCGGGAGTGTCACTGGCAACGTTGTAACGGTAAATAGCCAGTTCATTGACCCCCTGGGCCTTAGCGAGCTGGGTCGTCACGTTTTGGGCTGCCTGGGCGGTACTGGTATTGGCCATTCCGTAGAGATTGGTGATATTAATCTTCATGTGCTTGGGTTCCTTCCTGACTGAGGTCTGCAATAATCTGGGCTTCGTATTCCGGCGCTGCGGCTAAGGTAATGTCTTCATCAAAGTTATGTTCGGCTGTATGCTTATGCTGCAATTTTACCTTGCTGGTCGCCCCCATCTGAAACCACTCGTACTCCGAATCAATGTGGCCAATATCCACCAATTGCAACCCCGTGGCCGCTAGTTCCCCGACCAGGGCTTTAGCCGTCGGCCCGAGCATCAGTAAGACCAGCTTGCCAGGGCCAAATTTTTCAATCGCCGCTTTAAGCGCGGCATACTGGGCAAAGGCATTGTGAGCGGGCCCCAGGATCCGCTGGACGGACTTAGCATTTGCAAAAAGGTCGTTGCCGACTCCCGAGCGTGACAGTTGGCCTTCGACGATCAAAACGTCCCGGTCAGCCCAGAGCTGGCGCAGCTTCGCAAAGTAGCCCTGGGCTAAGCGCTTATCCTGCCAATCCATGTAGGGCCGCGAAATAAAAGTGCTGCCGTACCAATCCACGTTGGCCCCCATCAGCTGGTAGATGGCTGCATTGGCCGGGCGGTTTTGCGCCCAAAAGGCTTGGGCGGCTGGGGTGTAGCGCTCCAAGCGCTCAAAGACGTCCGACATGCACACCACCAACTCCGGTCGGCTGGGCGTGTATAGGACCCGTTTTAAGTGTTCGGCCAGGGCCGGATCGTAAGCCTGGTAGGGAATATCCCGCCCTGCAATCAAGTCAATCTCCCCGTCCCCAAAGCGGGCCACCGAGGAATGGTGTGCCAATATATAATCTAAGGTTTGATCAACATCCTTGACCGTCACCCCATACAGCGGTTCTGTTGCCATTACTACACTCCTCCCCATCAATTGATTAATCCTTATATTAAGTAGCCGATCAGTGAAAGTCAATTGGCTTTCGACAAACTCGGGCAATTATCTCAACTTGTTGTCCCAGGCCGGTACTTTTCCAACATTTTCAAGGTATGACAAACGGTTTTATATGTGACCACATCCTGAGCATCGTGCAGCTCCATTTGGCGGCGGTGACTCAACAAGCGTAAGCGGTAAGCTTCAATTTCTGGGGCCACATCCAACCCCAACAGCGCTAACGTGGCAATCCGTTTCTCCACAGCCGCCAAAGTAAAAATCTCCGTTGGATTTTGGCGGGCACTAAGGCTGTCAGGACGCTGCCGATACATATACAGGCCGGTATTCATAAAGGCCAGCCGCTCGGCCCCTAAATAGACCCGCCAGGTCGTAAAATCATCTTCGGCAGCTTGGTCAACCGGGAAGGCGACGTCGTCCCACAACTGGCGGCGGTATAATTTGCCCCACGGGACCGAAAAACATTCACTAATGCCAAAGTCCCGTGTGTACTCCATTGCCAGCCATTCCATGGGCGTGTACACCTGTTCAAAGTAATCGTCCTTACTAAAGGCCACTTGAAAGCCTTCTTCTCCTTCGACATAGAAAAAGAAATTGGCCATGACAATCTCAGCCTGGGTGCGTTCCTGCAAGGCCATTAGTTGGGCGAAACTGGTCGGCTCCAAGCGATCATCGTGATCGACAAAGGCCACGTATTCCCCCGTGGCCATGGCCAGCCCCGCATTGCGACTGTCTCCCGGGCCCCCGTTAGCCTTATGCAAGACGCGAACCCGCTGGTCGCGCTGCCGGAATTTTTCTGCTTGCCGACTGCTGGCATCGGTCGAACCATCATCGACCAAAATCACTTCTAAATTCGCGTACGTTTGGTTTAAGACGCTGGTCACGCATTCCGGTAAGTGCGCCGCCCCATTATAAAATGGAATGATTACTGAAATTTTAGCGCTCATCTTTTTCATCCCTTTCCCGTCCTTCTTGAGAACGGTTACTGCTTTAATTTAAATTTTACACCCCCCAGCCCGCCGGGTCGACCAAATTCACTGATCAGGTGGGCAATCATTAGTGAAACCGCTATAATATAAGAAAAGAGCAATTCACCTGCGCGAAAGAAGGAATTTATCATGCCCGCTAGTCTCACCGCGATTGTAATCGCCCCGATGTACCAACAGCTAAATTTAACCCGGTGCCTAACCAGCCTGGCCCAGCAAAGCCTGGCCGGCCTGCAAACCCTCATCATTACCGATCAACCCCAGCCTGACGCCACGGCTCCGGTGGTCTTAACCACCGATTTTTCCTGGCCCCACCTGCTGGAATTAGCCCATGCCCACGCTCAAACAACCTGGCTTACCTTCATTAACGCCAACGACTTGTTAATGGAAGCCGACCGCCTGGAGCAGTTATGGGATGAGGTGCAAGAAAAGCGGGCCGACGTCGGGCGCGGGGTCCCGTTGACCCTGGCTGACGGTAAATTTAACTACCGCTTCCCAAGTGGTGGAACTTTCCACTTGCTGACTCCTAATAACATCCTGCCCTTCATGCGGCTTGAACCGGCGCTTCGCCAGCCATGGGGGGTGCTGTTTAAGCGCACTTTGATCCCGCCCCTCCAAGCCCGTGGCCTGGCTGATTCCGCCCAGGCCCTGGTCTATGCCCTGATTCAGGTCGCCGAAAAAGCGATCTTGTCGCAAATTGCCTACTACTGCTTAGCGATTGATGATGGGCAAAGCCTGCCGGCTTTTCAGTGGCGCCCCGAATACGAATACTCCCCCTTGCGTCGGTTGGTGGCTACTTGAGCGCAAACGCCACAGCCGCCCGTGGCCGACCGCATCCAAGTAGTCAGTTGTATTGATGATAATTTAATCGACCATCTACCGACCTTGCTGTATTCGATCGATCAAACCACCGACCACCCGGTTGATTTTCACCTGGTTTACTACCGACTCAGCCAAGCCCACCAGGCACGCTTAGCCCAGTGTCAAACCGTCCTGACCCACACGACCTTAGTCATGCACCAACTGCCTAAGGTCTGGCTGCAACTGATCGAATCTTTGAATCTCAAGGACTCCCGCTTGCCAATCGGGACTTACTTCCGGTTCTTGCTGCCACTGGTCTTAAACGACCTCCCGCGGGTCTTATACTTAGATACCGACTTAATCGTCAACCGCAGCCTCTGGTCACTTTGGCAAACGGAATTAAACGGCTATCCAATTGCCGCCAGTGAAGACAGTTCTGTGACGGTCTTTCGGCAGTACGGCTGGAACCACGGGATTTTTGGTCCCCAAGGCGACCACTACTTCAATGCCGGCGTCGTCTTAATGGACCTAACCCGCCTGCGACAAATCAACGCTCCCTTTGCATGCGCCCAGCTCGCCCAAGATACGGCCGATCTTTTGGTTCATGCGGACCAAGACGTCCAAAACCTCTACTTCTACCGGGCCTGTCGACTTTGGGATCACACCGCCAATTACGGCTTGGAATACTTTGACCGCGCCCCGTTGCCGTTGGATGAGATTACAATCATTCACTACTACGGGCCGAAAAAACCCTGGCATAATCTGGTGACCGAAGCCCCGATGAGTGCCGCCCGAAAACCGGCCATCCATCGTTACCGCCAATTACGCAACCAAATGCAGGCCCGACTGGGGGATTGGCCACTGGCCGTGACCGTGATCGTAGACGCTCGCGATCTGGACCCAACCCAATTTGAAGCCTGCTTGGAAAGCCTTTGGATTCAAACTTATACCAACCTCAGCGTCGTCATCTTAACTGAGCGTCCGCTGCCAGCTGACCTGGCGGCCTACTTGCAACAAGTCCAAGGCTTCTACCCCCATACTCAGGTGGTAACCGGAGATTGGGCCACCGCGGCGAATGCCACGACAGACCCGTTGCTTTTTACCTTCCAACTCGACCAAGTCCTGGCTACCCCTCACATCATCAGCCAACTGGTGGCTGCCCTGGAAACGGCAGCTGCCGTGCAGGCTCACCAAAGCGCCCAGGCCCCGCTGCGGCCGCTCAGTGGGTGGCTGTTGCGCCGGGCCGCCCTGCCAGCTCAAGCCAGTGAAGTGACCACCACTAAAATCAATCAAGAACTCAACCCGAAGCTCCATGAATTCACCAGTTGGACCACGACCGTCCCAGAACAAAGCGAGGAATAAACCATGACCGCAAACGCAACGATTTTTATCATCAACCACACCACCACGCCGGTGGCAGCCCTTAAAAAGAGTCTCGCCAGTGTGCAACAACAGTTACCGGCAGGAAGCGAAATCTTTATCCTTTCCGCGACCCCCCTGCCCGCTGACGTTGCCGAGCCGGCGCAGGTAATCGTAATCGAACCCACGTGGGACAACCTGCTTGCCCAGGCCCAAACGCATGGCCAAGCTGACTTCATTACTTTTCTCGCCGGGGAAGACTTCTTCATGACTGATACCCTCCCGGCCGCCCTAGACGAATTAGACCAAAAGGATGTCGAACTGGGGACCAGTCCCACCGTCCACCTCAAGGACGGCATGTTTACGTTCCACTACCCCTTCCAAAGCGAACTCGGCTTGCTCAACGGCAACAACGTGATCCCCGCCATGCGCAGCACCCCTGAAGCGATCGCGATGAAGGGGGTCTTCTTCCACCGCCGTTTGTTCAGCGAGCTGGCTTTAACTGCTGTGCATGACTCCCCCCAGCGGCTCTTTTATCTCCTGGTCCACGTCGCCACAAAGGCGATCTTTATGACGACCCACTGCTACTGTCTGGTAACCGATCACGCGGCGCCGCTGCCGGCCTTTCAGTGGGAAAGTGACTATGAATACTCCCCGGCTCACCGGTGGGTAAAAGATATTCAAGCTAGCGGCTACCAGGCGACCATCCCCACCCGAGTCAGTATCGCCCTGTGCATTGACAACAACATCGTCGACCAGCTGTTGCCCCTGCTGGCGTCAATCAACCAAAATACGACTGATCCGACGACGGTCTACATCGTGGCCTACCAGCTTTCCGCTGCCAACCAAGCCCGGCTCCACCAGCTTGCCGCCCTCTTTTCCCGGATCACCGTGGAATTTCGGCCACTCAGCAAGGCCCTGCACCAAATGATCGAACCGATCAAGATCAAAACTAATCTTCCCATTGCCACTTACACCCGGGTCCTTTTGCCCTACCTCTTCCCTGAGTTAGACCGGCTCTTGTACCTGGATACCGATACCCTGGTGCTTAACAGCCTGCACCAGTTGTGGCACACCGATTTAGCGGGGCATTTTCTCGGCGCGGGAACCGATATTTCCGTCATCGAACACTATTCCCACCAAATGTTTATGGAACAGGGGAAACACTACTTCAACTCCGGGGTCTTATTAATGGACCTCCACTTAATCCGCCAGTACCAGACCAGTGCCCTGGTCCTCAAAACCGCCATCGATGCCGGCAATTGGTTTATCCAAGCCGACCAGGATGCGCATAACCTCTTTTACTTTGATGCCTACTACCCCTTAGAAATGGGGAACAACTACGGGACGACCTTTTTCCGTTACTTCCCGCGGCCGACGTCAGAAATCACCATCCTGCACTACTACGTGCACAAACCGTGGAAGAATATGACCTGGGTGCCCCACACCCCGCGTGATTTGGCCGCTGTTCAACAATACCGGCAGCTCCTTCGCCAAACCCACCTCAAATTAGGCGACCAGCCCCACCAAATCAGCGTCATTCTTGACGCCCGCCAACCGGCACCACTGGATTACCAACACTTTCAAAATTGCCTGGAAAATTTTGTCAACCAGGATTACACCAACCTGACTTTTTTGATCGTCACCAACACCTCGCTGCCCGCGGAAGTAACCGCCTACTTAACCGACATGCAAAAGTATTACCCCTTGCAAATTATCCAGGCGGACACCCTTACCCCGGCTTGGCAAGCGGCGCACGGTGAGTACGTTTACTTCTTCCGGGTCGCCGATTACATTCGCGAGCGGACCTTGCTGACGCAGTTGGTAAGCTACCTCAACCAGGGCGCCAGCGTGGCCTTGACCAATTATCAACGAATGGCGACCGATACGGCCATTATTTACCGTGCGGCGCTGGATCAAGAACGCCACTACTTACCAACCGCAACGGCGGATCCCTTAGCCCAAGAAGCCCAAACGCGACTATGGGGTCAACTGGTCCGTAAAGCCCAGTTTGCAAACCTAGCCACGATCGCGGCAGAGACTTGGCCGGCGCAGTTAAGGGAGCAATCACCATTGACGTGCTACCTCGCCCAGGATCCCTGGGTCTGGCATTTTGAACAGCACCCCGAGGAGGAAGATTAATGACCCCGTCAATTTCCATTCTGATTGCTGCGCACGGCGATGAACCCCACCTGGTCAATTCTGTGCAAAGCGCCTTGAACCAAGATTACCCGGACTTTACGGTCATTTTAACCCACACTTTGCCAGTGCCCCCGGCCATTACCGCCCTTGCTGACCAACGCTTAAAAATCATTCCGGTGCCACCGACCAGCACCCCCTACCAAGCGGCCGTAAAAGCGGCCCCAGGGGAATACGTCTACTGCTTGTCCGCTGGTGATCACTTTTACCAACCGACTTCGCTCACCGAAGTCAGCGCGGCGGCTCAAACTGCCCACGCCGACCTCTTGGTAGCCAAAGTAATTCGGTTAGAAAATAACGTGCTCTATTTCCCCCAACACAAGCAACCCCAACCGCGCTTGCTTACCACCAATAATTTCGCGCTCCTAGCCCGGTTCAGCGTAGCCGTGCGCACCCTGAGCGGCAACCTCATCCAGCGCGCCCTATTAACTGAAGTGCTCGCCACGACAGCACCGAACACGAATGAGCAAATTCTGGTCTACCGCCTCGTTCAACAAGCACAACACCCCGTGGAAAGCAGCCACCTGGCCGTCGTCTGGCGCGAGCGGTCTGACCACCAGCTGCCAGCCCTTGATTGGGCGGCATTACCGCCGCTGTCACCGCTAAAGCAATTGTTACCGCCGGCCGCTCAGCGGATTGCTACCCCGCCGGTACCTGAGCGGATCAGCTTAGCGTTGGGAATTGACCAGGGCGTCGAAGCCCACCTCGCTCCCCTGCTGTATTCAATTACGCAAACGAACACCGCTCCCGTGGACGTTTACGTTGTTGCCACCCAGCTCAGTGTGGCGACTCAGGCTCAGTTCGCGTGGTTTAATGAGCGTTTTGCCAACCTCAGGGTCGTTCACACCCCACTGCCCGCAGCGGATTATGACATGATTCGCCAGTTAGCTGACTTTGGCCACCACGGACCGCTAAGTGTCTACTACCGGGTCTTTTTGCCCCAGCTGCTCCCCCACCTCGACCGGGTGATCTACTTAGATGCCGACACCTTGGTCACGGGCGATCTTACTGCGCTTTGGCACAGCGACCTGCATGGTAATTTACTGGGCTGTGTTCGCGATGACGGCAGTGGGGTGACCCCACCACCGGAAGACCCGACGGACTGGTGGGCCTACAAGGTCTTAGGCCCCGCGGGCAAGGACTACTTTAACTCCGGGATGCTGGTTTTCGACCTTTATCAGTGGCGCAAATATAATCTTGGGGTATATTTTTACGAGTTTTTGCGTGATACCGTCAACCTCTACTTACTGGAGGATCAAGACGCGCTGAATTTCTTTTGCCAAGGGGCCGTCACCTACCTTTCGCCCGCCGTTAATTGCGTGACAAAATCCTTGCAACGTAACCCCCGCACCTTACGCGATACCACGATTCTCCACTTTTTAGGACCACAAAAGCCCTGGAAAATGACCTTTAATCAGCCCCGCGTCCAGTGGCCCGCCATTGCCCATTACCGCCACGTCGCCCGGGCCTGGGCCCAGGCTTACCAACCAGAGTTGCCGGTCATTTCCATCTTATTGGATGCCGCGTTAGATGAAGACTACTTACTCGAGCAATTAGAAAGTCTGCTGTGCCAATCATATGGCCACTTAGAAGTGATCATTGTAACCGCGGCACCCGCCCCAGCTCCCGAGTCCCCCTTGGCCCAGTTGCTGGCGTTAAACGAGCCCTTGCACCTCGTCTGCCAAGCGGGGCCGACTACAGCCCACCGGTGGCAAACGGGGCTAGCGGCAGCCCACGGCGAGTTTATTTTCTTGCTTGGCCCCCACGACCGACTTACCGAGCCCACCGTCATAGTCCAATTGGCGGCCTTACAGCGTAAATATGCCGCCGACATCGTAACTGGCTATCGCTTAACCTACCTCCCTGCCCGTCAGGTCTTACGTGGTACCGCCAATTCTGGCCGAGTCCAGGAGCTCTCCCAGCTCACCTTGCCGCAATTATTGCCAGTGGGGATTGGCGAATATCAATGGACCCCGGGGCATTTGATCCGACGGACCGCCTTTAAGCATCTTAACTGGACCGCCCCGTTGATTCCCCAACTTTTGGTTCAAGCGCCTAAGAAAATTCACTGGGAACAAAATATCTGGTTTCATCGCAAGCTCAGTGACCACTAACGTGAATGCAATAAAAAAGGACCGTTGCGCGCCAGCAACGATCCTTTTTTATTGCCCTGGCACCTGAGCCTGGGTCATTAACTTCAAGAGCCATTGAAGCTCCCGGTATTCTTCACAATCCGTCTGATTAGCCACTTCCAACTTCCCGGCATCCGTTTGTAAATTATGCAAGAGTTCCGCCCGAAACGAGGTTGGATCCACCCCGGCGGCTAACATATCCAGGGCTCGAAAGCGAAAGGCCTGCAAGAGATCCATGTTTTCCTTTAAGATTTTCGTCCCCTGGGTAATGGCGTGGGGGCACTTGATCCGGTAAGTGTAATCATCCCTGAGCAATCCCACCACCTTGTGCGTCGCTAAAAAGATCCGCAAGGAATTGGGACCATCTTCAAAGTACAAATCCGGAATAAAGGGATGCTGCAAGTAAAGCTCTCTTTTGGCGAGCTTCCCCCACGGGTGAACATAGCAACCATGGCGAAACGGCAGTCGTTCATCTGGCATCGCCGCCGCTTCTTGGGCGGTTAGTTCGTAGACTTCCCCCTTGGCCGCTGATACCACGTTAAAATAGAATATGCCTGCTTGTTGGTCGAGCTCATTATATTCTGTAAAGACCACATCGGCTTGGTACGCAGTCAGGGTTGCCACCATTTGAGCTAAGTATTCTTCACTAACAAAGTCATCACTATCAATGAAGCTGATCAAATCGCCCCGCGCATTCTTTACCCCCGTATTGCGCGCTACCGAGACTCCCCGGTGTTCAGTCAAATGAAGCACCCTCACCCTCGGGTCAGTTTGGGCATACTGATCGCACAATTGCTCCGAGCCATCAGTCGAATTATCATCTACCAATAACAACTCAAAATTTTGAAATGATTGGGTTAAGATCGACTCCACACACTGCGGTAAGTAATCCCTAACATTACAAACCGGCACAATTACACTAACTTTCATTCCGCCACCTCCCCCTGGCTTTCACCTCTAGTTTATCGCCCGACCATTAGCAAAACAATGAACAGAACTGAGAATCTGGTTCGACCGGTTTTAAATTTGTGAAGAACTGAAGCCGTTCTTCTGTTTTTTAATTAAATTAATTTTCTTTAACTTGGTCCTTTACTTACCAAACCAGTTTTGCGCTTTCCAGAAAAATTTCTTAACTTCATCGGCAGTTATTTTTTCGTAAAGTCAGCAATTGACACACGACATATCTGTA
>NZ_HE997173.1:63516-102372 GCF_000312405.1 Limosilactobacillus ingluviei str. Autruche 4 | reverse complement strand
AAAAGCCAGGGACAGGCGCCAACCGAAGTGGTCACTAACCTTAGCCAGATGTTTCACCTGTCCCGGCAAACGGCGCAGAACTATTACGATCAATTGACGGTAAAGTAAGGTTGCCCAAGCGTACCGGTGCGTACTGGTCACCCCTCCTTCGTCACTTTAACTGAAGCAACAAGTCCCGTTCTCATTTCTTTTTAATTTTTTCTTGACAGCCCTGCTACCAACCGGTATGATAAAATCAACAAAAACAAAGGAGAGCTAGAATCATGAATTACGTTGCTTCACAATCCAAATCTTGGTGGCAAAGCCGGTAATTCAGGTTGACCGCGGTGCGGATGCAGCCTGAAGATTTTCAGATTGCATCTGTACCGGCTAGCTGATTAAATCAGTGCCCGTACGGATCCCACGTGCGGGCTTTTCTTTTCCAAGGCCCCGCGTGGTGTGTACGCGGGGTCTTTCTTTTTACCCCTTTGTTCCACATTACTCACCTGGGAGGAATCATCATGAAACGAATGTCTGCCCTGATCGCGATCCTGGTCGCCTTTCTCGGTTTTGCTTTTTTCACCGACAACGGCGGATCGACCTTCAGCCTCAATAAAAAGCCCAAGGTCGGGGTGCTGACCTTAATGCACCACCCGGCCTTGGACCAAATCTACCACGGTTTCGTCCACCAGTTAGCTAAGGAAGGCTACCACGATGGCAAAAACATTACCATCGAGTACCAAAATGCCAACGGGGACCAATCCAACCTCAAGACGATGGCCAACAAGTTAGTCAACGACAACGCCACGATCCTCTTTGGGATCACCACCCCCGCCAGCCAGGCCCTGGCCAACACCACGACCAAGACCCCAATTGTCTTAGGGGCGGTCACCGACCCAAAGGAGGCCGGCTTGGTCAAAAACAACCAGCACCCCGGCGGCAACATCACCGGGATCTCCGGACAAGCCCCGGTCTTAGAACAACTGCAGCTGGTTAAGAAATTCATGCCCCACGCCAAAACCTTTGGCCTGATCTACACGTCCTCAGACCCATCGGCAGCCTCGGAAGCCAAGATCTTCATCAAGACGGCCAAACAACTCAAGATGAACCTCAAGGTCGCTTCGATTGCCAACAGTAACGATCTCAACCAGGTTTCCCAAGCCCTGCTGAGCGAAGTCGACGCCGTGATCGTGCCGACCGACAACACGATCGCCGGAGCGATGCAGACCCTGGTCAAAAACGCTGACGCCGTCAACAAGCCGGTCTTCCCGGCCGTTGACACGATGGTCAAGCAAGGCGGGGTCGCCACCTACTCGATCAACCAATTTAAGATGGGCGAAGAAGGGGGCAAGGTAACGGCCGCGATCCTGCGTGGGGACAAAAAACCTGCTACCACGGCGATCGAATACATCCGCCACGGTGAGCCGGTCTTAAACCTCAAGCAGGCCCAAAAGCTTGGCCTGACGATTCCAAAGGATTTCCAACAAGAAGCCACGAACCACGGGGAGGTATTTAAATAATGGGACTGATTACATCATCCATCGGCCAGGGGCTGCTCTGGGCTTTACTCGGCCTCGGGCTCTACCTGAGTTTCCGCATCTTAAACGTCACTGATATGACCGTCGAAGGGACCTTCCCACTTGGGGCGGCCACCGCAGTTTCCCTGATCACTCACGGGGTCAACCCCCTGCTGGCTTCCCTGGTCGCCTGTCTGGCCGGGGCGCTGGCCGGGCTGATTACCGGTCTGTTGACCACCAAGGGCAAGATTCCCAGCCTCTTAGCCGGGATTTTGACGATGACGGCCGCCTACTCGGTCAACCTGCGGATCATGGGCAACAAGTCCAACCTGTCCTTGATGGGCCAAACGACCCTCTTTTCCAACGCCTTTTTAAAGCAGCTGCCGCAGTACTTCGACAGCGTCGTCTTAGGGCTGATCGTGATCGCGATCGTAACCGGCTTGATCGTGCTGTTCTTAAACACCGAATACGGCCAAGCCTTCATCGCCACCGGGGACAACCCGGCCATGGCCCGCTCAATGGGGATCGCGACCAACAAGATGGTCATCTTTGGGCTGATGCTGTCCAACGGTTTGGTCGGCCTGTGCGGGGCCTTAGTCGCCCAAAGCAACGGCTATGCCGACATCAACATGGGGATCGGGACGATCGTGATCGCCTTGGCCTCAATCATTATCGGGGAAGTTGCCTTCGGGGAATTGACGCTGGGCCAACGCTTGGTCGCCGTCACCCTCGGGAGTATCATCTACCGTTTGATCCTGCTCGCCGTCTTGCAACTGGGCTTCTCGGCCAACGACTTAAACCTGATTTCTTCGATCGTCTTAGCCCTGTGCATGATGCTGCCACAGCTGGATAAGATTTTGAACCTGAAAAAGCCAATCCTAAAGGGGGTCGCTACCCATGACTGAACCAATTCTGGAACTGAAAAACGTCTCAACCGTCGTCAATAAGGGGACGGCCAGTGAAACCACGATTTTAAAGGGACTCTCCTTGAAAATCAACCCGGGGGATTTCATCACAATCGTCGGGACCAACGGGGCCGGTAAATCGACCCTCTTTAACGTCATCGGTGGCAATCTGATCGCCGACGCTGGCCAAGTCCTTCACAACGGCCACGACATCACCCACCAGGGGGAAGTCGCCCGAACCAGCTTTTTAAGCCGGGTCTTTCAAGATCCAAAATTAGGCACGGCACCGCGGATGACGGTTGCCGAAAACCTCCTGCTGGCCACCCGGCGGGGCCAACGGCGGCGGTTACGCTTCCGGGGCCTCAAGCAGCGCTTGGCTGAATTTGCCCAGCTGGCCGCCTCGATGAACAACGGCCTGGAAAACCGGCTGAACACCGCCACCGGCGCCCTGTCCGGCGGCCAACGCCAGGCGCTCAGTTTTTTGATGGCGACCCTCAAGCGGCCCGATATTTTATTGTTGGACGAACACACCGCCGCTTTGGATCCGCATACTAGCGCAACCCTAATGCAAGCCACCAACGCGCGCATTACCGAAGACCACTTGACGGCCCTGATGATCACCCACCACATGGAGGACGCGATCAAGTACGGCAACCGGCTCTTAGTCTTAAAGGACGGCCAAATCAAGGCCGACTTGACCGGCGCCGAAAAAGCGAACCTAACCCCGGAAAAATTAGCCGGTTACTTTGAATAATGATGTAGAGACTGACAAGGAGCTAGCTTTTTGGCTAGGCCTTAGAAAGTAACAACAAAAAGCGCTAGCAATCAACGTTTTCAGCAACGTGATTGCTAGCGCTTTTGAAATTTTAGGACTTTTTTCTTAACCTCTTTTTGCTTACTTGATTGGCTTATCATTTGCGTGGATAATATCTTTATCAATGATGTGAGGTGAAAATAGATGAGTTCAACCCCTAGAAAAGAAGCCCAAACTCTGGGTCACACCAACTTCGCTGTAACCGGCAAAAGCCGCTTCGCTTGCTCTTTAACACCGGATCAAATGGCAGATCTCGAACTGCAAACTGCCATTCAACAAGTCCCTGTCAAACAACTTCGAACCCCAAAGGAACTTGCGGACTTTTTCAATGGTGAAGATTAACGAAAACTATGTATTGGCCGGCGCGACCACCGGCCCCAAGTACTCACGGCCCCCCCTAAACGGGGACCGCTCTTTGAATTAATTACTTACCAGCGCCACCTTCATGATCGGCTTCGCCACTGGCCCAAACCTTCGTGGCATACAAGGAATTAAAGAGCAAGGCTGCTTGCAGGGCAACTTGCGACAGGGCGGCCCCAAAGGTTCCGATCGCCGTCGCCCCGGTCGCAATCTGCACCGCTAAAATTCCCCAGTAGATAATGTTGGCTAAGTTGACCACAATCCACAGCGACCAGTTTTCCTGGAACTTGAGGATGTAGAGAATCTGGGCAATAAAGCTGACCACAAAGTTAATTGAGTCAAAATACGGCAATTGACCGTGAACCAAAGCGAGGATCCACCAGCCCAGCCCCCAAGCCACAAAGGCCCCGGCAAAGATCAAGCCCCGGGTTTGCTTAGAAAAACGCTTGGTAGCTTCATCATGGCCCCACATGAACCACCCGATCGGCTGGGAAATTACATAGAAAATGTCCATCGCAAAGGACCCGTAGGCGTGGCTGATCCAGGCAACGTACGTCATCGCCAAGCACTGAAGAAAGCCGAAAATAAAGGAGATCTTGCGCCCCTTCATCCCGTAGACCAGACACAGGGTCCCAAAGATCCCCGAGGCCATCCCGATCCAACTGTCCGGGGCGATCAGGTAGACGATGACCTGCAAGGCCAACAAAATACTGATGTAGGTGACTTCAAATTTCTTCCAATTGGTAAAAAGCTGGTTGTACCACCAGCCGTGCGGGGTTTCTTGCATTTTTATTTCCTCCAAACTAAGTCCTAATTTAACTTGTCGCTCATTTTATCACTTTCAAAATATAAATAAACAACATTTTTGGAATAATTTAAAATTATACCTTGCTAAACCGCCCATCAGCGACAATAATTAGGACCAATTAAACAGAAAAGAGGTCATCACAATGCCCAAAGCACTCTTAATTATTGATTACACCAACGACTTTATTGCCGACCAAGGGGCCTTAACCTGTGGCCGGCCGGCCCAAGCGTTGGCCCCCTACATCACCCACCTCGCCGAAGAATTCTACCAAGCCGGCGACTACGTCATTTTCCCGACCGACGCCCACAATCCCAATGACCACTTCCACCCAGAAAGTAAGCTTTTCCCTCCTCACAATCTGGTCGGGACTTGGGGCCAAGCTTTATACGGTCCGGTCAAGGACTGGTACGATGCCCACCAAGCGGACGAACGCGTCTACCAGTTCAACAAAAACCGCTACTCGGCCTTTCAAAACACCAATCTGGACAACTACCTGCGCGAACGCCACATTAACGAACTGTGGTTGGTCGGGGTCTGCACCGACATTTGTGTTCTGCACACCGCAATGGCGGCCTACAACTTAAACTACCAGCTCACGATCCCAGCCGCCGGGGTCACTACCTTTACCGAACACGGCCAGGAATGGGCACTGGACCACTTTGCCCACAGCCTAGGGGCAAGGGTGCTGGCCTAGCTTAATCCGGCAATGACCCTGAAGCTGTCAAAGATCATCAGCGCTCCCCGTCACCGGGAGCGCTTTTATTTTCGATCTTTAATTTTTAGGTCTCAATCACCACTTATCCGCAATAACTAAGCCAAACACTTGATTCAATTAAATTCAAAATATCACCTCCAAGGGTCGCTTTGCCGAAAACAATTTGTTAATATCGAACTAAAGAGAAAATAAATTCGCAAAACCAACAAGGAGGGAAACAAATGAGTACCCGTGCCGTGATTTTCAAAGTGTTAGCCAGTGGTGAAGTCCGCGGCGTTTATTGTCATTGCGACGGCGGTTTGGACTGCGTGGGCGCAATCCTGAACCTTGCCTATCACGATCCCGCCAAGGTCGACCAACTTCTGGCCCTTGGCGACCTCTTAGCCTTAGGGATGGAAGTTGAGGCCGGTCCCCGGCTGCCGATCTACGAACACGTCATCGCCTATCATCGTGACTACGGTGAACCTTGGCATGACACCCGCTATTCTTCCTACGACGAGCTGTACCATAAGCTGACTGCTACCGGAGCGTTTTGGTTGATCGACTACGTCTACGTGATGAAGCCCGACCAAACTGGCCACTACCAGTGGTACGTCGCTGAACACCAACCGAACGATTCTGGTAAGTACCAAGCCCCGCGCTTGCTACGCGAGGCAATCGCGGAACTGATTGAACAAGAGCAAGCGGGTGAGAATGATGCGTAAAGCGTTGCCGTTTGAGGTCATTGCTTTATCCCTGTTGGATGCAGCGGACCAGCCCATTGATTACCTTACCTTCCATAATAATTCCGCGCCAATCAACTTCACGGTCCGGCTGGCCCTGTACTTACCAGCCCCATTAAGCGCTCCCGCCGCGGGCGTTTACGGTCTGGTGACGACCAGTCTGGCGGCCCCTTTCCCAGCCTTAGTCCAGCCGACCGTCAGTGTACCACCCGATCTAGAGCCCGGCTTGGTCATCGTGAAGTTGAGTTGCCAAGTCGTTGGCACTGACTTGGCGGCGCATTCGCGCCTACATCTGCTACTTTCTTATGCCCCCCGTTGGTCCCGCCGACCCCCAGCTGAACGATTTGTTTTGGAAAGGTGTCTTTTTAAATACCGTCATTCCGCTTGAGGTGCTAAAATGAGAGCAGCAACGTTAAACAACCACGACCCAAACTGGGAAAAACGGTTCTTCACGGCCCAACTAAAAACTACTGATGGGGGTGATGGTATGGATGGCCAGTACGTAACCCGCGAAGAATTTAATACTGCCATGCACAAGGTCAATCAAAACTTCACCAAGGTTGAAGCCCGGTTTGATGTGACCGACCAAAAGATTGAGAACCGGTCCGATCTTCTAGATCAAAAAATCGACAACCGCTTTGCGACCCTGGATCAAAAAATCGACGATCGCTTTGACGTCTTAGGCGCCAAAATTGATGCCTTAATCCGCGTTACGTGGTGGATCATGGGCTTGATCGGTGCGGGATTAATCATCCCCCTCTTGACCTTAATCATCCACCAAATTCTTAAACTTTAATCCTTACCGTACTAATAAAGCGCGTCCGCCAGTCCCTTGACTGAGCGCACGCGCTTTGTTCGTTCGATACGTTAGTTAATCTACAACCGGATAGTTTGGCCGCTTACCGTTTAAAATCAATAAGACATCATCCAGTCCCATCGTTACAATATTGCGCATCGCCGTATCGGTGTAAAAGGCACTGTGGGGCGAAATCAAGACGTTCGGCATGGCCCGCAAAGTCTTATAGTCGGCTGGAATCTCTTCGGGTTGAGCCTGTTTTTCGAAGAACTGGCCTTCGTTGGCCAAGGTATCCAGAGCGGCCCCGGCAATTTCGTGGTTCTGTAAGGCAGCGATCAAATCAGCGGTTACCACCAAGCCCCCGCGGGCCATATTGATCAGGTAGGCCGTCTTTTTCATCTGCTTTAAGGCGGCCGCGTCAATCATGTTGGCCGTTTCAGCGTTGAGCGGGGTGTGGAGGGTCACGATGTCGGATTCTTTGAGGACCGTGGCTAAGTCCGTATAGGTCAGGTACGGTTCTAATTCCGCGTGGTGGACCGGATCGACCGCCAGGACCTTCGCTCCCAAGGCCGCGTACAGCTGGGCAGTGGCCCCACCGATGTGACCGGCGCCGATCACGCCGACCGTCAAGTTATAGATTTCGGTACTTTCCAACCCACTCCAGCGGAAGTCCAGCTGGTCCATCCGCGCATCATAATAGCCCAACTTGCGGACCAGGCGCAACGCTTGGGTCAACCCCATTTCCGCGATTGCCCGCGGCGAGTAAGCCGGCACATTCGTAACTGTCAGGCCGTTTTCGCGGGCCAACTTCAAGTCAATAAAGTCAAAGCCGACCATCCGCGCGGTAATCTGCTTGATGCCAAAGGACTTTAAGGTTGGATAAATCGAGGGATCCAGCGGAATCGTCTGCTGAACGTTGATCCCGTCGAAGCCCTTGGCTAAGCCCACAGTTTCCGGGGTCAACCGCTCAGCCACTGACTTAATCTCAACGTCGTGTTCCCGAGCCCAAGCGTCAATAAAGGGCTGTTCTTCATCCAAGACCGCATACATAATAATCTTTTTCATAAGCTGCCTCCTACCACTGTAATTGTTTCATCCGCGCCACGGCTTCTTCTAAGACCGCCTGCTTTTGAGTGGCCGCAATCCGAACAAAGCCTTCCCCGGCCGGACCAAAGGCCACCCCGGGAACGACCAGGATCCCGGCTTCTTCTAAGAGCTTGTCGGCAAAGGCTACTGAATCAAGCCCCGTAGCCGTGATGTCTGGGAAGAGGTAAATGCTTCCCTTGGCCGGCGTGACCTTTAACCACGGCACTTCCGCCAGGGCTTGGTTTAAGTAGGTCAAGCGGGCTTGGAACTCACTCACCACCGGCGCCTTCATTTCATTATAGTGGGCTAAGGCATACAAGGCCGCGTCTTGGGACGGGGTTGGTGCCGAGAAAGTCACCGCATCATTGACATAGCCCGCCGCATCAACTAGCCATTCCGGGCCGGTTAAGTAACCAATCCGCCACCCCGTCATCGCCATGTTCTTGGAAAAGCCACTGAAAACCACCGTGTGTGCAGGCGCATAGGTGGCCGGCGTCGCAAATTCCACCCCGGGTTCGAGGTAGTCAGCGTAGATTTCGTCACTAAAGATCAAGAAGTCATGCTCCTGAGCCAGCTTAGCCAGCCCCTCGGCCTCTTCCGCCGTCATGGCGTACCCGGTCGGGTTATTCGGCGAGTTGACGATTAAGACCTTGGTCTTGGCCGTAATTGCGGCTTCCACCGCCGCCAGATCAAAGGCAAAACCACGCGCCGGATCGGCAGGCACGTCAACGGCCACCCCACCGGCTAACTTAACTTGATCAAAATACGGGGAGAAGCAAGGTTCCAAAATGATCGCTTCATCCCCCGGCGCAATGACCGCTTGCAAGGCCAAGAAGAGAGCGTGTTCGGTGCCGACCGTGACCATCACCTGGTCCGCCGTCGTCGGCCGCGCAAAGCGGGTGGTGTAAAAATCAGCGATAGCCTGGCGTAATGCCGGCTTTCCCATCGCCGCCGTGTAGTGGGTATCCCCCGCCGCCACGGCTTTAAAGGCCGCTTCGGTAATCGCCGCCGGGGTCGGCAGGTCCGGATCCCCAATCGATAAGTCAATCACTTTTTCCATCGTGGCCGCTTTTTCACAGACTTCCGCCAACAAATTTGGCGCTGGGGCTTGGTAAGCGGGGTTTAAAAATGTACGATCCATGCAGAACATCTCCTCTTTGTCCAGCGACTGGCCACCCCAGCCGCTATTCACTTTCTAATGTTTTTATAATTGTTAATCATACACTAAGTTAAGTGATTCGACAAGTAAAATACAAGTTTTATGCACTAAACGCTGAATAATCATTATTTCATCCCCACCGCTTGCCTTTTCTTGTAAAGTCCGGTAGAATCGTCATGTTCAAAAACAATCAGGTAACGCAGCCGCGACAAAAAGTTATTTTTATACCATCTAAGTGTGGTAGCTAACCAGCGGTCGCTTCACCCTTATATTAATCATTTCTCATTTTAAGGAGTAACTTTTTATGACAGAATTAAAGCAATATTCCCCCGGCGCCTTTTGGAATAAGGTCATGTCGGCCGTGGCGATGGCGATCGTTGTTTCCGTCACGCCCAGCGCGATCATTGGGCCGGTCTTTCAGGCCCTCGCCGATCACGGTGCCTTCTGGGCCAGCTTAAATATGATCACTAACCTGGCGATGTACGCCGTTCCAGTCCTGTGTGGGGCCTTAGCCGCCGGTCAGTTTGGCTTCAACATGATTGAAAAGACCAGCGTCGCCCTAGCGACCTTAATTGGCTCAGGCGCCGTGGCTTACTCAGCCAAGGACCAAACCTATACCTTAATTGGGATGGGCGATTTGATCAATACGATTTTAGTGACCGCCCTGGCGATTGTCGTAATTTTTGCTGTCCGCCAATACGTCGGCAGCTGGTCGATCATTTGGGACCCAATCATCGGTGCCTGCGTGGTCGGTGGGATCGGGACTTGGACCTACCCTTACGTGCACCTGATCTCAACCACCGTCGGTACCTTCTTAAACCAGGTCACTAAACTGGAACCGCTCTTGATGTGCACGATCTTGGGCCTCGCCTTTGCCGTTATCATCGCCACTCCGTTGTCAACGGTCGGGCTGGCCTATGCCTTTTCCATCGCTGGAATCGCCGGTGGGGCCGCTTCGGTCGGGATCACGGCTTGTTTCTTCACCGTCGCCTACGCTGTTTCCAAGGTCAATGGCAAGGGGCTGGTGGTGGCGATGGCCTTTGGGTCGGTGAAGATGATGCTGGCCAACTTCTTGCGTCACCCCCAAATGTTGATTCCCATCGCCCTTTCCGGCGCCTTAGCCGGGTTGGTTGATTCCTTGCCGTTTGCCCGGATGGAAAATGGTGCCGCCTATGCCGGTTTCGGCTTCCCAGTCGCCCCGATCAACGCCTACACCCACCTCCACGGTAGCGTGGGCGCCAACTTACTGACGGTCGGGTTGATGTACTTGGTCTTACCCACGGTGGTCGCCCTGCTTTCCTACCATTTCTGCAAAAATGTCTTACACATTGTCGACAAAAACCATTGGTACGTCGACCTCAACGCCTAGTAAAAAAAGCTGGATCCTCCGCCGGATCCAGCTTTTTTTCGTGTTTTAAGCCAGGTTAATCAACCACGTGGCGTTCAAAGGGTTGGTCTGAAATCCCTTCCGCCAGGATCTTCTTGGCCCATTCCTTGGCCGAGAAGAGGGAGTGGTCACGGTAATTACCGCAGCTTTCAATCGTCGTCCCTTGGACATCTTCCCATTCCGTGTGGTAAGCAATTTCTTCCAGGGAGGACTTCAAGGCCTGAGCGACTTCCGTGGTCGAATGACGGCCCCAAGTAATCAGGTGGAACCCGGTCCGGCAACCAAACGGCGAGCAATCAATCACCCCGGTCAACCGATCCCGTAAGAGGCCGGCCAACAAGTGTTCAATCGTATGCAATCCAGCCGTGGGAATCGCATTTTCATTTGGTTGAACCAAGCGTAAATCGTAATTGCTGATTTCATCCCCCTTAGGCCCCGTTTCAACCGTAATCAGCCGTACGTACGGAGCCTTGACCTTGGTATGATCAAGGGTAAAACTTTCTACTTCTGCCATCGCAAATTCCTCCTTTAAACTTCGGGGCGCGCCCCTTGTTCCTTATTCTTGATCAAATTCGAAGTGGCGTCAACCGTTTTTCTTACTTTTTAAAAGCTATTCGCCCCAAACCGCTTGGGCCACTTCCCGGACCAGTTTGATCTTGGCCCATTGCTGGTCCTCAGTGAGTTGATTACCCTCTTCCGTCGAGGCAAAACCACACTGGGTACTTAAGGCGAGGTCGGCTGAAGCGACATACTGACTCGCTTCGGCGATGCGGGCCTTAAGTTGGGCCGGATCTTCGAGGGCGGCTTGCTTAGACGTTACCAGCCCCAAGACCACTTGCTTGCCAGCTGGCACTTGAGCCAATGGCGCGAAGTCCCCGGACCGGTCGTCATCAAATTCAAGGTAAAACGCAGCCACCTTTTCCTTGGCAAAGAGGGTCGCGGCGACCGGCGCGTAGCCCCCTTGGGCCGCCCACGTCGAGTGGTAGTTCCCCCGGCAGACGTGGGTCGAAACCCGCAGGTCGGCCGGCAGGTCCCGCAAGGCCCCATTGTTCAAACGCAAGTAGATTTCTTGGAGTTGCTCCCGGTCAAAGGCCGTTTCATCGCGGGCTTGCCAGTACCGGTCATCGACGATCATCCCCCAGGTACAGTCATCGAGCTTAAGATCCCGACAACCGGCCTCATATAAGGCTAAGATTAAGTCCCGGTAGGCGTTGGCAATGTCAGTGAATAAGGCCTCATCCGTGGGGTAGACTTTACGTAAGGCGGCCACGTTTTCCGGCCCCCGTACCAGTTCCGCGTATAGTTGGGCCGGAGCTGGAATTGATTGCCGCGGGGTTAAATCCGTCCCAGCCGTGATCTGCTTTAAAAACTTGAAGGCCGCTAAATCCGGGTGCGTCCCGGTAAAGGTAATCTTGCCCGCCACCCGGGCTGAGTCGGCCCGGGTCTCTTCATCATGGAAGAAATAGCCGTGCTCGCGCACAATATGCTCGACGCCACCAAAGCCCCAGAAGGTATCCAGGTGCCAGTAGCTGCGCCGGAACTCACCGTCGGTTACCACCTTTAAACCGGCCGCGGCTTCTTTTTGCACCAGTTGCTTAATCTGTTCATCTTCGACTTGGGTTAGGGCTGCTTGGTCAATTTGCCCGGCCACAAATTGGGCCCGCGCCTCCTTCAGGGCCGCTGGCCGTAAAAAGGAACCGACAATGTCATACCGTAATTTTGCACTCATCTTTATTTCCCCCTTAAACCAAAAAAATCCCTAGCCAGCACCTTCGTGTCTGACTAGGGACGTCAACTTCCTTTTGAAATCAACGGGTTACCACCCAAATTCAAGCTGGCCTTCCAACCAGCTCCTCAGCAAGTACCATCTGATACTTTGCCGTGGCTATCGGACGGCACCCCGTCAGTGGCTGATTATCACCACTGAAACGCTCCCAGACCATCTTCGGCAAGGCAACTTTGGCCGGCTTGCACCACCCCCGGCTCTCTGAGCAAAGCGCCCTTGCTTACTCATCTGTTCTCAGTGTTTTCTAATTTAATTGTCATTATCTTATAACCGCCAGTTGAGAAAGTCAACCCCACCGGACCAATTAATTTTGCGCAGCCATCACCGCCGGAACAAAGTAGGGACAGTGCATCGCTTGGGGCACCTGATCCCACGCCACCGGATACCCGGCCCCGTGGGCACAAAAGACGGAACCAGGCGGATTTTCCAGGTCCGCGACCGGATCATAATTGGCCGCAGCTTCGATCGCCGCCGGATCCTGAGCCGGGTGAAAACCACCAAAGCGGACTGCTAATTGACCGCGCCCGTGGGTGTAGCCGCGCACCGTGGTGGGATAATCCCGTAAGGCCGCGACCGGGGCCCGGCCGGTTAACTGGACCAGCTCATCGCCCGTCGGCAGTTGGGCGGGCAATTGCAAGCTGCCCCCAAAGCGTTGGACATCCGTTAAGGCCCGGCCGACCTGCGCCGCGGGCAATCGTAGCGTAAAGTCATACCACGGCTCCAGCAAGGCCACTTTCCCTTGCGCTCGCAGGGTCATCAAGCCTTGCCGGACCGCCCGCCAAGTCGCCTGGCGAAAATCACCGCCGCTGGTGTGCTTCAGGTGCCCACGCCCCCCGACCAAAGTGATTTTGACGTCGGTCAACGGCGCACCAATCAACACGCCACGGTGTTCTTTGGCCCGTAAAGCCGCCAGGACCTGGCTTTGTAAATTGTGGGCCAGGACTTCTTCGCGCGTTGCCGTTGCCACCTGCACGCCACTGCCCGGCGCCCCGGGTTCTAGTAATAGGTGGGCTTCGGCGTAGTGGCGCAGGGGTTCGTAGTGGCCGACCCCTTCCACGGGGGCCGTAATGGTCTCGCGGTAGACGATCCCGGCCGGGACCAGGGTCACCGTTAGGCCAAAGCGCGCTTTGAGCAGCGCGGTCAGCACTTCAACTTGCACTTCCCCCATCAATTGCAGGGTTAAGGTACCTAACTCCTGGTTAACCAGCAAATGCAGCAGCGGTTCTTCGTCGGCTAATTCCGTCAGGGCTGCCCGGACGGCCGCAAAGTCTGCCGCTGCCATTTGCACCGCGTAGTTAAGCACCGGACGCAAACGGGCCGGCGCCGCATCTGCGCTCGCCCCGAGTCCCTGCCCCGGATAAGTTTGCTGGGGACCCGCCACGGCCACCACTTCCCCGGCCAACGCCCGGGGAACAATTTGAAATTGCGCGCCGTTGTAGCGACGTAATTGGTCCGCTTTTTCACCGGCGAGGATTTGCTTGGCGACCAGTTCATCGCCCAAGACCCGCAGCCAGGTCAACCGCGTGCCATCCGCCGCATGTGAAATCTTAAAGACTCGGGCGGCCATAGTCGGGGCAGGGACAAAGGCGGGCGTCCACGTCGTTAACCCCTGCAGCAATTCTTGAACCCCGGTTTGGTGCAAAGCGGCACCAAAGTAGACCGGGACCACTTGCCGCGCGGCGACTAACTTGGTTACCACCGTCGCCGGGACCGTTCCGGTCGTGAGGTATTCGTCAAGGACGGCTTCATCACTTTGCATGGCAATCGCTTCCGCCGTTGCCGCTGGTTGCTGCGCAAGGGCCGTGGGTTGATTAAAGGGAATCACCGCGGCCCCAAATTCAGCTTGTAAATCCGCCAAGACTTGGGCCGGCTGCGCCCCCGCCTGATCAATTTTATTAATGAACACACAAGTTGGCACCTGATGGGCCGCTAATAATTCCCACAGAGTCCGGGTATGACTCTGGATTCCATCGCTGGCCGACACCACCAACACGGCTAGGTCTAAGATCGCCAAGACCCGCTCCACCGCCGGCGCAAAATCAACGTGGCCGGGGGTGTCCAAGAGGGTAAACTGCCAGTCGTCCACCACCAGTTCCGCCTGGTGATCAAAGATCGTGATCCCCCGTTGCTTCTCTAACGCCTCCGGGTCTAAAAAGGTATTCCCCCGATCGACCCGGCCGGCTTGGCGGATCGTCCCGGCTTGGTATAACATCCCCTCCGCCAAGGTCGTCTTGCCGGCGTCAACGTGGGCCATCAAGCCGATCGTTGCCTGCTTGGTCATTGCCGTCACTTCCTTGAAAAAAATCATATGCTTAGCTTACCACATTTTTGGCGGCGCAAAAAAGCAACCCCCAGTTCATTGCTCTCATTCATTGAACAATTCTACTTTGGCGTCCAGATTCACTATTAATTAGTGTCTTAAAGGAAGTCCTTCTAAAAACAATTTTTTGTAACAAAATTTATTTTTTATAATTAGAGTCCAAATTCTCCTTAGTGAACTGATTTATTTAATTAATAATCAATTATTTATGTAAACGTTTTACGAAGGTAGAAACTATTGAGGTTAACTTGCCAACCCAGCTGATTTCAGTTATTATGTTCCTGCTTAAACAGTAATCATTACTATTTAAATATAAACAATGGAGGAATAATATTGACACATGGTACGTAAACGAAAATTTCTCATTTTAGCAACTCTTGGCCTCGGTCTTTTGATTAGTAGTTTAGGTTTCGGCATCGATCAAATTAGGCAGACTACTAAACCAGCTCAAGCGGCATCTACAAAACCCATCCGCGTGGTCAGCAGTCTTAACTTCTACGGCGAAACAGCTAAGGCCGTCGCCGGCACACACGGCCAAGTAACCTCAGTAATCAATAGTGCAGCCGTAGAACCTCACGAATACAAACCAACTACGAAGCAGGCAAAACAAGTTGCTAAAGCCAACGTGGTGATTCAAAATGGGCTCGGTTATGATGGTTGGATGAAGAAATTGGCTAAGTCTACCAATAACACGAAAGCCCTCGTAAACGTTGCCGATGTGATCGGGAAAGCCGATGGCGCCAACGAACATATTTGGTATCAACCTAAAACAATGAGTAAGTTAGCTGACACCTTGGCTAATAGTTATGCGAAATTAGACCCAACCCATAAAGCGGACTATCAGGCTAACGCTGCTAAGTACAAAGCAAAGCTAGCTAAGCTAAACCAAGTAATTGATGATACAAAGCAAAAAGTAGATCCTGCTAACAATAAGGTTGATGTTAGCGAACCAGTTTTCAACTATGCTTTAGCTAACCTTGGCTATCAAGTCAACAACCCTCACTTCGCTAAAGCCGTTGAAGACAGTACTGACCCATCCCCAAAAGACATTCAGCAAATACAAAACGACATGAAAAAGCACAAAATTGCATTCTTTGTTAATAATAGTCAAGAAACTAATTCCACGGTCAAGAACCTCTTAAAAACCGCTAAGCAATCCAATATACCGGTTCTAAAGGTTACCGAAACTAAGCCAGATGGTAAGACTTATTTACAATGGATGACCGACCAATACAAAGCCCTTCAAAAAATTCAAGCTCGGCAAATTAAGTAAGGTCGCGAGTAGAGCCATCAAACTTTTAAATTTGCTGGTAACTAAAAAAGTGATATCAACCGCGTTACTGAAAACGTTGGTTGCTATCACTTTTTTATTGTTGCTAGTTTCTTCCCAGCTACTTATTCAGCTTCCGTCACATCAAGATAACGCGCAAAAAAATCCACCAAGCGAGCAAACGGAATGTAGTTGTGATTACCGCCATCGTACAAGTCAGTATGAGTTGCCCCGGGAACAATCATCAATTCTTTATTGTTTCCCGTCAGTTTCTTAAATGTCGCTTCACCCATGTAGCGGCTGTGGGCTTTTTCTCCGTGTACAATCAAGACCGCGCCGCGCAGATCTTCCGGATGAACCAACAGCTTGGTATTGGCCCAACTTTCATTGGCCTGCAAAACCCAGCCCGCATTAGAATTGACTGACCGCGGGTGGTAGCCCCGCGCAGTCTTGTAGTAGGCATGATACTGCTTCACAAAATCCGGCGCATCCTGGGGCAGCGGATCAACCACCCCACCGGCTTTGGCATAAGTCCCCTGAGCATAATCAATGGTGCGTTGCTGACTGACCTGTTGCTTTACTTGGTAGCGTTCTTGGGCGCTCAACTGATCAAAATAGCCCTGCGCCCCGACCCGCGGCATATCGTACATCGTCGCTGCCACCGTGGCCTTGATCCGGGGATCGTTTGCCGCTGCGTTAAGCGCGATGCCACCCCAGCCACAAATCCCAATGATGCCAAGCCGCTCGGCATCAACCTCTGGGCGGTTGCTTAAGTAGTCAATCGCCGCTTGAAAGTCTTCCGTATTAAGGTCCAGTGAGAAAACATCGCGCACTGTCCCACCACTTTCACCAGTAAACGAGGGATCAAACGCCAAGGTCACAAACCCCCGCTCGGCCATAGTCTGCGCATACAGGCCACTGGCTTGTTCCTTCACCGCGCCAAACGGGCCCGCAACCGCCAGGGCTGGTAACTGCTTTCCCCGCTGGCGGGGCAAATAAAGGTCCGCCGCTAACTCAATGCCAAAGTGATTGTGAAAGGTAACCTTCTGGGTGGCTACTTGCGGACTTGGCGGAAAGACTTTGTCCCAAGTCGTCGTTAATTTAAGCGTCATCTGACATCCTTCTTTCTGTGCTTTTCCCTCAGTTTAAGGCTGGGCCGCGTTAAATACCAATACCGATTTCAAATTCAGCAGCATAGCTTTTAACTATGCCAAGGGCGTGGTTGGCAATACCCAAAAAGCATTGCCAAGCAGGCAAAATTGGCATTTCTCTTTTCTTTTGCCCCAGCATACAATTAACCGACGAGGAGGGATTATTTTGAAACTCATTCTAAAGCACCTCGGCCTGGCTGCCATGATTGGCCTGGCCCTCATTCCCCTGGGCGGTAGCAAAGACAGTCAAGCTGCCAGTCAGCCGTACGTTCGCTCAACGACTCCGACCCTATTTTTCCATGGGTGGGGTTCTTCAGCCCGCGCTGAAGAGCAGATGACCAACTATGCCCGCCGCCACGGGGTTACGAAAACGATTGTCCAAGCCGACGTAAGTGCCGCAGGGAAAGTTACTTGGCACGGGACCATTAAAGCTGGCGCCATCAACCCCATCATTGAGGTGAACCTGCAAAACAACAAGTCCGTCACCGGGCGCGAAGCCGATTTAGCTGGCTCTTATGCCAAAAGCAGCAACTACGTTAAAGCCGTTGTCACCGCCATGCAAAAGCGCTATGGTTTTACAACCATGAATTTAGTCGGCCATTCCATGGGCAACCTGCAAATTGCCTATTATTTAGCAACCAATGCAAACGATCCCCACTTGCCACGCTTGGTCCACCAAGTTTCCATCGCTGGGCATTACAACGGCTTGGTCGGGGAAGCCGACGCGGAACAAATCAAACTCCTTGGCCCCCACCACCGGCCCCAGCACTTTTTGCCAGAGTACCAAGGGCTCTTGGGGTTGCGCCACCGTTTTCCAACTTCCGCACAAGTATTAAACATTTACGGCGACCTTAACAACGGTACCCATTCCGATGGCGACGTTCCGGTCAACTCTGCCCGCAGCTACCAATACCTGGTCAGTGACCGGGCTCAGAGTTACCACGAACTTAAGATTACCGGGCGCCAGGCTCAGCACAGTCGCCTGCACGAAAATCACCAGGTCGACCAAGCACTGGTTAATTTTCTTTGGCGTTGACGCGTGCTTGATCGGGCCCCTGAGCCGACACCACCGTTTGCAAGGTTTGTAAAAAATGCCGGCCCAAGTTGGTCAAGCGCCCGTTGGCTTGCCAAATGACCGTATTGGTATCGGTCACCGTTGGTGATAATGGCCGCGCAATTAAATGCTGATCGGCTAAATTAAGCAAGTGACGGTAAGTCAATTGTACGGCATGGCCCTGTTTGGCCAAAAGTGATGCGTTATAGGCCAGATTGGCCCCCATTAATTGATGGAGGTGGGGCAGCGCTGGTCCCCACCACGCACGAAACTTATCAGAGACCAGGGTTTGATTAGAGGTGATAATGGGGTAGGCAATCAGATCCGCGGGGGTCACCACCGTTTTCTCGGCCAGGGGCAACTGATCGCTGAAGACCGCCACAAATTCGTTTTGTACTGGTAAAGTGAGACTGGCAAAATTACTAAGCGGCCGTTCTCCCATGATGACGCCAAAATCCAAACTACCATTATTCACTTGCGCTTCAATTTGGTCAGCATTTCCATCGATCAGATTAAAGCGCACTTGCGGATGGGCCTGGGCAATTTGATCGATAACTTGCATAATGATTTCCATGGCCGGACTCTGCCCCGCCCCGATATTGAGCGTCCCCGCCAATATTTGCGACTGTTGCAGGGCACTCAACGTTTTCTCTTCTAGGGCAATCATTTCTTGAGCGCGAGCTTGTAACAGATAACCAGCCTCGGTCAGCACGATTTCCCGGTGGCCGCGGTGAAACAGGGTCACCCCGAGCTCCTGCTCTAATTCCTTCATTTGCCGGGACAAAGAGGGCTGGGCAAGATGCAGGCTGGCCGCAGCTTTAGTAATATTTTTGGCTTGGCAAATCGCCAGAAAGTAATGTAAGGTGCGTAGTTCCATCGTCTCATTATCCTTTCAAAAAATTTTAGCAAACTGGCAAGCGCAAAATTCTCCACCTGGCCCCCAGCCCAAGGGGGAAAGGCAGTTAGCTCTTTACTTCCAGCGGAATCAATGCGATAATAAAGTTTGTTGTGGTTCCATAGTATAATTGGATAGTACATCCGCCTCCTAAGCGGCTGACCCCGGTTCGACCCCGGGTGGGACCAATTTAAATGTGTTCGGGAATGTTGATTGGTGTGGAAAATGCCGGTATATCAATATTCCTATTTTTGTTTATACGGTATGAAATAGTACTTTTCAACGTAAGTGCGGACAACTTGCGGACAAAAAAGCACCAATTGAATTCTCTTGCCTATCAAAAGGCCGATAAAAGAGCATTGTGCCCTTCTATCGGCCTTTTAACTTATTTAGTCCGTTTTTTTCGCCGCCGCTTCGGCCTTGCGCCGGTGCTTCAAGCGAATCCCCTTGTTCTTGCGTTGCTTTTTGCGGACCTTCTTTTTGGCCTTGGTCAACACCCGCTTAGCCGCGGTCTTGACCCGCCCCGCTTCCGGAGTTGCTGCGGGAGCAGGAGCAGTAGTTGGTTCCGCTTGCCGCTTGGCGTTAACCGCCTTGGCAGCTGCCGCGTCCATTAATTCGCGCTCGGCAATCGCCATGGGTACCAGGTCATACTCTGTCTTGGCTAACAGCCGCTTCAGGTCGCGGAAATCATGATCATCCCCGAGGTTGATCACCAGCCCCGGTTCTCCCTGCCGGCCCGTCCGACCGACCCGGTGAATGTACAAATTAGCTGTGGTCGGCAGTTCAAAATTGACCACCGCGGGCAGTTTAGGAATATCCAAGCCCCGGGCGGCCACATCCGTGGTCAACAAGAGCTTGATCTGGTGCTTGCGAAAACCGCGCATCACCGCTTCTCGTTCGGTTTGGCGTTGCTTGCCGCCCAAGGTCGCACTGGAGACCCCGGCGTGCTTTAGCCGGCTGGCCGTGTAATGCAGGGTCTTGATACTAGTGAAAAAGACCAGGGCCCGGAAATTCTTGGTCTTGCTCAAGCGCTCTAACATTGCCGCCTTTTGGCTCATCGTCCGCGCGACCACCAAGCCGTGCTTGACTTCCCCTTGGGAATGATCCTGCGCCCGGACGTCAATCGTTTCAATGTGACGGCCAAACATGTCACTCAATTGGTCAAAGACCTTCCCCTTCGTGGCCGAGAAGAAGGCCAGCTGGGTATCGAGTGGGGTCGTGCGTTCAATATCTTCGACCACCGCTTGGGTATCATCCGCCAATAAATCATCGGCTTCATCAACCACCAGCATTTTGACCGTGCTCATATTAAGGTTACGCTCGTCTAATAAGTGTAAGATCCGTCCCGGCGTCCCAACGACCACCTCGGGCTTGGTCTTTTTATAGCGCTCGACCTGCCGCTTTAAATTGGCCCCCCCGGTCAGGGACTGGACCTTTAAGCCCAATAATTGCGCCCACTCGCGCATCACCTTGGTCGTTTGCATCGCCAATTCTTGGGAGGGCTCCAAGACCAGTAGTTGTAACCCGGCGTTTGGCGTCACCCGGGGCAAGAGGGGCCAGGTAAAGGCCAAGGTCTTACCCGACCCCGTCGGGGCAATCCCCAGCACCGAATCCCCAGCACTTAAGGGGGCCATCACCCCACTTTGAATCGCCGTCAGGGCTGCAAAGCCCGCGGCTTGAAAATGTTGTTCAAATTTTGCTTCCACAAAGACCTCCTGGCATCACGCCGTGCTTAGCGGTTCATGTCAGCCGGGAACGTGTAGTCCGCTGATTGCCGCAAGTCAAACATCACCGTGTTGACATCCCGGGAAAGGGCCAACCACGCTTGGTAGTGCTTCATTTGTTCGGGATCGCTTGGGTTTTCAAACAAGTCCGCAAAGTCGTTTAATTCATCGACCATTGAGTTTTCAAAGTACGGCGCTTCAATCGCGTGGGCCGTCTTATTTTCATCGTAGTAGGTCACCTTGGTCGTATCAAAGATGCTGTCAAAGACCAGCGTATCCTTCAAGCCGTAGTATTCCGTTACCAAGTGGGAATTGGACGTCTTACCGATGTTTAAGGTGACCGAGAAGCCGTCGTAAGTCAAAATGGCCACACCCTTAGTGTCCACGCCCGTCTTGGCCATAGTTGGGAAGTAAACCACGCTGTTTGGCATCCCATACATCGTCACGGCCCCGTAAACGGCGTAAACCCCGAGGTCCATCAAGGCCCCACCAGCGAATTCCTTGGTAAAAATGTTAGGATAAGGCTTGTCGTCAGCCAGGACTTGATCGTAACGACTGGAGTACTTCATAACCGTAATCGTGGCCCCTTGGTGGTGCTGCATTTGGGCAAATTGCTTTTGGGCCGCCTTAAAGAGCCCCGTGTGAATGTGCCGCGCAGCTTCAACCAAGCGGGCCTTCGGGTGCGCCGCCAGCAGGGATTCGATCCGGCTGAATTCTTCTGGATTAACGAAGGCCGGCTTTTCTAAGATGATAAACTTATCGTTTTCAATTGCCAGGCGCACTTGTTCGTAGTGCAGGCTGTTTGGCGAAGCAATGTAAACCACGTCAAAATCGCCTTCATCAAAGAAGTCTTCCAGGCTATCAAAAAAGGCCGTGGCCCCGTACGGCTTCCCAAATTCTTCAGCCCGCGCCATCGTCCGGGAATAGACGGTGGTTAATTGGTAACGACCAGTGGTTTTAGCCGCGTCCAACATTTGGTCGGTAATAATGTGGGTTCCAATAATCCCTAACTTCAACATGAAAAATCGCTCCTTTAGCTTAGTAAATCCTATTCTACCACCGGTTGACACCCGCCTGCCACCTTCCGGTCTGAAATTTTCCTAGCCAGCGGGGTGCCGTAAAATTAACATCGCTTTTTAACCAAATTGAAACCTTAGCCCGTCGCAGAACTGTGTATAATTGATGGAGTTAAGAATCAAAAGGTTTCGGGTGAATTGAGAATGAGAAAAAAAGGTTTGTTGTTGTTTGGCGCGGGATTATTGGCTGGGATCTCAAGTTCCTTTGGTCTCAGCCATTCCAAAAAGGCCGCACCAGCGGTTTCCTTGCCCCTTTTTTATGCTGGTACTTGGCAATATTATGATGAAGAGCGCGACCGGACCCACGTAATCTCCATCGGGCCCGATTTAAAGCTGACGATTGACAACCATGTCATTGCTGCCAACGTGGAACAAATTAATAATGAGCACTTGATCTACTTAGACCGCTTAGGCTATCACATTACCATCCAAGCCAACGAAAGTCGCCCCGTCGCCTTAATTGACGAAACCGATGATGAAGTTTACGCCTTAAAGCCATTGGTCTAACCCCGCTCAAGCCGCGGTCACTTGCCTGACCGCGGTTTTTTTGCGTTGATTCGTGGTAGAATGGGGAAGATTATTTTGTGTATGAAGGAAGTAGCAGCATGACAAAAACCTTAACCGTCTTTTGCGGAGCCCGGCCCGGGGTCGAACCGCACTATCAACAAGTCGCCCGCCAATTGGGACAAGCCTTGGCCAAGCAGCAGATTCACCTGGTTTACGGAGGCGGTGGCTTTGGCCTCATGGGGGCCTTAGCTAATGGCGCCTTAGACGCGGGCGGTCAGGTCACCGGGGTGATCACCGAAGAATTGTTGGCCCGCGGGGCCCAACTCGACCGGTTGACCAATTTGGAAGTCACCAGTGATATGGCCCAACGCAAGCAACGGATGATCGACCTGGCCGACGGTTTTATTGCCTTGCCCGGCGGCCTGGGCACCCTAGAAGAAATCGCCCAGGTCAGCTCGTGGGTCACGCTGGGCAATAACGCCAAACCAGTCGTAATCTATAATGTTAACCACTATTACGACCAACTGGCCGCCTTCCTGCAACAAATGAACCAGGCGGGCTTTTTAGAGGATGCCTTTTTGCAGGCGATTGCTTTTTGTACGGACTTAAGGCAAGCCTTGGCCTTTATGGCCACTTACCACGCCCCTGCTCACCGCACCTACCATTAGGAAGGCCGGGTCAATTGTGATAAGATAGGTACCTGGAAATGGAAAGGACGGTAAAAAAACCATGAAAATTTTGGCGTTGGATACCTCAAATCACCCGATGAGCGTGGCCCTGGTCGAAGATTTGCAACTCAAGGCCACGACAACTTTAAATACGGTGCGTAACCACAGCATTTACGTTTTGCCAACGATCGACGATTTAATGCAAAAAGTCGCTTGGCAACCCCAAGATCTCGACCGGATCGTAGTCGCCAAGGGCCCCGGCTCGTACACGGGGATTCGGATTGCAGTCACCCTCGCCAAAACGCTGGCCAAAACCCTTAATTGCCCGTTAGTCGGTATCTCCAGTTTGGCCGCAATCGCAGCTGGCCTGCCCGCGGTAACGACGGGCTTGATGGTCCCCTTTTTTGACGCCCGGCGGGGCTTTGTCTTCGCTGGTCAATACGCATACCAAGCCGGTCAGCTCACGGCCCAAGCTGCAGACCAACACTGGGCCTGGGCAGACTTGCTTGCCAGTTTACCCACTGATCGGCCCGTGTATCTGTTAGGGGCGCTGACCCCGAAACTGCGCCAAGCCGCGCCAACTTTGCCGGCCAACGTCACCGTGCTGCCGGACGCCGCCATGGTTTCGACCTTTGCCCTGGCTAAACTGGGCGCCCAGGCCACCCCGGTCGCGGATGTCGACGCCTTTATCCCCGATTACCTCCGGATCACTGAAGCCGAAGCCAACTGGCAAAAGACCCATCCGGGTCAAGTAAGCGCGGATTATGTTCAAGAAGTTTAGTCAGTGGTGGACCTGGTTGTTGCTTGGCGCTACCACCCCGCGCCTGACTTTGGCGCCGCGCACGGTCATCCTCGCCCAGCAACCCTACCAATTGGCCATGGCCCAAGGGGAAGACGTCGCCCGGCTCGTCGAAATTGAGCGAGCCATCTACCACATTCCGCCGTGGGATGAGACCGCCTTTTATTACGACTTGCACCGCCCCAACTGTCTTTACTTAGTCCTCAAAAACGAGCACGGCGTGCAAGCCTACGCCGGGATGGCCGTTAATTTCGAGGCTAAAGACGGGCACTTAACCAACGTCGCGACCCACCCGGCCGTCCAGCACCAAGGCTTATCAACTTGCCTATTGCGCACCTTGATGCAAGTTGCCCTCCAACACGGCCTTTTGACCATGAGCCTGGAAGTGCGGGCCGAAAATCTGACCGCCCAGCGCCTTTACCACCAACTCGGCTTTCAAAAAAGCGGCGTCAAACGGCACTATTACTTTGAGGACGGCCAAGACGCCTACACCATGACCTTAAATTTAACCCAAGTGAAAGGAATCTGAAATGGCAACACCTTTATATCTTTTAGCCTTCGAAAGCAGCTGTGATGAAACCAGCGTCGCCGTCATCAAGGATGGCACCGAAATTTTAAGTAATATCATCGCCACGCAAATCGCCAGCCACCAACGCTTTGGCGGGGTCGTCCCTGAAGTCGCCAGTCGGCACCACATCGAACAAATTACCAAGTGTACCACGGAAGCCCTCAGCCAAGCAGGGATTGGCTACGATGATTTGGCGGGGGTTGCCGTCACCTACGGCCCGGGCTTAGTGGGCTCCTTATTGATTGGGGTCACGGCTGCCAAGGCCATCGCTTGGGCCCATCAGCTGCCCTTGATCCCGGTCAATCACATGGCGGGCCACATTTACGCGGCCCGGTACGTCGCCGCTTTTCAATACCCGATGATGGCCCTATTAGTCTCAGGCGGCCACACCGAATTGGTTTACATGCCGCGGGAGCATGAGTACCAAATCATCGGTGAAACCCGGGACGATGCGGTCGGGGAAGCTTACGATAAAATTGGCCGGGTGCTCGGGATCAATTATCCAGCCGGAAAAACGGTCGATGAATGGGCCCACCAGGGGCACGATACCTTCAACTTCCCCCGGGCCATGGTGAAGGAAGCCAACCTGGACTTCTCCTTTAGCGGGCTCAAGAGTGCCTTCATTAATACCGTCCACAATGCCGACCAACGCGGGGAACAATTGAATCAATATGATCTGGCTGCCAGCTTCCAAGCCGCCGTCGTCGATATCTTAGCCGAAAAAACGATGAAGGCGCTGGCCCAATACCCCGTCAAGCAGTTAGTCTTAGCTGGTGGAGTGGCGGCTAATTCCGGGGTCCGGGCCCGCTTACAAGCTGACTTAGCCCGCTTGCATCCCCAAACCGAATTGCTGTTAGCCCCCCTCAAATTATGTGGTGACAACGCCGCGATGATCGGGGCCGCCGGGTACGTGAATTACTTACACGGTGACCGGGCCGGCTGGGATTTAAATGCCGTCCCTGGCCTTAGTTTTGACCGAATCACCCCGTTAAGCTAAGCGATTCACCAATAGTTAACCCAAAATCATACAGCTTAGGAAACGCTCGCAATCAACGTTTTAAAACGTAATTGCGAGCGTTTTTTAGCTTACGCTGTGCTAAACTTCAACTGAAAAATTAGAGTTTCCTAGCCACTCTGCGCGCCCACTGCGGGAAAAGCCGCCACAAATCCGGCAATGTTGAATTGTACTTTTCTTGGTGGCTGACTATAATGAATTTATACTTACTTTTTGTCACAAGAAATGGAGTGATTTCAAGATGCAATCAGTTAATATCGGGCAAAGCAATTGGCAAGCTTCCAACGTGGCCCTCGGGACGATGCGGATGGCAACGTTGACGCCCGCCCAAGCCGCCGACGCGTTAAACGCTGCCCTGGAAGCCGGGATCAACTTTATTGATTCCGCTGACATCTACGGCAACGGCGCTTCTGAAGTCAACTTTGGCAAGGCCTTAAAGTTGGCGGGCATTAAGCGGGACCAATTATTTATCCAATCCAAGGGGGGCATTGTCTTAGATCCACAACGCTCTCACGGTGATCTGGTCTTTGGCCAACGCTACGATTTCTCAAAGCAACACCTGCTTGACGCTGTCGACGGGATTTTGCAACGGATGGGCGTCGATTACCTGGATGCCTTCTTACTCCACCGGCCCGATCCCCTGATGGAATTAGATGAAGTCGCAGCCGCCTTCGATGAATTAGAGACGAGCGGCAAGGTCCGTCACTTTGGGGTTTCCAACTTCAATCCCCGCCAAATCGAAATGCTCAAGACCGCCGTTAAGCAACCGCTGTTGATCAACCAAGTTCAATTCAGCTTGGCCCACACCGGGATGATCGACTTTGGGATGCACACCAACATGCAAGACCAGGGCTCCATCAACCACGACGGCGGCATTATCGAATACGCCCGGCAAACCAAGATGACCTTACAAACCTGGTCACCATTCCAGTTCGGGCTGTTTGAAGGAATGTACATCGATGATGATGAACACTACCCTGAATTAAACCAGGAACTGGCGAAATTAGCTGATAAGTACGGCGTTTCCAAGAACGCAATCGCCGTCGCCTGGATTTTGCGCCACCCGGCCCACATGCAAGTCTTGCTGGGGACAGTTAACCCACAACACATCCTTGACAGTGCCAAGGGGAGCGACGTGCAATTAACCAAGCAAGAATGGTACGACCTCTACTTATCGGCGGGCAATATTTTGCCATAGGCCAATGGTATCGTTAATGATGCAATTTTTCAATTGGACAAGCCGTTCCCGTTTTTCTATCCTTTAAGTAAGTAAATCCAGAAAGGACGATGTTTCGTGAATCTACACCCAGATTACTTATTAAATCAGATTCAAGGACCCGCTGACGTGAAAAAACTGTCAGTGGACCAATTACACCAAGTGGCGGATGAAATCCGGCACCTGGTCGTGGAAAAAGACGCGGCGATTGGCGGGCACCTCGGGCCAAACCTGGGGATCGTCGAAACGACCTTGGCCTTCCACTACGTCTTTGACTCCCCCCACGACAAGATCGTTTGGGACATCTCTCACCAATCCTACCCGCACAAGATGTTAACCGGGCGAGCTTATGGCTTCTTGGATAATGAACGCTACCACGACGTAACGCCATACTCCAACCAAGATGAAAGCCCCCACGATTACTACCGGGTCGGCCACACTTCGACGTCGATCGCCCTGGCCGTTGGGATGGCTAAGGCCCGCGACCTCACCAAGCAAAGCGGGGATATTGTGGCCGTGATCGGTGATGGTTCCCTCAGTGGCGGGATGGCCTTGGAAGGGTTAAACAACGCCGGCAAGTACGATGGCAATTTGATCATCATCTTTAACGACAACCAAATGTCCATCGACGACGTCAACGGCGGCATGTTTGACCAATTAACGGCCCTGCGGGAAAGCAACGGTGAAGCCCCTAACAACCTCTTTAAGGCGATGGGCCTGGATTACAAGTACATCGCCGACGGCAACGACGTCGAAACGATGATCAAGGCCTTAGAAGTGGTCAAGGGGATTGACCACCCGATCGTTTTGCACGTCAACACCGTCAAGGGGCTAGGCTATGCGCCAGCCTTGGCCGATGAAGAAGCTTGGCACTGGCACAGTCCGTTTAAGATTGAAGACGGCAGCAATGTTGAACCCGCCAGTGACGCGGAAAATTACGACCAAATCATCAAGGACGAACTGGGCCGCCAAATTGAAGCCGGCCAACCGTTGATGGTCATTACCGCCGCTGTCCCGGGGGTCTTTGGCCTGGGTGAAATCAAGGCCAAGTACCCCGCTCACTACGATGACGTCGACATTGCGGAACAATACTCGGTGACCTATGCAACCGGGTTAGCCGAAAATGGCGCACGGCCGGTCCTGTTCCAAAACAGTACCTTCTTCCAACGGGCTTACGACCAAGTCATCCACGACATGGCCCTCAATCGCTACCCCGTCGTTACGATCGTCAAGAACGGGCGGATCTCGGATGACTCCAGTACCCACCAAAGTGACTTCGACCTGGCGATGCTCAGCAACGTGCCAAATATTGAATACTTGGCCCCAACCAACGCCGAAGAATTAGTGGCGATGTTGCAATGGGCCCTGACCCAAACGGAAAAGCCGGTCATCATCCGCGAACCCGCTGGCGAAGTCACCCACGGGCCAATCAGTGCCACGGCCTTCAACCAAATTAAGGCCCAGGTGGTCCACCAAGGCAAAGAGGTGGCAATCATTGGGCTTGGTGACTTCTTTGCCTTAGGTCAAGCCGCAGCGGCTGAATTAGCAAAGGACGGCATCGATGCGACCTTGATCAACCCCGTCTCGGCTTCAACCTTGGATGAAGCGACCCTGGGGCAGTTGGTCAACGACCACCAAGTCGTGGTTACCTTGGAAAATGCTTCCATGAGCGGGGGCTTTGGTGAACACGTCGACCGCTTCTTTGCTCCAACTAAGGTGCGGGTCTTAAACTTCGGGGCCGCCAAGGAATTTAACGACGTCGTTCCACTGGCCGAACTATATGACCGCTACCACTTGACGCCCGCCCAAATTGCCGCTGACGTTAAGGCCGTTTTAAAAAACCTGTAATTACGCTTTAAATCTATTCACTGAACCCCAAAAGGTCCGGTCAACCAACCCCCTGTTCAACAGGCATTGGTCAACCGGACCTTTTGCTTTAGTCTTCTTCAGCTTGGCGGGCCTCCTCTTTGGCCAAGCGTTCTTTGATGTAAGTTGCCGTCTGTTCCAACTTGGCTTGTTCTTCAGCGGTCAAGTCCAACTGGAGTTGTTGAACCACCCCGTGGCGCCCGACCACTGCCGGATAGGAAAGATACGTCCCAAGTTCCGGGCGATAATTGGAAACCGGTAATTCAGTCAAGGCATCATTAAGCATCGTCACCGTTAAGCGCACCGCCGCCGTGGCCACTCCGTAGTTGGTATACTTCTTGCCCTTGTAGACCGTGTAGCCCCCCTGCCGGGCCCGTTCTTCCATCGCGGCCAGGTCCGCCTTGACTTCTGGATGTTGCTTTAAGTACTCCAGTAAGGGCTTGCCGAAGACGCGGACCGTCGACCAAGCGGTAAACTGGGAGTTACCGTGTTCACCCAGGTTGTAGCCGACCACGGAGCGGGAATCGACGTGCAAAGTCTCCCCGACCGTGGCCCGCATCCGCGCCGAATCCAGCAGCGTCCCGGTCCCTAAGACTTGGTGCTTGGGCAGCCCCGTCGCTTTTTGGTACATGGCCGTAATTACGTCACACGGGTTGGTGATCACCACGAGGTTGCCGTGGAAGCCGTGGTCCTTGAGCTTTTGGCCGACCACCGGGACTTGGGTCCGGGTAAACTTAAATTCGGCGAAGCGATCGTGGTCCGGCGTATCGACTAATTTTGACTTGCCCAGCGCCGAAATAACGACGTCACAATCTGCGACTTGATCCCAATCGTTCACATACAAATTAGTGTGCGTCGGTAAATTCGCCATCGCATCCCGTAAGTCTAAGGCGTCAGAATTCACCTTGGCTTCATTGGTGTCGAATAAGACTAATTCATCAACAAAGCCCCCGGAAACTAAGTAGTGCGCAACGGTGGCCCCCACGTGGCCCATTCCTACAACTGCAACTTTTCGTGTCATATGTATGCTCCCTTTCTGTGATTAAATTAAAATTAACTGAGAAAAAATTAATATGTGTGTCATTTAAGATACCACTTTTCGGAAAATTGTCAACGCATTTCGGAAATTTCACAAACTTCTTCCCCCCGAGGCAAAAAAAAGACCCTGGTTGCACTAACCAGGATCCCAACATTAAATTCAGTTTAATACAGGGTTGCTTCCCCGCGGTCATCGTAACCCGCCGGGTGCGTTTCGTGCCACTTCCACGCCGTGGCGATAATGTCGTGAACATCATCATATTGTGGTTGCCAGCCGAGGACTTCGCGGGCCTTGTCACTGGCCGCTACCAGGGAATCTGGATCCCCTGGTCGCCGCGGTGCCATCTTGGCAGGAATTTCTTTGCCGGTTACTTCCCGGGCCGCTTCCAGCATTTGCTTGTTGGAGAAGCCCGTTGACGAACCGAGGTTAAAGGCGTTGCTTTCATTGCCGGCTTCCAGATACTTGATTGCCAGGATGTGGGCATCCGCCAGGTCCATCACGTGGACGTAATCCCGCACGTTGGTTCCATCCGGCGTGTCGTAGTCATCCCCAAAGATGCTCAATTCCTTGCGCTTGCCTTCAGCGACTTGCATGATGATTGGGACCAGGTGCGTTTCTGGCCCGTGGTCTTCCCCAATCGTACCATCTGGCGCGGCCCCAGCAACGTTAAAGTAGCGCAAGGCCACAAACTTGATGCCGTACGCCTTGTCCGCCCAAGCCATCATTTCTTCCATCATCAGCTTTGAAAGGCCATACGGATTGATCGGCTTTTGCGGATCAGTTTCCTTAATCGGCATGTGCTCAGGAATCCCGTAGGTCGCCGCCGTGGAGGAGAAGACAATGTACTTGACCCCAAAGTCGTGCATGGCTTCTAAGAGCGTAATCATCCCCCCGGTATTGTTGTCGAAGTACTTCAATGGCTTAGCCATCGATTCAGGCACAATTGAAAAGGCAGCGAAGTGCACTACGGCCGTGATGTCTTCGTTGGTAAAGATCCGGTCCAAGAATTGCCGGTCGCGGATGTCACCGTAGTAGAACTTGGCTTCCTTGGCAACCGCCTTACGGTGCCCCGTGGCCAGGTTGTCAGCAACGACCACGTCTTCGCCCTTTTCTACCAATCGTTTAACCATGTGCGAACCGATGTAGCCGGCCCCACCTGCAACAAGAATTGCCATAATGCAATCTCCCTTTCTTTAAGTAAAATTTTAGTAAACAAACCTGTAGCTAAATTATAGCATATTAAAGCGCTTGCAACCGCTAATTTTTTGAAAATTTACGGCTGCGCTCCGTTTAATTGTTGTAACTCCGCTACCTGGGTGGCAATCGTCTCGGCCGCCACCTGAATTTGGGCTTGTTCCACCGGGTAAAGATCCAACAAGAGGTAGGTGCCTACCCCTTGGCGCCCCACCCGGACCGGAAAACTGACGTAACCGCCATACTGGGGGTGAAAAACGGCCGCGGGGACCACCAGTTGCTGATCTTGAAAGATCGCCCCGAGCAACCGATTCGCCGCCGTTTGCGCGGCTAATTGGCCCGCCTGGCCCCGGATCACATAATACGCCATCAACCGCGCGTTGGTTTGGACTTGCTGCTGGTCAAAGTGACCACCAGGCAGGGCACTGAGGGGGCGCCCGTCCACCTGGACCGTCGACCAAGCCGGCACAATTTGCCCAGCGTGCTGACCGTAAACATAACCGGTCACACTAGCTGGTGCTACGTGCAACGCCGCCGCCACCGCTTGGTGCAACTGCTGGGTATCAACCAGGGTCCCACTCCCGAGCACCCGCTGCGGGGGCAATTGCCAGGTTGCTTGCAGCCAGGCGGTCGTTGCTTCATTCGGCTGGGTAAGGTTGATCACCACCCCGGTAAAGTCCGCCGCCTGCACTTGCGGGGCGGCCACCCGAACGGCGGCCACTACCGCGCTTAAGTCCGGTTGGACTACTTCGGCGGGGCCCAGGGCCACCACTAAGACCTGAGCGCGCTTTAAATCCGCCCAGGCTTGGGCTTTGATCTGCTTAGCCGGCAAGGCCAGGCCCGCACTCTGCAGGTCGTTGGCAACCGCCACGGCCCGCTGCTCATCCGGATCTAACAACAATAATTCGTCAACTTGATTGGCCAGGGTCAAGGCTAACTGCGCCCCCACAACCCCTAAACCATAAATCGCTAATGTCCGCACGTTAACCCTTCCTTTCCCAAAGAAAAACCAGCCCCGCACTGGCCAGGCTGGGCTGGTTGTCCTTTACAAGTCCGGTAACAATTGTTTAAGGTAAGCCGCGGCCCCATCCGGTAAGGCCAATTCCGCGTCGGCCGGAACGTGAACGGTTTGACCGCCAAATTCAAAGGCGACGTCCTCGTTGAGCCAAACCTGGATCCCCTGCAGGATGGCCGCCCGGATTAGACGCTGCACGCTCGGGGAGTAACCAGCCGCAATCACGCTTAAGGTTTGTCCCGATTGCAACAGGTGCGAGTAGCGGTCGTTGGCGACCTTCAACCCAAAGGACAGGAACGTCCCGTGTTCGGCCTTCGCCAACAGTTGCCCCGCCAAAGTCAGACTTGGGTCTTCAATCCGCCGTTGCACAAACTTCAAGGCTAAGCGGTACGCCCGGGGGGCATCATAAGCCTCACAGAAGTCCGCCAGTCGTTGGGTAAAGGCCTGGGCTTCTTCTTTCATCCACGCCGTTTGTTCGGTAGGATCCTGAAGGGCCACTTCCTCATTGCGCGCCTGGGCAGCTTGCAGATCAGCTGCCGTTAAGTCCGGTTGGGGCGTCAACAATAAGTAGACCATTACTAATTCCAAGAAGTTCAGGGTGTCTTCACTGATCCCCGCAGCGGCAAACGGATCAAGGTCAAACATCCGCAAGCTGATGAAATCAACTCCGGCCGCCAAGGTCGCGTCAATATCATCCGTCGCCCCCCGCAAGCTGACCGGGGCAAAGACTTCGTGCGGACTCTGGTAAGCGCCCGAAGCCAGGTGCCCCTTTAAGCTGGCAACATAGCTTGCCAAGGAAGCATAGTCCAAGCGTTCCGTCGGTAGGTTGCCATACCCATACTGGCTGTTGCGGAAACTGCGGACTTGGTGGTCAAGCTCAGGCGACAGCACCGCCTTGGCGTCTTCCGGGACCGGACTGGCCCCGAATAAGTAGGTAAACAGCCACTGCCACATAATGTAACCCTGGGCCAGCTTAAAGTACAAGTAGTTCTTAAAGGCCGCCAAACTGGCGTGTTCGGCCTTGCCAAAGCGTTCGTACAGGCTTTCAATCAATTCTTCTTGCAAGGAGTAACCGACGTGCACGCCCCCAGTCAGCAGGCGGGTTGGCCCGTACTTTTGCATCAAGTAGTGATTAAATTCAACGGAACCAGGCTTGGTAGTGTGATCAGTCAGGTACGTTAAATCGTGCAAGTAGACCGGCGCTGGCGCCATGGACAATGGCCATAGCCGTTCGGTCTCATGAAGTTGGCGGTCGACAATTTGCTGCAGAATTTCCAACTGGCGAACCGCCGCCTTGGCTTCCTTCATAATGACCGCGTTAAATTCCATCAAGTTATCAGTAACCCCACTGGTCAAATAAGGGTTGATTCCCCGCCGATCCAAGGTCTTGGGAAACGGATACTGGCTGGCTCGACCGTTGGTGACCACCCGGTGGGCTTCCATCCGCAGGCCAAAACGACCTTCATACAGTAACTTCTGCAGTGCCGGTTCGTGACACGCTGCTTGCAGTTTTGCTTTATCCATCTTTACTCACCCCTTGGGGATTAATATTACCGGTGGATCCCAAGATTGGACCCATCCATTTACGTTTTTGCTACCATCTAAATTACCACAAAACCCCGGCGCATGTTTACTTTTTCTTAAAATTTCTTGCTTTCCGCAGGCGACCGCGGCGCTCTAACCGGTTAGCATAGCCTATTCGGCTTGTAATTTAAAAGTCAGTTTGACCGGGTTATGGTCGGTTTCTTGAAAGTGGGTAGGCAGATTATGGGCAGTCGCCGTTACGTTGTCTGAGACAATAAAGCCATCGACCACCGTGGTGTAGGTCTTCCCCGGTACATAGGCCGTGTCGGTCGCCCGTACGGTCGGCGTGGTCCAATAATTATCCGCGCGCACAATCCGAAAGCCCGCCGGCAAATCCTGATTACTCATTTTCGAGACCCAGTTTGACACCCGTTGATTAGTCCGAAAGTGGGTCATGATTTGTTTGCCCAGGGCATGGTTAAAATCACCCCCGACAATCACGTAATCCCCCCGGGCCCGGGCATGCTTCATCACCCCGGTCAACAGCTTTAGTTGGGCCGCCCGCATCTTGCCACCCCGGTCGTAAGCCGACATATGCGAATTGATCATGATCAGGTGCCGCCCGTTTTGCACCGGCAAAGTCAAGACCACAAAGCAACGGTCCAGGTCGACAAACTTTTCAATCAAGTGGGTCGAAACCGGGTACTGCCGGCGCTGGGCACTTTGCACCTGGTAGCGGCTCAACGTCAGCAGGCCCGAGCGCACCGTACCGTGCGGATCCGTCGGCGGCACCAAAAGGTAGGCCGAGTGGAAATTGGAAGCAAAGACCCGCCCTAAGTGCGGAAAGGCCGCGGCCACCCGGCGGACTTGATTGACGTGGTACGACCGGGTTGAATTGGTATCAATTTCTTGGAACAGGGCAAAATCCGGGTGTTGGGCCTTGATTTGTTTAATTACGAAGGCCGTTGAACGTTGCACCGCCGCCCGGCTGGTCGCCTTACCATACTTACCACGGGTGTGGTGGCCTTGCTTGGTCGTCCCGGTGTCCATAAAAAAGGAATAACGCTCATTATAGGCCCCAAAGCCGATGTTATAGGTTGTGGCCGTATAGGGATGATCGACGGCTAATTGCGTCCGTTGGGGATTGGTAATCGCCAATTTTTGGTGATCGGCAATCCGGTAGTAATTGACTTGCAGGTAAACCAAATAACCGCCCGCTAACAAGGCGCCAACCAGCCCGACGGCCGCCGCAATTTTAAAAACACGTTTCACATTCTCACCTCAAACCTCGGGTCCCAGCTGGCCCGAAAACTCATGCCTGTTTACTTTACCACACCGCGCATTGTTTGCAATTGGCTTTGGTGATAAACTATGGTCATCTTAGGTACTTGCAGGCGATACCTAGCCCAACATTGCCGGTGAAGGAAAGGACAATCGATGCGAATCAATGTTTTACAACACACGCCCAATGAAGGGCCCGGCTCCATTCAAGACTGGGCGCACGCCAACAACCACGAACTGTACATTTACCATCCTTACCAATTCGGTAATTTGCCCACGGCGGACCAAACGGACTTGCTCGTCATTTTAGGGGGGCCGATGAGCCCCAATGATGATTTGGCCTGGATTAAGCAAGAACGCCAGTTGATTCAGCAACTCTTGGCCGCCCACAAGCCGATGTTTGGCGCTTGCTTTGGGGCCCAACAAATTGCCAAGACCTTAGGTGCCGCCGTAACCAAAGCCCCGCACAAAGAAGTCGGCTGGGCCCCGGTCTACTTAAAGAGTAACGCAATTCCCGGGCTACCAGCCCAATTAACCGCCCTGCACTGGCACGAAGAAATGTTTGAAGTGCCGACCGGCGCGGAATTATTGTTTAGCAGTGACCTGGTGGTTAACCAAGGGTTCCTCTTAAACGAGAATGTGATCGGCCTGCAATTCCACTTTGAACCAACGGCGGATAACGTCCGCGAAATCGCGATCAATGATGATCAATATCCCTTGAGTCATAACGCCTTGCACCAAACAAGCGCTGACATTATTCAGCATGGGGTCCCGAGCGAAAATCCAGCCGTGATGGCCCAATTGCTGGACTTTATTGTCAAACATTAAGCAGCCCTTACTAAACCAACGCTCCGCCGGTTATTGTGCGGGGCGTTGGTTTAGTTTTAAGCGGTTGATTATTAATAAAGGTGGGAAAATGCTACAATAATAAGTACGACTACGCTGCACCAGAAAGGATGGGAACATGAGCGAACACCAATCGGCCTTAGAACAGCACCTTGAGCACGGCCTAAGTGGCACGCCAACCTTAAAGGCGGCCGAGCAACACCACTACTTGGGGACTTTTCGCGAACGGGTCTGGCTGACGATCAGTGTGGCCCAACTGACCGACGACTGGGCCAGCGTCTTTGAACGAGTAATTACCGCCAGCGCTGAACGGGTCGTCTTTTTCAATGGTAATTTACCCGATGAAGTCTTGCGACCGTACCTCCGCCTGGCGGCTCAGCACCAAATCAATTTTACAATTAAGACCGGGCCGGAATTTACGACGACGGCAGCTAGTTTAGCAATTGTGATTGCCGCCAAAACCGCGATTAATGAACCCGTCGTCGACATTGCCCAACGTTTCACGCCCACGCCGGCCACCCCGGCCCCGGCAAGCCAACCGTGGTGGCAGCGGTTATTTCACTTTGGAAAGGAAGGATAGTCTTGCAACCCCTCGCGTTTAAAATGCGCCCCCGTAGCTTGGAGGAAGTGGTCGGCCAGCAACATTTAATCGGCCCCGGCAAAATCATTTGGCGGATGGTCGAAGCCAAAATGCTGTCGTCAATGATTCTCTATGGCCCCCCGGGAACCGGTAAGACCAGCATCGCCAGTGCGATTGCCGGTTCGACCAAGTACGCCTTGCGCACCCTCAATGCAGCCACGGATACCAAAAAAGACCTCCAAGTGGTGGCCGAAGAAGCCAAAATGTCGGGAACGGTCATCTTGTTACTCGACGAAATCCACCGGTTGGACAAGGCCAAGCAAGACTTTTTATTACCCCACTTGGAAAACGGCCGGATCATCCTAATCGGGGCCACCACGGAAAACCCCTACATTACCATTAACCCCGCCATCCGCTCGCGGACCCAGATCTTTGAGGTCCACCCGCTGACCATTGATGATATGACCGCCGCCATCGACCGGGCGGTCAGTGATCCCGAGCGGGGGCTAGGAAAGTTACCATTGGAGTTAGACGAAGACGCTAAGCAACAGCTGATCCTAACGGCCAATGGTGACCTGCGCAGCGCCTTGAACGGCCTGGAATTGGCGGCTCGCTCGACCGCCCCGGGAGATGATGGGGTGATCCACTTAACCAGCCAGGTCATTGCCGAAAGCATCCAGCAACGCCGGATTGCCGGTGATAAAGATGGGGATGCCCACTACGACGTGATCTCAGCCTTTCAAAAGTCGATCCGCGGCAGTGATACCGATGCGGCTTTACACTACTTGGCCCGGCTGGTGGAAATGGGCGATTTGCCCATCATCGCCCGGCGCTTAATGGTGATTGCTTATGAAGACATCGGTCTGGCCAACCCGCCGGCCTGTGAACGGGCCGTGGCAGCTGTCCAAGCCGCCCAACAGCTCGGCTTCCCCGAGGCCCGGATCCCGCTGGCCAACGCCGTGATCGAGCTTTGCCTTTCCCCCAAGTCCAACTCAGCAATTGCCGCCATTGACAGTGCCCTGGCGCGCTTGGCAAAGGGAAACACCGGCGAAATTCCGGCCCACCTCAAAGACGCCCACTACGCTGGCGCCAAAAAACTCGGTCATGGGGTGACCTACCGTTATCCACACGACTTTCCCGAGGACTGGGTCCGCCAGCAGTACCTGCCCGACCGACTGCAAAATGACCGTTATTACCAACCCAAGCAAAACGGGACCTTTGAGACGGCCTACGCCAAACAATATCAGCGGCTCTTGCAAGCCCAACGCGGCCGCCAATGAAAACCTTTACAAAGATTGCCTGATGGCCTTAGGTGTGCTATCATAATGGCAGAAGTTCTGTTGTGTACGCATTGTCCATTTCGCAGGTTTGCCTTACAGTCTTATTACCTTGGGGTTAGTGTTAACCTGGTTGCCGGCATGCCTTTTCACTTGGTAGCTGAACACTAGGCAACCGTACCCCACCTGTCTTACACACAGGTCAACACTGTCGGACAACCAACGGCACGAACGGAGCTTGTACATACCATTAATTCCAGGAGCAACGTAACACCTAGGTACGTTGCTTTTTTATTTTCGCTTGACCAACACGCAGTTGACCCGTACGATAAAAACAGCATTAATTTAGGAGGAATTTTTTGTGATTCGCCTTTTACTGGGGGCCTGTGCCCTGATCTTTTTGATCGAAGCCAGTTACTTTGCCACCCACCGCACCAAGATGTACTTCGGGCTGCCCATGAAACACCCGGCCAGCGTTAAAACGATCAGCCAGCTCTGGCTAGTGATCATGGCGGCCATGACCCTGTTAGCTGGAGTGGCGACCATCAGTCTGAACTTGCCCTTGATTTTTGCGACCTTGATCTTAGGCTGTGTCGTCGAATTATTGATGGCGATTTCAGTCAGTTCTTTGCTCTTAAAACCTTAGTTTTCTTTACGAATTCCTGTATAAGGTATAAAATATAAGTAACAAAGAGAATAAGGGGGTAGTCTTATGGCTGTTCAACAATACCACCACATTTTGGTTCCAGTTGATGGCTCAAAGGAAGCCGAATTAGCCTTTAAGAAGGCGGTCGCTGTTGCGAAGCGGAATGGGAAGGATACGGAATTACAATTACTGCACGTTGTTGATACCCGGGCTTTCCAAAACATTTCCAGTTTTGACAGCTCCATGGTCGAACAAGTTACCAAGACGGCAAAGAAGACCTTGGAACAATACATCGACTACGCTAAGCAACAAGGCGTCGACAACGTTTCCTACACGATCGAATATGGGGCACCAAAGACGTTGATCGCCAAGGAGGTCCCACAACAATCCCACGCGGACCTGATTATGATCGGGGCCACAGGGTTAAACGCGGTGGAACGGATCTTGATTGGTTCAGTTACTGAATTTGTAACGCGGACGGCCATTTGTGACGTCCTCGTGGTCCGGACGGATTTAGACAACAAGCCTATCGTTAACACCAAGAAAAAGTAAGCACCTGAACTTACCCAACGCATTTCATTAGTCAATGAGCGCCAAGCTCCCTAGCAACACTGATAACAAGTGTTGCTGGGGAGCTTTTCAGTTTCCCTCATGCGAGTTGACTTGTAACTAGCAAAAAATTTTTGTTATTAGTTCTAACATTTACTTGAAAATCAAGCCTTGCTTCGCTTCTGGTGATCAACACATGCAAAGAGTTTGTTTGCAAATAGTAAAAGTTACTATTTACAAAAGAAGCTAACTTCGCTAAAATATTTAATGGTAATCATTACTATTAACCTTAACTACTCTCAAGGAGGGACAATATGGATCTTTCAACTGCCTATCGCATGCTGAAAAGCCCCAATATCAAAACTCGAAAACGGGCCCTTAAAGTTATTCATGAATATAAACGGCGGAAAAAAGCAGGAGGGAAATAATGGCGCGAAAAAGAAAAATTGAAACAGCTAAACGCAAGGAAGCCACGGTGGCGAAATATGCAGTAAAGCGAGCCGCTCTTAAAGCCGCTGGCGATTATGCTGGCCTGGCCAAGCTGCCGCGCAATGCCTCTCCAACGCGTTTACGCCACCGGGATCACCTCGATGGGCGCTCCCGTGGCTACCTCCGCGCGTTTGGCCTTTCGCGCTTAAATTTTCGTCGGTTGGCCCATACCGGCCAATTACCTGGCGTCAAAAAAGCGAGCTGGTAAGGCCTAAGCTAACTTAGCAGCGCAATATTAGCACGCGTAAAAAAA
>NZ_HE997173.1:0-62935 GCF_000312405.1 Limosilactobacillus ingluviei str. Autruche 4 | reverse complement strand
CCGCTGTTCAAAGTGGGCAACGTTACGCTTGGTCAACTTGACCATGTCCGGGTTAACCGAAACATAGTCAATCCCGCTTTGAATCAAGAATTCGGTAAATTCTGGGTATTCGGATGGCGCCTGCCCACAAATCGACACGGTCTTGCCATCCTTGTGCGCCGTCTTGATCAAATGGCGAATCGCCCGCTTCACGGCTAAGTTCCGTTCGTCAAAGAGGTGGGCGACCGTATCATTGTTCCGGTCACACCCTAGGATCAACATCGATAAGTCGTTGGAGCCAATTGAGTACCCATCAATGTATTGGTTGAACTGGTCCGCCAAAATGATGTTGGATGGAATTTCGGCCATCATGTAGACCTTGAAATCAGCCCCCCGTTTCAAACCTTCCACCGCCATGATGTCAGTGACTTTCTTGGCTTCGTCAACCGTCCGAACAAATGGAATCATGACGTTCAGGTTCTTCAGGCCGAATTCATTGCGAACCTTCTTCACAGCCCCCAGTTCCAACTTAAAGGCTTCGATGTACTTCGGGTCATAGTAACGCGAAGCACCCCGCCAGCCCAGCAAGTCGGCTGGCTCTTGCGGTTCATACTTTTCCCCGCCTTCCAAATTGCGGTATTCACTGGACTTGAAATCAGACAGCCGCAAGACCATCGGCCGCGGCGCAATCGTCCGGGCGACCTTGGCAATCCCGTCCGCCAGCATGTTGACGACCTTGTCTGGTTCCCCCTTTTCAATCAGGTACAGCGGGTGGGCGTGAATGTAAGTCGTCCACAGGAATTCTTCGCGCATAAGCCCAATCCCATCGGCCGGCAGGTCGGCATACTTATCGATTAAATCCGGGTCCCCCAGGTTCATCATTACGTGAGTTGCCGTAGGCGGGAAGTATTCGGCCGCAACGGCAGCCCCCGCACTGGCCGTTGGGGTAGCTGGTTGCAAGCTGGCCGTAATATCACCCTGGTACACGATCCCATTTTTGGCGTCAACGGTAATCACCTCACCGGTCTTAACCGCTTCCGTCACGGCTTGGCCCTTACTCTTGGTTCCGACAATGCATGGGATCTGCATTTCCCGGGAGACAATGGCGGCGTGACAGGTCATCCCCCCGTTGTTGGTCACAATTGCCTTAGCCTTCTTCATCGCGGGTACCCAGTCCGGGGAAGTCATCAACGTTACTAAGACTTCGCCTTCCTTGAAGGTATCAATATCTTCAGGATTTTCGATCACGTGGGCGACTCCGGCCGCTAACCCTGGGCTGGCAGGCAAGCCCTTGACCAAGACCTTTGCATCCGTTGTTGCCATCGTCGTTTCCTCCTTTTTACCACCAGTTTGCTTGTTCTTTTGGGACCAGACCGTTTCCGGCCGGGCCTGGACGATCCAGAGCTTATCCGTCCGCTCATCCAGGGCAAATTCCATGTCCATGTAGCAGCCATAGTGGGCTTCGACTTGCTTGACGTAGCCTGCTAGTTCTTCGACTTGCGCATCCGTTAAGACCGGCTGAGCTTGTAATTCCGCTGGGACCGGCTCTTCTTTTACCCCACTGCCCGGCTTGCGGATCAACCGCACCGGCTTAGTGGTCAGGTCCCGCTCGACAATCTTTAAGCTGGCCTTGTCGACAACAAAGTGGTCTGGGGTCACCTTCCCCAACACAATATATTCACCCAGGCCATAGATCCCGTCAATCACAATCTTGGAATCATCCCCGTTGGTGACGTCCACAGAGAACATAATCCCGGCCGCCTTAGAGAAGACCATCATTTGCACGGCTGCTGACAGGGCCACTTTTTCATGCGGGTACCCCTGCTTTTGCCGGTAGTAGGTGGCCCGGTCGGTAAAGAGCGAGGCGTAACATTCTTGGACCTTCTTGACGACATCCTGGGCCCCTTTGATGTTCAGATAAGATTCTTGTTGGCCGGCAAAGGAGGCATCGGGTAAGTCCTCAGCGGTGGCACTAGAGCGAATCGCGACAAAGGGATCCGTTTCCCCCATCCGTTGCCCGAGCTGTTCATAAGCCGCTTCGATTTCCGCCGCCAAGTCGGCGGGCATGGTCGCATCGACAATAATTTGGCGAATCTGGCTACAAGTCGTATGCAAGGCATCCGAGTCTTCATAATCTGTCAAAGCCGCTAACAGGGCGTTGACTTGATCATTGATCCCGGTTTCTTGCATGAAGCGCCGGTAAGCTGCGGCCGTAGTCGCAAACCCAAACGGTACCGGAACGTCCATGACCGACGTCATTTCCCCTAAGGATGATGACTTTCCGCCGACCAAATCGACGTCCGCCCGCCGCAATTCGTCAAACCACAACACATTGGCGTTTTCGCGTTCAACCATGAAAAAGACCTCCTTTAAACCTGCCCCTGGCAAATCACTTGCCCCGGCAGCACCTTAATGATAGCGTTTACATGATTATTTTAATGACTTTAAGCTAGGATTTCAACGTCGGCAATTACCGTCCACAAAGCTTGAAGCTACAAAAAGTGCGGCCAATTAAATTTTCAGCATCTTTCATAAAATAATGGTAGCGGTACCATTAATATTAAGTATATAATCGAACACAAAAAGGGAGGTTTTATTTTTTATGTCAACAACATTCACCAACGCCAAAATTTTCCTCGGTACCGATGCGACCAGCTTCGCATCGGCCATGACGATTGACCATGGAAAGGTCAGCTGGATCGGTGACCAAGCGGACGTCACTGATCCGGCGGCAATTGATTTACACGGCCAAACGGTCTTGCCCGGCTTGATCGACTGTCACACCCACCCCAAGTACATCGCCGACGCCTTGCACGGGGTGGCTTGTACCCCACCCCACGTTAACAGCATTGCTGAACTGATCGCCGCTCTAAAAGCCTCGCCCGCCTATGGCCAGGGACCGGACGTTTGGATCGAAGGCTGGGGCTTTGACGAAACCAAATTAGCCGAACACCGGGCTCCGACCGTGGACAACCTGGATCAAGTCTCCACCACCCAACCGATCTTTTTGTATCGCTCGGATTGTCACTCCTCCGTCGGAAATTCCAAAGCCTTAGCCCTCGCCGGCATTGATGCCACGACCCCCGATCCGGTCGGTGGCAAGATTGAACGCTTTGCAGACGGCCGGCCAACCGGTTTTATGCGCGAAGTGGCGGCCACGCAACTGTTGATTCGCGCCAAGTCCGCCCAAAGCTACCAAACCGACGTTGCCAACCTGGCCCAATCTTCCCAGCACTACTTACAAAACGGGATCGTGGCCATCGGTGAAATGATGGGACGCCTGCACCCTTACGATTCCCTCCAGCTGTATCGTGATGCCAAGGCGGCGGGCTTCCAACCGCGGGCCTCACTGTATTACGTCTATGATGAGCTCAACGGTGAAGACCTGACCGCTGGGACCGACGACCAGTTGCGTATTGCCGGGATCAAAGTCTTCATGGACGGCTCGATTTCGGGCGAAACTGCCGATAATCAAGCGCCCTACCCCTCTGGCAAACGGGGCGTGTTATTGACGGACCGCGAAAAATTAGCCCAAGCCGTCGCCTACGCTAAAGATCATCACTTGCAAATCGCGATTCACGCCATGGGGGATGCGGCAATTCAATTGGTCATTGATACCACCAAAGACCTCACCCCGTGGCTGAGCGGAACCCCGTCTGTTCGCATTGAGCACGCTTCGCTTTTGAGTGACGCCATGCTGGCCCAAATTGACCAGGCCCAAATGACGTACGGCCTGGCCACCCAACCGATCTTCTTCTTTGCCGAAGACGAATCCTACCGGACCTATTTAAACACGCAGCAGTTCCGCTTGGCCTACCGCCTCAAGGCAATGATGCAGACCAAGGCCTTGACAGCGCTCAGTTCTGATGCCCCGTGCACCCCGTGGTACGAGCCAGACAGCCCCTTCTACAGTATTTACGCAGCCGTAACCCGGCGCGCAGCAAATGGGCAGGTGGTGAATGCTGACCAAGCCATTTCGGTTCCCGAAGCAGTCCTTGGCTATACTAAGTGGGCCGCCCAACTGGGCCAGTTTACCCATAACGGTAGCCTGAGCGTTGGCAAAGCAGCCGACTTTGTGATCCTAAGCGATGACATCTTTACCGTCCCACACGAAGCAATCAAAGACATCCGCGTCCAAGCAACTTGGCTAGCGGGCCAAGAAGTTTATCGCGCTGATTAGGCTTTAACCACCGGTGGCTGCCGGTGGTTTTTTGGTTCCGAACGTTTCGAGTGGGACGAAGTTTTTGCCCGTCAACCCCAGCCCACCCGAACAATGATGTGCAAAGTTTGACGGCGGTTTCACTTTACTCTAGCCGAATTTTCACAAAACAAAATTACAAATCGCTCGTCAATCGCGAACTTTTCGTCGCTTTATGTTTACATCATCCTATTTTTACGTATAATAAAGTCACGAATCAAGTTTTGGTTCGGCTTTTCACCAGAGATAGCGATAGAGAGAGAGGATTTATCAAGATGGCAAATGAATTTAACACCGTTGAAGAAGCCCTGACGACCTTGCAAAACGGTGGGTTCATCATTTTATCGGACAATGAAGATCGTGAAAATGAAGGGGACCTGGTCGCCCTGGCTGATCGGATCAGCCCCGAAACGGTCTACCAAATGTTAAAGGAAGCCAACGGTTTAATGTGCGTACCGTTGACAATCGAACGGGCTCACGCATTAGGCTTCACGAAGATGGTCGAAAACAGTACGGACCCGCACGATACGCCTTTCATGACCACTTGCGACGGGACGTTTGAAGCCACCGGCGTGACGACCGGGGTTTCTGCTTTTGATCGGGCAGCCACGATTCGCCAAATCGCCAAGCCAACGGCCACGGCCAGTGACTTTAACCACCCCGGCCACATCCAACCCCTCTACGCGCAAGACGGCGGGCTGCGCCAACGGATTGGGCACACCGAAGCTTCCGTTGACCTGGCTTACCTGGCAGGCGCTCAACCGGTTGCCGTCATCATTGAAGTCCTGAAGGAAGACGGTACGATGGCGCGGCGCGATGACCTGTTTAAGGTCGCTGACCGTTTGGACGTCCCTTACATCACGATCAACCAAATCTTGACTTACATGGACGAAAATGGGATTGCCGATGCCAAGGACGCCTTAGTCCAAGCAGCCGCTGAAGCCTAACCTATTAACAAATCAACACACGAAAAAGGCGAACCACCAACGATTGGTGATCCGCCTTTCTTTTTTTGCCCGTTTTTGAACACTTTCTAACGACTTCAATTATAGCAGTCTTCCCTGCCAATTTAAAGGGGTAATTAAATAAAGGTCAGATGGGGCGCGTCCTTAACTATCTTGTGATAATAAAATGTTTATGTTTTTGCTTGACGAAATTGGTATAGCGACCGTAAAGCTGTTATTGGGGCAGCTAGTTGTTTAACAATCTAACGGTCTAAAATATTTGACAGACACTCACTTCGGATTGTTAAGCAGCTGGTTTTTCTAACCAGTGAATTTCCACAGCCGAAAGGACCTTTTTCTTAATACATAGTGAAAGAAAAGTATCCGGCGTAAGTTGCTTTTGAACAAATGCAAGCCCAGGTTGCGAAGAATCAATGTGCCCAAAAACTGCTGGTTGGATGATAAATTCGCAAGTTTTTGGAGTAATAGTTAATCCCTTGCCACCCCACTTCAAATAGCTTTCTTTCAAAGACCAAATACGACTAAACACCCGCCAATATTGAATCGGATCAGTTTGATAACTAGCCAGTAACTGTTGTTCATTAACAGTTAAGGCTCTTTTAATGATGCTCTTCGGTAAGACTACTGCCGTTTCAACATCAATCCCAACCGGAACATCAGCAAAGGCACAAACCACGAGCCCATGGCAATGACTCAAATTAAAATGTACTTCCGGATACGCGGGTAAAAACGGCTTTCCACATTCGTTTACAGCTAGCATCGTTGACAAGATCTTTATTCCGTAAATATCTTGCAGTCCTTGCGCTAAAAGATTACGTCCGCAGAGGTGATCAGCTTCGTTGTTGCAAAATTTTTGCCAACTTCCATACACTTGTAGCATTAATGACCTCCCTAATGCTTCGCAATTTTTTCAATCAACCATTGTTGAAAGGAAGCTACTCCAATGCCAACATAAATAACCCCTACTACCATCGCAATACCAATTTCAAACGGCAAACTGCCTAGCTTCGTTACGGCTAAATTTCCCATCACAGTCAAACCAATCGCCCAACCACATAACCAGGCTGGCGTATAAATATAGCGTGGCAGGTTTTCGCCGCCGACAACTGCCATTCCCCCAAACACAAAGAGTACCAAGTAGAGTTCAACCTGTGGATTAAAATTGAGAATTGCCATTAACCATAGACTCAACACCGCCCACAAATCGCCAAGCAAAAAGCCATTGATCATTGGTAGAGCTTTTTGACGTTGATTCCCCGCAGCTACATACACTCCCGCACAAATCAAAGCCACGGCCCCCGGGCGAACCCCAAGCAATGGGGCCAATACCGCCCAAAGTGGGGGTAATAACGCAATTCCTAATGCCAAGCTGCCAATTTGAACCCATTTATTAGTTCTGGACTTTTCCATCCTTAATCACCACCTGATCCCAAGGAAAGCCCTGCCAAACCGGGACCCCGGTATATTGTTTCAAGGGTTCTTCACCGGTTAAAACCCGTAAAGCACCAGCCGCTAAAGCTTCCATTTCAAATTCACCGGGGTAAGCTGAAACTGGCGCAATAAAGGAACAAGCTTCGCTAATCCGAGCAATCAACTCTGGATTATATGCCATTCCCCCACCTAACAAGATACCATCAACTTGGCCTTTTAGGACCGTTGCCATGGCACCGATGCACTTTTCAATCTGGTAAAGCATCGCATCCCACAACATTTGAGCGTATTGATCACCAGTGTCCTTACGCCGAACTAATTCTTTCGTGTCCGAGATCCCCAGATGACTGACCAAGCCGCCCCGCCGAGTTAACAATTGTCGCATTTCTTGGGTGGTTGCATGCGTTTGATCCATATAATCCAAAATATTAGCCAATGATAAGCTCCCTGTCCGTGTTGGAGCCATGGGTCCTTCACCACCAACAATGTCAAACCCATCAATCATCCGCCCATGATGGTGTGCCGAAACAGAAATTCCCCCTCCAATGTGGCAGACAATCAAGTTCGTTTGCTCATAAGGCTGATGCAATACACTCTTACTATGCCGAATGGCCATTTCTTTAAGGTTTAATGCGTGTAAATGAACGGTCCGGTAAACATGTTTGAGTCCCGTCATCCGAGCTACGTCTTGCAACTCATCAACATCCGGTGGATTAACCACTAAAGCTTTGGCACCATGACCACCCGCTTTAGCTAGTTCAGCAGCCAGTTGCGATCCCAACGTGGCCGGGTGAATCACCCCATTGGCACAAGTCCGGGCATGTTCTAAGACCAAATCGGTCACCTCGTAAGTCCCCCCTGTCATCGCGATCAGGCCGCCACCCCGACCAACAAAGACATCAATATCTGCTAAAGCGATCCCATTTTCTTTTAGGAAGCTCATGATCATATCACGACGGTAAGGTAATTGATCAGCTAAGGTTGGATATTGCTCTAGTTCTGCAGCTTCATGTTGAATATTTTGGTAGCACAAACGCGTACCATTTTCAAAGACCGCAATCTTAGTTGACGTAGAACCTGGATTAATTACCAAAATTTGATAACGTTGCATGAAGAATCCCTCCTTGTGATAAAATAACAGGCCGCTTCAAATTTGAAGGGGCCTGTTAAAAATACGATCTACTTTTAATGAATGAAACTTTGTTAATTAATGACTAGCCCGGACTGCACTTAAAATGATATTACCCTTTAATTCAGAAACCGGGGCACTCCGTGAGCAATCACAGACCACATCGTTAAAGCCTTGCAAAATTGGTCCGTAAGCATTCGCATGGCCTACTTGTTGTAGGATCTTTACTCCAACGTTTCCAACGTTTAAGTCTGGCCAAATCAGAATATTCGCCTGCCCAGCGACCTTACTATCACGCTTAACTTTTTTCGCTGCAACAGTAGGTGAGACGGCAGTATCAAATTGAAATTCGCCGTCAATGGCTAAATCTGGCCGCCGCTTATTGGCAATTGCCACCGCACGGCTGACCTTATCGACCAATTCTCCTTGTCCACTGCCTAAAGTGGAATATGACAATAATGCGCAACGCGGAGGCCAATCTAACAGCGCCTGTACAGACTCGCACGCCGAAATTGCAATATCTGCCAATTGCTCATCAGTTGGGTTGGTACAGACTGCACTATCCCCCACTACCAATAATTCACCTTCACTTCCAGCAAAACCAGGAATTTCACAAATCCCGATACTAGAAATCGTACTGATGCCAGGTTGCATACCAACTACCATTTGGCCTGCTAAAAGGACATCTTCCGTTGTATACTCAATTCCAGCAAAGGTAACATCCGCGGCCCCTGCGGTTTGCATTACCATCGCATAGTACAATGGATCCGTCATCCGACGCCTTAATGCTTTTTCTTTCAGTAAGGTCTGTGGCAAGGCCACGTATTTTGCAATCAAGTCATCCCGCATCGTTTCATCAGCAAGATCAATAATCTGGAAAGCCGTGGACTCGTAACCAAGCTCGGCTAATTTGGCAGTAATGGCTTGTGGATCTCCAACCAGAATGGGGTGAATATAACCTTCCTTCCCTGTCTCAAAAGCCGCTTGCAACATTCGTTCATTGAGTGCCTCTGGAAAAGCAACCCGTTGGGGATTGGCCAACGCTTTTTCATAGATTTTACTCAGCACTTTGATCACCCTATTCCATCTCTGTTTCGATCAAATCTACTAAATCTCCAATCGTGGTACACTTGCTGGCATCCGCTAACATTAAAGAAACATCCAATTCATTTTCAATTTCGGCAACTAACGCAACCATCCAAACCGAAGCTGAATTTAAATCTTCCTTAAAGGTTGTTGCTAATGACAAATCATCCCGATTTTTTTTGTAAACTGTCGCGACCATATCCAATACTGCGCTTTCTAATTCCGTCTTAACCATTGTGAGTTCCTCCATTCTTTTGTTGTGACTTCATATAAACAATAACTGCAATAATTGATGAGACCCCGGCACTTAACGCACCATCAATTCCGGTCCCCATTACGTGACTGACTAAAGTGGTTGGTAAAGGTATCAAAAAGTAAGCCAAGACGCCCGGAACCACAAAACTGAGAATAATCCCTGGCAACGAATACTTGAACGCTTGCTTAAACATCTCAATCACGCTCCCCTCAGCCGTCATTCGTCAAGATCAAAGACTACGGTTTTAAAACCGCCTTCGCGTTGAAAAATTGCTGCATGACAGGGCAATGGCAATTTGGCTGCTAATTCAGCCTTATTTTTTCGACTTACACCACGGATAACGGCATTCAAAGTCGTCCCTTCTTTAAGTTCGACTTCCCCATAAGAAAATTTACCCAAGTTTTTATATTCTGGCTTAGATGATAACGGTGCTGGCAAGACTAAGGTCTTAACCATTGCTGCGCCATCGATTTCATACCATTCGGTCTCATAGCTGCCACAGCTATTGCAAGCATAAACTGGTGGAAATTCAACATGACCACACTGAGGACACTTCCGTCCCAAAATTTTGCCTTCTTCTAACCCGTCATAAAACTTATTGACGACTTTCTCCAATTTAATGGTCATTTTAATTTGCCCCCTTTTCATCCATCGTCCGAATGATCACAGCAGCCACATTTTGCGCCCCACCGTAGCCACGCAGCATGGTCGTCTTTGGAATCTTCTTCACTTCACGCTCACCACATTCGTTCCACATCTGCTTACATGCTTCATATACATCCGCTAAGCCAGACGCCGCGTGCGCATGACCAAAGGAAGTCCGTCCCCCATTAGTATTGATCGGCTTATCGCCATCCCAAGCAGTCCGGCCTTCACAAATGTATTTCCAGCCTTCGCCTTCTGGCAAATAACCTGCAATTTCTGCGGAAACTAAGTGGGAGGTAATAATAAAGTCATTGGCAAAGAAGAGATCTAAGTCGTCGCCGGATAAACCAGTTAACTCATACGCTTCTTTAACGGCTTGTTGAGTAGCTCGCACTTCAAAATGCGGCGTCGTTGCTTCACAAGCGGCACTCCCAATCCCTAAAATTTCGATTGGTTGGTGCTTCAGATGCTTAGCAATTTCTGGAATCTTTTCCGTTGCACATACAATTGCGGCTGCGGCACCGTCACATTTTAATTCCAATCCACCAGCCCGTAAGTACTCACCCATTCGTGGGTTATACGGAGAATTCATATACTCATCAAGGGGCATTCCTGCTTCTTCGGCCAAAGATTCATAGGTTCGCCGCTCAATGGCTAATGGATTCTTTGACGCATTCCGCCGATTATTGATACACATCCAGTTCAAAGTATCGTTCATTTGTTGATCCGTTAACCCCCGGGTCCGCACGTACCATTCCGCAGCATCATCATAGATTAACTCTTGCCCTGCCATTAAACTCCGCGTATAGGTCCGATCATATAACCAAGCCGTGGTATGCAAGAATTTTTCCATGGTCATCTTATCCCGCTTGTAAGGATGCTTTGGCGTTTCAACGTTGTCAGCCGGATGCGGCGTACTATCGCCAAATTCAACGGCCCCGGTTAAAACGCAATCATATTTTCCCGATGCCACTGCATTGGCTGCTTGTTCCAAAGCTAGATAACCAGTACAACAAGCTTCTGAGTGGTGGATAGAACCTTTCCCCTTCATGCCGAACCAATTGGCAATTTGGACATTTGGGGTCAAATAATTCGAACCATTTAAAGGACTTGCGCAACCATGGAAATAAAAATCTACGTCTTGGGGGTTAACCCCTGCGTCTTCCATCGCCTTTAGCGCTGCATACCCGTACATTTCCCCTTCAGTCAAACCATTAGTTTCTTCATGATCGACTGTATACATAAACGGCGTACATCCGACCCCGATAATCGAGACACTGCGCTGATAATTTCCGAGTTTAACCATTTCGACCACCCTTCCGTTTAAGTTGCTTTTGCATTTGATGTCTTTATCATATACAATTAAAGCGCTTACATCATTGTGCAATCGAACAATTTGTTAACTATCACACAATTACCCATTAGTAATAAGATTTTAAAAAGGAGGCGGTCCTATCGAAGCCGAAACTTTGATCAAAAGACTGCTAAAGAAACTTCCTAACGCTAAAGTTTGGGGTACCCTAAAGAAAAATTTAACAGTCTTAGATCTCCGTTTGTTACCGTCAGATCAATTTGTGCTTTTACCCAACACCGTTTATCTCACATCAACAAAAAATTTGCCAAAACCTCCCCAACTAACTCCAACCATCATCTTTTGCTATGGGCCAGCCATTAATTTCGCTGCTTATGGTCAAGTAAATGCCCAAATTATCTACTGCCCGCACCTTTCACAGGTGCAACTCTTTAATCTTCTTTCTGATATTCTTATGGCCGATGTTCGTTTAAACCAACAGCGAATTGCGTTGAATTCAGTCCTTTTTGCCAATCAAGGCCTCCAAGCGCTAATTGATTTTGCCGCGCAACTTTTTAACAATCCCGTTGCCGTAATTGACTTACAATACAAGCATCTGGCCACTTCTGCCGATTTTACCGCGCAATCATCCCAATCGCAGTATATTGATGCGCCTGGTATCCACTACATTCATAAAAGCCACCTTACTGAGCGAATTCGAAATCACTCCACCCCCATCCAGTTTTTCAACGACCACTTACAAACTGAGGTTATGGTCAGTGCCGTCAAAATTGATAACATTGAAGTCGCCCATTTGATCGTAACCCAGACCAATCAAGCCTTCCGCGCAACTGATTTAGAGCTTCTAGCTTACCTCGCCCAATTAGTCGCTAATGAATTACAAAAAGATGCAGTCTTTGCTAATAATAAAGGCGTCATGTATTCGTATTTTCTCGCTGATCTTCTCTCTGGTACTTCTACTAACACCCAAGATTTTACGGAATTCTTAGCTAAGCAAGGATTTTTATTGAAGCCTAATCTTTATGTAATGGTAATTCCTTCCGGCGCCTATAATAATTCTTCGCTTTCTTTAAATGTCATCGCTACTACTATCCATAAACTTCTAGCAGGGAGCATTTTTGCCGTTTACAAAAATTCGATTGTTTTCTTAATTTCGAAAGAAGCCTACCATGAATTAAGCGACTATGAGTTGGCTAATCTAAAACAATTTCTGACAGCTCAACACTTAAAAGCTGGCATCAGCAATTTCTTTACTCATTTGGAAAACACCCCCATCTTCTACCGTCAAGCCGTGACTGCAGTACGTTTAGGCCAAAACCTCCACGACCCTGCTGTCCTTTTTTACTATAAGGACTACTATATTTTCCAAATTCTCGAACTGCTCAAAAAAGAGAGCGGCAAGCTCGAATACTTAATTCATCCAGGCGTCATGTTAGTATACAAATATGACTTAGAAAACCAAACTGATTTATTAACTACGTTGCGAGAATTCTTAGCTCACCCTGGTCAACCCAAGATTATCGCCGACCATCTTCATATCCACAAAAACACCCTGCTTTATCGACTCAAAAAGATTAAGCAGATCACCAATTGTGATTTCACCAGTGGACAAGATTATATGAACTGTAATTTTTCCCTGCGAATCATGATGTATTTGGGAATGTTGCCAGAACTTTCATCAAATGATTCTAAATTTCTCTAAAAAAGTCCCCCAACGCCGTTCAAACGTTGAGGGACTTGCTATTGCTACTTTAATTTTGGTGGAATAAATCCCGGGTATAGACCTTATCGATCACGTCTGCCAATTCTTCATGATACCGATTAGCGACAATCAAAGCACTCTGCGCCTTAAACTTAGCTAAATCATTTTCCACTGGACTGCCAAAGAAGGTGGTCTTACTTGGCAAGGTTGGTTCGTAGATTACCAAGCGCACTCCCTTAGCCTTTAGGCGTTTCATCACCCCTTGAATGGCGGACTCGCGGAAATTATCCGAATCCGTCTTCATCGTGAGCCGATAAATGCCAATCGTGACCGGCTTTTCGTGGGCCTGATCATACTGCACACTAGCCGAGTAGTCATAGTAACCAACCCGCTGGAGAATCTGATCGGCAATGAAGTCCTTCCGGGTCCGATTCGCCGCCACAATCGCGGAAATCATTTCTTCTGGAACCTGATCGTAATTAGCCAACAATTGCTTCGTATCCTTTGGCAAGCAATAACCCCCGTAGCCAAAAGAAGGATTGTTGTAATGGCTGCCAATCCGCGGATCCAGCCCCACTCCTTCAATAATCTTTTGCGCCGCTAAATGCCGCGTAGCCGCATAGGTATCCAATTCATTAAAGTAAGCCACCCGCAAGGCAAGGTACGTATTGGCGAATAACTTGACGGCTTCGGCCTCGGTCGGTGGCATCAATAAGGTTGGCACGTCCGGCGCTAGTGCCCCTTCTTGCAACAAGGCCGCAAAATGTTGCGCAGCGACTTGCTCATCTTCATTAGCTGAAGTGGCTGAAACAATAATCCGGCTCGGGTATAAATTATCGTATAAGGCCTTGGACTCCCGTAAGAACTCTGGGCTAAATAAAATCCGGTTTGTGTGGTAGCGTTCCCGCATTTCCGCGGTAAAGCCAACGGGAACCGTCGACTTAATCACCAGCCAGGCCGTGGCATTAACAGCCAAGACTTGTTCGATCACGCTGGTGACCGCGCCGGTATCAAAGTAATTCTGCTGGGGATCGTAATTCGTCGGGGTAGCTATAATGACATAATCTGCATCCTGATAGGCTGCCGCAGCGTCCAACGTCGCCGTCAACTGAAGGGGCTTCTCCCGTAGGTAACGCTCTAGGTATTCATCCTGAAGTGGGGACTGCCGACGGTTGATTTGCGCCACTTTTTCGGCAATAATATCAACCGCCGTTACTTGGTGGTGTTGCGCTAATAAAACGGCCAGTGATAAGCCTACGTAACCCGTGCCGGCCACAGCAATTTTTAACGGTGCGCTTTTTTCCATTACCGATTCCCCCTCAAGCTACTGATAATGCAATAAATAATTTGTTTAAGTATACGCTTTTTCGAGAGCGGTTTCAAAGTTATCCATCTCAACCATAAAAGCCCCGCCCTCTTCAGCCAATCAGCTAAAAGAAGGCAGGGCTTATCACATCAATCTTCCTTACCTAGCCCGCAATCGCCATTTGATAGTAGCGTTGGACCTCAGCTTCTGAAATTTGACGAGATTGGGCTACTAAGCGGACAATTTGGGCTTTAGCCAGACCATCATCTTTCATCGCCCGAATCATCTTTAACGTCGTCTCATTAGTTCCTTGCATAACTCCCTGCTCAATGCCTTGTGCAATTCCCTTTTCAATTCGATACTCAATATCTTGTTCCCGTAAATTAATTTTCATCGCCTCGTCCCTCCATTCACTATTCATTTTAGCTTTAGCTTGCATCTGTTCTAATTTTAAAATAAACGGGTCATTGGGAGCAACTTTCCCCGTTTCGATAAACTTGCATAAGCGCTGTAAGGCCGGATTCACCTGAGCAGTTGGGGCCGTAACGTCAAGATAAATAAAATTTAAAAGACGGTCCGGCTGATGCTCTCCCGCCATAATCCGGCATCGTTCGAACTGGTGTTGATAGCCCAGTGGATCGTGGATCAAAGCGCGTAAAGAAAATCACATAAATCGGCTTTAAATCTCGGTATTTAACCCCCTGATCCAATTGATTATTGACCATCCCAGCAAAATAGGCCAAGGAGCGCTGAATTAAATTATGCTCATTAGCTATTTGCATCTCAACGTTGAATTGGTTGCCCGCTTGATCCTCAGCAAAAATAAATTCCTTACTTTGCCAAGTTGCTTTTAAGTGCCACTGAGCAACGACCTGGCAAATTTTGACAATCCCTAGTTCTGGCAAGACTCGCTGCAAAGTTGGCAACAAAGCGGCCTTCTGCTGCATCACTCGAAAAAATAAGTAATCATTACTGAGCGTGGCTTGCTCAAATTTTTGTAGAGCGGCCACCTTTTCCGCGGCCGTATAGCGACGTTTACGACGTGGCTTCCCCATCATAATCCCCCTTTTTTCACATTTGAGTGGAAATTCCCCCTCACTTATATATACGCGAAAAAAGGCGATTTATTACTTTTCTTCTTTTACTAATTTTCACCGCCGGGACAGCCGTTTCCCCGCTTCATCCAACAGGGCGTGGAATTCCTTGGCTTCAGCGGCCGTCAACGGAAAATCGGCCATGGCGGCCGCCCATAAGGACTGGTAAGTCATAGTCAGCCCCCAGTGGGCGGCGACCACCCGCCGTGCGTAATTATCAGCTACCATCACTGCCCGGTCAAACAAATAGACCAGCATCACATCCGCCGTCTCAAAGCCGACCCCTTTAATCGCCAACAGGTGCTTGCGCAATGCCGGCGTCGCCCAAGTCCGCAGCGCGGGATACTCGTCGCGATACATCGTCAAAACATTCCGAATTGCGCGAGCCTTATTGCGGTAAAAACCACTTGGCCGGATCAAGGCCTGCAATTCGGCTTCCGGCAGCCCTAAAATCGTTGCTAAATCAAAATTCGTCGCTTGGCGCAAGTTTGCTAGGGATTGATCCACATTTTGCCAATTGGTATTTTGGACCAGAATCATCCCACATAACATCTCGACGTCATTATCAGCCGGCCACCAGCCCTGGGGTCCCAATTCTGCCCGCAGGGTTTGGTACAGTTGCTTAAAATCGTTCCTGGTTAGTTCCATTGCTCTTCCCCTATTCGTAACCTTATTTTACTGAAGGGCACAGAAAAAGCCGAGCATTTCAGCTCGGCCGACCTTACTGTTCTAACTTTTTCAAATCATGGACGTATTCCCGGGTTGCTTCATTGGACAACTGGGCAACTTCAATATGGAGGTTTTTTTCGTAGGTCCACCAGTCAGTCACTTGATACATTTGATCATGCGCTTGTATGTGCGCAGTCACGGTAGCTTGGGTTAAGCTCGCTTGCTGTGCCGGTGTCAGTTGGGTTAAGTCCACAATGTATTCAAAAACTAAGACCCCTTTGCCCCACACGTCGGCCACTAATTGCGACGTTGTCGGGGCGTGTTGGCCAACTAAATTTCGCAGAATCGGCAGGACCACCGCATCGGTGCTTGCGGCCGCTTGTCGTTGCACCATCAACGTGGCACGCTTGACTAACAGCCGGTGAATCACCTGATACAAACCCGCCACCACTAAAAAGGCAATCAGCACGGTCAAAATTAATTGCATCCCCGCCACCCCATTTCTTGCTTTTTCTTTATGATACCACGCTTTGGACGGATTGGGGACGACTTTAACGGTGAAGTGTGCTAGAATAGATTAGTATTTGACAAAATTAAAATTAGCGCGGCCCTAAATATCTTGGCCACGAGAAGAGGAGCGTTAAGAATGACTTTTAAGATCTACTTCCAACCTGACAAGACGATGACTCCCCGGCGGGAAAACACGCAATCAATCTACGTTGAAGCCGAATCCGAAGCGGCAGCTCGCCAACTGGTGGAAGCCAACACGGAATACAACATTGAATACATTGAACTGCTGAACGACAAGGCGCTGGAATACGAGAAGCAAAGTCCGGCCTTCAAGCTCACGACGTTCTAAACGGATCCAGAAAAGCGGGGCTGGGGCAAAGACCCCAGTCCCTTTTTGCCTGGAAACGGAGGAAAATTGTGGTATGCATTTTTCAGTAATTATCAATGAAGTGGCCGGCAGCGGCAATGCTGCCAGTGCCTGGGGAAAAGTGCAAACCGCCCTGAACCAACGGGGCGTTGCCTACACCCCCTACATCAGCAAAGAGCCCGGCCATGCCATCTACCTTAGCCGCAAATTGGCCGAGCGGCTTGCCGGTCAAACTGAGGAAATCGTGCTGGTTGTCGGTGGCGATGGGACCTTGCACGAAGTAATCAATGGCTTGATGCAATGTCCCGCTAATCACGCCCACCCCCTCCCGTTGGCCTACATCGCGTGTGGCACTGGAAACGACTTTGCCCGGGGCTTTGGGATTGCCATGGACCCCGTGGCAGCCCTGGACCAAATCCTGGCGGCCACCAGTCCGCATATGATTTGTGTGGGCCACTACGTTGAAGGAATTAAAAGCGAAGAGGGCTACTTCTTAAATAACGTCGGGATCGGTTTTGACGCTGCAATCGTCAGTCGGACCAATAGCTCGAAGCGCAAAAAGAAGATGAATAAATTCCACCTGGGTCACCTTTCCTACGTGGCCAATGCTTTGGGCGCCTTGTACGATCAAGCCCCCTTTGAATTAATGGTGGAAAACGGGAAACACCGCGACTTTTTCCGCAAGGCTTACATCGTGATCGCCTCCAATCATCCCTTCATCGGTGGGGGCTTTCAAATTGCGCCTGAAGCCAGTCTGACCAAGCCGGGCTTGGAATTATTGGTCGCCGAACGGCAAAATTGGCTGATCACCTTCATCCAACTGTGGTGCTTTGCCCGGGGCAAACTGGCCCAATCCCGCTTTGCGACCCGCTATGCGGGCCGCCAACTGCGGTATTCCACGACGTCTTTGGAATTCGGCCAAATGGACGGGGAAGAAATGGGCAATCGCTTTGTCGATTTGACCCTCGATACCATTGCGTACCCCTTCTGGCAAATCCCACACCATCAAACTAAATCGAACTAAAGCGGCTGAGCAGAAACTATCTTTTCGGCTAAAGCTTAGCAAGTAGCAACAACAAAAAGCGCTAGCAATCAACGTTTTCAGTAACGTGGTTGCTAGCGCTTTTGAATTTTTAAGACTTTTTTCCCAACTTCTTTGATAGGGACCTGGCTTTTGGTCCCACTAGCCAAACTTTACCTGTCCCTTCGGCTGGGAGCTGGGCGCAAATTTGGCTAATAAGCGCGACAGCTCTAAGCGCCGTTGGGGTTGCGGGATAAAGATCCCCATTTTTTCTTTGTCAAAGCCGGTCACTAATTTGGTCCGGTCAAAAATCACTGGGTTCTTCAAAATCCGTGGCGCGACCTGAATCGCCGCCGTCAATTCATCAATTGTGACGACTTTTTTATCCAGTTCCAGGGCCTTGGTATCCCGCGACCGTAAAGAGATTAAATCATCCGTCCCGTTAATCGACAGCGCCAGCAGCTGGCGCACTTCTTGCTTGGTTAACGGTTGCTTTTCCAAATTGCGCTGCTTGACCTCAATGCCATGCGCCGTCAGCCAATTGACCGCCTTGCGCTTCGACGGATCATTCGTGTGAAAATAAAGATTAACCATCGTGCACCTCGCTTCATAGTTTATCACCATTGTAGCAAGTCCCCACGCCTTTGACGTCTTTTCACAAACGACTTAATAAATCTTTAGAAATTCCGAACGTTAGTCAATCCCCAGGGCCGCCTGCCAATTTGCCCACAGGGTCGCTTCGGCCTTTGGATCCGCTGCCCGAGCATAGGCCCCCTGACTCAACGTCGCCAGGCGGTCTGGTGCTTGCAGCAAGGCAATCAACCGGCTGGTCAGGGCCGCTACATCCCCATTGGACACCAGTTCGCCGTTAACCCCCGCTTCGACTAATTCCCGGGGGCCATACGGGTAATCGTAACTCAAGACTGGCAACCCGTGCGCCAGCGCTTCGCCCATCGCTAGGGGCCGGTTGTCACTATCGCTGGCATCAACCAGGAGCTGGGCCTGATCATATGCGGGTGCCGGATCTAGTACGTAATCGGCTAATTCGACCACTCCTTGCAGACCCGCGGCTTCAATTTGGGCTTGGTAGGCTTCGTGGTCGCCGCCATAGCCATAAATCTTCAACCGCGCCGTCGGCAGGGCCTGGTGGACGGTCGCAAAGGCCGAAATCAAGGCTGGCGTCCCCTTATCTTCGCCGGTCCGACCCACGGCAATTACCAAGCCGCTTTGGCGTTGGTCAAAGGGAATGGCCGGCGCGACTGGGTCACTGGTGGACGGCAAGGTGTAGAGCTTGGCTTTCTTACCAAGACGTTGGCGCAAGGCCGCGGTTTGGGCCGCCGTGGGCACCAAAATCCCGGTCCACGCCTTGAGGTTTTGCTTGGCCAAGGCTTCCGCATAAATCCCTAGAAACGGCGCGGTAAGTGGGTCCTGACCACCGGCCACGTGGTTGGTGGCCAACCACAAAAAGCGCTGGGCCCGCTTGGCCTTCATCAGCAAAAGCGGGTGAACAACCGTCCCGGGCCGGTCGGCAATAAAGGTCGCCTGCCCGCCGGCCTGCCGGTTTAATTCATCAAAGAAAAAGGCGGTTAGTTCATCGGCATGCTCAAAGTAATAATCCTGCCCCTGGTAATCCCGTAAGACCAGGCGCGAGTTCAGGGCCGTCCCCGCCGTCGATTCAACAAAGTAGGATTCCAAATACACCGTCCCATCCGGCCGGTAGTAACGGACGTAGTACTTTTCCCCATTCTTGGTGCCGTAAAATTCTTCCAGTGCCTTAAAGCCCCGCAGGTCGTAGCGTTGGATCATCGTCAGCTGGCCAGTTTGATCATACCAATCAACGTGTTCGACCTGGCCAAAGGTGCCCCCGAAGAAGTGAATTTCACAGATCACTTGGCTCCCTACCTTAGCGACGCGGAAATTGTTACCACTGCCGACTAAATAAGCGGCCGGCAAGTGGAGGTCTTCAACGTGGAGCTCTTTAGCCGTGACGTTTTGCGCATCCCCAAAGAAATCATGCAAGGTCACCACTTGTTCATAGGTCAAGCCCAATTCCGCTAAGGTTTGCGCAAGGTTCAGCGCGTGGCCCGTCAAAGCCAGCTTAGCGGGTTCCCCGTGCCGCTTAAAGAGTGCTAAGCGTTTAAACTCCGTGTGCTCCACGCTGGAATTGCGCTCAAAAATATATTCATTGACAAAGTATCTCATGCTTGCCACCCCGCTAAATCATTAATGATTGTCTGATATGCCGCCATGATGTTGTCCTCGGAATACCGGTGGGCATCCTCGTAAGCCCCTTCACTAAAGCGGGCTAATTTGTCCTGATCGCTGAGCAGGTCGATAATCTTGGCCGCCAGCTGGTCGAGGTTGCCATTTTCGGTTAGGTAGCCGGAATGGCCATCGACCACGATGTCACTAGGGCCGTACGGAACATCGTTGGCAATTACCGGTAGCCCGTAGGACAAGGCTTCGACCAGGGCCATTGCCAAGCCTTCGCCCCGGGTCGGCAGGACCATCAACTGGGCTTTTTGATCAATTTCCGGCACCTGTTCGGCATAGCCGCGGAAGTGGACTGATTGCTCGATTCCTTCTTCGGCCACGATTTGTTTTAAGGTCTCGTCAAACTTGTCGTTGGCATACCCCCAGAGGTCCAACTGGGCATCCGGTACCGCCGCCAAGACTTTCGGCCACACCTTCAAAAGGTGATCCTGCTGCTTTTCTGGCGACAACCGGGCCACGACGACGACTTGGTGCAACTGGCGGCTGGCAAAGTCGACGCGTGGCGCGTTGAGTACTTCATCCGGGACGATCGCACTAGGTACCATGTAGACCTTCGAATCTTGCCACCGGGCCTTCACGTCCTCTTCTTGGTGCGGGGTCAACACACCGATCCCATCCCAAGCGGCGGCGTTCTTTAACCCCCAGTCGTAGTTAAAGTTCAAAGCCGAGTGCAGAATGTCGTCATTATTAATAACCTGGTCGTTGTGCAACTGCATCACCCGGAATACCCGCCGGCGCATGTGCAAGACCGCCCAGCCAATTTCAAAGACCCGGTCGACGATCAGCCCGACCTTTTGGCCTTCGTTGATGGCCGGATCGACGACAATTTGGTCGTAAAAGAAGCTGGTCAATTCATCGAGCCCATTGAAGTGGTAGTCCTGGCCGCGGAAATTGAGGTGGTAGCTGACCAGGTCCTGATCGCGGCGGTTTTTGAAGTGAAACTTGCTCAAAGCGAGCCGGCCGGTCGGGGTGTAGTAGTTTTCGGTCGTTATCTGATTGTTCCAATCATAAAGCTGTTCAACCGATTTAAAGCCCCGGACGTCGTACCAGACAACCTTGACCAGCTTGCCAAAGCGGTCAAAGATTTGTTGGTTGATGATTGTCTTTTGAGCGTTGTCGCGCCGGCGAACGTACATCACCCGTTGGCCGTGTTGGTAGAAGTTATAGTTGATCCCGTCAGCCTTCTTTTGCCACTTCGGGTCGAGGTGCAAATCGGCTAAGGTCACTGCTTTGCTGGGCACAGCAACGGCTTCTTGGAAGTAGTCAAATAAGTTGACGTAATCTTCGGGCGCCACACCAGCGTGGGCCATCACCTGGGCAAATTCATTTGAGTACTGCCGGGTCACAATCTTAGCTGGTTGGTTAAAGTGCTTAAATAATTTTAAACGCTTTAACTGGGCGTGTTCGATCCCCGATTTATTCTCTTGGAAGTTGTCATTCAAGAAATACAGCATATGCAATCCTTTCTGGTTAAACCGCCTTCGTTCACCGTCCTAGCTTACCAAGAGTTGATGAGGTAATGATGAACGAGCGCGGAATTTTCAAAAAAGCCGGGGCAGTAAGCTCCTGCCCCGGCTTTTGGTCGTGAACTGAATGATTATTGGTCCGCCACTGACAGTGAGTACATGGTGGTCTTGCCACCCGTTGTTACCTTAATATCATAATCCCCGGCGGAATTCAAGCGCACCTGGTGCTTTTACTCGGGAGCTTCCTCCCTAATTATATATACGCGAAACAGGACAAATTTTAACTTTATTTCACAAACTTTTTTAACTTCACCATTAAAAGCAGTCACCACGGGCTTAACGGGGTCCAATAATTCGACTGGTTCACAAGCCGCCCAAAAATTGGCCCCTTAACGCCAAAGCAGCTGCACCAGATCAAATTATCCGGTGCAGCTGCTGAACTACGGTTTAGTTATTATTGGTCATTTTGGTGAGCGGGCAACTTGTAGAGGTCATGAATTGATTCATGGTTGTGAATCCGGACCAAGGCCCCCTTAATCAGGGGCGCCACTGACAATTGCACCAGCTTGTCAAATTGCTTGGCGGCGGGCAACTTGATCGTGTCGGTTACCACCACTTGCTTCAGATCAGAAGCCTGCAGTTCGGCCGCGGCCTCCCCCGACAACACGGCGTGAGTCGCCACCCCGTAGATGTCTTTGGCACCAAACTTCTTTAACAGGGCTGCCGAAGCCGTCATCCGGTGGCCGGTATCTACGATGTCATCGACGACAATCGCCGTCTTCCCCTTCACGTCCCCGATAATCATATCTGGAATGTGTTCTTCACCACCGGCGGTCCGGTTGTCTTCGGTCCGCTTGTCCACGATGGCAATTGGGGCCCCGCCAATTAATTCCGCAAAGCGCCGCACTAAGTTAACCCCCGCATGGTCGGGCGCCACGATCACGACGTTCTCACTTAACCCTTGGTCCAAGAAGTATTGGATCAAGGTCGGCGCCGCCATCAAGTGGTCAACTGGAATATCAAAGAACCCTTGCACTTGCGGAGCGTGCAGGTCGATCGTGATCAACCGGTCGATTTGGTCCATTTCCAAGAGGTTGGCTACCAACTTAGCCGTAATTGGTTCACGGGAGCGGGCCTTGCGGTCTTGGCGCGCGTACCCGTAGTATGGCATCACGACGTTAACCTTCTTGGCACTGGCCCGCCGCAAGGCATCCACCATGATCAGCAGTTCCATCAGGTTTGTGTTCACCGGATCGGAAACGGCTTGGATTACGTAGACTTCACAGCCCCGCACACTTTCGTCAATCGTCACCGCAATTTCCCCGTCGGCAAAGTGACTGACCGTGCATTCATTCAGTGGCAAACCCAACAGCTCAGAGACCTTTTCGGCCAGGGGCCGGTTTGAGTTTAAAGCAAACAGACGCACTTGCGCCGCATTTTTCAATTCCGTCATCTTTTCCACCCTTCTGATCAACAATTACACCAATTCACCAATTATTATCACAATTCCCTGGTCTAATTGCAAGCGCAATGTGAGACCAATCTTGACCTAACAATCCGCGGGTGAAAGGTCGCCCATCCCGATCATGGGATCGATGGTCTGGGCTTCGACCAACGCCGGCGTTAATTCGACAGGATCAACCGAAGCCGGTGATGCCACCTGTGGGGTTTGGTGGTCAAACGGCAAGGCATCCGCCCCGGTCGAAAGGTTCGGATCGGCAACTTCGGCCGGGCTGGCTACCGTACTAGGGTCGTCAGGTTCCGCCGCACGCGGCCCTTTTGGCGCCGTTGGTGGTTGGGCTTCGCCCGCAAAGGCCGCGGCCACCCGCTCCGTCAGGGTCGTATGCCGGTAGTTGGGCGGCGTATTGGCACAGTAGACAAAGGCCTGGGGGTCGCCAATCAGCATCAAGGCCCGGGCGGCCCGGGTCACTGCCGTGTACAGTAAATTGCGCTGCATAATCGTCGGGGCGTTCGGACTCGCCGGAAAATAATCCGGCACCAGCGGCAAGATAACGACCGCCGCCTGGCTCCCCTGGGCCTTATGAATCGTCATACAGTAGGCCAACTGCAAGGCCCCCACGTCTTGCGGCCGGGTGTACTCAACTTCTGTGCCGTCAAAATCAACGATTAATTTTAAGGCCGCCTTGCTCTGGCGGTTGGTATGTTCCGCAGTCGTCCCTTCAATTGATTGGATCATCCCGAGGTCGCCGTTAAAGACGTTCTTATCCGGATCGTTGACCGTCTGCATCACCTTATCGCCAACCCGAAAAACCCGGCCGTTGCCGAAGGTGACCTGGGGTTTATCGGTGGCTTCAGGATTCAGTTGCGCTTGCAAGTAAGTGTTTAAATACTGGGTTCCGGCCGGCCCCGCGTGAATCGGGGCCAGGATTTGAATTTCCATTAAGGACAAACCATGGCGCTCGTGATAAAGCTTCACTGCTTCCGTAATCATCGCCGGGACCGCGGTAATTGGCGCCCGGAAAAAACGCCGCCGCTGATACTTGGCGGGATCCGCCGGGGCAAACAGCTCGGCTGTGACTTCCCCAGCGTTAATCGCCCGCGCCAGGGGAATAATCGATGAATCCGCCGCCTGCCGGTGGATCTGGTTCAAGCGAATCTGGGGCAGGGCTGGAACCGCCAGCAAGTCCCGAAAGACCTGACCGGGCCCGACCGATGGCAACTGATCAAAGTCGCCGACCAAGACCACCCGGGTTTTGGGGCCAACCGCGCGCAAGAGTGCCGCGAACAAGGTCAAACTGGTCATCGACATTTCATCGACGATCAATAATTGCCCTGGCAATTCATCATGGACTTCATTAACCAGCGTTTCGTCGGTCACTTCCGCCGTCAACCCCAGTAACCGGTGAATCGTTGAGGCTTCAATCCCGGTCACCGCACTGATTTGCTTGGCGGCCCGGCCGGTCGGCGCCACCAATAAGACTTCGCTGGGCTGGGCTTTCGGGTGCAACTTTAAAAAGGTTTGGACAATTCCCTTGACAATCGTGGTCTTCCCGGTCCCTGGCCCCCCAGTCAGCAACATGACCGGTTTGGTCAACGCCAGCTCGATCGCTTCTTTTTGGATCTGATCGTATTCGTAGGGCTGGTCGGCTTCCACTGCCGCCAATTTGGCCTGCAGGCGCTTGGGTGTCGGCGCCTTGAGGGTTGATTTTTCAATCAATTCATGCAAACAAGCGGCAATCTGCCATTCCGCCGTATCCAGGGCCGCCGGATAGATATGTTCCCCGTCAGCCACCAACTTTTCTTCCGTCAGCAGGCTGGCAAAGGCCGCACTGACCTGCGCGCGACTGACTTGCCCGCTGCGGCTGACCAAGCGCAGGGCCGCACTTAACAAGCGTTCCTGATCGACCCAGCTGTCCCCGCTTTGGTTTGTCAACTGTCGGGTACTGGTCAGCAGGGCGGCTTGCAAGCGACGCGAATCGGTCACAGACACCTGATAGTAACGTCGTGCCAACTCATCGACCCGCTCAAAGCCCAGCTCACCATCTTCCAGCTTTAACAGGGCGTATGGATCAGTGGTCAACTGCGTCAACGTCTGGGTGCCAAAGCGGTCAAACACCACGTTGACCAGCCGCTCGGACAGCCCATATCCCTTCAGTTGTTCAATGATCTTCCCGGTCGTATTGCCAAAGTCGTGGCTGGTAAAAAAATCGATCAGCCGCTGCTGATCGCCAATCCCAAAGCCAGTCACCGTCTTTAAAACTTGCGGATCATCGGTGACCTGCTTCATTGCTTGCTCTCCCAAGCCCTTGAAGACCGCCTGACTCGACTTCTTGGGAGCGTGCAGCGTTACCCCGTGGTATTTGACAAAAGTCGCTAACTGGGGCGGATTTTGCGGTAAAACGACGTGCACGCCCGAAGAAGCAAACTGCAAGCCGTAGCGTTTATCTTCGACCACCCGGCCCTCAAATTCGTAGCGATCACCTTCAACCACTTCGCCCAGCTGTCCTTTGACGGTAATCTCGCTTTGGTCCCATTCAAAATTGGCCTCCTCCACTTTAACCGCCAAGATCCGAAATAAGCCCCGCTCAAAAATGACCACCTTGACCTTGCCAATCAGCGAAGTCGGCCCAGTGGTAGTCACCTTGTCACTGTGTTCAACTGGTAATTTATCCCACGCCATCCCGTTGTCCTTTCTTAATTTGCCACCGCTTCGCTAAAGCGGGCCACCATTTGGGCGCCGTACCGCCGGTTGGTGGTCAAATGCCCAATGAACCGGTAAACCTGGCCCTCCCTGACCGGGCCAACGGGGCCGGTGACCGTAATCATTGGCTGCGGCCAAGGTAAGTCAGTGGTCAGCACCATTACTTCTAAAATACGAAAGAAGCCATCGGCGAAGGCGACTCGCTTTACCACCCCCGTCAATGACCCTTCCGGTGTTGATTTACTTTTCGTCATGACCGCCCAACGCCTGCAAAGTGTGCTCAATTTCGGCAATCTTTTGTTCACTCTTCGCGTAGTAATCCGGATCCAATTGCTTGGCTTGCGTCAGGAAAGATTCGTACGGTTCGCCCAACGCCATGGCAACCAAGCCCCGGTTAAACTGGGTATCGGCCCGCCCCGGGTGCCGCTTTAAGATCCGATCATAGTAGTCCTTGGCCGGCTTAAACTCACCCAGTGCCAAGCACGAATCCCCCAGGACTTGGGCGATTTCTGGATCAGTGGGCCGCAAATCCAGGGCCGTCAGTCCATAGGCGACGGCTTGCTTGTAGGCTTGCTTTTTCATGTAGCTTTGGGCCAACATCAAGTAAGCATCCCCCTTGAGCTTGGCATCTTCAATCTGGTTGTAGTAGCTGATCGCCCGGTCCACGTGGCCAACGGAGTAATACAGATTCCCTAAGCCATACTTCAGCAAGTTGACCGCCTTTTGGTCCCCCTTGGGTTCAAAAATCCCCAGCGCCTTCATAAAGAGTTCTTCGGCTTGTTCGTAGTCTTGCAACCGCGTTAATAACGAGCCCAAATCGTAGTAGTTATTGAACTTGTCCGGTGCCTCATTGATCGCTTCGACCAACCGGTGAACGAGTTGTTCGGTTTGCTTTTGTACTTTTTCTGTCATCTTTACACCTCTCAATTCTCCGAGGGACCTAAGCCACCACGGAACTTATATCGTATCGGTTGGATCAACGTGATCCTTGTGTAAGTATCCCGTCTCATTCCATTGCACCAACTGGTAATGCTCCCCATCGGCGGTCGCTAAAATCGTCGTCGAAGTATTGCTCAAGCCCCCCTTATCCTTCAGGTGGGCCAAGGGAAGTCCTAACAACCCATTGACGCCCGCATTCAACGCGGCCCCGTGGGAGACGACCAAGATATTTTGCTGCGGAAACTGGGTCACGTAATCGTGCACCGCCGCTTTAAACCGGGCAATCACCTGGGGAAAACTTTCGCCCCCGACCAAGGCGGCATCATAACGATCGGGGTGGCGGTGAAAATTCTCCTGCTGGGCCGGCCAGCGCGCCTCCACCTCGCTAAACTTCATTCCTTCCATCTGCCCGAGATCAAACTCGCGCAACCGCTCATCGGTCGTAAGCGCGACTGGCTCAGGTAAGGCCGCCACTAAGCGCTGCGCCGTGGCCTGCGCACGGGGGAGCGGGGAAACATAGGCGTGGGCAAAGGGAATTGGTGCCAAATAAGTGGCCAAGGCATCAATTTCTTTTAAGCTGGTCGCCAACAACGGTGAATCACCATGGGCCCCTTGGTAGCGGCCCTGCTGATTCCATTCTGTCTTGCCGTGTCGAATAAAATAAAGCTTCGTCATCGTGCACCAATCAATCCTTTTACCAAAATTCTAGGTCTATGATAGCAAATATTCGCCAGCCCGGGTCAACTTTTACCAAAAAAGCCGAAATTTTATCGCCTTTTAGCGTGTAAAAAAGACCGGTTGCGCCCGGTCTTTCAAAATTTTAAACGTATTGCAACTGCTTTTGTCCACTGAAGGCCCGGTCAATAATGGCACTGCCCAGGCATTCTTGACCGTCGTAAAAGACGACCGCTTGACCGGGCGTAATGGCGCGAGCCGGATCATCGAATTCGACGGTAACCATCGAATCATCATCCGCAATCGTCACCGTCACCCCTTCATCGACCTGACGGTAACGGAACTTGGCCGTGCAATGGAAATGCCGCCCGTAGCGGGTCACCACGTCGTCGACCCAGTGCAGGTCCGACGCTTCCAGGTGGGTGGCGTAGAGGTTGGGATGTTCATAGCCTTGCCCGACGTACAAGACATTCTTGGCCATGTCCTTCCCCACAACAAACCATGGATCATTATTTTCCTTGGTGCCGCCCAGGCCGAGGCCGCGCCGTTGCCCAATCGTGTAGTACATCAAGCCGGCGTGCTCACCCACGACCTTGCCGTCCAGCGTTTCCATCTTCCCAGGTTGGGCCGGCAGGTATTGCCCCAAGAATTCCTTGAAGTGGCCATCTTCACCGATAAAGCAAATCCCCACGGAATCCTTCTTATCCGCCACCGCCAAGCCAGCTTCCTTGGCAATTTGGCGGATTTCTGGCTTAGTGTAGTGGGCCAACGGGAACATTACCTTGGCCAATTGGGAGTGATCCAATTGAGACAGGAAGTAGGTTTGATCCTTGTGCGTATCCTTGGCCCGCATCAAGTGGGCATTACCATTTTCATCGCGCATCAAGTCAGCGTAGTGCCCCGTTGCCACATAATCGGCCCCCAATTGGGTCGCGTATTCGATAAAGGCCTTGAACTTGATTTCCTTGTTACAAATTACATCGGGGTTCGGCGTCCGGCCCTTCTTGTATTCGTTAATAAAGTACGTGAAGACCCGGTCCCAGTATTCTTTTTCAAAGTTGACCGAGTAGTACGGAATCCCAATTTGACTCGCAACTTTGGCGACGTCCTTGTAATCTTCCGTTGCCGTACAAACCCCATTTTCATCGGTATCATCCCAGTTTTTCATGAAGACGCCCACGACATCATAGCCTTGGCGCTTGAGCAAAAGGGCCGTGACACTGGAGTCCACGCCCCCGCTCATCCCCACGACAACCCGGGTTTGACTGTTATCAGCCATGCATTCTCACCATCATTTCTCATAGATTCTGGAACGAATTACGATTGAAGGTCGCATGTCCAGTAACGACCATTGTACCAAAGATTGGCCCAAAGGTCATGGCAGAGCCCTTATTCTTGCTCATGGGCAGCTTAAATCTTTTCGAAAATCCCCCGCGTTACCATTTCATCCAAGATGAAGTGGTACTGGAGAGTAAATTCCGCTTGGCGGGCATGGGTAAAGATGTTGACCTTATTGAATCCCGTCGCATTCACCGTCTCCATCTTAAAGCCGCTCAAATCACCAGCCACGGTAATGATCAGCCGGGCCGCCGGCTGAAAGGGATTGGTGCGATCCAAAGAACCACTGTACTTGTAATTGCCCCGCTTGGACTTTTCAAAGCCCAGGTCTAACAGCGTGTACGGCTTGATTTGCGGGCTGATCCGGTAGGTATCGGCATCGCCAGCCAACTTGATTTGTGCTTGGTATTCCATCAATCTTCCCCCAACTTATCCTTTGATCCGGCGAATGATCTTCACCACCGTTGCGACAAACTGATCGATTTCAGCCGCGGTATTTAAAGCCCCGAAGCTGACCCGGATCGATTCACTGATTCGCGGTGAATCCGCCCCGTACATCGCCGTTAAGACGTGCGAAGGTTCCAGGCTGCCGGCCGTGCAGGCCGAGCCCCCCGACACGGCAATCCCAGCCAAATCAAGGTTGGTCTGCATAATATAAGTCGAAACGCCCTTTAACCACAGGTTCAGCACGTGATTGAGGTTATCTGGCGCTACACTGCCGTTGATTTCAAAGTCAATCCCCGCCGCGGTTAAGCCCGCGATGATCTGTTGCTTAAAATCATAGTAGCGCGCTTGGCGGGCGGCTTTTTCCGCCGGGGTATCCAGGGCGACCGCCTTGGCAAAGGCCGCAATCGCAGGTACGTTTTCAGTTCCGGCCCGGCGTTTGGTCTCCTGGTCCCCCCCCTTTAAGTAGCTTGGGAAGTTGATCCCGCGCCGCCGGTACAAGAAGCCCAGCATCTTGGGGCCATTGAGTTTATGGGCCGAAGTCGACAAAAGGTCAATGTGATCGCGGTGGACATCAATGTCTAATAGCCCGTAGGCTTGCACCGCATCAGTATGGAACCAGGCCTGGTGATCAGCCAAGCGGGCCCCAATTTCGGCAATCGGCAACCGACTGCCGACTTCATTGTTGCCCATCATAATCGAGACCAGAATCGTTTCGTCATCCAAAGCGGCTTCAAAGTCGGCCAAGGAGATCTGACCGGCTGCATCAACTGGCAGGTAAGTGACCCGAAACCCTTGGGCTTCCAAGTACTTCATCGGCTTGAGGACCGCTTCATGTTCAATCGCGGTCGTGATAATGTGCTTGCCCAAATGTTGGCGGGTCAAGGCAGTTTGAATAATCGCCGTATTATCGCTTTCCGTGCCCCCACTAGTGAAGACAATCTCATCATCCAAAGCGTGAATGCTCTGCGCAATCACGTGCCGGGCGTCTTCTAAGACCTGCTTGGCCTGCCGGCCGTAGCCATAACCCGTTGAGGCATTCCCCCAGGCCTGGTGAAGATTTTCGACGAAAGTGTCAATCACCGGCTGGGTCATCGGCGTCGTCGCCGCATTATCAAGATAAATTTCCGCCATTAATCCAACTTACCTTCTTTCATGGCTGCAAATAAGTGCAACAGCATCGCGGCCGAACGCCGCCCAGCTTCTAAAATAAATTCGTCAAAGGAGCCGCTGGCTTGTTCGTCCCCGGTATCCGACATTGCCCGGACCACCACGTATGGGACCTGGTGATCAAAGGCCACTTGCCCCACCGCGGCCCCTTCCATTTCAGCGGATAGCGCATCCGGGAAGTGGGCCTTGATCTTGGCAATTTGGGCTTGGCTGGCGACAAACTGATCGCCAGTTACGATCAAGCCCTGCTTAATGGTCAACCCCGTGGCCGCGCCCGCTTGGGCCAAGGCTGCTCCCCACTTCTTAGAAGCCGCATAGACTTCGGGTTGGCCAGCGGGCAATTGCCCATACTGGTAGCCAAAAGCCGTCACATCAACATCGTGGTAGGCCGTGGCCGTGGAAATTACCACGTCGCCGACCTTTAAGCCAGCGCCAATTCCCCCCGCGGAGCCAGAGTTGATCACGACATCGGCTCCAAAGTCGACAATCAAATGTTCTGCCGTCAAGGCCGCTTCCACCTTGCCGATGCCAGATTCCACCAGAATCACGGCCTGGTCGCTTAATTTCCCCTGGTGGTAGTGCTTATCGCCTAACGTTGTCACTTTTTCATCGACCAGTTGAGCGGTCAGCGTTTTGATTTCCTCTGGCATGGCACAAATAATTCCGAATTTCATTTTCTTTCCTCCGTTTTGCTTATCCAACAAAGAATAAGATCAAATAGACAATTACGATCGCCACACTCAAGCCCCCGATCGCCCAGTTTAACCGGTGCTTTAAGCGCGTTGTCCGCTCAGCTTCCAAGGCCTGCTTGGTTTGCTGCAAGTGGGCTTCGCGACTCAGATCACGCGGGGAGGGAGTCGACGGTGCGGCCTGGGCGGCTTGGGCCTGGCGGCGCCGGTATTCTTTGCGGGTTAATGGTTCTTCTGGCATGTTTTACCCCCGGGCGAGCCAATAGTAAATTGCACTAATTGTTTTTTGATCCTCAATTTCACCACGCTCGATCATCGCCAAGGCCGTTTGCCGGTCAAGCTTGACCATGGCCAATTCTTCATCCGCATCCTGGGGCAATTGATCCGCGACTGGACTCAGCCCCGTCGCCAAGTACGTCGTCATATATTCATCACAAAAGCCAATTGAGGTATAGGCGCCATTGATTTTTTCCAGGTGGGCCGCTTGCAAGCGGGTTTCTTCATTCATTTCCCGGATCGCGGCCCGGCGGGGATCCCCCCCATCGCGCGCGTCGACTTTCCCGGCCGGAATTTCATAGGTCAACTTTTGAATCGGCGCCCGCCATTGCTTCATTAAAATCACCCGGTCGGCCTCATCAATCATCAGCAGCGCCACGGCCGGGGCATGGTGGACCACTTCGCGGCGGGCCTGGCGGCCACTGGGGGTTTTAACTTGTTGGACTTCGACTTGAATCAACCGCCCGTCAAACACGGGTTGACGACTCAACAGGGTTTCTTCAAATTTCATTTCCGCGCACCGCCTTTACTTGCACGTGAGCCGCTTGCCAGCCCCGCCGACCAGCGACCAAGACCAGTTCAACTACCCGGCCCGGTTGCATCAAGCCCCGGCTGGCGGGTTCAATGGCTTGGGTGTGGACAAACACTTCGCCTTCGTCTGGGACTTCAATAAAGCCCCAGCCCTTGGCCCGATCAAATCTTGTTACTGTTCCTTCCACGCTGTTCCCTCCGTTTTCATTAACTTATTTTTCCAAAATACCATTTTCGGCTGGGCTTTTCAAATCTGCCCCCTCAATGCAAATAAGGGAGTGGGAAATAACCTTCTCGGCAAGCCGGATGGATAAGCTAGAACGAAGGTTGGCGCGGTACGCGTCGTTCTTCGTTCGTACTTATCCACTAGGCTTGCGGTTATTTCCCACGTGATCTGTGTAATATTCGAAAAACCAAAAAGAGGCTGGAAGAAAACATAGTTTTCTCCCAGCCTCTTATTTTACAACATTCGCGCCTTCAGCGCCGGAATGATTACTTTTCCAAACCTTCCGTTACCGTTGCCGGGAAGTTTTCCCGCACAACGTGAGCACAACGGGCACACAGAGTTGGGTAAGCTGCGTCGCTACCGACGTCTTCTTTGGTCATCCGGCACCGATCACAGACTTCACCTGGCGCGGCGGCTACGGCCACGGCGCTTTGGTCACTGAAGCGTTCCAATTCAGCTGGCGCTTCATCGGCGGCAGCTAAAGTTAACTTCGAAACCCCAAACAGCAAGGCGGCATCCGCATCCAAGCTGTTGACCAGTTCTAACTGGCTTGGCGTCAGGTAGTAAACGACACTGGCTTCCAAAGACTTCCCAATCAGCTTGGCATTCCGGGCTTCTTCCAGGGCCTTTAAGACGTGCGAACGTAATTCCATGAAGGCTTCCCACCGGCTCAGTAAGGCGGCTTCATCCGCAAAGCTTTGCGGTTCGGGAATCTCCGTCAATTGAACAAAGGCTTCTGGTTCATCCATGTATTCCCAGACTTCTTCGGTTGTGTGTGGCAAAATCGGCGTCAGCAACTTGACCAAGGTCGTCAGAATTTCATAGAAGACCGTTTGCATCGACTTCCGAGCTAAGGACTTGGCTGGTTCGATGTAGAGCACGTCCTTGGCCACGTTCATGTAGAAGGCCGACAAATCGTTGTTAACAAAGTTAATCAAGCGCTTGTAAGCATTCAAGAAGTCGTATTGGTCAAAGTCATGGCGCATGGCCGCTAAGAAGTGGTTGAACTTCACCGTCATGTAACGGTCAACTTCGAGCCGCTTTTCAAAGGAAACCGTATCTTGGGCTGGCGCAAAGTCAGCCGTGTTGGCCAACAAGAAACGGAAGGTGTTCCGCAACTTCCGGTAGGCTTCCGAAATTTGTTGGAAGGTCCCCATCGAAACCCGCACGTCAGCGGAAGTGTCTGCGGACATGACCCAGAGCCGGATGATTTCGGCCCCCATGTCACTGACCACCTTGGCCGGATCGATCACGTTCCCCAAGGACTTGGACATCTTGTTGCCCTTCTTATCCAAGGTGAAACCTTGCGACAAGATCTGCTTGTACGGGGCGTGACCCGAGACCACCACGCTGGTGATCAAACTGGAGTTAAACCAACCCCGGTACTGGTCAGAACCTTCCAAGTACAGATCAGCCGGGTAAGTCAGGTTGTCGCGTTCGGCCAGAACCCCTTGGTGGGAGGAACCCGAGTCAAACCAGACGTCCATGATATCAGTTTCCTTGGTAAAGACGCCATTTGGTGAATGTTCACTGGTAAAGCCGTCCGGCAGCAAGTCCTTGGCTTCCCGTTCAAACCAGACGTTGGACCCATATTCCCGGAAGAGGTCGGAAACGTGGTTGATCGTTTCTTCGGTCATGATTGGCGTGCCGTCTTCCGCGTAGAAGATTGGCAAAGGAACCCCCCAGACCCGTTGCCGGGAGATCACCCAATCGCCCCGGTCGCGGAGCATGTTGTAGAGGCGGACCTTCCCCCATTCTGGCTTGTATTCCACTTCGTCAACTGCCGCGAGAATTTCATCGCGCATCTTGTCAATGGAAACAAACCATTGGTCAGTTGCCCGGAAAATGATTGGTTGCTTAGTCCGCCAGTCAAATGGGTAGGAGTGCTTAAGCGGTTCTTGCAACAAGAGCGCATTATTTTCCGCCAACTTGGCCAGGGAAATATCATCCGCGTCTTGGTAGAAGACCCCTTCAAAGCCCTCGCCCGCTTCGGCCGTCAGCTTCCCTTGGTCGTCAATTGGAGCAAAGATCGGTAAGTCGTATTGCTTCCCAAAGCGGTAGTCATCGTCCCCGTAACCAGGCGCGGTGTGAACTAACCCCGTCCCGGTATCATCAGTAACGTAATCACCTAACCCAACCAACAGCTCGCGGTCCAAGTATGGGTGCTTGGTCGTCATCCCTTCTAACGCTTGTCCCTTAACGACTTGCAGGGTTTCAACGTCTTCCCAGCCTAACTTTTCCGTCAGACTAGCCAGCAGACTGCCGGCCACGACAAACTTCCGGTCATCATTGGCTGGCTTAACCACGACATATTCGTAATCCGCGTTCACCGCGACGGCTTCTGACGCTGGAATCGTCCATGGCGTCGTCGTCCAAACCACCATGTAAGTATTGTCATCCAAGAGGTCCTTGCCATCTTTGACTTGTTCCACAAAGAAGGCCGTCTTGGCTACAACATCGTGGTATTCGACTTCCGCTTCGGCCAGGGCCGATTCGGAAGACCAGGACCAGTAAACGGGCTTCTTAGCTTGGTATAACAAGCCCTTCTTGGCAAAGGCACCAAAGACTTTGATTTGGGCCGCTTCAAATTCCTTGTGCAGGGTCAAATAAGGGTGTTCCCAGTCCCCGCTGACCCCCAAGCGCTTAAAGCCGGCCATTTGCTTTTGCACTTGTTCTAAGGCAAAGTCCCGACACAGGTTGCGAAATTCCGCCGTTGACATCTTCTTGCGGTCGTGACCGGCCTTGGTCAATTGGTGTTCAATTGGCAGCCCGTGCGTATCCCAACCGGGGACGTATGGCGCCCGGTAGCCACTCATTGATTTGTAACGGACGATAAAGTCCTTGGAAATCTTGTTCATGGCGTGGCCAACGTGGATGTTCCCGTTGGCGTATGGTGGGCCATCGTGCAGCACAAAGGTTGGCTTCCCTTCGTTTAACTTTTGCCGTAGTTGATATACTTTATTTTCTTCCCACAGCTGTTCCCGCTTACCTTCCGTTTCCGGCAAGCGGCCCCGCATCGGGAACTTGGTTTTTCCCAAGTTTAAGGTGTCCTTAACGCGCATCTTGCTTTCCCCCTAATTAATTTTTCCAAGCCGATCGGACTTAGAAATTGCTATGTTTTGCCAATCACGGCTCCTGGCCCAACCGAAATAAAAAAGACACTGCATCCAACAAAAGGGACGAAGTGTCTTCGTGGTACCACCCTGGTTCTCTAGGGGTTGCCCCCTAAACTCAGTCATTTGCTAACGGTCATGAACCGGCATCGCCTACGGATCAGCGACACACTCGAGGTGATTTACAAACAAGCTGGATCACCGGTCTTGCACCATCCACCGGTTCGCTGTCATCCGTTGCCGTTTGCCCGTCCTCGTCATTGCTTTGGAGCCTTTACCATTAGTCAGCCGGCTTCTCCGTTGCTTCCGGGAAGATAACGACCGTTTCGCCCTCTGGGGCCGGTGCTTCACTCGCCGCGGCCGATGCTTGTGGCGTGGGCGTTGCTGCGCTGACTGCTGGTTGATCAGTTGCCGTTGATTCTACACTCTCATTTGAAACCTTGTCAACCCTTGAGCCCAAGATCTTTTCAATTTCATCATATTGACTTAAATCGTCATTGGCCAGCAGCTCGTCCCAATCCTTGCTCTTAACGACTTCTAATTGGGATTCCAACATAACTTGCAAGCGTTGGCGGAAAATCCGGGTTTGCTTCTTCAAGTCATTGGTTTCCGTCGTCAACTTGCGCGTTTGACTGGCCGCGTTTTCAATCACCGCATTGGCCTTGTCGTTGGCCTCCGAAACAATATCGGTCGCTTGCTTTTGGGCTTCCCGAACGACAATTTCGGCTTCTTTTTTCGCGTTGCTCTTCACCTTATCAGCCGCTTCTTGGGCAACCAAAATCGACTTGTTTAAAGAATCCTTCAAGTCCGTGAAGTACTTGAGCTTTTCTTCGTTGGCCTTGACCTGTTCACTCAGTTCACGATTCTTTTCGGTCAAATCTGCTACCGTAGCAGCCATTTGCTTCAAAAAGTCGTTAACTTCATTCGGGTTGAACCCCCGCATCTTGGTGTCAAATTTCTTGTTTGCAATTTCATCCGCCGTTAACGTCATTTCAAATTCCTCCAAATCATGCTTTCACGATCGCCATTTCCACGCGCAATTTATCCTTGCGGTTCCGATTACCGACCGCTTGCAAGCGCAGCCGCCCAGCGTGGCGAACCGAAAGTAAATCATATTCGTCTAACTCATAGTCCGGGCGATCAATCGTTTCCCAGTTGACCCGCACCAAGCCCTTTTCAATCGTTTGCTTGGCCCGGTTCCGCGAATAATTAAAGCCCGCGGCCACTACGGCATCCAAGCGTAAGGACGCTACCGTGGTCTGCAATGGTTCCCAATCCACATCCGGCGTTAACACGGCCGCAAAATCAACGGGGACAAACTTAACCCGCGCCTTACCCACGTGGGTAATTTCCTGGCGAATAAAGGGCGCCAGTTCTTGCTTGACCACCACTTGAAAGCGCTGCTCCTGACGTAAAATGTCGCCAAAGGCCGTTCGCTCTAAGCCTTCACCAATTAAAGTCCCCATGACTTGCCGATGATGAAGTTCCATAAACTTCACCGGATAAGCTACCGCCAACAAGGCCAGGTTAAAATCAGCGGCCGTCGGTTCAAAGTAAGCCGGATAAAACAACAAGCGTTGCATCTCCGCCCGGGGATACCCACCCCAGTGCGCTAATTTTACGTCATCAACTTGGTTCACCAAGGTTTGGGCAATGTAGACCTGGCGGGGATTAGCAAAATCCGTTAGCACCGGCCGGTATTCGCCACTGGCCTGCTGGAGCCAATCCTGAACCTGATCAATAAACGCCCCTTCTTCCGCCCGGAAGTGCTGTCGAAAATCACGTGCCATTTTTCTCTCCTTCACCCATGCGGCGCTTGGGGACCAAGCTTACATTGCCACCAGCAACTGGCCTAAGAACCGCAGTCCCGATTGAGCCAACCAAAGGACCAAGACGGCCACTACAGGCGCAAAGCTAACCCCACCAATCGATGGAATCAAGCGCTCAAAGAAGCCTAAATAAGGTTCTACCAGTTTAGTCAGCCACTGGCCAAACGTGGAATTCAACGCCCCTGGGAACCAAGTTAAAATACACCAAACCACAATCGCCATGGTGTACAGGTCCAACAGGGAGCCGACCACCATTACTAAAAAACTAATCACACTATTCCCCCTCGAGCCGTCCGGGCCACTGCTTACAGGTCCGGGGTATCCCGGTGCCCATCAATCGTGCGGCCACTGACCTCATAATTCTTCGGGGTGCACAAGAAAATTTGCTCCCCAATCCGTTTCATCTTCCCGTCAATGGCAAACACAACCCCGTTTAAGAAATCAATCGTCTTCAGCGCGGTCTTTTGATCTTCTTGGGTAAAGTTGACAATCACCGCTTGCCCATTCAACAATTGCTTGCCAATTTCTCTGACGTCGCTGTAAATCCGTGGTTCGAACAACGCAATCCGGCCGGGTTCCCGATTCAAGCCCTGCTGAATCGAAACCACCTTATGATTACTGGGTTGGACCACTGGTTTGACCGGGGTGGCTGGACTCTTTTCGGCGTAGTACTCCGTAGCAGTCGGTTCGTCACTGATGCCAAAGAAATTACTCAAAAATTTACCGGCCATTTGCTTACCCCCTTGTCAATTACTTGCGCCGGTTCTTAAAGAAGGCCGGCGTTGATAAATCTTCGCCCCCGTCATCGACGTTGCTCAAATTATCGTTTTGAACACTAAAGTCCGGTTTTTCCACGTTACTGAAGTTATCCGTTTGGCGGTTGGTCAATTCCGTGCCTAAATCATCATCCCAACCACTAAACGGATCTTCCTTGACTGGCGCCGCTTGTTCACTTGGGGCCCCAGTGCCAGCGGTTGGCGCCGGTTCACTAGTTTCTTCTGCCGCAGGCGTTTGCGCTTGTTCTTGGGCCGCCCGCCGTTGTTCTTGCTTCTTCTTGTCAATCCCGGTGGCAATGACCGTGACCCGCACTTCATCGCCCAGGTTGTCATCCAAGGCCATCCCGAAGGTAATGTCCACATTGGTGTTAGCCGCTTGGCGAATGACGCTGGAAGCTTCTTGGGCTTCAAACATTGATAAGTTCTTGCCCCCAGTAACGTTGACCAAGACGTGTTCGGCCCCGTCGATTGACACTTCCAACAGCGGCGAAGAAATCGCCTTCTTCGTTGCTTCGCTGGCCCGATTTTCGCCGGTCGACGAACCAATCCCCATCAAAGCGGAACCTTGGTTGGTCATTGTGTGCCGAATGTCGGCAAAGTCCAAGTTGATGTACCCCGGGTTGGTGATCAAATCTGAGATCCCTTCCACCCCTTGGCGCAGCACATCATCAGCTTCCTTAAAGGCTTCCATCATCGGCGTCTTCTTGTCAATCATTTCCAACAGTCGGTTGTTGGCCACCACGATCAGGGTATCGACGCTCTTCTTCAGGCGTTCCAACCCTTCTTCAGCCAACTGGGCCCGCCGACTCCCTTCAAAGGAGAAGGGCCGCGTCACGACCCCCACCGTTAAGGCCCCGGAATCTTTAGCAATCTTGGCAATGACGGGAGCCGCCCCCGTCCCAGTGCCCCCGCCCATTCCGGCGGTAACAAAGACCATGTCGGCCCCTTCCAGGACCTTTGAAATTTGGGATTCGCTTTCTTGCGCGGCCTTCGAACCAACTTCAGGGTTAGAGCCGGCTCCCAGTCCCCGGGTCAATTTAGGCCCCAGTTGAATCTTCGTTTGCGCCGCGGAACCATCTAAGGCTTGCAGGTCAGTGTTGGCAACAATAAAGTCAACCCCCTTGACCTTTTCATTGATCATTTGGTTGACGGCGTTGCCCCCACCGCCACCAACCCCAATGACTTTGATGCTGGCGCCTTTTAGTTCCATTTGGTCAGTGCTGGTTACGTTATCCATAAAAAGTGTTCCTCCGTATGTGGTTTATTAATCGAAAAAGTTGCTGAAGAAGCTGCGCAGCCCATTTTTGGCACTGGCTTTTTTCGTCGGTGCCGGTGCGGGTGCTTCTTCAGATGGCGGGGTCGCTGGCTTTGCCGCTGGGGCCGCTGGCCGGCGGAAGCTCAAGGGCTTACTCTTTTTAGCCGGTGCGGGCTGCGGAGCCACTGGTTGATTAACGGTCCGCTGACTGGGACTTTCAATCAGAGCGTCATCATGCAGCGTTTGCTTAATCAGCCGCGCTACATCGCTCAAGCTGGCTTCGTACATGGTCAACGAAAGGGCCGTCGCGTACCCCGGATGGCGAATCCCCATTTGTTCTGGGACCACCACGCGAATATTGCCAGGGAAGTATTCACTGGCCAATTCGCGCAAACCTGGCATCGCAGCACCACCGCCCAAGAGGACCAAGCCCCCTGGTAATTCTGGTGCCCCGATCGCATCCAAGCGATCCTTGGCCCGCCGGAAGATTTGCCGCAAACGCGCTTCAATAATTTCGGCCAGGTACTTTTCAGTGTAATTGACTGGCTGGCTTTTGCCAACCACATCAACGGCTAATTGAACGTCATCTTCAACCACACTGGCCAAAGCATAGCCATGATCAAGCTTCAGCCGTTCCGCATTCTTTTGCGAGGTATTGAGGACCGTTGAGATATCCTTGGTCACGTACTTGCCTCCCTCTGGATCAACGAAGGCAAATTTTAACTGGTGATCATGGATAATGCTGGTCGTCGTCTGGCCCGCCCCAAAGTCCATTAACAAGGTCCCGAAGTCTTGTTCACCATCAGACAGGAGGTTGAAGCCGGTGGCCATTGGACCCACCACCAAGTCTTGTAGCTTGAGCCCCGCGGCAGCGACCGCTTTCTTAGTGTTGTGCACAATTGTCTTCGAACCAGAATACAGCGTGGCCCACAATTCTAACCGCACCCCGGCCATTCCACGGGGGTCTTGAATTCCCCGGAATTGATCAACCGCAAAATCCTTGGCCACCAAATCAATCACTTCACGCTCCGGTGGCAACGCCTGCGACAAAGTCGATTGGGTGACCGCCAAGACGTCGCGGTCGCTGATTTCACGGGGTTGCCCTTGATCGGCAACCGTAATCATCCCGTGGACTTCATTTTGCTTTAAATAGTTGGCTGGTAGCCCAACGGTCACCATTTGAATATCGACGCCTGACTTGGCCTTGGCTTGTTCAACCGCCGCCTTAATGGCTTGCGCCGTCTTATCAATGTCGACAATTGCCCCATGACTGAGGCCGCCAGACGGATGAGAGCCAACCCCAACCACTTCTAGTTTTCCCTTGACGTTTTCACACACCAATACTTTGATCGAGGCGGTTCCAATATCTAAACCAACATAGATTTGTGAGTTATTCATCTCTCCGGAACCCTCCTAATACTGAATATTAATTTTATTATTATTTTCTAATGGTATTTATGTTTAAATTTTACCACAGATTATGCGACAAAAGGTGGTTAAATCGGGATTTCACCGCGATTTAACCACCTTTTCTCAGGAAGACCACGCGTCCGGCGTGAAACCCCTGTCATTTTACTTATCTTTTGAACTGTATTCATAAGAATACGCCCCAAATTCCAGATTAATTACCCGGTTGCCATCGGTGTTGGCCACAATGGACGGATAATAACTCATTTTTTCATCAATTTCACTGGCTTTGACAAAGACGGTATTACCATCATTCATCAGTAACTTTAGGCGTTGTTTATCCAAGGTCGTCGGCGAATAAGTGACTTCCGAAATCCCATTGCGCACGGCCGGGGCTAATTTACCAATCCGTTTGGCCGTCGTCTTTAGCATCGGGTAATGATCGTTAAAGCCCGCGTAAGCCACAAATTGATCCACCTGGCCCGTGACCGGCCGGAACTTGCCGTTGCTTAGCAAAAGCTGCGGGCGTTTACCGGCATTGACCAATCCGATCACATCATATTCCTTGACCGCAATTTCGACGCTTTGCGGTCCCGTCAAGATAATTTTGACCTGCTTTAATTGGGAATTCCGGTGTTGAATCTGGGTCAAGCGAGCTGGTTTCATCGCCAACGTCGCCCAAACAAAGCGCCCCGGCCGCACTTGCGTGGCCGCTTGCACCTGGCGCGCGGTTAGATGGTGATTCCCCGTTACCGTCACCGTCTTGATTCGGGCCAAGGGTGAGACGATATAAAGCATAAACAACAAAATCAAGCCAAAGGGAACCACAATGCTTAAAATGCGCCGCAGATTACTGCGCAGCCGAAACTGCTTGATTTGAGGCAAGCGTTTTTTCAACCGCGGGCGGCGGGTTTTCTTCCCCTGCTGTAAGGCAATTACACTCCGCTCTTCCAACCGGGCCAAGCGTTCATTGTAACGCCGGTGTTGGTCATTATTTTGATAATCCGTGGCCATTGGGGTCCCCCCTTTCATGGAAACAAAAAATTAGTCTTGTTGGGCCTTTTTTAAGACTTTAATCAGGGCGTCCGCCGCATCCGGGTGGCCAATCGCCTTGGATTGCGCTGCCATTTTAGCGCGCAAGGCCTGATCGGTCATCAAATCATCCACCGCCGCTAATAAGGTTGCGCCCGATAATTCGTCTTCAACAATCATCCGCGCGGCTCCCTGGTCAACCAAGGCTTGGGCGTTTTTCACCTGGTGGTTGGCCGTGACGTACGGACTGGGAATCATTACCGTCGGCACCCCAATGGCGGTAATCTCAGCAATCGTGGTTGCGCCCGCCCGGGAAACCAAGGTTGCCACTTTTGGCAACTTCTTTGGCATGTCCTCAATATATGGCACAACCTTCACGTTCGCACCTACTTTCACATCCGCCAACGCCTTTTGGACCGCGTCATAGCGCTTTTGGCCGGTCGCAAACAGGACCTGGTAGGGCCGTTGGTTAAAGGTCGGAATCGCTTCGACGACGCTTTGGTTGATCTTCGGCGCTCCTTGGCTGCCTCCAAAGACCATTAAAGTCGGCACGTCATCTTGCAAGCCAATCGACGACCATCGAAAATCTGATTGGTGCTGGGCGGCCACTTGCTGGGCCCGCGGGTTGCCGACCAAGGTGACCTTGTCCGCCGGAAATTGGTCCCGCGCCGCTTCAAAGGCAATGGCAATTTCATTGACGTAGCGGCTTAAAAACTTATTGGTGACCCCCACGACACTGTTTTGTTCGTGAATCACCGTTGGGACATGCAGCTTGGCCGCCGCATACAGCACGGCCCCGCTGACGTAGCCCCCCGTCCCTAGCACTACATCAGGCTTAAAGTCTTTGATCAACTTTTTGGCTTCATGAACCGACTTTAAGAACAAGTAAACCGTCTTAAAGTTTTCAAGGGATAAGGACCGCTTAAAGCCTTGGGTCCGCAAGGTCACCAATTTTAGTCCCGCCGCAGGAACAATCCGGTTTTCCAAGCCCCGGGTCGTCCCAACGTAGAGGACTTCCGTTGTCGGATCGAGTTCCTTTAAGCGTTCAATTAAAGCCAGGGCGGGATAGATGTGTCCCCCGGTCCCCCCGCCAGAAACCATTAATCGCATGCTTAACCCTCCTTTGGTTCGGTTTGTAATGCTTCGACCGCAGCGATAAACTTATCGCCCCGGACTTCAAAACTCGGGAATTGGTCCCAGCTGGCATTAGCCGGGGACAATAAGATCACATCCCCGGGGGCACTTAATTGCCAGGCCACCGGGACGGCTGCCACTGCATCCGCGGCGTGGGTCACCGGCACCCCGGCCGCCATTCCGGCTGCAGCCATCTTATCTTCACATTCCCCAAAGACAATCATGTGCTTCACGTGGGCCTTAAAGTATGGCACCAATCGTTCAAACGTGTAGCCCCGGTCCAAGCCCCCCGCCAAGAGAATCACCGGTTGACTAAAACCTTGCAAGGCTACCTCCGTTGCTTCAATATCGGTGGACTTGGAATCGTTGTAGAAGAGGCGGCCTTGGTATTCCGTCACGAACTGCAAACGGTGCCGCACCCCCGCAAAGGTCGTCAAAACCTCAATAATTGCCTCGTTAGCGACCCCGCTGAGCTTCGCTGCGGCAATGGCGGCTAAGGCATTCTCCACGTTTTGCGGCCCGATCAACCGCAGCTTGGCCACCGGCATGATCACTTCACCGCGCCAACAGAAGTTGCCATTTTCCACGTAGGCACCAGCCTTCGATTTCATCTCCCGGGAAAACGGGACCACCGTCGCGTCCGTCCGCCGGGCCAATTGTTGCCATTCTTCCCGGTCCCAATTAATAACCAGGTAATCTTCCTTGGTCTGATGACGAGTAATATTTAACTTCGCGTTAACGTAATTTTGGCGCGTCTTGTGGTAATCGAGGTGGTTGGCAAAAATATTCGTGATCACCGCCACGTGGGGCTTCAACGTTGGTGCCCCTAACAGTTGGAAGCTGGAGAGCTCCGTCACAATCGTGTCGCTGGCGGTCAATTCTTGGGCCACCTTGGAGAAAGAGACCCCAATGTTGCCCGCGTATTCCACCCGGTGGGGCAAACCAGCGGCCAACATCTTTTGAATCAAGGTTGTCGTCGTAGTCTTCCCATTGCTTCCCGTAACCGCGACTAGGTTGCCCGCGAAAATTTCGGCGGCCAATTCCGCTTCGGTAATAATCGGGGTCCCCTGGGCTACAAACTTGGCCACTAACGGAACATCATAGGGAATCCCCGGGTTCTTGACCACGTAATCAAAGCCCGCGTCGGCTAAACTCAAGGGGTTAGACCCGGTTAGCGTTTCAATCCCCGCAGCTTGTAAATCGGCTTCGATGCTTGGATCAGTCGGCACCTTTTGGTCGTTGGCCACGACCGTAGCGCCGAGTTTAACCAACAACTTGGCCGCGTTGATCCCACTGATCCCAAACCCAATTACCAGGACTTTTTTTCCTTGATACTTACTGATGTTTTTCATTGCTGTTTCCTTCATAAACCTTTCTTAAATAAAGCAGATGACTGCGACCGTAATGGCACTGATTAATAATTGGCAGGCCCAAAAGACCCCGTCGATCTTCCATTCACTCCACCCATCCATTTCAAAGGAGTGGTGAATCGGCGTCATTTTAAAAATCCGCTTTCCCGTCATCTTAAAGGACGCCACCTGCAGGATCACGCTGGCCGTTTCAATCACATAGACGATCCCAATTAACAACAAGGACCACTCGTGGTGCAGCAACAAGGCCACCGCGGCCAAAGCGCCCCCGAGGGCTAAGGACCCCATGTCCCCCATGAAAATCTTGGCGGGCTTGTGATTGTACTTAAAGAAGCCCACTAAGCCCCCGATCATTGCCAAACAGAACAAGGCGACTTCCCCTTGCCCTTGCACTAACGCAATCACCAGGTAGGCCGCAAACGACACGGTGGCCAGGCCATCAACCAGGCCATCCAACCCGTCCGTTAAGTTAACGGCATTGGAAAACCCGACCATCCAGAAAATGATAAACAGACCATATAACCAGCCGAGATTCATATTGCCAAAGCCCATTTGGAAGCCTTCGTGCTGGTAAATGACGGTAAAAATCATTGCCGCGATCACTTGGGCTAAGAACTTTTGCCAGGGTTTAAAGCCTTCGTTTTGGTGGTTAAAAATCTTGATGCTGTCGTCCCACATTCCAATCAGGCCAAAGACCACCAAGGTAAAGAGCAAGGCCCACAGGGTGTTGTTCAGCAGGTTCGTGGCAAAACCGGCTACCAACGTCCCAATCACCGTACTGATCAAGAATAACAGGCCCCCCATTGTCGGCGTGCCCGCCTTGACTTGGTGCCAGGTTGGCCCTTCTTCGCGAATCTGTTGCCCCTCTTTTTTCGCCCGGAAGTAGGCAATCAATTGTGGCATCAACAAAAAGGTAATCAGAAATGACAGGGCGAAGCCCACGCCACCCCATAACAAGATATTAAAAATCATAATCTCCTCCTCTTTTTGGTGTTATTTTTTCGCCGTCACACTGCCCCGGTCCTGGTAGGTGACCCGTAAGATTTGCCCGGGCTTGACGACACTGTCCTTCTTGAGATTTTGTTTATTGACAAAGCCCCCGCCGCTGCTTTCCAACTTCAAACCCAACACCTGGGCCAAGCGGCTGACGTCAGCTTGCGACCAGCCCGTCAAGTCCGGCATCTTAACTTGCCCCCCGGTCAATAAGAAGACCCGGTTATGCAAGGTTACCTGGTTGCCCGCGGCCAGCGATTGGGCCTGGACCTTTTCCCCGCTACCTAAGACGACCGGAATCAGGCCTTTATTGGTCATCCCTTTTTGGGCCGCCGCCGTGGTCATCCCGACCAAGTTCGGCAACTTCACCAGGCCTTGTTCTTTGGCGGTCTTCAGCTTTTCTTTTTCCAGCAAGTCCTTAATCAACGGCGTGGTGATCGAAGCAATCGTCTGCTCGGCCGAACCATTGACCTTGGTGGGTTTTTTCATGGTGATGTAAATGATGTACTTGGGATCCTTAGCGGGGGCAAACCCAGCAAAGGAATAGATGTAGGCCGTCGACCCCGTTTCATATCCACTGGCACCCCCAATTTGGGCCGTCCCGGTCTTCCCGGCAATCCGGTACCCATCAACTTTGTAGGCACTCCCGGTCCCGACCTTGTTATAAATCACCCCTTGCATGTACTTAAGCACTTGCTTGGCAGTGCTGGCCTTGATGGGGTGGCCGACCGTTTGGGGTTTGACACGCTTGAGAACTTTGCCCGATTTAGGGTCTGTCACTTTTTGAATCCAATACGGTTTGACCATTTTCCCGTGATTGGCAATCGCCGAAAAGGCTTGTATCATTTCCATCACGTTGACCGTAATCCCCTGCCCAAAGGCGGTGTTGGTCTGCTCCAAGGTTCCTTTGAAGTTGGTATAGCCGGCTTGTTCACCGCCCATCCCATAGACCCCCACCTTTTTGAGCATGCCAAAGCGCTTGAGGTAGGTCATCCAAGTCGAAGAACCCATATTTTGTTCAATGTGGGCAAACCCGACGTTACTGGACCGGTAAAAGGCTTCCTTGTAGGAAATGCTGCCCCAACCAGACGTTACCCAGTCAGTTACCCGGCCGCCACCAATATTCCAGACCCCCGAGTTATACGTGGCATTGGGGTTAAAGTGGCCCGAGTCAATCGCCGCCGCCAGGGTCAACATCTTCATCGTCGACCCTGGTTCATAGGTATCTTGGACCAAGGCATTGGTCCACGCCGGCGCATCTGATTTGTAATTGGGGCGTTGCGTTGCCGCCAGGATTTTACCAGTCTTGGCCTCCATGATCACGGCGGTTAACCCCGCTGGTTTGGCACTGCCATACACTTTTCCGACCAGGGTTTCAAGGTCGTGTTGCAGACTGTTATCTAAGGTCGTGGTAATATTGGCCCCATTTTGGACCGGCCGGCCCTGACTGGTCGAGTCCGCCATTTGGGTCCCATAAACGTCATTAATCGACTTTTTTAGCCCGTTCTTCCCACTTAACAGCTTGTTTTTCGTGGCTTCCAGCCCGAGTTGGCCCACTAATTTCGTGGTCCCATGACTGGCCTTAGGGACCGCTAAACCAACCAGTTGGCTGGCAAACTGCCCTTCGGGGTATTCACGGGCCGGCGTTTTAATAAAGGAAATTCCCGGCAACTTTTCCGCCTTAATCTTTTCCATCGTGGCCACTGACAGATTACTGCCGGCCGGGCCAAACTGGACTTGAAAAGCGCCCTTGGTATTTAAGGTTTTTTTAATTTGCTTCGGCTTTACCTTCAAGTACTTAGCCAAAACCTGCGCCGTGTGCTCCTTATCCTTAACATAGAGCGGCTTGCCATCCGGTTCTTTCATCGTATGACTGAGGACGGCTACGACAGTATATTTACTGGTATCTTGGGCAATCGCATTGCCATTGGCGTCAAAAATAGTTCCCCGCTTAGCGGTAATAATTTGCGTATTGGTATACATCCGTTGCGCAGCCGCTTTTAAGTTATGATTTTTAACATCCTTAAAAATTGCGATATAGCCAAAACGAACGATAAACAAGGAAAAAATCAAAAGCGCAATCAGAAACAGGCCTAACCCAAAGGCCCGGTGATTCCGGTGACTTTCCTCTTTTACCGTTCGTTTCGGAGACTGTTGTTCATTCATCGGTTAACGTTCCTTACACTTGAATTGGCATCGGTCAAACCGTACTTCTTCGCAACCTTTTGCAGGTTTGCTTGACTGGTGGCCTCGGCAATTTCTTGCTGGATGCTGGTATTTGAACTGTTAACCTTGGCAATTTGGTTTTGAACCTGTTGCAAAGTGTGTTGGTGGTTGTTCAACGCAATCTTGGCCGAGATCAAACTAACGACCATCCACGCCACTAGCGCCGTGCAGACCACCCCTAAGAGAATTTCAAATTTTGAAAACGGAACCCGCCCCACCGTTGGTTGCGCCGTTACGGTTGGCTGCGCCGCGGGCGTAGGCTGGGTTTGCTGTCTCAGTTCACGTGCCGTATTTTCATCCATTCAGACCACTTTCCTATTCTCACTTCTTTACGCGTTCAATAATTCGGAGTTTTGCACTGTGGGCGCGGTGGTTTGCCGCCAATTCCGCGGCCGAAGGCAAAATCGGTTTCTTATTCACCAAGCGATAAGCCGGTTGGCTGGCCGCAGGAATCACCGGTAAACCTGGGGGCAATTCCGGAAGCGACGTTCGTTCTTTAAACATCGTCTTGACCAACCGGTCTTCCAAGGATTGGAAGGTAATCACCGCGATGCGCCCGTGGACGTTCAATAAATCGAGGGCTTGCTCCAAGGAGCTTTCTAGGGCTCCCAATTCATCATTGACGGCGATACGAATCGCTTGAAAGCTCTTTTTAGCCGGGTGCCCACCATGCCGGCGGGCCTTGGCCGGAATTCCTTCCTTGATAATCTCAGCTAATTCCGTCGTGGTTTCAATCGGCGCTTGCTGCCGGTGGCGTTCAATGGCGCGGGCAATCGATTTGGCAAAGGATTCTTCCCCGTAACGATACAAGATCCGCACCAAATCGGCATACGACCATTCATTCACGACTTCTTTGGCTGACAGGGCCTGGGCTTGGTTCATCCGCATGTCCAAGGGAGCCTCGTGTTGGTAAGAAAAGCCCCGCTTGGCATCATCAAATTGGGGCGATGAAACCCCCAGATCATAAACAATCCCATCCAACCCCGTCACGCCGCGGGCGGCCAATTCTGCCTTTAGCTGGCGGAAGTTGGCTTTAACCAAGGTTAAGGTTCCCGCCGCCAGCGGCGCTTTTAAATTATCCTGGTTGTAATCAATTGCCACTTGATCCTGGTCAAATGAATATAAGTGCCCCCCCGGCGCCAATTGACTGGCAATCAAGCCACTGTGGCCCCCGCCACCCAAGGTTGCGTCCGCATAAGTCCCCGTCGGCTGAATCGCCAAGGCATCGACCGCTTCGTGCAACAAAACGGTGACGTGTGCAAATTCCATTAACCAGTTCCTCCTTTAGCTGCCCGAAGTGCTTAAAAATCAAAATCTAATTCCTCAGCTACCGCCGCAAAATCTGCCGCAGCCTGCTGATTGATGGTTTGCCAGGTAGCAGTATCCCAAATTTCAAAGTGGGTGGCCACCCCCACGACTACGCACGCTTGCTTTAATTGGGCGTAATCCAACAGGGTCGCCGACAGGTTGACCCGGCCTTGCTTATCAAATTCACATTCCACCGCGGCCGCATACAAAAAGCGGACAAACTGGCGGACATTTTTCTTCGTCATCGGCAAGGCCCGCAATTTGGCTTGTAATTTTTCCCATTCGCTCAGCGGCCAACCAGCTAAACACTGATCCAGCCCCCGGGTAATGACAAACCGCTCCCCCAACTGCTGGCGGAATTTAGCGGGAATAATCAGGCGCCCCTTTGGATCAATCGTGTGATTAAATTCACCCATAAACAAAGCAGCCACCTCCCTTGCGATCACAAGTCAAGTCTACCACAATCCCCCACTTCTCACCACGCAATTTCCCGAATTCCCCTAAAAAATAAAAAACGCGATATTGGCCACCCAATTTCGCGTCTTCAAGCCGACTAACGGCCGAAATTATTTTTGCTTTCTTCATTATTTTAGAACATTTTTCGGCCCGGCCAGTTCCTCTTATTTTCCCCTTGTTTGCTGCCTGATCAAACGATTGGCCAAGCGCTAAGGCGTTGGCAACTGCATCAAAAAACACGAGCCCGCCCAAACTACGCTGGCATACAAAAACGACAAGCGCCAAAAGGCTGGCCAGTAGCGTTGGTATAAGAACTCCCGGCGGGCCGTCAACTGCAAAATCACCAGCCCAATCCCGAGCAACATCCACCCAATCATCGGGTAGGCAAACCAATAAAAGCCCAGGTTGGCTTCCGTCAAGGCCATTAAGAGCAAGGCCCAGCCAGCCCGGGAGTGTTGCTTGGGGCGGCCAAACAGCCGCTGGACCAACCATTCCAAGCCCCAAAAGGCCGCCCCAATCAGAAATTCCAATAGTAACTGCTTAATTTCCACGATCCATTTCCACCCTTTCTCGCCGCTTCATTGTACCACGCCATTGTTCAGTTTGAAATTTCGCGCCAAATTGATTACACTAGGAAGGAATTATTTTCTGGCAGTAAAGGATCGAGAATATGCAAAAGAAAAAGAAGACGCGCTTTCAAAAAATTACAATGATCGCCGTTTGGCTGATGTTAATCGCCATGTTGGGTTCCCTGCTTTTTTCTGCCGTTGGGGCCTTGGGCTTGATCTAATGTAGCGCTAACCAAAAAAGTCACCTGCTTTCCACGAAAGCAGGTGGCTTTTTTAATCGCGCCGGTCCAAATAAACTTCGCGGGGTTTGGCCCCGTTGGCTGGCCCAATATAACCTTGTTGTTCCAAGTCATCAATCAAGCGCGCGGCCCGGTTATAACCAATCCGAAAGCGCCGCTGGACCATTGAAGTAGACGCCTTTTGTTGATCAATTACAAAAGCCAGGGCCTCATCAAACAAGGGATCCTGTTCAGCTTGGGTTGCTTCTTGTTGCATTTCTTCGTCCGTAATCACCATTTGCTGATCGTATTCCGCTGGTTGCTCATCCTTAATAAAGTCAACCACGGCTTCGACATCGTGATCGGAAATGAAGGCCCCTTGTAGCCGGGTCGGCTTGTTTTTATCAATCGGTTGGAAGAGCATGTCCCCGCGGCCCAATAATTTTTCCGCCCCGTTGGCGTCCAAAATCGTCCGCGAGTCGATCCCGCTGGAGACCGCAAAGGCAATCCGCGACGGGACGTTGGCCTTGATCAACCCCGTGATGACATCGACGGACGGCCGTTGGGTGGCAATTACCATGTGAATCCCCGCGGCCCGCCCCATTTGAGCAATCCGGACAATGGAATCTTCCACTTCTTTAGAGACCGTCATCATCAAATCGGCCAATTCGTCAATGATTACCAAAATCAGCGGCAAGGGCGCCTGTTCTTCATCCGGATGCTGAGCGACCAGTTCATTGTATCCCTGCAGGTTCCGGGTCCCTAGCGCGGCAAACAGTTCATACCGGCGTTCCATTTCTGCCACCACCTTGGCCAGGGCTTTCGCGGCCTTTTTCGGCTCGGCCACGACTGGGCTCAGCAGGTGGGGGATTTGATTATAAACGCTTAATTCAACCTTCTTCGGGTCGACCATCAGCATTTTGACCTGGCTGGGTTTCGCCCGCAGCAATAAACTGGTCAAAATGACATTGATCGCCACCGATTTCCCACTCCCGGTGGCCCCAGCAATCAATAGGTGGGGCATCTTGGTCAGATCCGCGGTCACGACTTCGCCCGTCACTGCCCGCCCCAACGGGACTTCCAAGGGCCGCTCACTGTTGGGCATCGCTTCGATTAGTTCCTTAAAGCCCACCGTAGCCGGGGCTTGGTTGGGGACTTCGATCCCGACCAAGGATTTTCCCGGAATTGGCGCTTCGATCCGAATCCCCTTGGCGGCTAAGGCCAGGGCTAAATCATCCGCCAGGTGGGTGATTTTGGCTACCTTCACCCCTGTGGCGGGCTTTAATTCATATTCCGTCACCGACGGCCCCAGGTTGACGTTTTCGACCGTGGCGTCGACCCCAAAGGACGCTAAGGTCGCCGCTAACTTGCTGGTATTTTCCTGAATGGCGGCTAAATCTTGATTTTGATCAGTCGCCGCCACCGAACTCAACAAACTGAGCGGGGGCAGCTGATAGTCATCATCGTGGACCTCCCCCAGCCCCAAGGCCGGAAGTTCTGGTTCTGGGGTTGGTTCAACCGGGGCCGCTGGTTCTGGTTGTCCGGCCACGTTGATTTTCGGCGCCGGGGCAACGGGCGGAGTAGCCGGCGCTGGCTCCGGTGGCGTGACCGCTGGTTCTGGCGGAGCGGGGGCCGCGGCGCTCGGCGGAGTCGTTGGTTGGCGTTTTGGTCGCGCTGCTTGTCTTGCCCGGGCCTCTTTAACCAATTGACCAATTCCCCGGCCCACCTGCCGCAACCACGGGAAGACCCGCTGCCATGGCAAATGGAAGAAGACAATCACTCCGCTCAACATCAATAACCAACCCAGCCCGAGCGTCCCAGCTTGATTTAACAGCACGTAACTCAAGGAGTACAGCCATGCCCCCAACATGCCACCCCCCAGTGGGGCCGTTGAATCACCGTTAAAGAGGGCCCGATTCAACGAATTCCAGGTCACTAAGCTAAAGTGGCTGTGGGTCTGTAAAGTCGCAAACATTTGCGCATGTAAAACCAACAGCAAGCCCAGGTAAAACAACCCCAGCCCCCACCAATAGCGGGGAGCAACGCGGGGCAAGGCGGCAAAAAGCGCCACCCAGCTCGCTAGGCCTAACCCCACGACCAACAGAAAATAGGCACTCTGGCCGCCCAGCAGTTGAAAACTCCCGAGTACGACTTGACCAATTAACCCTAATTGAAAGGCCCCGACCACCAACACTAAGGCCACCAAAAGCCCCCCTAAGTGGCGCGCTAATTGTGGTTGGGCCGAAGCTTTAGCGCGGCGCGGCTTTTTGGCCGCCCGCCGTTTGCGTTGTGGCATATGCTGATCCTTTCTTTGTCAACAACTACTTTAACTTGTCAAATTCGTACGTGTGCACCCGGGCCAAGTGCGGAAAGCTTTGCTGCCGCAAAGCTTCGTAAATCACGATCGCCGCACTGTTCGACAGATTTAACGCCCGAATGTTGTCATCGTTTTGGGGAATCCGAATCGCCAATTCCGGGTACTGGCGCATAAATGGTTCGGGCAGGCCCGTGGTTTCCTTGCCAAATAAGAAGTAATGATCACCACTGGCTGTATAGTCGACTTCTGTATAATCCCGGGTGGCAAACTTCGATACCAAGTACAGCTTGGTTTGATCCGGTACCGTCGCCATGAAAGCCGGCAGATCATCATGGTAGACCACTTCAACCTTATCCCAGTAGTCCAACCCCGCCCGCTTCATATGCTTATCATCGGTTGCAAACCCCAGGGGCTTAATTAAGTGCAGGACCGTATTCGTGCCGGCACAGGTCCGAGCAATATTACCCGTATTAGCCGGAAACAGGGGTTCAAAGAGTACAATGTGATTGGTCATGATTTTCCTCGTTTCTATCGCAATGGTGTTTTTGGCAACAAAAAAAGCAGGGTCTCGGTGTGGGCACGGCGAAACGCTGCTTTAGTGAAGTGCTCTTTGATAAATACCAACGAAAGCTTCGATGTCACTTACCAAATGATTTCTGAAGATTATTTTACCACACCGCTTTAAGATTTCAATAATTTTTTGCGTTTTTCTTGGCAATCAGCAGTTCTACGGCAACCGTTACCGTTTTCAACGAAGCCAGTTCCGCGGCCGTCAGCTCCCGCGCCCCTTGGCCCCAATGCAAGGGCGACATCGCCACTAGGTCCGCCCGCAAGGCTGGCGCCAATTCAAACTGGTAATTGATTGGGATCACTTGCCCGGCCGGATAGCGAGCTAAGAAGCGGTCCTTGACCAAGTGATTGTCATAGTGGCGATGCGCATCCGTGGCTGGGTACAGCAAGGCCCGCAATTCCTGCAGGTAGGCTCCGGTCGGAATGATTTTCAGCAACGTCCCCCCGGGCGCCAGGACCCGGTCAAACTCATCATAATCGGCCGGGGAAAACAATTCCATGACCACGTCCAGGCTGGCCGTCGCAAACGGCAACTTGCGCAAATCAGCGACACAAAAGAACATTTGCCCGGGCGCCAATTGGGTCGCCAAGTTTACGCCCGCCTTGGAAATATCAAAGCCGGCCAAGGCATCGGCGTTGCCCCGTAAGGCTTGCAGCTGAGCTAGGGGCGTCCCTTCCCCGGTTCCCACGTCAATCAGTTTAACCGGCGTCGCTGGCAAACAAGCGTTGAGTTGCGCCACCATCGGGGCAAATAAGCCCGCCGTTAACACCCGCCGGCGCGCGGCCAACATTTCCTGATCGTAACCATTGCTGGCACTGGCGGTTTGCAAAAAATGAACGGACCCCGCCCGATTAAAATCCCACTGGTGCCCCTTACTACACCGCAGCCCCTGGGTCGCCACCAGGCTAAAGGGACTCTGACAAATTGGGCACGCTAACATCGACAAATGGTTTTGGACCCATTGGGCCGCTAATTCTCGTTTCTTCACTCTGCTTTCCTCTGCTTTCTCATTGCCTACAAAATCCCCCTTCGCCCACCCAAGCCCTTGGTGCGTGTGCTATGATAAAGGAGTATTTCGATTAAGGAGGTTTTTGTTTTGACTGAAAAATTTATGATTGGGACTTACACCAGTCACACCAGTCAAGGGATCTACGGGGTGACCCTGGATCCTGCTACCCAACAATTATCAGCATCATGGTTGGTCGCCGAATCAGGCAAGCCGTCCTACTTGCAAGTTGCTAACGACCGAGCCTTTGCCGTTTACCAAGCCGACGGCCAAGGCGGGATTGCCAGCTACGCCTTGACCAACGACCACGCCACTCGCTTGGCCCAGGCGCTGGCCGCCGGTTCGCCCCCCGCTTACGTAGGCTTTGACGCCACCCGGCAGTTGCTGTTTGTCGCCAACTACCATACTGGTCTGATCAGTGTCTACCGCGTCGCTGCCGACGGTCAATTGACCCTGGCTGATCAAGTCCAACACGAAGGGGCCACAGGACCCGCTCCCGAACAAGACGCTCCGCACCCGCACTACGCCGACCTCACCCCAGATGGCCGGTTGGTCGTTTGTGACTTAGGGATGGATTTGGTCGTGGTTTACGACCTAAGTACGGAAGGGAAGCTGACCGCGAAATCTCGCTACCAATCCGAAGCCGGCTTCGGTTCCCGGCACCTGGTCTTTGCGCCGAACGGGAAATTTGCTTACCTGCTCGGGGAATTGTCCAGTCAACTGGAAGTCTTGCAATACGACGCGGCCACTGGCGCGTTTGCGCATGTCCAGACCATCAAGACCATCCCGGCTGATTGGACGGCCCACAACGGGGCCGCTGCCATTCACATCTCGCAAGACGGGCAATTCATTTACACCTCCAACCGGGGCGAAAACACGATTGCCGTCTTTGCCGTCCAAGCAGATGGCACCGTCAACCACATCCAATCGATTACCACCGCCGGCGATTTCCCGCGGGACTTTGAACTGAGCCAAGACGAAAGTTACCTCATCGCCGCGAACCAAAATACCAACAATTTGACCCTGTACGCCCGTGACGCGGCCAGTGGCCAATTAACCCTGTTGCAACAAGACGTCGCTTGTCCAGAACCAGTCTGCATTAAGCGCTGGTAAGACTTAGGACGTTGCGTTTAAGGGCCGGGAAAAAGCACTGCTTTTCCCGGTCTTTTTTTGTTTTCCACACGCTAGATCGATCAGGTGGGACCTAACCGCTACTTTGGCTGATCACCAGTCAGGCCCAATTGAGCTTGTAACGCTTGCAAATCCGCCGGCAAGGGGGCCGTAAGGCTGATTGTCTTGGCCAAAAACGGGCTGTAAAAGCGAATCTTTTGGCAGTGTAAGGCCTGGCGATGCAGCAATTGGCAATCGCCACCGTACATTTCATCGCCAAACAGCGGCGTGCCACGCCAGGCAAAATGGGCCCGAATCTGGTGGGTTCGGCCGGTATGCAACTGGATTTTCACCCGACTAGCTCCCACCACGGTCGCGAGGCGCCAGTATTCGGTCACGGCCGCCTTCCCGTCCGGTCCAATCATTCGCTTGACAAACGAGGCGGGATCCCGCTGAATCGGCGCATCCAAATAGCCATGCTCAGCGACTGTCCCACCAACCAAAGCCTCATACTGCTTAAAAACCTGGTGCGCCTTTAATTGCCGGTCCAAGACGGCGTGAGCAAAGCGATGCTTGGGAAAAATCACCAGTCCACTGGTATCACGGTCCAAGCGGGTCGCCACGTGGGTCACTTGGTTTTCGTACCCCTGCCGCTGGTAGTACGCCTTCACCCGGTTGACCAAGCTGTCTTGCACCGCCACATTATGCGCCGGGACCGTCGCAACCCCGGCGGCCTTATTAATAACCAAAAAGTCGCGGTCCTCATAGGCGATCTCAAAGGGCAACTCACAGGGAGTCACCGCATCATTCGCGGCTTCATTGGGAACTTCAATCCCGACTTCATCTCCCGGCTGCACGTTGGCAATTGCCCACGCAGTTTGTCCGTTCAATAAAAGACGGCCACCGTGAAAGATGGCCACCTTAATCAAAGATGTCGTTACCCCAAAGGATTTTAACACCCGACGCAGTTTGCGCGGCACACTGCCTTGGTACGTCCACGTAAACCTCATGCTTCACCCCCGATAAAGGAGGCCTTGACCCGCCGCCAGAAATTCGTATGGCGGTACTTAGCAAAGCGAATTTGTTGTTCCGCCACCGAGTAGGTCAGTTCCGTCAGATGGCGCACTTCGCCCAACATAATCTGTGTCCGATCGCAACTTAAGACCGCCGTTGAATCATCCGCCAAGCGCAAGGTCAAGACGGCATCCTTGCCAAAGATGATCGGCGAGCCCAAGGTCCGAAAGACCCGGTTGTTTAACGAGGCCATTTCGCCTAATTGAAAGCCGACAATCTTGGGATCCATAATCGCCCCGCCGACCGACTTATTATAGGCCGTTGAACCCGTCGGGGTTGAAATACATAAACCATCGCCCCGGAAGCGTTCAAAGAGTTCGGCGTTGATGTAGACATCACAAACCATCGTCTTGACCATGTCGCGGATGGTCGATTCGTTGAGGGCCACAAAATTCTGCCGGGTCCCATCGGAGAACTTGGCTTCCACGTTTAACAAGGGGTAAGCCACCGACTGACCACTATCCGTCTTTAAACTTTCAATCAAATCAAAGACTTCAAAGGTCCGCCAATCGGTGTAAAAGCCCAAGTGCCCCGTGTGCATCCCGACAAAGCGAATTTCATCCAGCCGGTCTTCATAGTGATTAAAAGCGGACAGCAAGGTCCCGTCCCCACCGATGGAGATTACCAGATCCGGCTGCTCTTCATCGTAAGGGATCCCTTCCTTGGCCAAGCCCTGGATGATCATCCGCTTTAAGCGCTTGGATTCTTGGGTATCTGAATTATAAATGGCGACTCGCATCGGTATCCTCACTTTCTTTAGGCGGCTGCGCTTGGGGCTGGCGGTTATACGAGAAGATCGTTTGGGCTTCTTGAATTTCTTCTCTGATTTCTGACATTTCCTGATCAAGCTTGAAAGCGGCCGTTGCAGCCCGTTGCAACCGATCGCGGACGTCAGCTGGGAACGTACCCCCGTACTTGTAGTTCAACGAGTGCTCAATCGTCGCCCAGAAGTTCATTGCCAAGGTCCGAACCTGAATTTCAGCTAAAATCCGTTTTTCTCCCGTCGTCAATTGGACCGGGTATTCAATCACAATGTGGTAGGACCGGTAGCCACTGGGTTTGACGTTGGTAACGTAATCGCGTTCCTCTAAAATCGTCATATCGCTGCGTTGGCGCAGCAAATCGACAACCACATAGATATCTTCGACAAATTGACACATAATCCGGAGCCCGGCAATGTCTTGCATGTCTTGTTCTAAACGGTCGGCCTGGACGTGGCGCCGAACCATTTTTTCCTTGATACTATCGACTGGCTTCACCCGCCCGGTCACAAATTCGATCGGTGAATGCTGGGCCTGCTCTTCAAACTGTTTTCGCATCCCGCGCAGCTTGACCTTGAGTTCATTGACCGCTTGCTGGTACGGGAATAAGAAATCCTGCCAATTCTCTACCATCACTCTTCCTGCTTTCTTCGTTAATGCTTAATTTCCATTTTAGCACATGCTGCCCAGCGGCCGAGCCTTTTTGCCCTAGATTGGCGAATTGATTGCCGCTGAGCTGGTGGCAATCAATTTACTTTACAAATCCAGGGAGCTTTGCCAAAATAATTGGAGAAACTTAACTAAACGCGAAATGATGACGATTGGAGGAGCCGCCCGTGCTCGAGATTCACCTGTTCGTCAATCCCCTGGGCATGCAATGCTACCGTTGTGAACAAGATGTCTTGCGGATTGATAAGGACCTACAACAAACCAAATTGCAGTACCAATTTGTGCCCCTGATTAACATGCACACCATCCAAAATACGCTGCATCGCTACGGCCTCAGCGCTTCTCACCACCAAGCCGTTTCTGAATTACTCTACCAAGTCAGCCTCGATTATAAAGCGGCCCTTTTTCAAGGTGGAAAGCGGGGACGCCACTACTTACTCCAACTGCAAACGGCCATTATTAAAGATGCGCGGCGCTATTCACCGGCCTTGGTCGAAGAAATTGCCCGCCAAGTCGGGTTAGACCTGGAAATGTTTTTAGCGGATCGCCAGTCGGATTTAGCCCGCGAAGCCTTTGTGGCCGATCAAAAAATGGCAAATGAACTAGGGGTCACCCGGACCGCTACGGCCGTCATCTTTGATACCACCGGGCCGGATTACGGGGTCTTAATCAACGATTTTGATTACGACACCTTAATTCAATTGCTCCACGATGGGCAACTGCAAGTCATGCAAACCGCCCAAGACTTCATTGACCGCTTTAACCACGTCCAACCACGCTTTCGAATCCTGTAATCCTTAGCCCCTGCCTATCGGGGGCTTTTTTCTTTTCCCGCCCAACCCCGTACGGCCCGTACTTTCGCCGCATAACTGGCAAACCAGGCTGGCCGGCGGCAATACTGGACCCCCGCCGCGCGTTGCGTTACGATTCCGGCTTGGGCCAATTCGACCGTCCAGGCTTGCAAGAGCTGGTGGTGCAGCTGAGCCACCTGCGGGGGCGTCAAACACGGTAAGGGCAACCAAGTCGTTTGCGCTGTCAGAAAGGTCCACCACCCCGCCCAAGACCAGGTCGTGCCCAAAACAACCTGCTCCAGTGCCAACAGTTGGCGGAGGTGCCAGGCCAATAATGATTCGTCAATCAAGGGCCAATTGGTCTCTTGGTAATGCGCCACCAGGGGACAATTGACCCCGATGTGCCCCGCTTGATATAGGGCCCCGAGCAGCTGGCGGGTGGCCGCGGAACTGGTCGAATTGCCTTGCAACCAAGCTACATCCCGGCTGACCTGGCGGGGCGCTACGGTGGCCACTGGCGTGATTTGGCCGGTTTGCCAGGTCAATTGACCGCGGGTGACCTGCCAATAATATAAGCACGGGCGACCGTGATACAGTTGGGTAAACTGCGCTTGTTTTGCCCGGTGCAAGCTGCGCTGGTAGGGTTGGCCCAAGAACCAAACCGGCTGAATCCCCAACCGGGCATACCCACGGTTGCGTTCCTGCAGTCGGGCCAAGCTCAGGGCACTGCATTGAAATTCCAGGGCCACTTGCCGAGAATTAATGGTCACCAAGACATCAGGGCGCTGTTGAATCATGGGCAAATAAACCTCTGCTTGGGGCTGCCAACCTTGGCGGGTGGCCCAGGCCATGATTTGTTGTTTGCCTTGTTGGTGTTCTGCTGTTTCGCCCCCAGCCCGCGGCGTACACGCCCGTTGATGAGCAAAATAGGCGGGCTTTTGTTGCCCCCGTCGCAACATTAGTGGTTGACCACAGGTTGGACAATAATATACCTGCTGTTTTTGGGCATGGCGCGCTAAGGTTAAGTGACCGGTTGCATCAACTGCCATTTGCATCTAAATCCCCCCTTACTTATATATACGCGTTTTGGGGCGATTTTAAACTAAAATAATTAAATTTATAACAAGAGCCAAAAAGCAAGCCCGAAAAATCATTTTCCCGGCTTGCTTTGGTTCGTTTAATTCAGCTAATAACAGTTAGGCTCGGTACCGTTGCCATTAAGCGAAGTAGTGGCGGGCCAGTTCAATGGCCGTTTGCTCCATGACCAAGCGACCATGCTCTTTTAAGACTGCCGCCGTCGTCGTGGTGGCCTGCGCAAATTCATAGACAACAGCCATCCGGTCGTGCACTTCGCCCGCCGTTAAATTCCCATCATTTAAGAAAGTCAAGACCAAGTAGTATTGATCTTGCCATTGATACAGATCCGACGTTAAGTTCAAAGTATCTAAGACCGCCGCCAAGGCAACGAAATCTTCAAAGTCCTTCATCACGACGACCCGCTCCAACTTATCAACGTCCGGATCTAGTAAGGCTTCATCGACTTCATCCCCGGCTAACTCGTCCGTCGGCTCATCATCATAGCCTTGCAGCTGGGCTTTAATGTTGCGGGCCAACTCTTCACCCCGGTGGGAGCCACGAATGATAAGTAATTCTAATCCGTTATTTTGTAATGGGCGCACTTGAAACGTCAACGGCTCATCCGGGCTAAAATCATGATCAACATCCACTTCATCCAAGATCTGATAGAAAAAATCTTCCACCCGCTCTTGATTGCCCATTAGCTCGGGAAGGGAGATCCCGCGTTGAACCAAGTCGTCTTGATCAATCAGGACTTGAATGGTATCTTCATTAATTCGTTTGGTTTCCATCCTTTTTTCCCTCCAATTTCCGTTTTTATTAATCCCTCCTATTTTACCGAATTTACGCCCAAACTGCAAAAAAAGCGGCGCTGCCGCTTCGCGCTCAGCCCCACTTTTTAAACCATATTTGCCCGCCGTTGGGCTTCAGCTAATTCCATTGCCCGCACCTTCCGCGGCAAGAAACGCCGAATTTCATCTTCATTGTAGCCGATTTGCAGCCGCTTATCATCTAAAATAATCGGGCGCCGCAACAAACCTGGCGTTTGCGCAATTAAAGCGTACAGTTCCGTCATTGGCAATTCATCCAAGTCCATTCCTAGTGATTGGTAGGCTTTGGAACGCTTCGAAATAATATCTTCGGTCCCGTTTTCACTCATCCGTAAGATCGTTTTGATTTCCGCGAGGCTCAATGGTTCTGAAAAAATATTTCGTTCGACAAATGGAATGTCATGTTCCTTTAACCACGCCCGCGCCTTCCGGCATGAAGTGCAACTAGGAGATGTATACAGTGTTACCATGATTTGGCCCCCTTCATTCATATTCGTTCAGTGCCAATCCGCCAATACCTTGCTTCGTGGCTTCCCTCACCATATTTTCATAATTATTATAGCCCATTAGGACGATAAATAAAACCTCTCCCCGGAAATTTGTTTACTTTTTGTAAGTTCTTTAAAAATACGTTCTCAAGCGCTTTCACTAATATGTAAAAGTTATTTTACAACTACTGGCAAAAAGTCAAATAACTTGCCGATGAATTTTATTTAATTATCAATCCCCGTCAGATAGCTAATGATAACTCAACTGGGCCGCCCTTAGCTTTTCAGGCGTGTATAATAAAGGCAAAGGAAGTGAAGCCTGATGTTAAATGAACTTAGTTATACCCTGGGGTCGCGCGCCTATTTAATGGCGCGGGCCGCCACCTTAGCCCCTCGGCCCTGCAAGCTTTATGCCAGCAGCCGGGTACCGGATAAGTACGCCCTGTTTGACTTTTCAGGGCAACGCAGCCAATTTACCGCCCCGATTCGGTTAAAGCCTATTACGGCCGTGGGCAGCGACGAATTCCGGGGCTTGTTAAGCTATCAATCCTTTAGCTTCGGCCGCAAGGACCGGAAAATGCTCCGCCAATGGGCCAGTGAACTATTGGCGACCACGGCCAAAACCACGCCGGCCTTCCTAACCGGCTATTTAACCCGCCGGAAAGATGATGCAGGCACCTTGGTACTGTTAACGTGGTGGCAAACACCGGCGGCCCTTGAGGCGTGGCTTAATAGCTCCGCGGCAGCCCCCCTGCGTCAATATGCCCACTCGGATCGTCGCGGCCAGTATTTTAGCAATCATTACCGCTTAGTGGATTAATGTAGCAGCCCTCAACAGAAAAGCTCTCAGAAGTTAGCACTGAGAGCTTTTTTATTCTTTGTTCAAGTAGCGGCGATTGCAAATAACAAAAAAGCAACATGTCCAAAACACGTTGCCAAGAAAGCGGTCCATACGAGACTCGAACTCGTGATCTCATCCGTGACAGGGATGCGTCCTAACCAAAACTAGACCAATGGACCAAAATTGCGGGGGCTGGATTTGAACCAACGACCTCCGGGTTATGAGCCCGACGAGCTACCAGGCTGCTCTACCCCGCGATAATATGAAAATGACCCGTACGGGATTCGAACCCATGTTACCAGCGTGAAAGGCTGGTGTCTTAACCAACTTGACCAACGGGTCATCCTTACATAATCACCATACCAAGAAAGTAACAGTGATGCAAGTTAAAAACCTCAAACGAGGAACGGAGAAGGAGGGATTTGAACCCTCGCGCCGCTTGTCGCGACCTACACCCTTAGCAGGGGCGCCTCTTCAGCCACTTGAGTACTTCCCCAATGGGTCTAAGTGGACTCGAACCACCGACCTCACGCTTATCAGGCGTGCGCTCTAACCAGCTGAGCTATAGACCCATATAATATTCAATTAAGCGGGTAACGAGAATCGAACTCGCGACAACAGCTTGGAAGGCTGTGGTTTTACCACTAAACTATACCCGCAAAAGCGGTAATGGCGCGGGACGGAATCGAACCGCCGACACACGGAGCTTCAATCCGTTGCTCTACCAACTGAGCTACCGAGCCATACGGTCCATACGAGACTCGAACTCGTGATCTCATCCGTGACAGGGATGCGTCCTAACCAAAACTAGACCAATGGACCAAAAATTGCGGGGGCTGGATTTGAACCAACGACCTCCGGGTTATGAGCCCGACGAGCTACCAGGCTGCTCTACCCCGCGATAATTAAAAAAAGGAGGATAAGAGATTCGAACTCTTGCGTCGGTTGCCCGGCCTAGCGGTTTTCAAGACCGCCCCCTTCAGCCACTTGGGTAATCCTCCATAATATTTAACGGCTGTTGCGTAGGATGGACCTTGTAGGACTCGAACCTACGACCGGGCGGTTATGAGCCGCTTGCTCTAACCAACTGAGCTAAAGGTCCAAAATAACCACCCAAATCGCGGCGGGGGGGATCGAACCCTCGACCTCCCGGGTATGAACCGGACGCTCTAGCCAGCTGAGCTACACCGCGAAATAAGTAACTTAGATATTAAATTACCAAATCGGGAAAACAGGATTCGAACCTGCGACCCCCTGGTCCCAAACCAGGTGCTCTACCAAGCTGAGCTATTTCCCGAAAATCAATGCACCCAGCAGGAGTCGAACCTGCAACCTTCTGATTCGTAGTCAGACACTCTATCCAGTTGCGCTATGGGTGCGTATGGTGCCGAGGACCGGGATCGAACCGGTACGGTCATCACTGACCGCAGGATTTTAAGTCCTGTGCGTCTGCCAATTCCGCCACCCCGGCATTATCAAATGGAATTGGCAAAGCGGAAGACGGGATTCGAACCCGCGACCCCCACCATGGCAAGGTGATGTTCTACCACTGAACTACTTCCGCATCATATTAAAATGATAAATGCCGACTAGAGGATTCGAACCTCCGACCCCCTGTTTACAAGACAGGTGCTCTGCCAACTGAGCTAAGTCGGCATATTAACTTAGGAATCCTTCCTTTGGCAATGAGCCGTGACGGGTTCGAACCGTCGACCCTCTGATTAAAAGTCAGATGCTCTACCGACTGAGCTAACGGCTCATGAGCTTACCGGCTCAATGGAGGATACAGGGCTCGAACCTGTGACCCTCTGCTTGTAAGGCAGACGCTCTCCCAACTGAGCTAATCCTCCATAA